>NZ_JAHUWS010000002.1:0-712004 GCF_019218965.1 Pseudomonas sp. PDM31 | reverse complement strand
TTTCAAGGAATCCTTAACAACTTCAACCACTTGCGCTTTCGATCTCTCGTCAGCGGGAGGCGAATTCTACAGCGTTACACGCTGCTGTCAACACCTCTTTTTCAACTCCCTTTCGGCTTCGATGAACCGAAGCAACTTGCTGTCGAAAACTGCGTAACTCATTGTTTACCAAGGAGTTTTACGTTTCGACTGCGCCGGAAGTGGGGCGAATTATAGGCTTCTAAAATTCGCCGTCAACCTCTATTTCGGTTTTATTCGGCTTTCAGCGTAATTCGTGCAAAAGCCTTCTTGCCAGCCTGGCAAACATGGGTCGCACCCACTGCATATATAAAGGTGCGATCAACCACTTCACCATCTATACGCACACCGCCCGAACCAAGAAGGTCCCGCGCCATCGCCGAGTTCTTCACCAGGCCCGCCTTATTAAGGACGGCAGCAATAGGCATATCTTCGGCAGCAGTCAATTCGACCTCCGGCAGATCATCCGGCAGCTCACCTTCCTTCATGCGGTTACCCGCCGCGCGATGAGCGTTAGCCGCAGCCTCCTCACCATGGAAACGCGCAACGATCTCTTCGGCCAGCTTGATCTTGATGTCGCGCGGGTTGGCCCCGGCCTCCACATCAGCACGAAATGCATTGATCTCTTCCATGGAGCGGAAGCTGAGCAGCTCGAAGTAGCGCCACATCAACGCATCCGGAATGGAAACCAGCTTGCCGTACATTACGCCCGGTGCTTCCTGGATACCGACGTAGTTGCCCAACGACTTGGACATCTTCTTCACGCCATCCAGACCTTCCAGCAACGGCATGGTCAAAATGCACTGAGCCTCCTGACCATAACCACGCTGCAGCTCACGACCCATCAGGAGATTGAACTTCTGGTCGGTACCACCGAGCTCGACGTCCGCACGCAAAGCGACCGAGTCGTAACCCTGAACCAGCGGATAGAGGAACTCGTGAATGGCAATTGGCTGGTTGGTCGTGTAGCGCTTGTCGAAGTCATCGCGCTCGAGCATGCGCGCCACGGTGTACTGCGAAGTCAGGCGAATGAAGTCCGCAGGCCCCATCTGATCCATCCAGGTGGAGTTGAACGCCACCTCGGTTTTCGCCGGATCAAGAATCTTGAACACCTGAGTCTTGTAGGTCTCGGCATTCTCGAGAACCTGCTCACGGGTAAGCGGAGGACGCGTGGCGCTCTTGCCGCTCGGATCACCGATCATCCCGGTGAAGTCACCAATAAGGAAGATCACCTGATGCCCCAGCTCCTGGAACTGGCGCAGCTTATTGATAAGCACGGTATGACCCAGGTGCAGATCCGGAGCGGTCGGATCGAAGCCTGCCTTAATACGCAGTGGCTGGCCACGCTTGAGCTTCTCGATCAGCTCGGACTCGACCAACAGTTCTTCCGCACCACGTTTGATCAGCGCTAGCTGCTCTTCAACCGACTTCATAACCAACCTGCAAGGCTCAGAATCAAAGGGAACCAACCATACAAGATCGCGCGTCAAATACAAGTTTTGCCCGGCGCACGGACGCCAATCCACAGGCAGAGCACCCACGGACTTGCTTCAGAGATGATTTGGTTATATTTTATACAGTTATTTCATCTTCATCATGTCATTCATCTTTTCCAATTCATCATTTTTCAAAGTCAAAATCACTTATGACCACTGAACCGTCTAAAGCGCCACCGCTTTACCCGAAGACCCACCTGCTTGCCGCAAGTGGGATCGCCGCCCTTCTCAGCCTGGCGCTCCTGGTATTCCCTTCCAGCGATGTTGAAGCCAAAAAGACGACCCTGAGTCTTGAACTGGAAAGTCCTGCTGAACAACTGACACAAGATCAAGACGCTGCTGACGCCGTCCAAGCCACAAATGAGTCAACAGCCTCGCCCTTCGCGCAGATAGAAAACAGCGCAGAGGACACCCAGGAAACCGCCCAGACTGCACCCGTAGCTGCACCGGAACCGGCACAGGCGCCGGTAACTGCATCCGCACCGGCCGCCGAAGAAAAGAAGGCTGAAACCCACAGGGAAGTGATCGTCGGCAAAGGCGATACCCTTTCCACGCTGTTCGCGAAAGTCGGCCTGCCAACCACCTCTGTGCATGAACTGCTGGCCAGCAACAAGCAGGCCAAGCAATTCAGCCAGCTCAAACACGGACAGAAACTCGAATTCGAACTGAGCCCCGACGGTCAACTGACCAATTTGCACAGCAAGCTGAACGACCTGGAAAGCATCAGCCTGACCAGAAACGACAAGGGCTACACGTTCAACCGCACTACCGCTAAGCCGACCGTGCGCTCCGCGTATGTTCACGGAGTGATCAACAGCTCACTGTCGCAGTCCGCCGCTCGCGCCGGCCTGTCTCACAGCCTGGCCATGGACATGGCCAGCGTGTTTGGCTACGACGTCGACTTTGCCCAGGATATTCGCCAGGGTGACGAGTTCGACGTCATCTACGAGCAGAAGGTCGTCAATGGCAAGGCTGTCGGTAACGGCCCGATCCTGTCGGCACGCTTCACCAACCGCGGCAAGACCTACACCGCCGTGCGTTACACCAACAAACAAGGCAATAGCAGCTACTACACCGCTGACGGCAATAGCATGCGCAAGGCGTTCATCCGTACACCGGTGGATTTCGCCCGCATCAGTTCGAAGTTTTCCATGGGCCGCAAACACCCGATCCTGAACAAGATCCGCGCCCACAAAGGCGTTGACTATGCAGCACCACGCGGCACTCCGATCAAGGCCGCCGGTGATGGCAAAGTTCTGCTGGCGGGGCGTCGTGGCGGCTATGGCAACACCGTGATCATCCAGCACGGCGCTACCTACACCACGCTGTATGGCCACATGCAAGGCTTCGCCAAAGGCGTGAAGACCGGCGGCACGGTCAAACAGGGCCAGGTGATCGGCTACATCGGTACCACTGGATTGTCCACCGGTCCGCACCTGCACTATGAGTTCCAGGTCAATGGTGTACACGTCGACCCGCTGGGCCAAAAAGTAGCGATGGCCGATCCGATCTCCAAGGGTGAACGCGCACGCTTCCTCGCACAGAGCCAGCCGCTGATGGCGCGCATGGATCAAGAGAAGTCCACCATGCTGGCTTCGAAGCGCTAAGCCATGACGCGCTATATAGGTGTGATGTCCGGGACCAGCCTCGATGGACTGGACATTGCACTGATCGAACTGACCCCGGCGATCAAGCTGATTGCCACGCACTACATCCCCATGCCCGAATCCCTGCGCGCCGAGCTGCTTGGGTTGTGCGCCAGCGGTCCGGACGAAATCGCCCGCTCCGCCATCGCCCAACAGAACTGGGTGAGTCTGGCAGCACAGGGCATTCACGCCCTCCTTGCCCAGCAGCAACTCGAACCTCACGACATTCGCGCGATCGGCAGCCATGGCCAGACCATTCGCCACGAACCGGCGCGCGGGTTCACTGTACAGATTGGCAATCCGGCCCTGTTGACCGAACTGACCGGCATCACCGTGGTCAGTGACTTCCGCAGCCGCGATGTAGCCGCTGGCGGGCAAGGCGCGCCGCTGGTTCCAGCCTTTCATGAAGCCCTGTTTGAAGAGCGGGAAGGCAACCGCGCAGTCTTGAACGTTGGCGGCTTCAGCAACCTCAGCCTGATCGAGCCCGGTCAGCCTGTTGCAGGCTTCGACTGCGGCCCGGGAAATGTGTTGCTGGATGCCTGGATCCATCGGGAACGTGGCGACAACTATGATCGCGGCGGCCAATGGGCCGCTACGGGCAAGGTCGAACCGACACTGCTGAAGGCCCTGCTTGGCGATCCATTTTTTGTCACCAAAGGCCCGAAGAGCACCGGCCGCGAAGTGTTCAACTTGCCGTGGCTGCTACAGCATCTTTCGCACTTGTCGACCTTCGCGGCAGAAGACGTGCAGGCAACATTGCTTGAACTGACCGCTCTGACCATCGTCGAGTCGCTGCAGAGTGCCCAGACAGACACTCGGGAACTGTTGGTATGCGGCGGGGGCGCGCATAACACCACGCTGATGAACCGCCTGGCCAGCCTGCTACCGAATACAAAAGTCAGCAGCACTGCCGCTTACGATGTAGACCCTGACTGGGTCGAAGCCATGGCCTTCGCCTGGCTGGCGCATTGCTGCCTGGAAGGCATCGCCGCCAACCGCCCAAGCGTTACCGGCGCCCGCGGCTTGCGCGTACTCGGTGCCATCTACCCCGCGTAAATCCTCCAGACAGCAAAACGCCGCAGGGCTCTGGAGCCATGCGGCGCTGGGTAATGCAGACTCGCTGATCAGATCGAGAACGAAGAGCCACAACCACAGGTCGTAGTCGCATTCGGGTTCTTGATGACAAAACGCGAACCTTCCAGACCTTCCTGGTAATCCACCTCGGCTCCCGCCAGGTACTGGAAGCTCATTGGATCGACAACCAGACTCACACCCTCGCGCTCGACAATGGTGTCGTCTTCGGCCACTTCTTCATCGAAGGTGAAGCCGTACTGAAAACCTGAACAACCGCCGCCCGTAACGAATACGCGCAGCTTCAAGCGATCATTCCCCTCTTCATCGACCAGGCTCTTCACCTTGTGCGCGGCACCGTGGGTGAATTGCAAAGCCGTGGGGGTGAAGGATTCGACGCTCATGCTGACTATCTCCCGGCGTTACGCCGTCATATTGCGTGATGACGCGCATTATCCGCTTCTCCTAGAAAAGCGGTCAACTATTGTTATGGTATATCAACCAACCCAGGCGCCGACCCGGAATGCAAAAAGGCCCGTATATCGGGCCTTTTGCTGTGCAGCATTAAACCTTAAGGCAGCATGCCGGCGTGGGACAGACCCAGACGCTCATCCAGCCCGAACAGGATGTTCATGTTCTGCACCGCCTGACCCGACGCGCCCTTGACCAGATTGTCGATCACCGAGAGCACCACCACCAGATCGCCGTCTTGTGGACGATGCACCGCGATCCGGCAAACGTTGGCACCGCGCACGCTGCGGGTTTCCGGATGGCTGCCGGCCGGCATGACGTCGACGAACGGCTCGTTGGCGTAACGCTTTTCAAACAGCGCCTGCAGGTCCACCGAGCGATCGACTACGGTCGCATACAACGTGGAGTGAATGCCACGGATCATCGGCGTCAGGTGCGGAACGAAGGTCAGGCCGACATCCTTGCCCGCGGCGCGACGCAACCCCTGGCGAATTTCCGGCAAATGACGGTGACCTTTGACCGCGTAGGCCTTCATGCTTTCCGATGTCTCGGAGTACAGCGAGCCGACCGCAGCACCACGACCGGCACCGCTGACGCCAGACTTGCAGTCCGCGATCAAACCTTTGGTGTCCGCCAGACCGGCTTCAAGCAATGGCAGGAAGCCCAGTTGCGTGGCAGTTGGATAGCAACCCGGTACGGCAATCAGGCGCGCCTTCCTGATTTGCTCACGATTGACTTCCGGCAAGCCGTAGACCGCTTCGTCGAGCAACTCCGGCGCACCGTGGGGCTGGCCGTACCACTTGGCCCATTCCGCGGCATCTTGCAGACGGAAGTCGGCCGACAGGTCGATGACCTTGGTCCCCGCCGCCAGCAGCTCACCCGCCAGGGCGTGGGCAACGCCGTGCGGTGTGGCGAAGAACACCACGTCGCAAGCACCCAGGGTCTTGATGTCCGGAACGCTGAACGCGAGGCCGTCGTAATGGCCTCGCAGGTTCGGATACATGTCGGCAACGGCCAGGCCAGCCTCGGATCGGGAAGTGATGACAACCACTTCTGCTTGCGGATGCTGCGCCAACAGACGCAGCAGTTCGACACCGGTGTAACCCGTGCCGCCGACGATACCGACCTTGACCATAAACCTGCCCTCAACGAACCCACTGGAAAGCCGTCGATAATAGGGGCCGCAAGCCCCTGCGACAACCGTCAAGGTGACGTGCGGAGCCTCAAGCCTCTACTATTCGGCCTACCGTGAATTCTGGAATAACCAAAAATGCTTTATCTATGGCTCAAAGCGCTTCACATCGTCAGTATGGTTTGCTGGTTTGCCGGCCTGTTTTACCTGCCGCGACTGTTCGTATATCACGCGCAAAGCGAAGACGCTGTCAGCAAGGAACGCTTCAGTATCATGGAGCGCAAGCTGTACCGGGGCATCATGGGCCCGGCGATGATCGCTACACTGATCTTTGGCGGCTGGTTGATCAGCCTCAACCCTGGCGCCTATTTCACCCAGGGCGGCTGGATGCACGCCAAGTTGACGCTGGTGGTATTGCTGATCGGCTATCACCACATGTGCGGCGCCCAGGTAAAACGCTTCGCCCGTGGCGAGAACACCCGCAGCCATGTCTTTTATCGCTGGTTCAATGAAGTCCCGGTTCTGCTATTGCTGGCCATCGTAATTCTGGTCGTGCTTCGGCCGTTCTAATCCTACTAGCCGCATTTAACGGGGTACTTCCAATGTCGCTGCCCGCTCTGCTCGAACAACGTCTGCGTCTGCCAGTGGTGGCAGCGCCAATGTTCCTGATTTCCAACCCGCAATTGGTGCTCGCCTGCTGTCGCAACGGTGTAGTCGGTAGTTTTCCTGCGTTGAATCAGCGTGAGAGCAGCGGCTTCAAGGCCTGGCTGGAAGAAATCGAAGCCGGGCTGGCAACCCTGGACAAGCCTGCGCCCTACGCCGTCAATCTGATTGTCCACAACAGCAATCCGCGGCTGCAGGCAGACCTGGATATCTGCGTGGAGCACAAAGTACCGATCGTGATCACCAGCCTAGGCGCCGTGAAAGAACTGGTCGATGCATTCCACAACTACGGCGGCCTGGTATTCCATGACGTCACTACACGTCGCCACGCGGAAAAAGCCGCCGAAGCCGGTGTAGATGGCTTGATCGCTGTGGCCGCAGGTGCCGGTGGACACGCCGGGACCTGGAGCCCGTTCTCACTGATTGCCGAGATCCGTCAGTTCTTCGACAAGACTCTCCTGTTGGCCGGCTGCCTGAATCACGGCCATGAAATCCTCGCCGCACAATTACTCGGCGCGGACCTGGCCTACTTCGGGACGCGATTTATCGGCACCACTGAAAGTCATGCGCCTGACGCTTACAAAGAGATGCTGCTGACTTCCCAGGCAGCAGACATCATCCATACTCCAGTAGTGTCAGGCATTCCCGCCAGCTTCATGCGCCAAAGCCTGGAGGCGGCCGGTTTCGATATGGCGGCGCTGCAGGGCAAGGGCGAAATCAACTTCGGCGCCAAGCTCAAGCCGGTCAGCGATGAGGCCAAAGCCTGGAAAACCGTGTGGTCCGCAGGCCAGGGTGTGGGCGCAATCGATGACCTGCCAAGCGTCGAGCAGTTGGTTGCGCGTCTAGATGCCGAGTATCGCAAGGCTCTGGAGCATGCCGCGCAACTACCCAAGCGCTGGCCACGCTGACAATGGAGTAAGGCCTGCCGCCATCGGCGGGCCTTACAGTCGCCCGGACGCGACACTCTGAATCTAATGTTTCATGACAAGGATGACTCGAACATGGACGAAAACCGCTCTCAAGATCCCGTCCCGCCGACGGATCCTCTATCTCCTTACGGCCCGACCCACGCCGCAGTCGGTGAAGCCTTGCCGCAGTTCGCAGCGCTCAACCCGTTCAGCTTCGATGGGCGCATTGGTCGTTTGCGTTACCTTGCCTGGACGATGGTCCTGACCCTGGCTCTGCTGGCTGCTTGCGCAGGCTTCGCCTCGATTGCCCTGGCCCTGATCGGCGCTGACTCGTCGGCCGGCCTGATCATCGGTGGCTTGCTGGCCTTTATCCTGTTTGTTGCCATCGCCTTCATCAGCATCCAGATCACCGTTCAGCGCCTGCATGACATCGGCTGGTCAGGCTGGCTGTGGCTACTGAACCTCGTTCCATTTGTAGCCAGTGTCTTCCCGTTCGTGATCACGGTCGTGCCTGGCAACAGCACCACAAACCGCTATGGCCCACCACCCCCACCCAACAGCACCGCAGTAAAGCTGTTGTCTTTACTGTGGTTGCTCTTTATCGCGCTGGTCTTCGCCGGCGCATTGACCGGGAGTCTTTCGGCGATTCAGCAAGAGTACGAAAACGTCTTGCAGGGCAGCTATGGAACCGGCTCGGCCACTTCCGACGAAATCGACGTCGATAACGAACTGCAACCAAATTCTCCTGGCGATGCAGCCGAAGAGGCCCAGCCCCCTGTAGACTCTGCCAAAGAATGAACAGCGCTCCAGGCCCGTGACACCTGCGTCGCGGCGCGGAGCTGTTTGCGATGGAGAACTGAATGACCCGTTACGCTCTGATCACTGGTGCCTCCAGCGGCATCGGCCTTGCGATGGCCGAAGCCCTGGCACGGCGCGGCCGCAGCCTGATTCTGGTGGCCCGACAACGTGATCAGCTGGAAAGTATTGCGATCGAACTGACCCAACGTTTCGGCGTCGAGGTGCTGTTCCGTGCCTGTGATCTGGGCGAACCGCTACGCTTGTCCGGATTTCTGCTGGAACTGGAGGAAGGTGACCGGCACATCGATTTGCTGGTCAACTGCGCCGGCATTGGCACCTGCGGACCTTTTCTGGCCCAGGACTGGATGACCGAGCAAGACCTGATCGAAGTGAACATCCTTGCCCTCACCCGCCTGTGCCACGCGATCGGCAACAGCATGGCGCTGCAAGGCGGCGGACAAATTCTGAATGTGGCCTCGGTGGCCGCGTTTCAGCCGGGACCGTGGATGAGCACTTACTACGCCAGCAAGGCCTATGTGCTGCATTTTTCCGAAGCCTTGCGCGTCGAGCTGAAGAAATGCGCGGTCAAGGTATCGGTGCTCTGCCCCGGCCCGACCCGCACGGGGTTTTTCCGCACCGCGCAACTCAATACCGACAAACTTGCCGGCAACAAGCTGCTGATGAGTCCCGAAGAAGTCGCTTTGTATACCGTGCGGGCGCTTGAAAAGAATCGCGCGATCATCATTCCCGGGCGGCGCAATCGCTGGTTCGCCTTCCTGCCGCGGCTCGGTTCGCGCTGGTTGAACCGGACAATTGCAGGCATGGTCATCAAAGCCCACTGCCCTCGTTGAAATGTCCTACGGTAAAACACTGGGCTGGTGCATCCCCTTGTAAGTACACTCAGGCCAGCCCAAACAACGGAGAAACAGCTGTGGATACTCTGTTCACCAAGATCATCAACCGGGAAATCCCGGCGAAGATCATTTACGAGGACGACCAGGTACTGGCCTTCCACGACATCGCCCCACAGGCACCGGTACATTTTCTGGTCATTCCGAAGAAACCGGTGCGAACCTTGAACGACCTGACTGAAGACGACAAGGCATTGGCCGGACACATTCTGTTCACCGCTCAGCGCCTGGCGCTGGAACTGGGCTGCGAAAAAGGCTTCCGTGTGGTCATGAACTGCAATGAAGAAGGCGGGCAGACCGTCTATCACATTCATATGCACGTACTCGGCCAGCGCCAGATGAACTGGCCGCCGGGCTGATTCTCAGGCTGCCCTTGCAGGAGCCGGCTTGCTGGCGATGGCGTCATTGAGATCGCCATCGCCAGCAAGCCGGCTCCTACAGGAGTGGTGGTGACGCCACACATGACCCAACGCAAACCTTCCCCTCGCCAATTGGGTTAAACTGGCCGCCGAGATTCCCCCGGAGGTCCGCATGACTACCCAACGTCACTACTCGCCGATTGACCGTCTTCTGCTGCAAGCCGATGCCGCGATGCGTACCCTGCTGCCCTTCAGTGGCCAGCCATACCGTCCATCGCCTGCCATCGTCCAGCCGGATGCAAAAATGAGCGATGAAGACACCCGCCACGTTGCCGGCCTGATGCGTATCAACCATACCGGCGAAGTCTGCGCCCAGGCGCTGTACCAAGGCCAGGCCCTGACCGCCAGGCTGCCGCAGGTGCGTGCAGCCATGGAGCATGCAGCCGAAGAAGAAATCGATCACCTGGTCTGGTGCGAACAACGCCTCCATCAGTTGGGCAGCCACACCAGCATTCTCAACCCACTGTTCTACGGCATGTCCTTCGGGATTGGAGCGGTTGCGGGGCTGATCAGCGACAAAGTCAGCCTGGGGTTCGTTGCGGCGACTGAAGATCAGGTGTGCAAACACTTGAACGAACACCTGGAGCAACTGCCGGCCGAGGATGAAAAGTCCCGGGCGATTCTTGAGCAGATGCGCATTGACGAAGAACAGCATGCCGAAAGCGCACTGGATGCCGGTGGGTTCCGTTTTCCGGCACCCGTGAAGTTCGGGATGAGCCTGATGGCTAAAGTGATGACCAAGAGTACCTATCGGATCTGATACTTTGGTTTCCCGGGAGGGCCTCTTCGCAGGCAAGCCAACTCCCACAGGGGCAGTATTCAGTGTAATAAAAAAGGCGACTGCCCTGAGGTAGTCGCCTTTTTTGTGCTCGAAGAACCTTAGTTCGGCATGTTGCGCGCGTAGAAGATTTCGAGCATTTCGTGTTTCACCCGCTCGGTCACCTGGGCACGCTGCTCAGACGACAGATTGCTGGTGGCATCGCCGAACAGGTAGTTATCCAGTTCGAAGTTCTTCAACAGCATTTTGGTGTGGAACAGGTTTTCCTGGTACACGTTCACGTCGGTCATCTGGTACGCGTCGCGGGTGTCTTCGGAGAGGTAGTTCTGGATCGAGTTGATCTCATGATCGATGAAGTGCTTCTTGCCTTCAATGTCACGGGTGAAACCGCGCACACGGTAGTCCACTGTCACGATGTCCGAATCGAACTGGTGAATCAGGAAGTTGAGCGCTTTAAGCGGTGAAATGACCCCGCAGGTCGACACGTCAATGTCCACACGGAAGGTTGCAATACCGTCCACCGGATGGATTTCCGGATAGGTGTGCACCGTGATGTGGCTCTTGTCGAGGTGGGCCAGAATGATCTCGGGCAACGGGCCCGGAGATTCTTCGATCTGACTCTCGGTCGGGGTTACCGGCTCTTCAGAAATCAGGATCGTGACGCTGGCGCCCTGTGGTTCGTAGTCCTGACTGGCAATGTTCAGGATGTTGGCACCAATGATATCGACAACTTCCGTGAGGATCTGCGTCAGGCGTTTCGCGTTGTACTCTTTATTGATGTACTCGACGTAAGCCTGCTGGTCTTGCGGGGTTTCCGCGTAGCAGATGTCATAGATGTTGAAGCTCAAGGTCTTTGTCAGGTTATTGAACCCGTGGAGCTTGAGTTTGCTTTTCACCGTTAAAAACTCTCTATGTGCTTGCGGCCCGGCCGCGTGATCAAGCATGCCCGTCAGATGCGAACAACGCACCTGCGTAGGACGGTTAACACCTCTTCGCGATGGCGATTTTGGTTGTCTGTTCGGGTGCGAGGCCTATCGATTGACCGGCCACTACCCTGAAAAAAGTGGCGCATTATGCAGACGTCAGCTTGGGATCGCCAGAGTCTGCACTGCTTTTATGATAGTTGAATGTCGACTCAGCCAAGCTCGACGATTTCGTAGTCGTGGGTAATCGCCACACCCGCCGCGCCAAGCATGATCGAGGCCGAGCAATACTTTTCTGCGGACAGCTCGATGGCGCGCTTGACCTGGGCCTCTTTCAACCCGCGGCCCTTGACCACGAAGTGCATGTGGATCCTGGTGAAGACCTTGGGATCTTCAGTTGCACGTTCGGCCTCGAGAAAGGCTTCACAGCTTTCCACGGCCTGGCGGGATTTCTTGAGAATGCTGACCACATCGAAATTGCTGCAACCGCCGACACCCAGCAGGAGCATTTCCATCGGCCGGACGCCCAGGTTACGTCCGCCAGCTTCAGGTGGACCGTCCATGACCACGACATGACCGCTACCGGATTCGCCGAGGAACATGGCTTCGCCAGCCCATTGGATGCGTGCCTTCATCGCCAAGACTCCACTGTATAAAAAAGGGTCGCCAGCTTAGCACAGGCCCCGTGATTGACACTGTTAGCCTTCCTGAGAGATATCCTGCAACGCTGTAGGTAAATGCTCGAATATTGCAGGAAGTGTCTGTTAAGCTGGCGCCAATTCGCTGGCGCATAGCCAGCTTTGGCGCCAGCTTCTGCATTCATAAAAAAGCCAAACACACCGTGCAGCATTTTCGGGATACAACCATGGTTGCTATTACCCCCACCCCCAGGATCAAGAACCTCGACAAGCTGTTGATGCATTGCCAGCGCCGTCGCTATCAGGCCAAGAGCAACATCATTTGTGCTGGCGACCGCTCGGAAACACTGTTCTTCATCATCAAAGGCTCAGTCACCATCCTGATCGAAGATGATGATGGCCGGGAAATGATCATTGCCTATCTCAATGCCGGGGATTTTTTCGGAGAGTTGGGGCTGTTTGAACAGGCAGGCCTGGAGCAGGAGCGCAGCGCATGGGTGCGAGCCAAGATTGAATGTGAAGTTGCCGAAATCAGTTATGCAAAATTCCGCGAACTGTCTGAGCAGGATCCCGACATTCTTTACGTGCTTAGCGGACAAATCGCACAACGTCTGCGTAATACCACACGCAAAGTTGGCGACCTGGCATTCTTCGACGTGACCGGTCGCGTTGCGCGCTGCCTGCTGGAACTGTGCAAGCAACCCGACGCAATGACCCACCCGGACGGCATGCAGATCAAAGTGACCCGTCAGGAAATCGGGCGGATCGTCGGATGCTCACGCGAGATGGTCGGACGCGTGCTCAAGGATCTGGAAGAACGCAACCTGGTGGGCGTCAAGGGCAAGACCATGGTGGTCTTCGGTACGCGCTAGGCGCAGAACATCTGCTTGAGCATCAGCCGGTAGAGTTCGTCGAGACGAGCCAGGGCCCCTGGCGCCGTAAACTTCTCATGCAATGCAATATGGCTTTCAGCGCGCACCCGCTGCTCCAGACCGCAGGCTTCGTTGAAGCGATTGACGGCCGCGACCATTGATTCACGCTCATTGTCGATCAGCATCGCTCCGTGCACCAACCCCACCGGTCGTTGGCCTCCCTGACTCTGACGCCAGCGCTGGGCGGTGCCGACCATCTTGCGCCCGTCCAGGTTGACGTTGAAGCGACCATCACAGAACGCCCCTTCGATTTCACCCAGTGACGACGTGCCGCCCAGCTCATCCAGCAGCTGGCAGATAGGGTCGCACAGACGCCGGTATCCGGACTCGATGCGGTTCAGATCGCCTTCGTTACGTGGCGGTGCGTAAACCAGCGCGATATTGATCGTCGAGGCCGACTGTGGCACCGGCTCACCGCCAGTTTCGCGCAACAGCACCGGCCAACCCGCTGCCGCTGACACCTCGCACGCGACCTCGAAATTGGGCAGACGACTCAAGCGGCGCGGCATGACCAGTGCGCGATCGCTCGGTTGCCAGAACAACAGGCCAAACTCCGCGTCGCCGGCACAGACCGATGCCAACAGATCCTGTTCGGCCTGCAGGCCGGCTTCGATGGTCATGTTGATCGGCTGGTTCATGGACAACTCCGCAAGGCTTGGATCTTCAGGAATGTTTAAGGGCCCTTTCGCGAGCAAGCCCGCTCCCACATTAGTGGCGCTCTACGGGCAACGCCGATCAAATGTGGGAGCGGGCTTGCTCGCGAAGGTCGCGCCCCGATTTACCGGCAAAAAATCAATCGAGGGTCGAACCGCTGACCGGAACGCCGCGCTCTGGGAAGAACAATCGCTGCAATTCAGTGCCCGGGCTTTCGGCGCGCATGAAGGCTTCGCCGACCAGGAACGCGTAAACATCGCTGATCTCCATCAGCTCGACATCGGCGCGATTGAGAATGCCACTCTCAGTGATGACCAGACGATCGCGCGGGATGCGCGGCAGCAGGTCGAGGGTGGTTTCCAGACTGACGTCGAACGTGTGCAGGTTGCGGTTGTTCACCCCGACCAGTGGCGTGTCGAGGGTCTTCAAGGCACGCTCCAGCTCGTCGCCATCGTGGACCTCCACCAGTACATCGAGGCCGACGCTTTTGGCCACTGCCGCCAGTTCGGCCATTTTCACGTCATCCAGAGCGGAAACGATCAACAGCACGCAATCGGCGCCCAACGCACGGGCTTCGACGATCTGGTATGGATCGATCATGAAGTCCTTGCGGATCACCGGCAGCTTGCACGCCGCACGGGCCTGTTGCAGATACGCATCGGCGCCCTGGAAGTAATCGATATCGGTAAGCACCGACAGGCAGGTCGCGCCACCCTTCTCGTAGCTTTTGGCGATGTCGGCGGGAATGAAGTTCTCGCGGATCACACCTTTGCTCGGCGAAGCTTTCTTGATTTCCGCGATGACCGCCGGCTGTTTCAGCTTGGCCTGGGCCAGCAATGCGTTGGCAAAACCACGGGGTGCATCGGCCGTCTTGGCCAGACTTTCCAGCTCGGCAAGGCTGACGCGAGCGCTACGCTCGGCGACCTCCTCGACTTTGCGCGCCAGAATGTTTTCCAGAACCGTCGGTACACTCATCCTTCATTCTCCACTTTGAATACCGCGGTAAATGCACCCAGCTCCTCGAGTTTTTCCCGAGCGAGGCCGGTGTGCAGCGCATCGTGCGCCAGGGCAACGCCTTCTTTGAGGCTGCCGGCATGGTCGGCGGCATACAGCGCGGCACCGGCATTGAGCACGATCATCTCGGCTGCCTTCTGACCGTTTTCGGTCTTGCGCTTGCCCAGGGCATCGCGAATCAATTCCAGGGAAGCCGCCGGGCTTTCCACCGCCAGGCCATGCAGGCTCTGGCTTTTCATGCCCAGGTCTTCCGGCTCGACCCAATACTCGGTGATCTGGCCATCTTTGAGTTCTGCGACAAAGGTCGGCGCGGCGAGACTGAACTCGTCCAGGCCATCCTTCGAATGCACCACCAACACATGCTTGCTGCCCAAACGCTGCAACACTTCAGCCAGTGGCCGGCACAGTGCCTGAGTAAATACGCCGACCACCTGATGTTTCACACCGGCCGGATTCGTAAGCGGGCCGAGCATGTTGAACAGTGTCCGCAACCCCAGTTCACGGCGCGGGCTGGCGGCGTATTTCATCGCGGAGTGATGGGTCTGGGCAAACATGAAACCGATACCAACGTTGTCAATGCAACGCGCTACCTGAACCGGGGTCAGGTTCAGGTAGATACCAGCTGCCTCCAGCAGGTCGGCGCTGCCGCTCTTGCCCGACACTGCACGGTTGCCATGCTTGGCCACGGTGCAACCGGCCGCAGCGACCACGAAAGCCGATGCGGTCGATACGTTGAAAATGTTGGCGCCGTCCCCTCCGGTGCCGACTACGTCCACTACACCATCGAGGGTCTTGAGTTCGACTTTGTCCGCCAGTTCGCGCATCACCGATACAGCGCCGACGATCTCGTCGATGCTTTCGCTTTTCATGCGCATGGCCATCATGAATGCGCCGATTTGCGCATCCGAGCATTGCCCGGTCATGATTTCACGCATCACATCGCGCATCTCATCGGTGCTGAGGTCGAGGTGATCGACGATTCGGCTCAGGGCTGTCTTGATATTCATGAAAGGTCCTTAGCGCGTGCCGCCGGTTTGTTTAAGGAAGTTGGCAAACAGTTCGTGGCCCTGTTCGGTGAGGATCGACTCGGGGTGGAACTGCACGCCTTCGATGTTCAATGTCTTGTGGCGCAGGCCCATGATCTCGTCAACCGAGCCGTCCTCAAGCTGAGTCCAGGCCGTCAGCTCCAGGCAATCGGGCAGGGTTTCGCGCTTGACGATCAACGAATGGTAGCGGGTCACCGTCAATGGACGATTCAGGCCCTCGAATACGCCCTTGTCCTCGTGAAATACCGGGCTAGTCTTACCGTGCATCACTTGGCGGGCGCGAACCACATCGCCGCCAAAGGCCTGGCCGATGGACTGATGGCCGAGGCAGACACCAAGAATCGGCAGCTTGCCGGCGAAATGCTTGATCGCTTCAATCGAGATCCCGGCTTCGGTCGGGGTGCAAGGACCGGGGGATACTACGATGCGCTCAGGGTTGAGGGCTTCGATTTCAGCGATGGTCAGTTCATCGTTGCGCACAACCTTGACCTGGGAGCCCAGCTCACCGAGGTATTGCACAACGTTGTAGGTAAAAGAGTCGTAGTTATCGATCATCAGCAACATGGCGTTAAGAACCTCTTGAATTCACTGACTTTGAAGATGGCCTTCGAATGATTTACCCGCAGCGCGCTGCGCTTTGGCAGATGCTGGGGTAGCGCCAGCAAAGCGGCATATCAAACAGGTAAAGAAGGTAAAGCGGTACAGGGCCGGCGGGGCCGGCAAAAGAATTCAGGCGCGCCAACGCCAGCGGGCGTGTGCCTTGATGACTTGATCCAGGAGTTTACTGATGATCAACACGGGGAAGGTCTCATTCATACGTCTCGGCACAGTAACTTAGCTGGGCAGAGCGTGCAATATGGCCGGGGCTGCTGCTCGCGAAACTATTAAGGGCTTCGCGACAGATGGCAAAAGGCCCGGAGTTTTTGGTACTGTCGTTTCGTTCACTAAAACAATAAATAAACGGACTTGCTCATGATCAAACAGACGATGTTTGTACCGCTCGCAGGATGCTTGCTCGCAATGGCTTGCGCCCAGGCGAACGCCGCGCCGAATCCCTATACCAACTTCGTCGTCTTCGGCGACAGCCTCAACGACGCAGGGACCTTTGCCGATCCGGGTGGTCCTGCGGGGGCGACGCAACGCTATACCAATCGGACAGGGCCGATCTATCTGGATGGCAGTGGCGAAATCCGCTCGCTCAACTCCACGCAGATCCTCGGTGGGAAACTGGGGTTCTCGCCAGACCAGACGGCGTCATCATCCTCGGCAGTGCGCGCCAGCAATGGCCAGCCCGATGGCAACAACTGGGCCGTCGGCGGTTACCGCACCGATCAGATTCTGGATTCGATCACCAGCACTTCCGCCACCGGCGAGCGCACCCGCGCCGGCTACCTGCCGTCGAACAACTTCCGTGCCGACCCGAATGCGCTGTATTACCTTTCGGGTGGCGGTAACGACTTCCTGCAGGGCCGCGTGACCAGCCTGCCTCAGGCCAGTGCCGCCGCCGGCCGTCTCGCCGACAGTGTGCAGACGCTGCAAACCGCCGGCGCCAAATACGTCATGGTCTGGTTGCTGCCCGATATCGGCTTTACCCCGGCGTTTAACGGCACCCCGTTGCAAGCGTTCACGTCCCAGCTAAGCGCCCAGTTCAACACTGAACTGGTTAGCCGACTGCAAAACATCAATGCCGAAGTCATTCCGCTCAACATTCCGGTACTGCTCAAAGAGACATTCGCCAACCCGGCACAGTTTGGCCTGGCCACCGACCAGAACCTCATCGCCACCTGCTTCAGCGGCAACGGTTGTACCGAGAACGCCCGCTTCGGTATCAATAGCGCCACGCCGGACCCGACCAAGCTGATCTACAACGACTCGGTGCACCCCACCGAAGCCGGGCAACGCCTGATTGCCGATTATGCGTACTCTCTGTTGGCGGCCCCGTGGGAGCTGACGCTGCTGCCACAGATGGCCCAGGGCACCGTGCGTGCGCATCAGGATGAGCTGCGCAATCAGTGGCTGGCCGATTGGGAAAACTGGCAAGGCGTTGGCCAATGGCGAGCCATCGTCGCCGGCGGAGGCCAACATCAGGATTTTGACGGCCAGGACAGCGTGGCAAGCGCCGACGGCAACGGAGCCAACCTGAACATTGGTGGCAGCTACCGCCTTGATGACGCCTGGCGTGTTGGTCTGGTGGCCGGTTTCTACAACCAGGAACTCGAAGCCGGCAACAATGATTCCGACTACAAGCTCAACACTTATCTGGGCACGGCATTCGCCCAGTATCAGCAAAACCGTGTATGGGCAGACGCGGCGTTGACGGCCGGTCATCTGGATTACGACAGCCTCAAGCGCAAGTTCCAGCTAGGCGCCAACGAGCGTGGCGAAAAAGGCGATACCAGTGGCTACGTCGAGGCCTTCAGTGCTCGCCTGGGTTACGACATCGCGCAGCAAGCCAGCAGCCCTTGGCACCTGTCGCCGTTTGTCAGCGCCGACTTCTCCAAGGTAGAAGTCGATGGCTACTCGGAGGACGGCTTTAACTCCACAGCACTGACCTATGCCGATCAGGAGAGTATTTCCCGGCGTCTGGGCATCGGCTTGCAGGGCAAATACCAGATCACGGCACAAACCCAGGTGTTTGGCGAAGTAGCTCACGAGCGTGAGTACAACGACGATACCGAGGACGTGTCCATCAACCTCAATAGCTTGCCGGGTAATCAGTTCACACTGGAAGGCTACGTTCCGCAAACCAGCCTGAACCGGGTGAACCTGGGTGTGAGTCACAACCTCACCAAGGACCTGGCACTGCGCGCCAGCTATAGCATTCGCAAGGATGATGATTTTACCCAGCAAGGCATCAACGTAGGCGTTGCACTGGACTTCTGATTCGCAAGCAATAAAAAACGCGGCGCCTGTGAAGACGCCGCGTTTTTTTATCCGCAGCCCCCCCTGTGGGAGCGGGCTTGCTCGCGAAAGCGGTATGTCATTCAGAATCATTGTCGACTGATACACCGCTTTCGCGAGCAAGCCCGCTCCCACAGGTACTACGTGATTTCAGGTGTTCGGGGTTTGTTCGGCCAGGGCCACGGCACGGAACATCGCGCGGCGTTTGTTCAGGGTTTCTTCCCATTCCAGCGCCGGTACCGAGTCGGCGACGATGCCGCCACCAGCCTGTACGTGCAATTCACCGTTCTTGATCACCGCCGTGCGGATCGCAATCGCGGTGTCCATGTTGCCGTTCCACGCGAAGTAACCGACCGCGCCGCCATAAACGCCACGCTTGACCGGTTCCAGCTCGTCGATGATTTCCATCGCGCGAATCTTGGGAGCACCCGACAAGGTGCCCGCCGGCAGAATTGCCCGCAATGCATCCATGGCAGTCAGCCCTGCCTTCAGTTGCCCGGTAACGTTGGACACGATGTGCATCACGTTGGAGTAACGCTCGATAACCATTTTCTCGGTGAGTTTCACCGAACCAATCTCCGACACCCGACCGGTATCGTTACGCCCCAGGTCGATCAGCATCAGGTGCTCGGCGATTTCCTTGTCGTCGGACAGCAGGTCTTTTTCCAGGGCCAGATCGGCTTCTTCGTTGGCGCCACGCGGACGGGTACCGGCAATCGGGCGCACGGTGATCAGGTTGTCTTCGACCCGCACCAGCACTTCCGGCGAACTGCCGACCACGTGGAAGTCGCCGAAGTTGAAGAAGTACATGTAAGGCGTCGGGTTAAAGCAGCGCAGCGCCCGGTACAGGTCGATTGGCGCAGCCTTGAAGTCGATCGACATACGCTGGGACGGCACAACCTGCATGCAGTCTCCAGCCAGGATGTATTCCTTGATGGTGTCGACGGCTTTTTCGTAGTCGCCTTGGGTGAAACTCGAACGGAACACCGGATCAGCCGCTTGTTGCTTGCTGAAATCCAGGCCCCGGCGCGGCGTGATTGGCTGACGGAGCTTTTCCAGCAGCTCTTCAAGGCGTGCACGACCTTGTTCGAAAGCGTCGTCCTGCGCCGGGTCGGCCAGCACGATCGCATGCATTTTGCCGGCGAGGTTATCGAAAACCACCACCGCATCGGAAACCATCAACAGAATGTCCGGTACGCCCAGCGGGTCCGGGTTCGGGCATTTGCCCAGACGCTTTTCCACATAACGTACGCAGTCATAACCGAAGTAACCCACCAGACCGCCGTTGAAACGCGGCAGGCCGGGGATGGTCGGCACGTTATAACGGGCCTTGAACGCTTCGACGAAGGCCAACGGGTCTTCGACGTCATGACTTTCAGTTTCGACGCCATCGATGGTCACGCTGACGTGATGATCGTGAACACGCAGCACGGTGCGGCACGGCAGGCCGATGATCGAGTAACGGCCCCACTTCTCTCCGCCCTGCACCGACTCCAGCAGGTAGGAGTTCGGTTCGTCGGCCAGTTTCAGGTAGATCGACAGCGGCGTGTCGAAGTCCGCCAGGGTTTCGCAGGCAAGCGGGATGCGGTTGTAGCCGGCAGCGGCCAAATGCAGGAATTCTTCGCGGATCATGAGGTGCCTCGTGGCTTGAGGGTCTAACAGTCAGGTATGCAAACGTGCCGGACAACCGGCCAGAATCAAGTCAGGCGCGCCAACGCCAGCGGGCCAGGGCCTTCATGACTTTCATCCAGAGTTTGCGAGTGACCACCACGATGGAGTTTCCAGGAGGGGATTGAACAGCGTCGGCCAACGTTATCTCAGCGGCCGGATCCAGGCAACCGGGAATTAGTTTGCGCAGATCGTCGATCACCATCGACGGCGACTCTTCGGCGATTGGCCGGCCATGGTTGTAGCCATAGCTCAACCCCACGCACTTGACCCCTGCCGCTTTCGCCGCCAGCACATCGCTGCGCGAATCGCCGACGAACAAGGATTGCGAGGCCGGAATGTTGGCCATTTTCATCACGAAAAACAGCGCGGCCGGGTCCGGTTTTTTCTGTGGCAAAGTGTCGCCACCGATGATCCAGCGGAAATACCGGCCGATCTTCATCTGATCCAGCAGCGGCGCGACGAAACGCTCCGGCTTGTTGGTGATCAGCGCCATCTCGACACCCTGCTTTTTTAGCCACCTGAGGGTTTCGCGCACGCCGGGATAGATCACGGTCAACTCATGGCTCGCGCCATAGGCCTGCATGAACAATTCCAGCGCTTTTTCCGCCTCATGGTTATCGACCGCCGAATGATCGATGCCGCCTGCCAGCGCACGGCGCACCAGCACTGGCGCGCCATTGCCGACCCATTCGCGCACGGCTTCGATGCCGGCCGGCTGGCGGCCAAGTTTGAGCAGCATGTTATCCACAGCCGCCGCCAGGTCCGGGACCGAATCGATCAACGTGCCATCCAGATCGAACATCACCAACCGCGGTAGTTGCCCCGGGAACAGCTGCTCAAAACCACTCATGGGCGAGCCAGCGCCAGTTCGGAACGCATTTTTTCGATGACTTCCTGATAGTTCGGCGCATTGAAGATCGCCGAACCGGCGACGAACGTGTCGGCACCGGCCGCGGCGATTTCACGAATGTTGTTCACGTTCACGCCGCCGTCGATTTCCAGGCGGATGTCACGGCCCGAGGCATCGATCAGCGCCCGCGCTTCACGCAGCTTGTCGAGGGTGCCCGGGATGAACTTCTGCCCGCCGAAGCCAGGGTTGACGCTCATCAGCAGGATCATGTCGACCTTGTCCATCACGTACTTGAGCACGTCCAGCGGGGTCGCCGGGTTGAACACCAGGCCCGACTTGCAGCCACCTTCGCGGATCAGTTGCAGGGAACGATCAACGTGCTGCGTGGCTTCCGGGTGGAAGGTAATGTAGGTCGCGCCGGCCTCGATGAAATCGCCGACGATGCGGTCCACCGGGCTGACCATCAGGTGCGCGTCGATCGGCGCGGTCACGCCGTACTTGCGCAGCGCCGAACAGACCATCGGGCCGATGGTCAGGTTTGGCACGTAATGGTTGTCCATGACATCGAAATGCACGAAGTCGGCGCCGGCGGCCAGGACGTTATCCACTTCTTCACCCAGGCGGGCGAAGTCGGCGGAGAGAATCGACGGAGCAATTACGAAGGGCTGCATGACGCACCTTTTCTGAGCAGAATCACGATGGCGCGCATTGTATACCTCATGCTTTGACGCGCGCACCGTGACTGCGATGATTGACCTTTGCCATCAGCCATCAACGGTAAAGGCTCTAGTACGCCGCGCGATAGATTTTCTCGATATCGACGGCACTCAGTTTACGCGGGTTGTTGCGCATCAAGCGCTCGATCCCCGCGGCTTCTACCGCCATGGTCGGGATCGCGTCTTCGGGCACCCCGAAACTGCGCAGGCCCTGAGGAATTTCCACCGCTGCGCACAACTCGGTCATGGCTTGCACGGCTTTATCAGCCGCCTCGCCGGCACTCAGATGAGCGGTTTTCACCCCCATGGCTTCAGCGATATCCTGCATGCGCTCGACACAGGCCATCTTGTTCCAGGTCATGACATAGGGCAGCAGCAGCGCGTTGCTGACGCCATGGGCAATATTGAACCGCCCACCCAGCGGATACGCCAGCGCATGCACCGCACCAACCCCGGCATTACCGAACGCCATGCCGGCCATCAGGCTGGCGGTGGCCATGTCTTCCCGGGCTTGCAGGTTCGATGGATTGGCATAAGCCTTGGGTAATGCCCTGGCGATGAGCTTGATGGCGCCGATGGCCAAGGCGTCGGTAATCGGCGAGGCGTTGACCGACAGGTAGGACTCGATGGCGTGGACCAATGCGTCAACACCGCTGGCGGCCGTCACACTGCGCGGACAAGTCATGGTCATTTGCGGACTGACCAGCGCTACGTCGGGCAACAGGTAGTCGCTGACAATCCCCCGCTTCAACTGCGCGACCTTGTCGGAAAGAATCGCGACGTTAGTCACTTCCGAGCCGGTGCCGGCGGTGGTCGGAATGGCGATCAGTGGCGGCCCCTTGCGTGGCACCTGGTCGACGCCGAACAGGTCCTCCAGTGCACCGTGGTAACCGGCATAGGCCGCAACGCTCTTGGCAATGTCGATGGCGCTGCCGCCACCCAGACCGATCAACCCGTCATGCCCACCGTCGCGGTAGACCTGCATGCAGTCCTCGACGATGGCGATTTCCGGATCGGGCAGCACCCGGTCGAAAATTTCGTAGGAGCGTTCGCCCAACTGCGCCAAGGCCAGTTCGACCGTGCCGGATTTGACAAGGGCGGCATCGGTGACGATCAGCGGGTTGTCGATGTCCAGACGCGTCAACTCTGCGGCCAGCTGCTCGATGGCGCCTGCCCCGGTGATCAGTTTGTGAGCGATTTTGAAAGAGGAAAGACTCATGTGCGCAGCCTCTTACAGGAGTGGGAGCTGGGCACAATAGTAGCTGGGGATTGGGAGTTGTCCGCTATTCAGGTCATGAATGACCGTACTCCCTGAATACCACAAAACATAACTGTAGGAGCGAGCAGGCTCGCGATGGTCGTAAACGATAACGCGGGAAGTCTGCTTCCCCGTGGTGTTCTTGAGTCCATCGCGAGCAGGCTCACTCCTACAGGTGATCGGTGTGCGGTTTCAGACCTGGGCGGTGCGCAGTTTCTCGCTGCGCCCGCGCAACCACTCCAAGGTCAGCAGCAGGATCACCGAGAAGGCAATCAACAGGGTTGCCGCTGCTGCAATGGTCGGGCTGAGGTTTTCGCGGATGCCGCTGAACATCTGCCGTGGCAGCGTCGCTTGCTCGGGACCGGCGAGGAACAGCGTCACCACCACCTCATCGAACGACGTCGCAAAGGCGAATAACGCACCCGAGATCACGCCCGGCGCAATCAGTGGCAAGGTCACCCGACGAAACGCGGTCAGCGGTGAAGCACCGAGGCTCGCAGCGGCGCGCACCAGGTTCTGGTTGAACCCCTGCAAGGTCGCCGACACCGTGATGATCACAAACGGCACGCCCAGCACCGCATGCACCACGATCAGCGAAAAGAAGCTGTTACCCAGCCCCAGCGGTGCGAAGAACAGATAGCTGGCCACACCGATGATCACCACGGGAACCACCATCGGCGAAATCACCAACGCCATCACCAGCGCCTTGCCGGGGAATTCGCCCCGGGTCAGGCCGATGGCCGCCAAGGTGCCAAAGATCATGGCCAGCACCGTCGCCGCCGGGGCGACGATGATGCTGTTTTTCAATGCGCGCATCCATTCCGCCGAGGCGAAGAAGTCGTGGTACCACTGCAGCGAGAAACCTTGCAGCGGATACACCAGGAAACTGCCGGAATTGAACGACAGCGGAATGATCACCAGCACCGGCAGAATCAGGAACAACAGAATCAGGCCGCAGAGAATCCGCAAACTGTAGAACCACGCCCGTTCGATGGGCGACATATAAGGACTCAGCATTTCGTTTCCCCCTTAGCTCAGGCGCAGGCGACTGGCGCCCACCAGCCAGCTGTAAATCAGATAAAGCACGACGGTCGCCAGTAGCAGTAGCCCGCCGAGTGCGGTCGCCATGCCCCAGTTGATGCTGGTGTTGGTGTAGAAGGCGACGAAGTAACTGACCATTTGATCGTTCGGGCTGCCCAGCAACGCCGGGGTGATGTAGTAGCCGATGGCGAGGATGAACACCAACAGGCAACCGGCGCCGACACCGGCATAGGTCTGCGGGAAGTACACCCGCCAGAAGCTGGCGAACGGATGGCAGCCCAGGGAAATTGCGGCGCGCATGTAGGTCGGCGAGATGCCTTTCATCACGCTGTAGATCGGCAGGATCATGAACGGCAGCAGGATGTGCACCATCGAGATGTAGACCCCGACACGGTTGAATACCAACTCGATCGGTTTGTCGATGATGCCCATGGCCATCAGGCCGCTGTTGATCAGGCCACCCGATTGCAGCAATACAATCCAGGCTGCGACCCGTACCAGAATCGACGTCCAGAACGGCAACAGCACCAGAATCATCAGCAGGTTGCTTTGCCGCGATGGCAGGTTGGCCAGCAGGTAAGCCAGGGGATACGCCAGCACCAGGCAGATTACGGTGATGACCAGACCCATCCAGAACGTGCGGGCAAAAATGTCGAGGTAGATCGCCTGGTCCGGGGTGGCCGGGGCGATTTCGCCGAGGTCGTCGATGCGATGATCGACGGCAGCCAGCAGATAATACGGGGTGATGCTGCTGGTGTTGCGGCGCACCGCTTGCCAGTACGCCGGATCGCCCCAGCGCTCGTCGAGACCTTCCAGCGCTTCCTTATAGGAGGCCGGTTCAGTGGCCAGCGGCAAGGCGCGGGCGGTTTTGGTCAGCAGGCTGCGGTAGCCGGCCAGTTCCATGTTCAGGCGTTTGGACAAGTCGCCCAGGGTTTGATTCTTGCGGGCTTCGGCGAGGTCTTCGGCGGCCGCTTTGTAAACCGGTTCAGCGGGCAGCCCGCGACCGTCCCAACTGGCGATGGCCGTCACGGTGCGCGGCATGCCGCCGACCACTTCCGGGTTGCCCACGCTTTTATAGAGCAGCGCCGCTATCGGCACCAGGAACACCAGCAACAGGAACAGCACCAATGGCGCAATCAAGGCCTGGGCCTTCCAGCGGTTGACCCGCTCGGCGTGCCTGAGCCGCTGCTTCAAGGTGGGGTCAGTGCCCGCGTTCGCGGGAACGGCGATAGCCATGGCGTACTCCGGAAATCTTTGATCAATCAATAATGAGGGAGAGAACTTGTGGCGAGGGAGCTTGCCGGAATGCCGCATCACCCCGTCCGGCGGCCGTCTTGAAACCATCGCACTCGGTGTATCTGATACACCGTGATTTCAGGTATTGGGACCGCTTCGCGGCCCAACGGGGTGATGCGGCATTTCGACAAGCCCCTCGCCACAGAGGTCCGCGCTCACAGGAGCGCGAGCCCTCTAGTTACTTAGCGGCCCAGGAATTGAAGCGCTGTTCCAGTTGCTCGCCGTTGTCAGCCCAGAAGCTGACGTCGATCTGCACCTGGTTGGCGATGTTTTCCGGGGTGGTCGGCATGTCCTTCAGGATATCCTTGGACAGCAGCGGTACCGCCTGGATGTTGGCCGGGCCGTAGGCGATGTTTTCCGAATAGGTCTTCTGCTGCTGTGGCTGTACCGAGAAGGCGATGAATTTCTTCGCCGCTTCCGCCCGCGCCTTGTCCAGACCTTTTGGAATAGCCCATGCGTCGAAGTCGTAGATGCCGCCGTTCCAAACGACCTTCAGGTTGCTTTCTTTCTGCACTGCGGCGATCCGGCCGTTGTAGGCCGAGCTCATGACCACGTCACCGGAAGCGAGGTATTGCGGCGGCTGTGCACCGGCTTCCCACCACTGGATACTTGGCTTGAGTTCATCGAGCTTCTTGAACGCGCGATCCTGACCATCCTTGCTGGCCAGCACTTTGTAGACGTCTTTGGGCGCAACGCCGTCGGCCATCAGAGCGAATTCCAGGGTGTACTTGGCGCCCTTGCGCAGGCCGCGCTTGCCCGGGAACTGCTTGGTGTCCCAGAAATCCACCCAACTGGTCGGAGCGGTTTTCAGCTTGTCAGCGTTATAGGCCAACACCGTCGACCACACGAAGAAACCCACGCCGCAAGGCTGGATGGCGCCTTTGACGTAGTCTTCGTTCTTGCCGAACAGCGCAGGATCCAGGGGCTCGAACATGTCTTCGTCGCAACCACGGGACAGCTCTGGCGACTCTACTTCCACCAGATCCCAGGAAACACTCTTGGTGTCGACCATGGCTTTGACCTTGGCCATTTCACCGTTGTACTCGCCGGCGACGATCTTGCCGTTACCTGCCGCTTCCCACGGTGCGTAGAAGGCCTTGACCTGCGCCGCCTTGTTCGCCCCGCCAAAGGACACCACGGTCAGGTCCGGGCCAGCCGCCATCGCGCCCGCTGCGCCCATCATGCCCAGTGCCAAAGCGGTGAATTTCAGGGATCTCAACATTTATTGTTCTCTCCACGTGCAGGGTTGGTGTTGTTGAAGCCGGGGGGCGATCAATGCGCCTCTAGAAGCGGATCGAGCGCGCGAACGTGTTCGACCTGCCAGCCAAGCGGTACCACGTCACCGACCGCGAGCGTTGGATCGAGCTCGGCAATCGGTTGTTTCACGAAGAAATCGGTCTTGCCGCAGACTTCCAGGCGCACCCGGACGTGGTCGCCCAGATAGATGAATTCCGCCACCCTTCCCGAGAAGCGGTTGACGCACGACTCGCTGGAACCATTGAGGCTCACGCGTTCCGGGCGAATCGACAAGGTGACAGGTTCGCCGGTCCGGCCGACGTTGACCGCCAGGGCTTCAACCTTTTCACCACGACCGAGTTCCACGATGCAGCGGTCGCCGGCCTGGCTATGCAAACGGCCATTGAGACGGTTGTTCTCGCCGATGAAGTTGGCCACGAAGGTGTTTTTCGGCTCCTCGTAGAGCGTGCGCGGCGGCGCGATCTGCTGGATCTCGCCTTGATGAAACACCGCCACACGGTCCGACATGGTCAGGGCTTCGCCCTGGTCGTGGGTCACGTAGACCACGGTCACACCGAGGCGCTGGTGCAGGTGCTTGATTTCCATCTGCATGTGTTCGCGCAATTGCTTGTCGAGGGCGCCGAGGGGTTCGTCCATCAATACCAGCTGGGGTTCGAACACCAGCGCCCGGGCCAGAGCCACACGCTGTTGCTGGCCGCCGGACAGTTGCGCCGGGTAGCGCTGGGCGAAGGCATCGAGCTGCACCATGCTCAGGACCCGCTTGACCCGGTCACTGACGTCACTCTTGTTCATGCCGCGCACGGTCAGGGGGAACGCCAGGTTCTCGGACACCGTCATGTGCGGGAACAACGCATAGTTCTGGAACACCATGCCGATGTCGCGTTTATGCGGCGGTACGTTATTGATCGCGCGTCCTGCCAGGAGGATTTCACCGGCCGTCGGCGTTTCGAAACCGGCAAGCATCATCAGGCTGGTGGTCTTGCCGGAGCCGGACGGCCCGAGCAAGGTGAGGAATTCGCCTTTGCGAATGTCCAGGTTGAGGTCTTTGACGATCAGGTTCTCGCCGTCGTAGCTTTTCTGCACTCCACGAAAGCTGACCAGAACATCATTGGCCCCTGCGCTTGAATCGACCTGGCTCATACCCACACCTTTGTTGTTGATGACTGCTGTGCGGTTAAGCCTAGTGGACACTGGGGACCACGCAAATCGGGGCGCAAGAGAGATTCGCCTCAGCCGGATGGAAGGCCGGGGGTAGGGATTGCCCTACAAGGATGGCGCGTTTTGGCAAACGCAGGGACAAGTTGTCAGCTGCAAGCCACGAGCAACGGCAAAAGCGCAGTCAGGGCGTGTCGTAAATGGGTATGCCATCCCCAGAACTGTGGGAGCGGGCTTGCTCGCGAAGGCGCAGTGCCAGTCGACACATCTGCTGCTGACACTCCGCCTTCGCGAGCAAGCCCGCTCCCACATGGGGGACAATGGTGTTCTTCAGAGCAGTTTGTGTTCCATGGCGTACTTCACCAAATCCGCAAGGGAGGTGATGTTGAGCTTCTGCATCAAGCGCGCTTTGTGGGTGCTGATGGTCTTGCTGCTCAACGCCAGCTGCTGGGCGATGTCGTTGACGTTGGCGCCCTGGGCCAGGCGCTCGAATACCGAAAACTCACGCTCCGAAAGCAAGGAATGCAGGGGTCGCGAATCGGTCAGGCCGACCTCGAAAACCATGCGGTCAGCCAGGTCCGGGTCAATGTAGCGCCCACCGGCTGCGACTTTACGGATGGCCGTCAGCAACAGAGCGGGGTCGCTATCCTTGGTCGCATAACCGGCGGCCCCGACCTTCAACGCCCGTGCGGCCATTTGCGCTTCGTCGTGCATCGATAGCACCAGGATCGCCGGCGGATTGTTGAGCGCACGAATCCGCGGAATCGCCTCCAGACCGTTTACACCCGGCATGGAGATATCCAGCAGCACCACTTCGCAGGGAACATGACGCAAGGTCTCGAGCAACTGCTCGCCATTGCTCGCCTCCCCCACCACCAGCAAGTCCTTGGCCAGGCCGATCAATTGCTTGATGCCTTCACGGACAATGGTGTGGTCTTCGGCTACCAGTACACGGATCACTTGTTTCTCCTCGTTAATGCGTTGATGCCGAAGGCAGGGATCTTTTATCAATCCAGCGGCACTCGAACACTCAGGGTCGTGCCCTCCCCCGGCTCACTCTCAAGCGACAACGCTCCACCCATAATCAACACCCGCTCGCGCATTCCCACCACGCCGAAAGATGTCGGCCTGTCGGTAGTAGGGATAAATCCTACGCCATCATCGCTGACCGTCAGGCACAACTCGTCGTCTTCCAGCGCCAGTGTCAGCTCAACAGTATGCGCCTGGGCATGGCGCATGACATTGGTCAGCGCTTCCTGAAGGATGCGGAACAAGCCGATCGCCTTGGCATCGCTGAGCTGCGGCAAATTGTCCGGCACCTGCACCAGACACGGAATCTGCGTACGCGCTTCGAAACGCCGGGCTTGCCATTCAATGGCCGAAGCGATCCCGGCATCGAGAATCGGCGGGCGCAACGCCGTCGCCACATCGCGGACCAATTGAAACAGTTGGGCAATCAGGCGCTTCATGCTGGTCAGGCGCTCATTCAGGCCCGGGTCAAGCTGCGCGTAGGCCAGTTCGCACATGGACGTTTCCAGCTTGAGTACGGTCAACATCTGACCCAGTTCGTCGTGAACTTCCCGGGCGATACGCGCTTTTTCTTCTTCCCGAACGCTCTCCAGATGCGCGGACAACTCACGCAATTGTTCACGGGAACTGGCCAGCTCGAGTTCGATACGCTTGCTCTCGCTGATATCCCAGACAATGCCATCCCAGACATAGGCGCCGTCTTCAAGCCGGCGGGTAATGGCCTTGATTTCCGCCCAGCGCTGCTCGCCCTGACGCGTCAGGATACGCCCCTGCCATGACCAATCGCTGTCGGTGTCCAGCGCATGATCCTGGGTCTGGTGATAGCCCGCCCTGTCATCCGGATGCACCAGGCTGCGCAGGCCTTTGTCGCGGTGAGCCAAAGTGGCAGGGGAGTAACCGACCAGCGTTTCGCTGCCTTCACTGATGTAGGCAAAGTCGATCTGCCCTGTCACCGGTGCCCGCTCAAGCCTGAAGACCAGCCCGGGAACGTTGGCGGCGATGCCTTGCAGTCGCGCCTCGCTTTCCTGCAACGCAGCAAGGGCGCGACGGCGCTCGGTCACATCGGTGAGGTAGACCACCAGATACTCGCCATCACGAAAACGTAAAAAGCTCAATGAAACATCAACGGGCAGGATGCTGCCATCAGCCCGCACACAGCTGGTCTCGAAACTTTGCGGGCCTTCGTCGCTGGCTCGGGCCCGCCGCCACAGGTTCAGCCAGCGGTCCATGTGCAGGCCAGGCTCAAAGTCGATCAAGGGCCGCTCGATGATCCCCCCGGGCGGGTACCCGAGCATGTTTTCCGCCGCGCGGTTGGCGTAGCGCACATGGCTGTCCCAATTGACCCAGAGAATGCCGACAGTGCTCTGGTCGATGGAAAACTGCGTGAGGCGCAGCGCCTCCTCGCTGGCGGCACGCAGGGCAATGTCTGCCTGCGCCGCAGATAGACGTTGCTCCAGATTGTGTTGCTGGCGACGCTGCCAGTACACGATGGCCATGCAACTCAGCGCCAGCACCGCCAGCAGCAGGCAGAGGTTTTGCCAGAACCCCCGCGACTCGGTCAGCCGCGGATACTTGGGCTGCAGCCATTGGTTGTGCAACTGCTCCAGGTCTTTGGCCGGGATCGCCCGTAGCGCACTTTCGACAATCGCCGCCAACTCCGGCTTGTCGCGGCGCGTGGCCACCCGTAGCAATTGCGGCAAGCCAATATCCCCTACCACCACCAGCCCGGCGAATTCCGGCTCGACAGCCAGACGACCCAGTTGCGCCTCGTCGACCACCGCGTAGGCTGCCTGCTGACTCAACAACAACTGCAATGCCTGACGCTCGATCGGCACGCCCTGCAAATTCAAGTGCGGATAGGTGTTGCGCAGGTAATCGGCCGTAGCGCCGGGCATGCGTACGGCAACGCGGGTCTGGCTGTCGAGCTTTTCCAGCTCCACAGCGCCGGTGCTTTTGCGCTCACTGACCACCAGTTGCGGCACCCGCATGTAGGGGTCGGAAAACTGCCAGAGGCGCAGACCGCCGGGCGTTTGCGTCAGTCCCGGGGCGATATCGATTTCACCCTCTCGGGCCGCTTTCTCTACTTGCTCAAGGTCAGGAAAATTACGCCAGCTCAGTTCGACCTTGAGGCTCTTGGCCAGCCACTTCATCAGTTCGACGTTGATCCCGGAGAGCAGTTGCAGGCGCCGATCGTATTGCACGTAGGGCGCCTGCAATACCACACCGACCCGCAATTCACCTTGCTGCGCCAGCCATTGCTGCTGCATTGGCGACAATTGCACCGTGTGCGTCGGCGGCGCAGATGCCGCCCAGCCCATCAAGGGAAACCACAAACAGCCGATAACCCACAGGCAGCGAAAACGCATCATTGAAATCCCGCTCACTGACAAATACTGACCAACCCATTAGGCTGCCGGAATAACTTCTGGCCTGGAATATCCGATGCCCCCTGTCTACCGCCTGGCGCTGCCAGCATTGTGCCTGTCGTTGATCCTGCCTTGCGCTTTTTCCGTCGAGGCGGCCGATCCGCTGCCTGCCGAGCAAAAGCCCGCAGAAGAAAAACCACTCGAACGTCAGCCGCTGCCAGAGCGTAGCCAGGAAGAGGCAACAGCACTTGAGCGGAAAATACCGACTCAGGAGCAGCAGCAGTTACAAGCGGGCAGCGACACATTTCTGGCCCTGTGGAAGCCGGCCAATACCGCCGATGCCAAAGGCGCGGTGATAATCATCCCGGGCGCTGGTGAAACAGTCGACTGGCCGCAGGCAATCGGTCCATTGCGGCGTAAATTGCCGGATGCCGACTGGAGCAGCCTCAGTATCACCTTGCCCGACCTGCAAAGCGATGCCATTGCGCCAAGAGTCGCTGAAGTGGCACCCGTGGTGAAGACACCCGAGAGCGCCAGCAAAGACTCGACCACCGCTGCGCCTATCGAACAGGCAGCCGGCGGCGAGGCGGATGTAGTCGACAAGCCAACGATCGAAACTCCCGAGGAACACACAAAGGCCGATGCCGAACGAATTTTCACCCGGATCGACGCCGCTATCGCATTCGCCGAACAACAGAGTGCTCGCAGCATCGTGGTGCTGGGGCACGGCACGGGTGCCTACTGGACTGCACGCTATCTGAGCGAGAGGCAACCACCACAGATCGAAAAATTCATCATGGTCGCCGCTCAAACGCCCGCGCAGGCAAAACCCGAACTGGATGAACTCGCGCCCACATTGAAGTTGCCCACTGCTGACATCTTCTATATGGACAAGCCGGCTGATCGCAACGCGGCGCTCGCCCGCCTGCAGGCCAGCAAACGCGTGAAGACGACGGCGTTCAGTCAGGTCGCGCTCAAGGCAATCCCCGGTGACAACAAGGCGCAGCAGGAACAACTGGTGCGCCGGGTGCGGGGCTGGTTGAATCCGCAGAAAGCGGCAGACTGACAGACCGGGTCGTCCTCATCGCGGGCAAGCCACGCTCCCACAGGATTTGAGTCGCATGCAACTTTTGTGATCGACATAAAACCTGTGGGAGCGTGGCTTGCCCGCGAAGAAGGCAGCACAAACAACACTTCAGCCCGGGTCAGCGGAAATCCCGCCGCTGCCGAATCAATGTGTAGGCGTTATGCAGCTCACGAGTCTTGTCAGTAGCCTCGCGAACCTGCATTGCCGTAGCGCCACTGCCGGCAATCTTGTCTGGGTGATGGCGACTGAGCAGGCGCCGATAGGCACTTTTGATCTGCGCCGGCTCACTGGTGGCCGAAACACCCAATAGCCGCAACGCATCCTGATAGGTCGCGGTGCTGTTGCCTAACGGGCGCTTCTGCGGCTCATAATCGCGAGCCAGCGCCTGCACCTGCCAGGCATCCCAGCCCAGCCACTTGCCCCACTGGGAGATCAGTTCGAGCTCGTTGCCACCCGCACGACCGTCAGCCCAAATCATCCGCCAGCAGGCGCGCAGTACGCCTTCGGCCGCGTGGGGCTGGGCCCCCAAGCGACGCAGATAACTGCGAAGCCGATCGCGGCCCGACTTGCCACGGTTGAATGCGGCAATCGCCCGACGCTGGGCCGATTCGGACATCTCCAGGGAGCGCATTTCCGCACGCGCCTGCTGGATATGTCCGCCCAGCACCCGTCCGTCACACTTGGCCAGGCGTCCCAGTAAAACGAACAGCAGCTCATCGTTGCGCAGCATCGGGCGGCCGCCCAGCTTTTCCCGCAAATGCCCCCAGCTCTGCAGGTTCAAGCGCCGATCCAGCGCCTGTCCCAACAACGCGCCGAGCATGGCCCCCGGAATACTGGCGATGGCAAAGCCCGCTCCGGCTCCAATCAGAGTCCCTGGCCACAACATGTCAGCGGCTCGCTTCTAGCAATGCTTCGACTTCAGCCAGACGTTCGTGAGTACCGACATCAACCCAATGCCCCTTCAATCGCTCTCCCGTCACTTGCCCATCCGCCATGGCTTTGCGCAAAAGCGGCGCGAGCTTGAAGGCACCGGCCGCACAGCCATCGAACAACTGTGGGTGCAGTACCGCGATCCCACTGTAGGTCAGGGTAGCGGCTTGCGGTTGACCGTCACTCACTTGGGTACCAATCAGGCTGAAATCTCCGCCCGGATGATGGGCCGGGTTGTCGGCCAGCACCAGGTGGGCCAGGCCGCTGATAGGCTGATGCAGCACACTGAAATCGTAATCGGTCCAGACATCACCGTTGACCACCAGAAAGGCTTCGTCGCCCAACAGCGCCAAGGCGCGGAAAATCCCGCCACCGGTTTCCAGTGGCTCACCTTCGGCCGAGTACTGAATGCTCACCCCGAAACGCGAGCCATCGCCCAGATAGTCTTCGATCTGCTGACCGAGCCATGCATGGTTGATGACGATCTCGGTAAACCCGGCAGCGGCCAGCGCGCGCAGGTGATACTCGATCAAGGGCACGCCGCCCGCGCGTACCAGCGGTTTTGGCGTAGTGAGCGTCAGCGGACGCATGCGCTCGCCTTTGCCCGCAGCCAGAATCATTGCCTTCATGCATTCGCTCCAGCACGCAGACTCGTCAGCAGTTCACCCAACGCGGCCAGTTCAGGACGGCGGGCGACCACTGCTTCTATGTAAGCGAAGAAACGCGGCACGTCACCCAGATAACGCGGCTTGCCGTCGCGATGGCAGATGCGGGCAAAGATACCGATGACCTTCAGATGGCGCTGCACACCCATCAGGTCGCTGGCACGCAGGAATTCCTCGAAATCCGGTTGCACGGGAATGCCCAGAGCGCCCGCCTGCTGCCAGTAAAGCTGGAGCCAGCCGCGCACACGCTCTTCTGGCCAACTGAGGAAGGCGTCCTTGAACAGGCAGGTCACGTCGTAGGTGACCGGTCCATACACCGCGTCCTGGAAGTCCAGCACCCCTGGGTTCGGTTCACTGAGCATCAGGTTGCGCGGCATGTAGTCACGATGCACCAGGACTTTGGGTTGGGCCAGGGCGCTGTCGATCAGCAGGTCGCTGACCTGTTGCCACAAGGCCTGCTGTGCCGAATCGAGCTCGATTCCCAGTTCGCGCTTCACGTACCACTCGGGAAACAACTCAAGCTCGCGACGCAACAGTGCCACGTCGTAGCTCGGCAGCGGCGCCACCATCGGCAACTGCTGGAAAGCCAGCAGCGCTTGCAGGGCATCCTTGAACAAATCGTCGGCGTTTTCGCTGTCGATTACATCCAGATAAGTCTTATTGCCCAGGTCATTGAGCAAAAGAAAACCGCGTTCGAGGTCTTCAGCATAAATTTTTGGCACATTTATTCCGGATTTCGCCAGCAAAAAAGCGATATCCACGAAAGGTTTGCAGTTCTCCTGGGGCGGAGGGGCATCCATGACGACAAAACTTTTGCCTGCGCCTTCCCAGCGGAAGTACCGCCGAAAACTTGCGTCGCTGCTGGCCGCGGTCAGTGTGGCCGGGGGTACGATCCCCCAACCCTGTGCCGCGTAAAGGTTTGCCAGCTGTTCGTCGAGCCAAACTTTCAGGTGTTGCAAACGTACATCTTGGTCAGGCATTGCAAGGGTCTCCGACGGCGCTAGCCGTCAAGCGGGTCATGCTTTATTATCCAGCATCTTTTTCAGACCATCGAGAGGCGTGCGGCCCACACCGCGGGCAGATGGCACGCAGGAAGCCCGGACTAATAAGATGGCATTGAAATCCCCCGCGTTTCGTAAAAAATTTCCGTTGCTGGTAACCGGCAGTTTGCTGGCACTGCAACCCCTCGCCACTTCGTTCGTCGTCGCCGCGGAACAGTATGACTGCTCCGTCTCGGCTTCGGGTGCCTGGAATTGCGCGCCGAAGACGTCGGCAGCTGCTTTGCCGCCACGTCCCGTGCATGACGGCAGTGCAGTCTCCGCAACCGGCGAGGCCCCAGCTGCCGAGAGCGGTTCCGGCGAAGCAACAGTCGCCAAGACGGCGCTGGTCACCGAAGCCAAGGGCCGTGGCCTGAAGTCGCGTAGCGAAGACTACAGTCACCTCGACTGGGTTCCCCGCGATCAGCTCACCGCAGCACAATTGGCCGAAACCGGTCCTTATTGCTCTGGTTCCTATATCGAGCCAACTCGTCCTGGCATGAGCGACAAGACGAATAAAAGTGACGCACCGACCTTCATCGGCGCCAAGGCTTCGCGCTACAACACCGAAAACCAGGTCGGCACGCTGGCCGGTGACGTCGTGTTGCGTCAGGGCAGCATGCAGGTCGAATCCGACGAGGCCAGCCTGTATCAGGCCGAGAGCCGCGCCGAACTCAATGGTGACGTGCGCATCCGCGACAACGGCGCCCTGATCGTCGGCGACCACGCCGATGTGCAGCTCGACACCGGTGAAGCCAAGGTCGACAACGCCGAATACGTGATGCACAAATCCCGTATCCGCGGCAACGCGCTGTACGCCAAGCGTGCGGAAAACGCGATCATCCGCCTCAAGGACGGTACGTACACCACCTGCGAACCGAACAGCAACGCCTGGCAGCTCAAGGGCAACAACATCACCCTGAACCCGGCCACCGGCTTCGGTACCGCGACCAACGTGACACTGCGGGTCAAGGACATTCCAGTCCTGTACACGCCGTACATTTACTTCCCGATCGACGACCGTCGCCAGTCCGGCTTCCTGCCGCCGACCATCGGCACCGGCACCGACACCGGCTTCATGCTGGTTACTCCGTATTACTTCAACCTGGCGCCGAACTACGACGCCACGTTGTATCCACGCTACATGTCCGATCGCGGCCTGTTGATGGAAGGCGAGTTCCGCTACCTGACCAAATCCAGCGAAGGTCAGTTCGGTGCGGCGTACCTCAGCGACGAGAACGACGATCGCAAGCTGCAGAGCGATTACCAGAAAGACCGCTACATGTATAACTGGCAGCACAAGGGTGGCCTCGACTCGCGGACCCTCGCGCAGGTCGACTACACCGAAATCAGCGATCCGTATTACTTCCAGGATCTGCAGACTGACCAGATTGGCGTGAAAAGCGCTGACTACGTGAACCAGCAAGGCTCCATCACCTACCGTGGTGACAGCTACACCGCTCGCCTGAATGCCCATGCCTATGAGCTGGCAAGCGTTTCCAACATCACGCCGTATGACCGGTTGCCGCAGATCACCTTCGATGGTGCGCTGCCGTATCATCCGGGTGGTCTCGATTTCACGTACAACACTGAACTCGTGCGGTTCGACCGGGATCTGCAAAACGGCAGTTTCACCGATGAAGACGGTAATGTGGCACCCCGCCTTGATACCAACGTCGTCGGCCTGGCGCGCGCAAACGGCGACCGCCTGAACCTTGCACCTGTGGTCAGCCTGCCGCTGAACTGGACTTATGGGTTCCTCAAGCCGTCGCTCAAGTACCAATACACTCAGTACCAACTGGACCTGGACAGTCAAGGCAAAGCCTTTATCGACGGTCAGACTCCAGAACAGGACAGGCTCCTGGGGACTTTCGACAGTAATCAGAACCGTGCGGTGCCGATCGCCAGCGTCGACAGCGGCCTGTACTTCGATCGCAACACCCAATGGTTCGGCAAGAACTACCGCCAGACTCTCGAACCACGCCTGTTCTACCTCTACGTACCAGAGGAAGACCAGGAAGACATCCCGGTATTCGATACCAGCGAATACACCTTCAACTATGCGTCGCTGTTCCGTGACAACCGCTTCTCCGGTGCCGACCGTGTCGGCGACGAGAACAAGCTGTCCCTGGGCGTGACCAGCCGCTGGATCGAAGACGATGGCTTCGAGCGTCAACGCGTCAGCGTCGGCCAGGCCTTGTACTTCAAGGATCGCGAAGTCCAGTTGCCGGGCATCGATGCCAAGACCCGTGAAGATGCGCAATCCGACGTTTCGCCTTACGCACTGGAATACGAGTACCGCTGGAACCGCGACTGGCGCACCACGGCCGACTACAACTGGGACCCGGACAGCCGCAGCCCTCGCTCGGGCAGCGCGATGTTCCACTACCAGCCTGAAGACAATCCGAACAAGGTCATCAACGCCGGCTATCGCTATCGTAATGACCAGGTCCGTTACGACCAGAACACTGGTAAATGGACCGTCGGTGGCGGTGACTACGGCACTCCAGGCCAGCCTGGCTACGTGAAGGATTACTACAAGATCGTACAGCACGATTTCTCGGTGATCTGGCCGATCGTGCAACAATGGAACCTCATCAGCCGCTGGCAGTATGACTACAACCAAAACCGTACCTTGGAAGCCTTCGGTGGTTTCGAGTACGACAACTGCTGCTGGAAACTGCGCCTGATCAACCGTTACTGGGTTTCCTATGACGAATTCAGTCAGGAAGCTCCTGAAAACGAAAAAGGCGACCATGGCGTCTTCCTCCAAATTGTTCTGAAGGGACTCGGCGGCCTTACCGGCTCCAAAGTAGAGAGCTTCCTCGACAAAGGCATTCAAGGTTATCGTGAACGTGAAGACCAAGCTTTCTGATTGTCTGCGCCCGCTGATGCTGGGCGCGCTGTTCCTGAGTACTGCGGCGAGCGCCGCAGTGCAGTCCATCGACAAAGTGGTGGCCATCGTCGACAACGACGTGGTCATGCAGAGCCAACTGGACCGTCGGGTCAATGAAGTTCAGCAAACCATTGCCAAGCGTGGTTCTGCCGTGCCGCCAGCCAGCGTGTTGGAGCAGCAGGTACTTGAACGCCTGATCGTCGAAAACCTGCAATTGCAGATCGGCGAGCGCTCCGGCATCCGCATTACCGACGAAGAGCTGAACCAGGCTGTCGGCACCATCGCCCAGCGCAACAACATGTCGATTGAACAGTTCCGCGCAGCCCTGGCTCACGATGGTCTGTCTTACGACGACGCACGTGAGCAGATTCGTCGCGAAATGGTGATCAGCCGTGTGCGTCAGCGCCGCGTCGCCGAACGCATCCAGGTCTCCGAGCAGGAAGTGAAGAACTTCCTGGCTTCCGACCTTGGCAAAATGCAGCTGTCCGAAGAGTTCCGGCTGGCCAACATCCTGATTCCCACGCCGGAAAGCGCCAACTCCGAAGCGATTCAGAATGCTGCCAGACAGGCCGACGCGGTTTACCAGCAGCTCAAGCAAGGTGCTGACTTTGCTCAACTGGCCATTGCCAAGTCCGCCAGCGAAACCGCACTGGAAGGCGGCGACATGGGCTGGCGTAAAGCCGCTCAACTGCCACCTCCGTTCGATCGCCTGCTCAGCAGCATGACCGTTGGCGACGTGACCCAGCCTATGCGCACCCCGGGGGGCTTCATTATCCTGAAGATCCTCGACAAGCGTGGCGGCGAAACCCAGATGCGCGATGAAGTGCATGTGCGTCACATCCTGGTCAAGCCAAGCCCGATCCGCGACGAAGCAAAAACCAAGGCGCTGGCCGATTCGCTCTATACCCGTATCGAATCGGGTGAAGACTTCGGCGAGCTGGCGAAAAGCTACTCGGAAGATCCGGGATCTGCCCTCAACGGCGGTGACCTGAACTGGATCGACCCGAACGCATTGGTGCCCGAGTTCCGCGAAGTGATGGCCAAGACCCCTCAAGGTCAGCTGTCGCGCCCTTTCCAGACTCAATACGGCTGGCATGTTCTGGAAGTCCTTGGCCGTCGCGCCACCGACAGCACCGCCCAGGCTCGCGAGCAACAGGCGATGACCGTACTGCGTAACCGCAAATACGACGAAGAACTGCAAACCTGGCTGCGTCAGATCCGTGACGAAGCGTACGTAGAAATCAAACTCCCTGGCGCAGACCAGGCAGCGCAGTGAAACCCCAACGTTTCGCGCTGACACCCGGCGAACCAGCCGGCATAGGTCCCGACCTGTGCCTGCTGCTCGCCTCGCAAGCCCAGCCACACCCCCTTATTGCCATTACCAGCCGTGACCTGCTCTCCGAGCGGGCCACGCAGTTGGGCGTGGCCGTCGACTTGTTGCCAGTGACCCCGGACAACTGGCCGGATGCACCGGCGCCAGCCAACAGCCTGTACGTCTGGGATACCCCGCTCAACGCCAGGGTCACAGCCGGACAACTGGACAAGGCCAATGCCGTGTTCGTCCTTGAAACCCTCACCCGGGCCGGCCAGGGCTGCCTGGACGGGCATTTCGCCGGCATGATCACTGCCCCCGTGCACAAGGGCGTGATCAACGAGTCGGGGATCGCTTTTTCCGGACACACGGAATTTCTCGCCGACCTGACCCATACCGCACAAGTGGTAATGATGCTGGCTACACGCGGATTGCGTGTAGCCCTGGTGACCACTCACCTGCCCCTGCGCGAGATTGCCGATGCGATCACGCCGCAGCGTCTGGAACGAGTCACACGCATCCTGCATGCCGATCTGCAAAACAAGTTCGGCATCGCCCGGCCGCGCATCCTGGTCTGCGGGCTCAACCCCCACGCCGGCGAAGGCGGACACCTGGGCCATGAAGAAATCGATATCATCGAACCCACATTAGAGCGCCTGCGCAGCGAGGGAATGGACCTTCGTGGCCCCCTGCCCGCCGACACTCTGTTTACCCCCAAATATCTGGAGCACTGCGACGCAGTGCTGGCGATGTACCATGACCAGGGCCTGCCAGTGCTGAAGTACAAAGGCTTCGGCGCGGCAGTCAACGTGACCCTCGGCTTGCCGATCATCCGCACATCGGTCGACCATGGCACCGCCCTGGACCTGGCCGGCAGCGGCAAGATCGACACCGGCAGCCTGCAAGTCGCCCTGGAAACCGCCTACCAGATGGCCGAGACCCGTTTATGACCGAGCAATACCAACACAAGGCGCGCAAACGCTTTGGCCAGAACTTCCTGCACGATGCCGGCGTTATCGACCGCATCCTGCGCTCCATCCATGCCAAGGCCGAAGACCGCTTGCTGGAAATCGGCCCTGGCCAGGGTGCACTGACCCAAGGCCTGCTCAGCAGCGGCGCCCAGCTCGACGTGGTGGAACTGGACAAGGACCTGATCCCGATCCTCAACCAGCAGTTTGCCGGCAGGAGCAACTTCAACCTGCATCAGGGTGATGCGCTGAAGTTCGACTTCAACAGCCTGAATGCTGCGCCGGGCAGCCTGCGCGTGGTCGGCAACCTGCCGTACAACATCTCGACGCCGCTGATTTTTCACCTGCTGCACAACTCGCACCTGATTCGCGACATGCACTTCATGCTGCAAAAGGAAGTGGTCGAGCGCTTGGCGGCAGGTCCCGGCGGCGGCGATTGGGGCCGGTTGTCGATCATGGTCCAGTACCACTGCCGGGTCGAGCATCTGTTCAACGTTGGGCCGGGGGCGTTCAACCCGCCACCAAAAGTCGATTCAGCCATCGTGCGCCTGGTGCCTCACGCCGTACTGCCGCATCCAGCCAAGGATCACCGCCTGCTTGAGCGCGTCGTGCGCGAAGCGTTCAACCAGCGTCGCAAAACCCTGCGTAACACGCTCAAGCTGCTGCTGAGCAACGACGAGATCACTGCCGCCGGTGTCGACGGCAGTCTGCGCCCGGAGCAACTCGACCTGGCTGCCTTTGTGCGACTGGCTGACAAGCTCAGCGAACAAGTCGTACAGACGCCTGCCGCAGACTGACAGGCGATGAGCGCTATCGGGTAGGACGCCACTCTGGTTTACTACCCGATACTTGGCCTAGACTGAATCCATCAGCTTCGCCCCGCGTCCCGCTTCGTTTTTAAGGCCCCTTGCATGTCCGATCCTCGCTATCAGGTCGACGTCAGCGTCGTCACCCGCTATCTGGCAGAACAATCGCAACCCGAGCACGAACGCTTTGCCTTCGCCTACACCATTACCGTGCAAAACAATGGCCTGGTCCCCGCCCAACTGCTGTCGCGGCATTGGGTAATCACCGATGGTGACGGGCATGTCGAAGAAGTGCGCGGTGCAGGCGTGGTTGGCCAACAGCCGTTGATCGAGCCTGGCAAAAGCCACACCTACAGCAGCGGCACTGTGATGACCTCCAAAGTCGGCACGATGCAAGGCACCTATCAGATGCTGGCCGACGATGGCAAACATTTCGACGCCATCATCGCGCCCTTTCGCCTGGCGGTGCCCGGAGCCTTGCACTGATGGCAACTTACGCGGTCGGCGATCTGCAAGGCTGCCTGCAAGCACTGCAATGCCTGCTCAAGCAAGTCGACTTCGATCCACAACGGGATCGACTCTGGCTGGTGGGCGACCTGGTCAACCGCGGCCCGCAATCGCTGGAAACCCTGCGCTTCCTCTATAGCATCCGCGAATCGCTGGTGTGCGTGCTGGGCAATCACGACTTGCACCTGCTGGCCGCCGGTCGCAACATCGAACGACTGAAAAAGTCGGATACCCTGCGCGAGATTATCGAAGCCCCGGATTGCACCGAGCTGCTCGAATGGCTGCGCCAGCAAAAGCTCATGCACTACGACGAGCAACGCAATGTGGCCCTGGTCCATGCCGGTATTCCACCCCAGTGGTCGCTGCGCAAAGCCCTGAAGCTTGCAGCCGAAGTCGAGACTGCATTGCGCGACGACAACTTGCTGCCGCTTTATCTCGACGGGATGTACGGCAACGACCCGGCGAAATGGGACAGCGACCTCAAAGGCGTGACGCGCCTGCGTGTAATCACCAACTATTTCACGCGCATGCGCTTCTGCACCGCCGAAGGCAAGCTTGACCTCAAAAGCAAAGAAGGCCTCGGCACTGCACCACCCGGCTACAAGCCCTGGTTCCATCACCTGGAACGCAAGACCAAAGACCTGAAAATCATCTTTGGCCATTGGGCCGCACTGGAAGGCAAGAGTGAGGTGCCGGGCATCCTGGCCCTCGATACCGGTTGCGTCTGGGGCGGAGCCCTGACCCTTATGAATGTCGACAGCCTTGAACGTCTGTCCTGCAAATGCGACGAGCACGGTCACGTCCTGCCGCCAGTCGCCCCGACCATTACCCAAACATCGCCAGCCAGCGCCCCGCGCTAGACTGCCATTCAGCCGAGCCACAGGAGCCCGACATGAGCGAATTCAAACGTATCCCCCCGGAACAGGCCCAGGCCCTGCGCGAGCAAGGCGCGGTGGTCGTTGACGTCCGCGACCCGGCCACTTTTGCCGCCCTGCACATCGCAGGCTCCAGACACCTGGACAACCATTCCCTGCACGCCTTCATTCAGGGCGCCGACCTCGACGCACCGACCGTGGTGGTCTGCTATCACGGCAACTCCAGTCAGGGTGCTGCCGCCTACCTGATCAGCCAGGGCTTTTCCGATGTCTACAGCATGGATGGCGGTTTCGAGCTGTGGCGCACGACCTATCCTGCGGAAACGGCGCAAGGCACCTCTGAATAATTTTTTTGTAACCTTGCAAGCCCCGGCCTCCGTGGGCTTGCGCGGAGGCAGACGAACGGTCTGCCACAGTTAATTACGTATCTCACCTTTACCTCCCGAATTCCCAACTATCCTTAAGCGCAGGCCATCCAAAACAGGGGAGAGCCGGTACACCGGCGCACGGGTCATCGGGAGTAGCTTTCGGAGTCGTCAGCTCCGGGAGAGTTCTGGGGGGTAAACAGCAATCGCCTGTTCGATTGCTGCCAGCATCGACTGAATGATCCGGCGTCGGCTCCACGTATCGAGCGAGGTGACGTCATGAGTATCTTTAGCCACTTCCAACAACGCTTCGAGTCCACACGCCAGGAAGAACTCTCTCTGCAAGAGTATCTGGAGCTGTGCAAAAACGACCGCAGCGCCTACGTTTCCGCCGCCGAGCGTCTGCTGCTGGCCATCGGAGAACCTGAACTGCTCGACACCTCGACCAACTCGAGGCTGTCGCGAATCTTCTCCAACAAGGTGATTCGTCGCTATCCGGCCTTTGAAGACTTCCACGGGATGGAAGAATGCATCGACCAGATCGTCTCGTATTTCCGCCATGCCGCTCAGGGCCTGGAGGAAAAGAAACAGATTCTTTACCTGCTCGGTCCTGTCGGTGGTGGTAAATCGTCCCTGGCCGAAAAGCTCAAACAATTGATCGAAAAAGTGCCCTTCTACGCGATCAAGGGCTCGCCGGTATTCGAATCGCCCCTGGGTCTGTTCAACGCCACCGAAGATGGCGCGATCCTCGAGGAAGACTTCGGCATTCCGCGGCGCTACCTCAACACCATCATGTCGCCATGGGCCACTAAACGCCTGGCCGAGTTCGGTGGCGACATCAGCCAGTTCCGCGTAGTCAAACTCTACCCGTCGATTCTTAACCAGATCGCCGTGGCCAAGACCGAACCGGGAGACGAAAACAACCAGGACATCTCGGCGCTGGTCGGTAAGGTCGATATCCGCAAACTGGAAGAATATCCACAGAATGACGCCGACGCTTATAGCTACTCGGGGGCCCTGTGCCGGGCCAACCAGGGCTTGATGGAATTCGTCGAAATGTTCAAGGCGCCGATCAAGGTGCTGCACCCACTGCTGACCGCCACCCAGGAAGGCAACTACAACAGTACCGAAGGCCTCGGCGCGATTCCGTTCACCGGGATCCTGTTGGCCCACTCCAACGAATCGGAATGGCACACCTTCCGCAACAACAAGAACAACGAAGCCTTCATCGACCGGATCTACATCGTCAAAGTGCCGTACTGCCTGCGGGTCAGCGACGAAGTGAAGATCTACGATAAGCTTCTGTTCAACAGCTCCCTGGCCAAGGCCCATTGCGCACCCGACACCCTGAAGATGCTGGCCCAGTTCACTGTGCTCTCGCGCCTCAAGGAGCCAGAAAACTCCAACATCTATTCGAAGATGCGCGTGTACGACGGCGAGAACCTCAAGGACACCGATCCGAAGGCCAAGTCGATCCAGGAATACCGCGATAACGCAGGGGTCGACGAGGGCATGAACGGCCTCTCCACCCGTTTCGCGTTCAAGATTCTGTCGAAGGTCTTCAACTTCGATCCACACGAAATCGCCGCCAACCCGGTGCACCTGCTCTACGTGCTGGAACAGCAGATCGAACAGGAACAGTTCCAGGCCGAAACCCGCGAACGCTATCTGCGCTTCCTCAAGGAGTACCTGGCACCGCGCTACATCGAATTCATCGGCAAGGAGATCCAGACCGCCTACCTCGAGTCTTATAGCGAGTACGGCCAGAACATCTTCGATCGCTATGTGCTGTACGCCGACTTCTGGATCCAGGACCAGGAATACCGCGACCCGGAAACCGGCGAGATCCTCAACCGCGTAGCGCTGAACGAAGAACTGGAGAAAATCGAAAAACCGGCCGGCATCAGCAATCCGAAGGATTTCCGCAACGAAATCGTCAACTTCGTCTTGCGCGCCCGGGCCAACAACAACGGCAAGAACCCAACCTGGCTCAGCTACGAAAAACTGCGGGTGGTCATCGAGAAAAAAATGTTCTCCAACACCGAGGACCTGCTGCCGGTCATCAGTTTCAACGCCAAGGCGAGCAAAGAGGACCAGCAGAAACACAACGACTTCGTTACACGTATGGTCGAACGCGGTTACACCGACAAACAGGTACGGCTGCTGTCCGAGTGGTACTTGAGGGTGAGAAAGTCCCAGTAAGGGAGCTGCAAACGGCACGCGACACTGCAGCAACGAGAACGCGCTGTTTGCGTAATTGTGGCCATATGTCGCGCGCCGCTTGTTTCTGAAGCTTCTGTCTTGCAGCTTGAAGCTTATGACTCGAAGCTCCCCGGAGGGCCTATGAGCTATGTGATCGACCGACGCCTCAATGGCAAGAACAAAAGCACGGTGAACCGTCAGCGGTTTCTGCGGCGTTACCGTGATCACATCAAAAAAGCCGTCGAAGAGGCGGTCAGCCGTCGCTCCATCACGGATATGGAGCACGGCGAGCAAATCAGCATCCCTGGTCGCGACATCGACGAACCGGTGCTTCATCACGGTCGCGGCGGCAAACAGACAGTCGTGCACCCGGGTAACAAGGAGTTCACCAGTGGCGAGCACATCGCGCGCCCACCGGGAGGCGGCGGCGGCCGTGGTCCTGGCAAGGCTGGCAACTCCGGCGAAGGAATGGACGAGTTCGTCTTCCAGATCACCCAGGAAGAATTCCTCGAGTTCATGTTCGAAGACCTCGAACTGCCAAACCTGGTCAAGCGCAACCTGACCGGTACCGACACTTTCAAAACCGTACGCGCCGGGATCAGCAACGAAGGCAACCCGTCACGAATCAACATCATCCGCACCCTGCGTTCAGCCCATGCGCGGCGCATCGCACTGTCCGGCAGCAGCCGGGCGAAACTGCGCGAAGCCAAGGAAGAACTTCTGCGACTAAAGCAGGAAGAGCCGGACAACTTCGGTGATATTCAGGAAATCGAAGCAGAAATCGAAAAACTCAGCGCGCGCATTCATCGCGTGCCGTTTCTCGATACTTTCGACCTCAAGTACAACCTGCTGATCAAGCAGCCCAACCCCAGCTCCAAGGCCGTGATGTTCTGCCTGATGGATGTCTCCGGGTCGATGACCCAGGCGACCAAGGACATCGCCAAGCGCTTCTTCATCCTGCTGTACCTGTTCCTCAAGCGAAATTACGACAAGATCGATGTCGTGTTCATCCGCCATCACACCAGCGCCCGCGAAGTGGATGAGGAAGAGTTTTTCTACTCCCGCGAGACCGGCGGGACCATTGTGTCCAGCGCCTTGAAACTGATGCAGGAGATCATGGCCGAGCGTTATCCGAGCAATGAGTGGAACATCTACGCTGCCCAGGCTTCCGACGGCGACAACTGGAACGACGACTCACCGATCTGCCGCGACATTCTGATCAACCAGATCATGCCGTTCGTCCAGTACTACACTTACGTTGAGATTACCCCGCGCGAACATCAGGCCCTGTGGTTCGAATATGAGCGCATCGCCGAAGCGTTTTCCGACACCTTTGCCCAGCAACAACTGGTCTCGGCCGGGGATATCTATCCGGTCTTCCGTGAACTCTTCCAGCGCAGGTTAGTGACATGACCGCCAAAGAGCAGAAGCGCCAACCCATTTCCACCGGCTCCGAATGGACATTCGAGCTGATCCAGGCCTATGACCGCGAAATCAGTCGTATTGCGGCGGGCTACGCCCTCGATACCTACCCTAACCAGATCGAAGTGATCACCGCCGAGCAGATGATGGACGCCTATGCCTCCGTCGGCATGCCTCTGGGTTATCACCACTGGTCCTATGGCAAACACTTCCTCAGCACCGAAAAGTCCTACAGTCGCGGCCAGATGGGCCTGGCGTACGAAATCGTGATCAACTCCGACCCGTGCATTGCCTACCTGATGGAAGAAAACACCATCTGCATGCAAGCATTGGTCGTCGCCCACGCCTGCTACGGCCATAACAGCTTTTTCAAAGGCAATTACCTGTTCCGCACCTGGACCGATGCCAGTTCGATCATCGATTACCTGGTATTTGCCAAGCAGTACATCATGCAATGCGAGGAGCGCCACGGCATCGACGCGGTCGAGGACTTGCTGGATTCCTGCCACGCCTTGATGAACTACGGGGTCGACCGCTACAAGCGCCCCTATCCGATTTCTGCCGAAGAGGAACGCCGCCGGCAGAAGGATCGGGAGGAGCACATGCAAAAACAGATCAATGACCTGTGGCGCACCATCCCCAAAGGCGCGGACAAATACAGCGACAAGGACAACGCACGCTTCCCCGCTGAACCCCAGGAAAACATCCTGTACTTCATCGAAAAACACGCGCCGTTGCTGGAGCCCTGGCAGCGGGAAATCGTCAGGATCGTGCGCAAGATCGCCCAGTATTTTTACCCTCAACGCCAGACCCAGGTGATGAACGAGGGCTGGGCAACGTTCTGGCACTACACGCTGATGAACGATTTGTACGACGAGGGCCTGGTCACCGACGGCTTCATGATGGAGTTCCTGACGTCCCACACCAGCGTGGTGTTCCAGCCCGGCTTCGACAGCCCCTATTACAGCGGCATCAACCCCTACGCCCTGGGTTTTGCCATGTACCGGGACATTCGGCGCATGTGCGAAGAGCCAACGGAAGAAGACCGTCGCTGGTTCCCGGACATTGCAGGCAGCGACTGGTTGGCAGCCATCAAGTTCGCCATGAGCAGCTTCAAGGACGAGAGCTTCATCCTGCAGTACCTTTCGCCCAAGGTGATCCGCGACCTCAAGCTGTTCAGCATTCTCGATGACGACCAGAAGGATGACTTGCTGGTGCCGGCCATTCACGATGAAGGCGGCTACCGCATCATTCGTGAAACCCTGGCCGCGCAGTACAACCTGGGCAACCGCGAGCCGAACGTGCAGATCTACAGCATCGATCGTCGCGGCGATCGCTCCCTGACCTTGCGCCACCAGCAGCACGACCGCAAACCCCTGGGAGAGTCCACCGAGGAAGTACTCAAACACCTGCACCGCCTCTGGGGCTTCGACATTCACCTGGAGACCCTGCAAGGCGACCAGGTCATGAAAACCCACCATGTACCACCCAGAAACGAGCATAGCGAAGGCGATTACGGCCGGCTGGACCTGGCCGTCATTCATCTTTGATCCGGTTTGCGCCTCCGAAAGCCCGACGCAACGGTTATCCTGTCGAGCTAACGGAGGTTTTTTATGCAGATTTATAAAGTCGGCGGCGCCGTACGTGATCGCCTGCTGGGCAAACCCGTCACCGATATCGATTGGGTAGTGGTCGGCGCTACCACCGATGAAATGCTCGCCAAGGGCTTTCGTCCAGTGGGTGCGGACTTCCCGGTATTTCTTCATCCCAAAAGCGGTGAGGAATACGCCCTGGCCCGTACCGAACGCAAAAGCGGACGCGGTTACGGCGGCTTTACCTTTCATGCCAGCCCCGAAGTGACTCTGGAAGAAGACCTGATTCGCCGCGACCTGACGATTAACGCCATGGCCGAAGACGATCAACAGAACCTGACCGATCCTTATCATGGTCAGCGTGATCTGGAAGCTCGCGTGCTGCGCCACGTTTCCCCGGCATTCGCCGAAGATCCGCTCAGGGTTCTGCGTGTAGCCCGCTTCGCCGCGCGTTATGCCGGACTGGGATTCACCGTCGCCCCAGAAACCCTGGAGCTGATGCGCCAGCTCAGCGAATCCGGCGAACTGGAGGCTTTGACGGCTGAACGCAGCTGGAAGGAAATTTCCCGCGCACTGATGGAAGATCAGCCCCAAGTGTTCATTCGGGTACTGCGCGAATGCGGCGCCCTGAAGGTGCTGATGCCCGAAGTGGACGCACTCTTCGGCGTGCCACAACCTGAAGCTCATCACCCGGAAATCGACACCGGCGAGCACATCCTGAACGTCTTGCAGCAAGCCGCACAACACAAACAGCCACTCACCGTGCGCTGGGCCAGCCTGCTGCATGACCTGGGCAAAGGCCTGACGCCAGAGGAAGAATGGCCGCGGCACATCGCCCACGAGTTCAAAGGCCTGAAGCTGATCAAAGCGGTCAACGAACGCTTCAAGGCACCCAGGGATTGCCAGGAACTGGCGCTGCTGGTGGGCGAATATCACACCCACGGGCATCGCGCCCTTGAACTCAAGCCTTCAACGCTGCTTGAGCTGCTGCAAAGCTTCGACGTTTATCGTCGACCGCAACGCTTCGAGGAATTCATTGCCGCGTGCGAAATGGATGCACGTGGACGCAAAGGCCTGGAACAGCGAAGTTATCCACAGGCGGATTATTTGCGTGGGGCAGCGATGGCGGCGCGCAGTGTTGCGGTGCAGCCGCTGCTGGAGAAAGGATTCAAGGGGCCGGAGCTGGGTGAAGCGATCAAGCGTGAACGGCTCAAGGCACTGAAGGCTTACAAAGAAGCTGCGTCCGTGTGAAGAGCTTCGCGAGCAAGCCCGCTCCCACAGGTTCAGCGCAAGCCCTGTGGGAACGGGCTTGCTCGCGAAGGCGTCTTGCGACTTACAACAAATTCGAAGGCGTCAACTGCTCCCCACGCCACTCAAACGCCACCGGCGCCAGCACCTGATCAATCTGCGACTCGGCCCACAGTGTGGCGAAACTCTTGCCGACACCAGGATGCACCCGCTCCGGCGCAATCAACGACAAAGGCCACAACACAAAGGCATTTTTCAGAATTTCGGCCCGCGGCAAAACCAATCCATCGAAATTGCCCACCAGCTCACCGTAGAGCAAAACGTCGATATCCAGCGGCAAACCTCGGCGATCCGGTGCGTAACGACCGTTATCCGCCTCAATGAATTTCAAGCGACGATCCAGCTCCATCAGCGGCAAATCGGTATACGCCGACACCACGAAATTGAAAAACGATCCGCTCTTGATGCCTACCGGCTCACTTTCAAATACTGCCGAGCAGCGGATATCCACCAAAAACGCCGCGAGAGCATCCAGACCTGCCTGCAAATGGATTTCGCGCTCGATATTGCTACCGAGCCCGAGGAACACCTGAGTCAGCGACATCCGCGCTCGATCTCCACACCTACGCCACCGGTGGCAGCCGGTACGGCGCCGGGCTTGGTCAGCTTGAGACGCACCCAGGTGATGCTGAATTCACTCATCAACACCTCGACCAGACGCTCGGCAAATGTCTCGACCAACTGAAATTGCGCCTGCTCGGCAAAGGCCTGGATACGTGAGGACACGCTGGCGTAGTCAAGCGCCAGGGTCAGGTCATCACCGGCGGCTGCCGGGCGATTATCCCAGGCGAAGCTCAAATCCAGACGCAAGCACTGCCGGATGCCTCGCTCCCAGTCGTAGGCACCAATTACCGTGTCGACTTCCAGGCCCTTGATAAACACTCTGTCCAAGCACTTCTCTCCGCTACACGACAAGGGCGCAATGCGCCGTTAGAATCAGGGCGTCCCCGCCCGGAATAGTTAGCATGTTTTGGTTACTGGCGATCCTCGCCTACCTGCTCGGCTCTCTGTCCTTCGCCATTTTGCTCAGCCGCCTGACCGGTAATCCGGATCCGCGAATGAGTGGCTCAGGCAATGCCGGCGCCACCAACATGCTGCGTCTGGCTGGCAAGAAACTGGCCATCCTGACCTTGCTCGGCGACCTTTGCAAAGGCTTGCTGCCGGTACTGATTGCAAGCCTTGCAGGGCTTTCGCTGCAGGAGCAGGCCTGGATTGGCGTCTGCGCCGTCATCGGCCATTTGTACCCAATATACTTTTGCTTTCGGGGCGGCAAGGGTGTCGCCACCGCCGCCGGCATGTTGCTGGGCCTCTATCCGCCCGCCGCCCTGCTGGCTGTCTGCGCCTGGCTGCTGACGTTCTACCTGACCCGCACCAGCTCACTGGCCGCGCTCATTGCCACGCCGCTGACCCTGCCGTTGCTGGCCTGGCAAGAACCGGCGGCCCTGCTGCCCATGAGCGCACTGACCGGACTGATCGTCTGGCGCCATCGCGGCAATCTACGCGACCTGTTTGCCGGGCGCGAACGGCATTTTTAGCGGCCACACATGAGCGGCGCTCATCACAGTGCCGACAACTGCTCCATCGGCCAACGTGCCTGCACGCTGATCGCCAGGCTCTCCTGCTGACCGGCCTGCAGACGCTGGCAGCCGGCAAACGCAATCATCGCGCCATTGTCAGTACAAAACTGCGGTCGCGCATAAAAAACGTCACCTTTCATGTCTCCGAGCATCTTCTCAAGAGAAGAGCGCAGCGCCTTGTTTGCACTGACGCCCCCGGCAATCACCAGACGCTTCATGCCTGCCGCTTTCAGGGCACGCTTGCACTTGATGGTCAAAGTCTCCACCACGGCTTGCTGGAACGCCAGCGAGATGTCGCAACGAGCTTGTTCGCTGTCGTCCCCGGCGCTCACGCACTGCTGCCAGGTGTTCAGCGCGAAGGTTTTCAGGCCGCTGAAGCTGAAATCGAGGCCCGGGCGGTCGCACATCGGCCGCGGAAAGACGAAGCGCCCCGCAACACCCTGTTCTGCCAGGCGAGCGATTTCCGGACCACCTGGATAATGGAGGCCCATCATCTTCGCGGTCTTGTCGAATGCTTCACCGGCGGCATCGTCCAGCGTCTCACCCAGAAGGGTGTATTGACCGATTCCATCGACCTGCACCAGCTGAGTGTGACCACCGGAGACCAACAAAGCGACGAACGGAAATTGCGGCGGTTGCGACTCCAGCATCGGTGCCAGCAAATGACCTTCCATGTGGTGCACGCCAAGGGCCGGAATACCCCAGGCGAAGGCTAGCGCCTGCGCGCAGGAAGCTCCCACCAGCAAGGCACCGACCAGGCCAGGACCCGCGGTGTAGGCGATCGCGTCAATCTCTGTCGGCACGCAGTCAGCCTCGGCCAACACCTGACGAATCAAGGGCAGCATGCGTTTGACGTGATCACGCGAAGCCAGCTCCGGCACCACACCGCCATAGGCGCGATGCAGGTCGATCTGACTGAACAGCGCATCGGCCAGCAGGCCGCGCTCACAGTCGTAAAGTGCGACGCCGGTTTCGTCGCAGGAGGTTTCTAATCCCAGTACTAGCATGGGTTTGCGCCTTGTTTAGGCTGAATTCGAAGGCGCGCATAATAGTCGTCGCGTGATGCCCCGACCAGCGGTTTTCGATCAGAGGCTTTGCATTCCGAGCGATGAGGGGTTAACATCCGCAACCCTTAAAAACCGACGTCTTCAAGTGCACTTTTGCCGCGAGGATGTTGACCCCGGTAATGAATGAAGGTAGCTCTGGATGCCAGCCGTCAAAGTAAAAGAGAACGAACCCTTCGACGTAGCTCTGCGTCGTTTCAAGCGCTCCTGCGAAAAAGCCGGTGTACTGGCTGAAGTTCGTAGCCGCGAATTTTACGAGAAGCCAACTTCTGAGCGTAAGCGCAAGGCAGCAGCCGCTGTTAAGCGTCACGCCAAGAAAGTTCAGCGCGAACAGCGCCGCGCCGTTCGTCTGTACTAATACACAGACGATCGTAGCAAGCTTCTGCCAAGCCCGGCTCTCAGCCGGGCTAATGGCATTTGCGTAAAACGCTTGATGCTTCACCGTCAAAGCCGCAGACGCGACCAAGACAAATCTGCTTCACCGCGTCAGACCTGGCTCTTTTGCCAGCGGTGCACGTCTTTTCTGACGAGCCTTTCAAGGCTACTGACGAGCACACCCACTGATTCCTCTCACGACGATCAGCCCAAGGCACCTGCATGCGTGCCGAATGATGAGCTATCCGAGGCCAACGACTGGCCGCAGGCGGACTCAGCGCAACACTTTCACATAGTCGAATACTGATTGGAATTAACGTCAGTGGATTTTCGGCAGATACACTCCCCGACAACGACTTCGCAGACGACAACGGTCGAGCCGCACATCTTGCGCGCCCCTAACAATGACCCGCGTTCGGCTAACCTTCGTTTCGGACCCCTTTGAGCGCAGATGACGAGAACGCCATGGCCGGGCTAATTCCCCAGAGCTTCATTGACGACCTTCTGAACCGCACCGACATCGTCGACGTGGTCAGCTCGCGCCTGCAACTGAAAAAAGCCGGCAAGAACCACACCGCCTGCTGCCCGTTCCATAAAGAGAAAACCCCGTCCTTCAGCGTCAGCCCCGACAAACAGTTCTATTACTGCTTCGGCTGCGGCGCTGGCGGAAACGCCCTCGGCTTCATCATGGACCACGACAACCTGGATTTCGTCCAGGCCGTCGAAGAACTGGCCAAAGCCGCCGGCATGGAAATCCCCCGCGAAGAAAGCGGTCGACCGCACAAACCGCGGCAACCAACTGATTCGCCGCTGTACCCGTTGCTCAGCGCTGCCGCGGACTTCTACCGGCAAGCCCTGAAAAGCCACCCATCGCGCAAAGCCGCAGTGGATTACCTCAAAGGCCGCGGGCTGACCGGCGAAATCGCCCGGGATTTCGGCCTCGGCTTCGCTCCGCCGGGCTGGGATAACCTGTTCAAGCATTTGAGCAGCGATACCCTGCAACAAAAAGCCATGATCGACGCCGGCCTGCTGATCGAAAACGCCGAAACCGGCAAACGCTATGATCGCTTCCGCGATCGCGTCATGTTTCCGATCCGCGACAGCCGCGGGCGCATCATCGCCTTTGGTGGCCGGGTACTGGGCGATGACAAACCGAAATACCTGAACTCACCGGAAACTCCGGTCTTCCATAAAGGCCAGGAACTCTACGGCCTTTATGAAGCGCGCAAGAACAATCGCAACCTCGACGAAATCATCGTCGTCGAAGGCTACATGGACGTTATCGCCCTCGCCCAGCAAGGCCTGCGAAATGCCGTCGCCACCTTGGGCACCGCCACCAGCGAAGAACACCTCAAGCGATTGTTTCGCGTCGTGCCCAACGTGCTGTTCTGCTTCGACGGTGACCAGGCCGGCCGCAACGCCGCCTGGCGAGCACTGGAAGCGACGCTTTCGAGCCTGCAGGACGGACGTCGCGCACGCTTTCTGTTTCTGCCCGAAGGCGAAGACCCGGACACCCTGGTTCGCTCCGAAGGCACCGACGCCTTCCGCGCACGCATCAATCAGCACGCACAACCCCTGGCGGACTACTTCTTCCAGCAGCTGACCGAAGAATCGGACCCGCGCTCGCTCGAAGGCAAGGCGCACATGGCGACGCTCGCAGCACCGCTGATCGACAAAGTCCCGGGGGCCAACCTGCGCACACTGATGCGCCAGCGCCTGACGCAAATCACCGGGCTCAGCGGTGAAGCCGTCAGCCAGCTGGCCCAGAGCGCGCCACAAGAAGCGCCGCCCGCCTACGATCCGGGCTTCGATTACGACGCAATGCCGGACTTAAGCGACTACCATCAGCCGCACGCACAGGAAATGTATGTGCCGCAGCAGGAATGGACGCCGAAAAAACCCGGCGCTGGCGGCAAGAAGTGGGAGAAGAAGCCTTGGGACAAGAACGGCAAGCGTGGCGGCGACCGCGATCAACCGAGCGCCCCACGCAAGCCTATTGCTGTCGAGGCACCCACGCTGATTGCGTTACGCACACTAATCCATCACCCGCAATTGGCCGGCAAGGTAGAAACCGCCAACCACTTCGCCAATGAGAGCAATACCTACGCACAGTTGCTGGTTGCCCTTATCGAAGCGGTGCAAAAAAATCCTAAGCTAAACTCTATTCAGCTGATGGCTCGCTGGCACGGCACGGAGCAGGGTCGCTTGCTCAAGGCCCTGGCAGAAAAGGAATGGCTGATTGAGGGCGACAACCTTGAACAACAGTTTTTAGACACCATTACTAGGTTATCAGCGGGTCAACACACCGATAGCCTGGAAGAACTCATCAGGAAAGCGAAGCAGCCAGGGTTGACTGCAGAGGAAGCAAATCAGATCGCAAATCAGATGCGCGACCTATTAAAACGCAATATGGCTGCACCAAACCCGACCTCAACTGGCGCGTGAGGTCATAGCTCAGGTATAATCCTCGGCTTGTTTTTTGCCCGCCAAGACCTTCAGTGGATAGGGTGTTATGTCCGGAAAAGCGCAACAGCAGTCTCGTATCAAAGAGTTGATCACACTTGGTCGTGAGCAGGGCTACCTGACTTACGCGGAGGTCAACGACCACCTGCCGGAGGATATTTCAGATCCGGAACAGGTGGAAGACATCATCCGCATGATCAATGACATGGGGATCAACGTATTCGAGGTTGCGCCAGATAAGGATTCCCTTATGCTGGCCGACGCCGATACCGACGAAGCCGCAGCCGAAGAGGCTGCCGCTGCATTGGCGGCGGTCGAGACCGACATTGGTCGTACTACCGACCCGGTGCGCATGTACATGCGCGAAATGGGTACGGTCGAACTCCTCACGCGTGAAGGCGAAATCGAAATCGCCAAACGTATTGAAGAGGGCATCCGTGAAGTGATGAGCGCAATCGCGCACTTCCCTGGCACGGTCGACCATATTCTCTCCGAGTACACCCGCGTCACCACCGAAGGTGGTCGCCTGTCCGACGTCCTGAGCGGTTATATCGACCCGGACGACGGTATTGCGCCGCCTGCAGCAGAAGTGCCGCCGCCGATCGATGCGAAAGCCGCCAAGGCCGACGACGAGTCCGACGACGATGACGCAGAAGCCTCGGATGACGAGGAAGAAGCCGAAAGCGGTCCGGATCCGGTTATCGCTGCACAGCGCTTTGGTGCTGTTGCCGATCAAATGGAAATCACCCGCAAGGCGCTGAAAAAGCACGGTCGCAACAACAAGGCAACCATTGCCGAGCTGTTGGCCCTGGCTGAGCTGTTCATGCCGATCAAGCTGGTGCCGAAGCAATTCGAAGGCTTGGTCGAGCGTGTTCGTAGCGCCCTGGATCGCCTGCGTCAGCAAGAGCGCGCGATCATGCAGCTTTGCGTACGTGATGCACGTATGCCGCGCGCCGATTTCCTGCGCCAGTTCCCGGGCAACGAAGTCGACGAAAGCTGGAGCGACGCCCTGGCCAAAGGCAAAAGCAAATACGCTGAAGCCATTGGCCGTCTGCAGCCGGATATCATCCGTTGCCAGCAGAAGCTGACCGCGCTGGAAACCGAAACCGGTTTGACCATCGCCGAGATCAAGGACATCAACCGTCGCATGTCGATCGGTGAGGCCAAGGCCCGCCGCGCGAAGAAAGAAATGGTTGAAGCGAACTTGCGTCTGGTGATCTCCATCGCCAAGAAGTACACCAACCGTGGCCTGCAATTCCTCGACCTGATCCAGGAAGGCAACATTGGCTTGATGAAAGCGGTAGACAAGTTCGAATACCGCCGCGGCTACAAATTCTCGACCTATGCCACCTGGTGGATCCGTCAGGCGATCACTCGCTCGATTGCCGACCAGGCCCGCACCATCCGTATTCCGGTGCACATGATCGAGACGATCAACAAGCTCAACCGTATTTCCCGCCAGATGTTGCAGGAAATGGGTCGCGAACCGACCCCGGAAGAGCTGGGCGAACGCATGGAAATGCCTGAGGACAAGATCCGCAAGGTATTGAAGATCGCTAAAGAGCCGATCTCCATGGAAACCCCGATCGGTGATGACGAAGACTCCCATCTGGGTGACTTCATCGAAGACTCGACGATGCAGTCGCCAATCGATGTTGCCACTGTTGAGAGCCTTAAAGAGGCGACTCGCGAAGTCCTGTCCGGCCTCACTGCCCGTGAAGCCAAGGTACTGCGCATGCGCTTCGGTATCGACATGAATACCGACCACACTCTCGAAGAGGTTGGTAAACAGTTCGACGTGACCCGTGAACGGATTCGTCAGATCGAAGCCAAGGCGCTGCGCAAGCTGCGCCACCCGACGAGAAGCGAGCATCTGCGCTCCTTCCTCGACGAGTGATACCAGAACCCCCGGCCCAGGCCGGGGGTTTTGTTTTGTGCAGATTTATCCCCCAAAGACCTCCCCTTGCACCTTGTAGCCCGTCTACACTCGAAGCATTCCTCCGTGCCATAACGAGACCGTTATGCCCAGACTGCCGACCGTGCTTTTTTTGCTGTCGCTGATGACGTGGACCGCAACGGCTGGCGCGCTGACACTGACTGATGAAGAACGTGGCTGGCTGGCAGCTCATCCGGACTTGCGCCTGGGTGTCGATGCGTCCTGGCCACCCTTTGAATTTCGCGACGATCATGGCCATTACCAGGGGCTCGCCGCGGACTATATCGATGTGATTCGGCAGAGGCTGGCCATCAAGCTCACCCCCGTCGAGCCCGCCAGCTGGACAGTTGTCCTGGACCAGGCCAAACGAGGAAAAATCGACCTGCTGCCAGGCGTCATGTCGACTCCGGAACGCCAGACGTATTTGTCCTTCACCCGCCCCTACCTGGACTTTCCGATTGTTATCCTGGCTCACGCCGGAGGCCCACAGCCACGCAAGCTAAAAGACCTGTACGGGCTGAAAGTCGCCGTGGTGGAGAACTATGCCCCCCACGAACTGCTACGCACCCATAACCCCGACCTCAATCTGGTAGGCATGCCCAACGTCAGCTCGGCATTACAGGCGCTGGCAACCGATGAAGTGGATGCCGTGGTGGGCGACCTGGCCTCCAGCGTCTGGAGCCTGCGCCAACTCAAACTGGACGGGCTATACGTCAGCGGTGAAACACCCTATCGCTATCAGCTGGCCATGGGAGTCCCCCGGGACAGCAAAATTCTGGCCGGTATTCTCGACAAAGTACTGGCCGACATGAGCCCGGATGAAATCAGCTCGATTCAGGAGCATTGGATCGGCAACGTCCTCGATCATCGGACTTTCTGGAACAATCTGCTGGTGTTCGGAATACCCGGACTGTTGCTGCTGTCCATTGTCCTGGCGGTAGTCATCCGCATTAACCGCCGCTTGAGTTCAGAAATCGCCCGCCGTGTCGACCTTGAACAGGAGCTGCGCAGTAGCGAATACCACTACCGCGGCCTGGTAGAGAGCCTGTCAGCCATCGCCTGGGAAGCGAAGATCGACGATTTCACCTACAGCTACGTGTCGCCTCACGCCGAAGATCTTCTCGGCTACCCCCTGTCGCATTGGCTGATTCCGGGCTTCTGGCGCAACATCATCCACCCGGCCGATCTGACCCGCGCCCAGACCTATTGCGATCACGAAGTACTTGCCGGACGCGATCACAGTCTCGATTACCGGGTCATCACCGCCGACGGCCGTTGCATATGGGTGCGCGACATCGTCAGCCTGATCGAACACGGACATGAACCGGTTATGCGCGGGCTGATGATCGACATCACCGAAGCCAAGCGTACCGAAGAAGCCTTGCGTCTGTCGGAGCAGAAGTTTGCCTCGGTGTTCCAGCAATGCCCGGACATTCTGGTGATCGCCCGCCTGTCCGACGGCTGCCTTCTGGAAGTCAACGAGGCGTTCGAAGAACAGATCGGCCTGCGCGCCGAAGACGTCATCGGCCAGACTGCCACGGACCTGAATATCTGGGGCATACCCGGCGTGGGACCGGGCTTGTTGCAGCGTTTACAGGCCGGCAGCATCCGCAACCTGGAGATGCCCTTCCGTCGCAGCAACGGCCAGGTGTTTACCGGCCTGATTTCCGCCGAACCTTTCGACCTCGACACGACTCCCGCGTTGGTGGTGGTGGTTCGGGACATCACGCAACTCAAGGAAACCCAGCAGCAACTGCAAACCTCCGAAGAAAAGTTCGCCAAGGCTTTCCACGCTTCCCCCGACGGCTTGCTGCTGTCCCGGCAAAGCGATGGACTGTTGCTGGAGGTCAACGAAGGCTTCAGTCGCATCACCGGGTTCAATAGCGCAATGTCGGTGGATCGCTCGGTGCTGGAACTCGGGATCTGGGTCAACCTCAACGAACGCAAACAGATGCTCGACCTGCTGCACCGGGACGGCTTCGTCCGCGACTTCAGCTGCCACATCCGCCGCAGCGACGGGCAGATCCGTCTCTGCGAGGTATCGAGTCGTCCGCTACCGATTGGCAACGATGACTGCATGCTGACCATCGCCCGGGACATCACCGAGCGCCACCTGATGCAGGAAAAACTGCAACAGGCCGCTACCGTGTTCGAGAGTACGGCCGAAGGCGTATTGATCACCGACACCCAACAACACATCAGCGCGGTCAATCGCGCGTTTACGGAAATTACCGGCTATAGCGAGAGCGAAGCCTTGGGCCACACGCCGCGCCTGCTCGCCTCGGGACTGCATGACAGCGCGTTTTACGCAGCCATGTGGCATCAACTGACCGCCGAGGGGCACTGGCAAGGCGAGATCTCCAACCGGCGCAAGAATGGCGAGCTCTATCCGAGCTGGCTGACCATCAGTGCCGTGCGCAACCGAGACGAGTTCATCACCCACTTCGTCGCGGTATTCGCCGATATCTCCAGCCTCAAACACGCCCAGGCCAAACTCGATTATCAGGCGCACCACGACCCGCTGACCGGCCTGCCGAACCGCACCCTGTTCGAAAACCGGCTGCTGACCGCGCTCAACACCCAGCAGGAAAACGGTGGGCAAGGCGCGGTGTTGTTCCTCGATCTGGACCGTTTCAAGCATATCAACGACAGCCTCGGCCACCCGGTCGGCGATCTGCTGCTCAAAGGCATTGCCGTGCGCCTCAAAGAACAGCTGCGCGACATCGATACCGTGGCACGCCTGGGTGGCGACGAGTTCATCATCCTGCTGCCCGGCTTGCTGCAACCCGGCGATGCCGACTCCATCGCCAGCAAGCTGCTCAACTGCTTCGGTGCGCCGTTCCAGGCCGGCGAACACGAGTTTTTCATCAGCGCCAGCATAGGCACCAGCCTCTATCCCAGAGATGGCTGCGACGTCGCCACACTGATCAAAAACGCCGACGCAGCGATGTATCGCTCCAAAGCCAAGGGGCGCAACCGCGTTGAAAGCTATACCCGTGACCTCACCGCCCAGGCCAGCGAACGCGTGGCGCTTGAGCACGAACTGCGACGCGCTATCGAACGCAACGAATTGCACCTGCACTATCAACCGAAGATCAGCCTCGACAGCTATCACCTGGTAGGCGCCGAAGCACTGATCCGCTGGCGCCACCCGACCTTTGGCGACGTACCGCGAGAACACTTCATTCCGCTCGCCGAAGAAAACGGCATGATCCTGCAGATCGGCGACTGGGTACTCGAAACCGCCTGCCGCCAGATGCACGAATGGAGCCAGAAGTACGAAGGCCTGGGCTCACTGTCGGTAAACCTCGCCGGCGCTCAACTACGGCAGCCGAACCTGCTGGGCCGGATAGAGCAACTGCTCAAGGACAACGACCTGCGCCCCGAACTTCTGCAACTGGAGATTACTGAAAACTTCATCATGAGCCAGGCCGAAGAGGCACTGGCGGTGTTACATCAACTCAAGTATCTGGGCGTGCAACTGGCCATCGACGACTTCGGCACCGGTTACTCCTCCCTGAGTTACCTCAAACGCCTGCCGCTGGACTTCCTCAAGATCGACCAGTCGTTCGTCCGCGGCCTGCCGGACGACCCCCACGACGCGGCCATAGTGCGCGCCATCATCGCACTCGGACGCAGCATGCAATTCACCGTGATAGCCGAGGGTGTCGAGACCCAGGCACAGCAGCAATTCCTCGCCAGCGAAGGCTGCGAACAAATCCAGGGCTACATCGTCAGCCCACCCCTTGCACCCGACGAATTCGCCGCGACATTTCTTCGTACAACCCTAACCACTTTTTCGGATGGCACAGCCGCGAAACCATCGCTATAATCCGCGTCCTACTGAGGGCCTATAGCTCAGTTGGTTAGAGCAGAGGACTCATAATCCTTTGGTCCACGGTTCAAGTCCGTGTGGGCCCACCATCTATCTCAAGGGTTTCAGCCTTTCGGGTCTTCCCCGAAAGGCTGGCTACACCCCGCTTGACACCCCGAATGGGGTTTTCAACGCCCAAAAAATACCCCCAGCTGAGCAAGACCGAGGGTATCGAAAAGCCTACTGACTGAATCACGAAAGACGAAAACGCGACCCAGCCGCGGGCTTTTGCAGCCTCACGCTGTTGCGGAGTCAGCGTGAGGGTAACTGGGCATTGATCTCTTCGATGCGTTTGTGGTCGGCGGCGATCCGGGCTAGGGCAGCGGCCCGGCCGTTCAATGCCCCCGTGTCGCGGCTCTTGTATTGTCCCGGCGCATCCATCGGATCAAATTCATCTTCAGCCTTTGGCAATCGGCGCTGCACAAGCCCTTCGACGGCTGCCAGAATCGCCTTCACCCGCTCTTCAATTGACTGTTTCATGCGACCCCCTTCAACTTGTTGGGCGGCCGGCGTGTGAGCTGTTCGCGTGTGAATGTTGCGCCCGCGGGGGCCATCAGATAGACATCAACGGGATAGCCGCCGCCAGTCCACTCGGGCAGGCCGACGATCTTGTTGCGCAGCTTGATGCGAGCGTCGATTGCCACAGCCAATGCGCAATGTGCGGCGTAAAACTCATCTCCAGCCGCGAGGAAGGCTTGGGCGGCCGATTCCTCGACCTTGCAGGCTTCGTCGTGCTGGGCTTCGGTGAGTGCCTTGGCGGCGTCCTTGACCTCCAGTTGGGCGTCGTGGAGCTGGTCGTTTAGGTCGTCGATCCGCGCCATGTAAGCCGCGGCGGTGACTTCGGAATCGGCAAGTGATTCTTGGGCCGTGTTGAGTGCCTTTCTCGCTTGCAGCCACTCACTCGAATCACCGAGGGTCATGCCCGCGGCGATCGCAGCCGCGCCGGCCGCGGCCCCTTGCGCCTTGAATGATTCGACCTTCTCCAGAAGGCGGACGTGATCATTGGCCTTGTCGCGGGCCTCAGCTAGCTGCGCTTCGAGGTCGGCCACCTTACCGGCCGCGGCGTCGTATTGCTTTTGCTCTTTCATGCTTAAAACTCCTGGTCCAAGGCGGCGTCGATGGCCTGTTGGCGTGAGTGACCGAGGCGGATGAGCCGCGCGGCCTCGTCGAAAATGCGTTGCTGGAGGGCGGTCAGCTTCGGTGGGCCGCGCCGTTTCTCAAGTGCCCGTAGGCGGACGATCTTCATGGTTGCTGCTCCTCAAGCGCGGTGAGGCGCTTTTCAAACTCGGAGACTTCAGTGATGCGGGCGATCTGGGCGAGTGATGCGATCAGTGAGGCGCCAATATCCGGGGGCAGCTTGCTCCCGCTGACGGCCCTGAGGATGGCCCAGCTTGCCGCGGTGAGGTCTTGTCCCTTAGGCAGCGGGAAGGTCACCATGGCCGCGGCCGGCTTGAGGTCGGGGGTCGACTTGTTGAGGATAGCTTTGGCGGCTTGAACGTCGCCGGCTCGGGCCATGGCCTCCAAGACGTCGAGCATGTCGGCACCCATCCCGGCCGCGCGCTGGCGGATGAGGTCTGGGGCTGGCTTGCTCTTAGCGGCGGTCATTCTTCTTCTCCGCGAGCAGCTTGACCGATAGCTCGATCAGCGCGACTCGGGCCGCGATGTCGCCGGCTTCGGCCAGCTCGCGGAGTGCCTCAATGTGGCGACGTACGTCTGCCTTCGACGGCTTTGTGTTCTTCGATCCTGTTATGCGCCCGGTCATGGCGTGATTCCTTGATTCGCGCAGACTCGCGTTGATTCAAGTATTTGCAACGGGTGGGGTGCAGTCGACAGTTTTCTCTTGTGCGGCAAACCAAGGGCCGCGGCCCGCGGCTGGGCGCTATTTGTCTCCACGACGTGACCTAGGGTTGGGGGCGATTGCGAAATTGCGCTCCACTTGCCCACCCATCAGCATTCATTCTGAGCAGTCATTTGCATTGGATTTGACTAGTACGCTTTGTGGCCGTGACCGGCAGAGCACGACCCATTGCTGCCCTTCATGAAGGGCAGAGATCGGCCAAGAGCGGACCACCAGAAGTGCCTACGAACTCGGGGCGATTCACATCGCTAATAACGAGAAACGGTCGATCGTTGGCACCACAAAAGAACTCGGGGCCAGCATAGGCTTAGTTATTTTCAATCGCTAGGCAATTGGACTGCTTCAGGAGGAGGACTAAACGGCGCCAACGATGCTTTTCCTATCACCTTGTGTTCAAAGTGGTTGGACATAGCCTCTGCAAAAATATTGACTACGACTTGCGGGTCAAAACCTGCCTGGTGCTGAAAAAGCACGGCATCGTGCATTGGCACTTTTAGCTCGACTCGTGGATCGGCGCTCATCGCAATTAAAGCCTTTTTAAAGATAAGTGACGCGGTTCCTTGGACTTGCTGGCTGATTGAAGATCTCTTCTCCTTCTCACTTAGAGTTCCCGTTCGCTCTCGTTTAATATGGTTGCCAAGAGCAGTTCCAATTTTGCCCTCTGTTTCAAACTGGGTATAAACCCTGGATTTCCAATCCTCAAATTCGGCAAATTGCTTAAAAAAAACTTTTGCATTTTGTCTGTCTGCGCCGTACCCGTACGCCGCATCAATTAAGTCACGGTGCCTCATTCCATACGCGTAAGATAGGAATAGTCGTTTCGCCTCTTTTCGCTTTGTTACATCCCGGAAAATAGAGTCAGCCGCTATTTGATAGAGATCACCTTCCGCATAGAGTTTCGTAAGTAATGGGTCGCCGGATAGCGCGGCCATTATTCCGGCCTCGTACTGCTCGTAATCGACGTAGGAGAAGAGTTTTCCTTCATCTGGAATGAGTATGTCTCGATGCTGTTTAGCAAGATTTTGCAATGATGGGTCTTTGAAGTATATGCGCGAGGTAATCGAACCGAATGAATCTACTATTGGGAAGATTTTTTTTTGGCTCAGCGGTATTGCCGCTAATACCATTCTGGATTTTTGAATTTTTCTTAGATTGAGTAAGTCGTCAGCGTATTCGTCCTGCATTGGGACGAAATTGAGAACGTAATCTACGTTTACGCCAGAAAAATCAAAGCCGTGAGGCTCCAAGTATTCCACGATATCTTCATCCGTTGGAACTTCTAGAGGAACACTGTATTTGGACGAAAATTGCTTTAGGGCCATGTAAAAATCGAATTCTATTTTATCCTTATGACCTCTGAGCACTTCCGTGCTTATATTTATTCCAGCCGCAGCAGAACCTATCAGGTAGCGCGCGACAGGCTGTTCTATTTGGACTAGTCTGTCCCATTCCTGCTCGTGTTTTGCTTCAGTTTCAACTTGGTTAGAATACAATACGAGAGCATCGGCAAATACGGAAAGAGTTTCTTCGCAGATTACTTCTTTCCTGTTAAATATCGCGAGATATTTTTGTATGGTCTCTTTGGCTACAAGGTTTTGAAGCGAATTGGTGATATCTATCTTTTCTTTTTTCTCTCTCTCGGATCTCTTTCCGGAGATAGAAATTCTTAGCTCTTCGACGTCTGTAATTAGTTTTGGCAGCCTTCCAGTTAGTCTGAAAATTGTTGGGGCTATAAGCCAGTAATCATGGCAAACCAGCTCTTCTGTTTGAGAGGAAATGTCTTCAGCAGATGCTTCTTTTAGAACTTTGTCAGACCAAAGAAAAAATCTATCTTTTCCTTGGTCCGTGTAGTCCCTGATGAAGATGAGAGCCTTTTTAGTCATATGGGCTTATCTCTTCGTAAAGTTCCATAGGGCTTCTTGATTCGCGCTCTGTAAGAGGACGTCCGTCTTTGAAATGAGATCTTGCTCGGGTAGCAGTACCTTTTATCTTTGTTTTTAACTCTGATATTAAAGGGCGTAAGTCTTCTTTGCCTAATTCGCTAGTGGCAAGCAAAAAATTTCTTTGATGGTAAAAGGGCCATGTACTTTTGAATTCCGGGATGACTGGAATTAATGCAGCGCTTTCATCAATGCAGCGGAGGTATATGAAGATCGCGGATGCCTCTGCTTGAAGAACATCCGTCTGTATTTTGGCGGATGCGTACTGAAGAATTTTTTCACTTTTGTAGCGGTTCTTTGCGAGCAATAACCAAAGATGAAAATTTTGCCAGGAGTGAATGGATTTCTCATCATCCATCAAGTATTGAGTGATTTTTCCGTAGTCATCTTCTGTTAAGTTTAGGGCTGAAAGAAGGCGGCAGTACTGGTCTGTAGAGGCAGCGTGGTCTTCTAAAGTTTCTATTACTAGCAGTTTAAGATCATCTGAAATCTCTGTATGGATATCAAAGATCTTCGCTTCGCCTAGTTGAATTAGACGGTTTACCGCAAACCGAAACTGTCGTGACTGAGTTTGCTTGTTGTCTATGCAGTCTTTCAGCAACTGATATATGTACTTTGCCGATCGAGCTATAACTCTCCTGCTTCTGGAGCGCCACATGCTGTCGATTGTAAGTGTTCTATCGTCGGTAGTCGGAAAGTATTCGGCGATTTCGGAGTCTGGAGTATCCTTTGTAAGGATCGCGGTTTTTCCTGAGTTAATATTCATTCCGAGTTTTCGAAGCTGATTTATTAAATCTGTAAGCGCTTTTTTGGCTGTTCGCGGTGAAGAGCAAATTATCCTGATGTCATCCACATACCGATAGTAATCGTATCCCAAAGCCACCATGTTCTGGTCAACTGAGTTGAGTACTATGTTGGCAATGAAGGAAGAGGCATCTCTATTTTGAGGGAGGCCATGCCTCTCGTTGTATCCCCATCTTGTCAGAAGAGTACAGAGCGTATGTATTGCATTTCGAATTAAAGTCTTTTCCGGCCCTGATGCTTTCACTTGTTCAAGCATCGTTTCAAATGCTGTACTTATGGCCGTTAGGGAAATGTTCTCGAAATAGTTGATTAGGTCAGTGGCTAGCAGCGATTGATCGTTAGAAAGTGCTGTTTTTGTTACGCCTTCGAAGGTTTTCCATAAGTCGATTCTGCTTTTGAATATGTATTTCTCGGAGGCTCGCTTTTTGTTGTACCGATGACCTAGCACCCGGTGGGATAGTAGTGGATCATAAAATGGCATCAAATAAGAGCATATTGCTTGATATATAAAACGATCATAGAAATCCGTTTCTAATGAATAACGAATTCCTAGACCTTTTTTAGGGATGTCGTACGCCTGTCTTTCACAGCCTAAGTAACGCCCATTTTCTTCAAGCAAGAGAGACTTTAACGTGTCGTGCAGTTGCGGCTTATTAGAAAACAAGTCTTGGTGTTGTAGTACGTCAACGAACCAATCGTCGCGCATATCTTGATTTAAGTGTTGCAATACTGCATCGATGTCAATTGGAAATGCTAATAGCTCAAGGGGGTCTTTACTGTCTAAGGTTATAAGATTTTTGGAGGTTGATTCTTTGAATAGGATGTTTAGTTTTTTCCGAAATGTATTATCTTTAAGCAGTGCCTTGTTGTTTTGTATCTCTGACAATAATAAGTCTAACGTAAGATGGAGTGGATCGCTTTCACAGGGGGCGGTGATTTCGCCGCTGTTTTCGGAAGCAATTTCTGTTTCCATACTTCAGTCCTTGATAGTTGTGGTAGCACAGCCAAATCACCCATCTATATTGCTATTTTTTCATGCCACAAATTAGACCTTTCGTTGATGCTTGCGGCGATGCGTAAAAATGCTGCGAGATAGCGTTTATCCGAATCTTCCGGCGAAGTCTAATTGGTAGCATGTCCGCTGGCGTATTGCCACAGGAATAGCAAGAAACATTGAGGCAAAAATTTTCTGCCAAATCGTGTGTCCTCCGTCGTAGTGACACCCGGCAATGTCGTCGGGAGTGTGGCACGCGATGGCGTCTGTCACCGTCTGATCTGAATCGCTACTGATTTTGTAGATACCTTGAAGGTCAGCTACTGGCCGTTCTATACCGAGAATAGTTACAAAGCATGCTGGGTAGATCGAATGCAAATGGGTTGGTCTCGGCCTAGGGTCGGGGGCGATCGTCCACCCTGCACAACCGTAGGCCAGGGGTCATGCCAGATCGTTGGGGCCGGTCGGCCAGAAGCGCGAGTGGGAGGCTGGCTTGCCGGTCGCGACGGCCTCCTGAAGCGCCTCGACCCAATAGCAGAGGGGAACACCATAAGGTGGGCCATCACAAAAGCCAAACATCTCGCGGTGGGCGGTCACGGCTGCGTCAAAAGCAAGGCCGGCTTCTTCGTCGGTCATGCTGTTTTCCTCGTTGGTGGTGGCGGCGATCCGGCCGCGAGGTGGGTTCGGCGTCCCGTTTCGCCCCGTTTCGTCCCGTGGAGCTTTCGGCCGGTCCGCCCGTAACCCATGCCCCGCTTGGCCGCGAGGGGTGATGGGACGGATGGGACGGCGAAAAACGCTTACTGCTGCCGCCCGTGTTTTTCCTGCTCTCTTTTTATCTTCTTTTTTCTTTTCTTTCTAAGTATATAAAAAAGATAGTCCCATCCGTCCCAAAGAGACTCGGAAGGCTCTAAATCAACACCCGCGGACGGGACGGATTTTCTGAAACTCACGTCCCGTGATGGTCCCCCGGGACGGTTTCCGGCCGGGAAGGTGGCCAAAGCACACCCCCGCGGCTGAGCCGCTCCTTAAAACAGCCCCATCGGAGGGTCGTCCTCCGCGAGCTCAGGTATCGGCCCAACGTCCTTTCCGACCGCCATCGGCTTCCCAAAGACCACCAGCAATCCTCGGGTGCGCTTATACCCGCGCGCATCGGGCGCAACGAAGCGCACCCGCCCCTGTTCATCCGTCCGCGGGTGCTTCAGTCGGTCGAGGATGTCTCCGACCTTGTAGCTGATTTTCCCGGCCGCCGACTTCTCGCTTGTTTCGTTCAGGTAGTCCTTGATCAACTTCGTGCGACCTCGCTGCGAAATGAACACCGCTGGCTGCCCCCGCTCAGCGTCGTATCCGGACGTCACGACCGAGACATGCGTTTCGAGGATGCGCAGCACCCCCGGACCCACCGACCGCCGCCACGCTTCGTTGCCATGCTTGGTGCAGTAATCGCGCAGCAGGTCGCGCAGCCCTTCAGCGACGTCATCGACAACAGCACTCAAGCTTTCGTAGTGATCCGACAGCAAGCGCCCCTTGCGGAATTCAGCCACCACCTTCTTTGCCGCGACCGGGGCCGCGTCTTTGCCCATTGCGCGGTAGCGCTCGACTTCAGCATTGAAGACCTCGGCAATGTGATGCTCCAGTGCCTGCCGCATGGCGTCATCACCCGCGGCCTTGTACCACTCGTAACCCAGAATCGGAGTCTCCGAATGCTTCGGCCGCAGGACGCAAAAGCGCGCATCAAACTGTTTCTCGATGCCGTTGCCGGTCAGCGATTGAACTTCTTCAGCGCTGGCAAACAACTTCGTGTAGATCGGCACCGTGGTGCGCGGCTGGCCTTTGGAAGCGAAGGTGATCACATCGTTCATGCGCTTCAGCTCGGCAATCGCCGCCTTGAACTCATCAACAAACACAATCCAAGCATGCAGGAAGGGTCCAGGCATCAATCCGCTCGGTTTGCCATCCATCGCCAGTACGAGTTCATTCAGCCCGACCTCCACCGTCGCCCCCAGCTTGGCCATCGCCGCCGCGACCAAGCCCTTGCCAAAGTCTGACACGGCGTGAAGCCATACTGAACAGGCGCGCCGGGTAGGCATGAAGCGGCTCGCGGCCACGAAGCGCAGCAGGTCGTCAAACTCGACAAAGTGCTCGGTGATGAATGTCTGCACCAGCTCAGGATTGCGCTTGCCCTTCGCCACGAAGGGCTTGAACGGCACCGTCACATGCGCTATTCGGTCGGCCAGCTTCATCGACGCATGCGTGGCAAAAACGTCCACCTCATAGGCAATTACATCGACCTGCCGCAGAGTTTCCAGCGATGCCGGAATAGCATCCTTGGCCATCTTCATCGCATTGCCTATCCGCTGCTCAATATTTTCGCCGGACAAGGCCGCCTTGAGCGCAGGCGGTATCGCGAGCGCGAAGCAACGATCACGCCACACGGCATAACCCTTGGCGCTGAGCCCCCGGTTGAGCGTCCCATCAACCTCCAAAACACTCAACTTGTTGTTCTGCGCCACAATGATCGTGCGCGCCACCAGCGGCAGGAATGGTTCAACAGGGAAAAACCGCGTGTCGAGCTGATCAGTCGGCAAACCTCTGTCCGGGGCGATCAGCGCCTTGTTCACGTTAAAGTTGAACTCAGCGCACACCCGTCGCGCATCAAGTTGAAGGCGCTCATCGCCTAGATCAATCTCAACGCCGGCGCGGATCACAATGTCCTCGCCTGCCGCCCGTTGCTGTGCGAATGCCTTGAACTGTTCGCTTCCCTCTTTCAACGCATCACCAGCCGCGGCAATGGTTTGTTCAGCTGTGAGTTGCGCCACGGCTTCATCGGGGTCTGTATCGAATTGACTTTTGTTATCGCTCATCTCCGTTTCTCCCAAGCGGCCATCAACATCAACTGCACGGCTTCCCACCCCAGCGCCTCCAAGGCGGCAACATTCCCGGCCGAGTTGGCCTGTGCAAGAATTACCGGATCATCCGAAAGCACGAGGTCTTCCACGTGCTTGAACTGCTTGTCGATGCAATGCCCGTGATGGCACTTGTAGCCGCCGTGCCAACCGTTTTCTCTGCATGGCGGGTGGATGTGTGAGCCTCCACCCAAACCTCCGGCGTGCTCATCAATCCAAGGGCACACAACCGGCACCCACTCTTCAGCGTTGGCCGGGCCCTTCACGATCATCACGGACATCACCCGCTCGTACACCGCTGCTAGCAGGCGCTGCTCTTCGGTGCTCGCCACCGGGCGTACTCGCTCCACCGGGGGTAAAAGGTTCAGCCCCCAAAGCCGGGCAAGCCGCTCAGGGGTAAACAGCCGCTCAGGATTGAAGGCATCAATGCGCACTTGGAAGTTTTCGGCGGTCGCCTTCATGTTGATGGAATCAGGCACCCGGCCGACACGAGTGACGTTCCGCATCCCGGTGTCCTTCTTCTTCCCGTCCTCCCCGGCTGGGCAAAACTTCTGGATGAAGCTGTCGATCAGGGTGCTGAACTTGGCCCGGTCCCAACAGGGCTCTTCAAACACATACCAGAGCTGGAAGTTGCCCTTGGACGTCTCGATGGCAACAGTGGGTGGAAGCTTGATCGTTTTGAAGTCGATCTTGGTGCCCACGTCGTCAACCATGAGCGCGATGCCGCAGACAAACAGCTCTTTACGGGCGGCCCACATGGGCTGTTTTGGGTCTGTGCCGTATAGCGGATTGCGCTTGAAGGCGGACACGGTGACGTAGCGGTTTTCGTAGGGGCTGCCACTCACTAGCAAGCGGCCGTTGCGTTCAACCATTGCGATCTTTGGCCAAGACAATTGGTCAGCCGGGGCGCCGGAGAAGGCGCAGGTCAACAGGCGTGCTTCTCCGACCGGGCGCTTGCTCTCCAGAAGCCCGACGAATTTTTGAAGATCACCAGTCATAGATCACCTCGTCTTCACCGAGGGCGAACCGCGCCCGGATCAACGCATGGGCCGTCTTCTTCTTCGTCTTCTTCTTCACAAGGAACACCTGCCGGTCGGGGCCGCGTGTCTCGTACATGTCGTATGCGCGGTACGGTCTGTAGTTCCAGATCGCCGGACACTCATCCATGCTCACCGCGCCGTGGCGTTCCAGCAGCAGGTCAGCCCGATCACGGGCGAGTCGCAGGGGGCTGGGTTTGGGCTTGACCTTCAAGGCCGCTTCCGACACGTGGGGGCCGAACGTCATGAGCCACAGCGACGGCTTCATTACCGTGTGATGGAACGGCCAAAGCAACGGATCAATGAGTTCATCAATGTCTTTGCCGCGGATGTATGAGTGTGTGATCAGGTCGACGTAGCGGCGGCAGCCGCGGTCGTAGGCGAAGTCTTGGACGAAACGGCTGAACCGCAGTATCTCTTGACCGTCGGCAATACGTCGGCGCACAAGGAAGCCGCGGATCACATCGCTGGGTGGTAGTTTCAACATAACCCTTCCTCCTTGCCGCGTGAGGAGTCACGGGGGTAGTCGACTGGCGTGCTGAAAGAGAGGAAAATTGAACCGCTCGCAAGGCACGCTGCATCCGACGCCGCCCGGTTTCTCTGACCGTGGCGGCGTTTTTATTGGCAGGCTGCGGCGGCTTTCGCTTCGGCCGCGGCAACGCGCAGGCTGGGCGCGATCGGGTCGACGTTACCTTGGCGGGAGTCGAAGTACGCCTTCACCTCAACCCATGGGAAAACGCGCTTCTTGTGGGAGATGCGCACGGGCTTCGGGAAAGCCGGGTCAACGAGCGCCATCTTGCGAAGGGTCTGTAGCGATATGCCGAACGAGGCCGCGACAAGGTTCTGATCGACGTAGACCGGCGTGATGCCGGGGGCTTCTCGGTTGGAATCATTCATGTGGTAACGCTCCGAATTGGTTTGCGTTACCGATTGAAAGGCCTAAGGGTGAATTAGCCGGTTAACTCCACCCTAAATAATTTTCCCCGCCTCTTTCCACCACCCCTTGAGCGTTTCTTTAGATTTCTTCTCCGGCTCCTGTGGAGCGCCCTCCGGCCGTAGGACCGCATCGGCGTCGACGCAGTAGCGGCCTGACTCGTGAACACTCAGAGTGATGCCATCGATGCTGCCCATCAAAGCTGATTCGATGAACTCGGGAAAAGTCATGACATCGCGTCGCGCGAGCGTCATTCGCTTGATGAACTCGCCGCTCAGGGTGGTTTTTTCCTTCTTCTTTCGCTGCTTGCTGGCGACCTCGGCTTGGCGGCGGCTCTCGGCTCCCATCACCGCTTCGATGCTGGTGTCTTCCAGAAAGTCCGCGTCACCACAGTGGCCGGCCAGCACCAGCTTGGTGGCGCGGCGCGCTGCGACTACCAACTGCTCGGGGTGATTCTCACACTGCTCGGCGAATTTCTTCTGCCGCTTGGCGAAGTGCTCGGCATTGATGCGGTTCAACTCTTCGGGCGTCATACGACGACCTTCTCAGCCTGCAGCTTGATGGCTCGGGTTATTCGCTCCCACGCATCAACATACTGCTCCTGCTCGAATACAGAAGGCTTCAACCAGTAGTGATGCTTCCCGGTGCCTTTGCTTGGGTTGTTGTCGCGAATGGCTTGGCTCTTTACCTCATCGGGGGTCAGGACATAGCACACCGGCGAGTCTGAACCTACATTGCTCGCAATAACCCAGAACGTGCCTTTGATTTTCCCCAAGTCGTGGCCGAGAGGGACGTCGCCGCGTGTTTGTCTGCCTTTCACTTGAACGCCGATAGCTATGGCGCAATCATCGCCGTAGACAAATAGGTCGGCCCCTGCAGCATTGCGCGAGGTTGGAAGCGTGGACAACCCAGAGCGCCCGAGCTGATATGCAACCCAGTGGAGGGCCATCTCCGCGCAGTGCTGGCGGCTGTATTTAGCTGCCATGATTTTCTCCAATTACCCGCAATATTTCAGCATGCCACAACTTTAGTGCTGCACGCTTTTCCGGCAACAGTTCGGCACGCTCGTAGTGCTTGGCCTGCACGCCAGTTTGGCCGTGCGACAGCAACGCCCCGCGCAGATCGCGGCTGATGCCTAGCTCCTGCATCCGGGTCTCGACGGTGCGGCGGATGTCGCTGGGTTTCACGCCTTCCGGCAGCAGTCGTGGACCGGCGCCTCGCACGCTGTTCTCGGTTGCCGTCTCGGTGGCGATCTTGGCCGCGGCGGTCAGGTCGGCGACGATCACCGGCAACAAGCAAACCTTCGCCCGACTGCCGCGGCCCTTCGTGTCGGTGATGCTTATCAGCTCTTCGCCGAAGTCGGCGGTGCGCAGCTGTTCCATTCGGGCGCCGGTCAGCAGAATGAGTTTCCAGAAGGCACCGATCGGGCCGGCCGCGGAGGCTTTCGCCCAGAACGCCTGAATCTCGGCATCGGTCATTACCCGGTCGTTGGCCCGTTCCCATTCAGCAATCCGGGGCGTGCCAGTGACGGGGTTGTGGCTGATTTTGAAGGTCGCTGTGCCAGCGGGTTTTCTTGGGTCGTAGTCGTACTTGGCAGCGTGGGCGAAGGCGGCGTGAAGCAGGCTGCGCAGGCGGTTGACCGACGTGGTGATGCCCGTCGCAGCACGGCGGCGGAGTACCGCGGCCACCTCGGCGGTGGTGATGCTCGATGCTTCGCGCTTCAGCAGCGGGTCGCCTTCGGGAAAGGCCAGATTGAAAACAATCTTCGCATCGCGGGCGGTCGGCCGCTCACCGAGGCTTTCGCGGTAGGCAGTGAGGAGGTCTTGCAGCGTGCCGGTGCGCACCAACTCCTTTCCAGCCATCGACCGGGCCGCGGCTCGGGCAGCGGCAAGACCCATCGCCGGGTACTCGCCCAGTTTCCGGGTGCGGTCGGTGCCGTTGGCGCGGGAGCGGATGTGCCATGTGCGTGCGCCCGTTGCGGAGACGAACAGCACCAGTCGGCCGCCGCCGTGCTCACCGTCGTCGGTTATCTTGGTGCCGGGCAAAGCCGCGCGGACGATCTTGTCAGTTAGCTTCATTCGCTCTCCTCACACCCCGTTCCACACCCCGAATGGGAGGAAGACAAGGGATCAAACAGGAAAGGAATTAAACGCCTAAGTCAAGGAAATACAAATACTTATCAGACAACCGGAGCAGGTGGGAAAGGTATGTGATAAGTCTCATAATCCTTTGGTCCACGGTTCAAGTCCGTGTGGGCCCACCAAACAAGAAAGCCGCGCATTGCGCGGTTTTTTCGTATCTGATGCAAAATCGCCATCGAATCAAGCACTACCAAGCCATGGTCAAACCTGCGTCATCTTGGGTAAGCTCGACGCATCATTGCGCCAGTAAGCCCAACGACGCGCAATCAAGGGATGAGCATGGACAGGATTGATCATGGCCGCGAACAGTAACTTCTCCTTTCTCCAGGAGCACGATCCTGTATTCCTGCAGTTGGCGAGCACGGCCGAACAGATCTTTGCCAGCGATCCCAACACCACATTGATCAAGCTGCGCCAGCTTGGCGAGGCCTTGGCTCAAGACCTGGCCAGCCGTGCCGGTATCGAATTCGATGCCACGACCAAGCAGACCGACTTACTCTACAAATTAAGCCGGGATATCCAGCTCGATCAAAAAATCCGCAATCTGTTCCACACCCTGCGCACCGAAGGCAACAAAGCCACCCACCAATTCCGCACTCAGCACCGCGAAGCATTGGATGGGCTCAGAGTTGCCCGCGCCTTGGCCATTTGGTACCACCAATCATTCGGCAAGCAAGGCGACAAGTTCAGTCCCGGCCCCTTTGTAAATCCGCAAGACCCTAGCACTCCGCTGCGCGACCTACAGAACCAGATTGAGCAGTTGAAAGGTCAATTAAGTGAGTCCTGCCAACAACTTGAAAGTAATCAACAGTTGGCTGACCTGATAACGCGCGAAGCCGAAGAATATGCCGCACTTGCTGAACAAATGGGCGCCGAATCAAGCCTCCACAAGCAGCAAGTCATACAGCATGAAGCCGAACTGGAAAGGCTGCGCAGGGAGCACGAGCAACGCATCAAGGACCTGCAAGTTCAGCTGCTGACCCAGCCGCAGGCCTCATCACAAGTCATGCACCGTACAATGCGGGCCACTCAGAAATTTGACCTGAGCGAAGACCTCACCCGAATCCTCATCGACCAGCAATTGGTCGATGCAGGCTGGGAAGCGGACTCCCTCGATCTGACGTACAAAAAAGGCGCCCGCCCTGAAAAGGGCAAAAACAAAGCCATCGCCGAATGGCCCACCAGCATCCCAAATGCCGATGCCGACTATGTCCTGTTTGCAGGCCTGACACCGGTAGCCATCGTTGAAGCCAAGCGCAAACGCACCAATGTTGCCGACCGCATTCGTCAGGCCGAGCGTTATTCGCGCGAATACAAGTTCGCCCCGGAGCAGCTGAAAGCATGGCTGGGAGCTGGTCATCTCAATGGCTGGAACGATGGTGAAGGCAAAGCCTTCCAAGTACCGTTTGCCTTCGCCTGCAATGGTCGCCCTTACATCAAGCAACTCGCAGAACAATCCGGGACCTGGTTCCGGGATCTGCGCAGCCCGTCCAATACAGCCCGACCACTGCAAGATTTCTATAAACCCGAAGACTTGCAAGACCTGCTCAAGCGCAGCCGTGCGGAGGCTGAAGCCAAACTCAAGGAAGAAGGCTTCACCTATCTGAAGTTGCGCGATTATCAGGAAAAGGCCATCCATGCCGTCGAACTGGCCTTAGCCAACAATCAACGCGACTGTTTGCTGGCGATGGCCACTGGCACCGGCAAAACCCGCACCATCATTGGCTTGATGTACCGCTTCCTGAAAACCGAACGCTTCAAGCGCATTCTGTTTCTGGTCGACCGCAGCGCCCTTGGTCAGCAAGCAATCGACTCGTTCAACGACACCACCCTCGAGCAAAACCACACCCTCGCGCAAATCTACGACATCAAAGAGCTGGGCGACATGGCCGCCGAGGCGGAAACCCGCGTTCAGGTGGCCACAGTACAGGCCATGGTCAGCCGCATTTTCCGCTCTGAAACCCCGCCTTCAGTCGGGGAGTTCGACTGCATCATCGTCGACGAAGCCCACCGTGGTTACACCCTCGATCAGGAAATGAGCGAGGGCGAGTTGGCGGTACGAGATCACAACCAGTACCTCTCGCAGTACCGCCGTGTGCTGGATTATTTCGACGCCTGTAAAGTCGGCCTGACCGCTACCCCGGCCAAACACACCAGCGAAATTTTCGGCAAGCCGGTGTTCACTTACAGCTACCGCGAAGCCGTGGCAGACGACTGGCTGATCGATCACGAGCCACCAATTCGTTACGAGACGCAACTGAGTAAACACGGCATTCACTTCGATAAGGGACAATCGGTCAGTGTCATCGACACTCAGACCGGAGAAGTCGATGTCGCCGAATTGGAAGACGAACTCAACTTCAACATTGAGTCGTTTAACCGCCGTGTGATCACCCCTGCTTTTGACAAAGTAATTTGCGATGCTTTGGCCAATGAACTGGACCCCTTTGGTGAAGAAAAAACAATGGTGTTCTGCGTCAATCAGGCCCATGCCGAGCGGGTGAAAACCCTGCTCAACGAAGCATTCAAAGGCGCTTATGGCGAGCAATACAACCAGGCGACCGTGCAAATCATCACCGGTCAGAGCGACAAGGTTGAACAACTGATTCGCAAGTACAAAAACGAGCCGCACCCCAGCATTGCCATCACCGTCGACTTGCTGACCACCGGTATCGACGTGCCGAAAATCTGCAATCTGGTGTTCATGCGCCGGGTGCGCTCACGCATTCTCTATGAGCAGATGAAAGGCCGCGCAACCCGGCGTTGCGACGAGATCGGCAAAACGGTTTTTCGTATCTACGACCCTGTCGACCTCTACGCCAGCCTCGAAGCCGTCGACACCATGAAGCCGTTGGTGAAGAACCCCAATGTCTCCCTGGAGCAATTGGTCAGCGAGCTCACCAGCGATGCCAGCCACGACGCTCCCGGTAATCAGGAAGACAGCAGCCACGCCCATGATGTGCTTGATGTACTTAGCCAACGCATCATGCGAATTCTGCGCAAAGCCGACCACAAGGCAGAAACCAAGCCCGCCCTGAAGGAAAAACTCAAGGAGCTTGAAGACATTTGGGGAGTAGAGCCGGCCAAACTACACAAACACCTTCACGAACTGGGGCCAAGGCAAGCAGCCCAATTCGTTCGCCAGCATAGCCAACTGCTGACTCAATTGGGCGCCGTCAGTACCCTGCTGGGCTCGGAAAATTACCCGATCATTTCCACACACTGTGACGAACTGATTTTACGTGAGCAAAGCTACGGTGCGTATCACAAGCCACAGGATTACCTCGAAAGCTTCCACGACTTCATCCACAGCCAGCTCAACCAATCCACAGCCTTGGGCGTGGTAGTCAATCGCCCCAAAGACCTCACCCGCGAACAATTGCGCACGGTGCGCTTACTGCTGGATCAACACGGCTTCAGCGAGGTCAGCCTGAAAAGCGCCTGGCGCAACCAGACCAACCAGGAAATCGCGGCCAGCATTATTGGCTTTATCCGCCAGGCCGCGATTGGCGAAGCCTTGCTGCCGTTTGACCAGCGCGTGGCCAATGCCATGCAAAAAATCTATGCCCTTGAGCCGTGGACACCCGTGCAACGCAAGTGGCTTGATCGCCTGGCCAAGCAATTGGTGCACGAAGTGGTCATTGACTCGCAACAGGTCAACAACGCCTTTCAGAACGATGGCGGCATCAAGAGCTTGAACCGCCACCTCGGCGGCAACCTGGATAAGGTTCTGGAAGCCTTGAATGACAATCTTTGGCCAGCGGTCGGCTGAATCCGTTGACAGCGACAGGGCAAATACGCCTAGACTGTCCTCAGTCCCAGGACAGAGGACAGTTGCTAGCTGAGGCCGTATGAAGAGTCAAGACGTTCTATTGCTGATCAAACTGATTTGCCTGGAGCAGCGCGAACGCCTGCAGCAGCAGCTCGACAGTGAAACAGCAGAACTGCGCAAGCTAAGCGACAACGAAAAACCATGGAAAGGTTGGGAAGACGAACCTGAACAAGATCCTCCAGTACATCGCGAGAGCTACTCTGTTCGCGCCTTGGGAGCATCACTTGGAATCAGCAAAACCGAGGTGGGCACGGCGTTGAAACGCTGCCTGGAAATCGGGTTACTTCGCGTAGATCCAAGCTCGCACTTCATTCGAGTCAACAGCAAAGCACTGTTAGACTTTATCGAGCACGGGTTGCGGTATGTCTTCCCGGTCAAACCTGCCGAAATTGTCCGCGGTATCCCAACCGGCTTTTCCGCCCCCGTCCTACAGGACAAACTGATGAGTGGCGGCGACCTGATCCACGTCTGGCCAGACGCCTATGGCACTCGCAAAGGGCAGTCCATCACGCCCCTATTCAAGACCGTCCCGGGTGCAGTCAAAAAAGACCCGCGTTTGTATGAATACCTGGCGCTGATAGACGCCGTGCGCCTGGGTAATGCTCGGGAAGCCAATCTGGCGAACCAGCTTTTGCGCGAGAAGATTCTTCAACCATGAGCCACACACAGAACATCCAGATGCTCGAAGTCGTCGCCAAGGCGCTCGGCGAAGAGCTTTGCCAAGAGGTTGCCTTCGTCGGCGGTTGCACGACAGCCTTGCTGCTGACCGACGAGTTCACCCTGGAAGAAGTGCGCTACACCGACGATGTCGATCTGGTGGTGCATCTGACAGGCTATGCCCAGTGGCAAACCCTGGTGGCACAACTCAAGCAAAAAGGCTTCAAACAATCGCCACAGGACGAGGTCATTTGCCGCCTGCGCCTGGGTGAGCTGAAAGTCGACTTCATGCCCGAAGATGCCGAAACCGCCAACCTGCTGGGCTGCAACAACCGCTGGTTCAGCGACGGCCTGGCCAGCGCGCAGTGGCATGAATTACCCAGTGGCTGCCGCATTCGCCTGTTCAGCCCGCCCTACTTCCTCGGCAGCAAACTGCAAGCCTACGCCGGTCGCGGTGCGCAGAACCCGCTGGGCAGCCAGGACCTTGAGGACATTCTCAATCTGGTCAACGGTCGGGAGGAATTGCTGGCTGAAGTAGAATCCGCCGCCCCGGATCTTCGCGCCTATCTGGGCCAAACGCTGGCAGGCCTGCTGGGAAACAACGACTTCGGCTATCTGGTGCAAGATGCCGCGCGCGGCGACAGCGAGCGTGAGCAGATTATCTGGGGCCGTCTGCACCACATTGTCCGGGTAACAGCCTGAATGCTCGCGTCCCTGAAGTGGCACACCCAGGCCGGCCGCCACACGGCGGATAACCGGGATGCCCTCGCACATGCCGCGCAGCCAAACGCCAGCCTCTACCTGATCGCCGATGGCAGCAGCAGCCACCCGCGCAGTGGTGAATTGGCTCATGCCTTGCTGGATGATCTGACCCAAGGCTTTGGCCAGTTACCGACGCAAGAACTGAACGCCGCGCAACTGGCCAGCGCACTCCAGCAGATCATCATCACCAGACATCAAACACTACGGAGCGATTTCCCCTTGGCAGCCTGCAGCTATCTGCTGCTTTGCCTGCTTCCCGATGCGGCATTCACGATCCATGAAGGCGATTGCTGCCTGGGCGTCATTGATCAGGACAGTGAAATCATCTGGCTGAGTGCTGTACATTGCGCACCCAATTGGCAGGGTGGTCTCACCCCTGCACAGATTGCCCAGGACTCATCACGCCACAGCCTGACCCGCTGCTTTAGCGCCCGGCGTGCGAGCAACCCAGACATCAACTTTTGGCCTGCCCGTCCGAACCAACACTGGGTGCTGGCGAGCGATGGCTTCTGGGCCGGCTTATGCCCCCAGACCCAACAGCTTTTTTTGCACGACGGCCACTTGCCCGCCCCGCCCACCGATGACGACATCAGCTGCCTGAGCGTCATCGCCAACCCCATTTTTTAGAGCGCTCCCCATGACCAATAGCGACATCGTCCAGAAGCTCTGGAACCTTTGCGACGTCCTGCGCGACGACGGCATCAACTACAGCGACTACGTCACCGAACTGGTGCTGCTGCTGTTCATCAAAATGGAATTCGAACAGGTTCAGAACAACGACAGCTTCAGCCACAAACTGCCCGACGGTGCGCGCTGGCCGGATCTGAACAGCAAGTCCGGTCTGAACCTGCTCAACCACTACCGGCAGATGCTGCTCGACCTGGGGCAAAACGCTGACCCGTTGATCGCCGCCATCTACGCTGATGCCCAGACGCGCCTGAAAGAGCCGCGTCACCTGGAACAACTGATCAAAAGCCTCGACGGCATCGACTGGTTCAGCGCCCGCCGCGACGGCCTCGGCGATCTGTATGAAGGCCTGCTGGAAAAGAACGCCAGCGAAACCAAATCCGGTGCCGGCCAGTACTTCACCCCGCGCCCGCTGATCGACAGCATCATCAACTGCATCAAGCCCCAGCCGGGTGAAGTGATTCAGGACCCAGCCGCTGGCACGGCAGGCTTCCTGATTGCCGCTGATGCCTACATCAAAAACCAAACTGACGACCACTACGACCTCGACGAAAAGGCGCGCAGCTTTCAGCGTAATCGTGCCTTTGTCGGTGTAGAGCTGGTGCCTGGCACGCGCCGCTTGGCGCTGATGAACACCTTGCTCCACGGCATGGAAGGTGACGAAGAAGGTGTGGTACACCTGGGCAATGCCCTCGGTCAAACCGGGGCCAACCTGCCGAAAGTGGATGTGATTCTCTCCAACCCACCGTTCGGCACTGCCAAGGGCGGCGGCGGCCCGACCCGTGACGACCTCACCTATAAGACCAGCAACAAACAACTAGCGTTCTTGCAGCACATCTATCGCGGCCTCAAACCCGGTGGCCGTGCTGCTGTGGTGCTGCCCGATAACGTGCTGTTCGAAGCTGGTGTTGGTACGGACGTGCGCCGCGACCTGATGGACAAGTGCAACCTGCACACCATTCTGCGACTGCCGACGGGGATCTTTTACGCCCAAGGCGTGAAGACCAACGTGCTGTTCTTCCAGAAAGGCTCGGTCGATAACCCGCGTCAGGATCAAGGTTGCACGCAGCGTGTTTGGGTTTATGACTTGCGTAGCAATATGCCTAGTTTTGGTAAACGCACACCGTTTGGGGCGGCGCACCTGAAACCTTTTGAAGACGCTTACGGGGTGGATGCCAACGGCAATAGCCCGCGTGCGGAGAATGTTGAAGGGATTGGTGAGCTGAGCCGATTCCGGGTATTTACTCGCGAGCAGATCGAACAGCGTGGGGATTCGCTGGATATCAGTTGGTTGAAGGATGCGGACAGTCTGGATGCCAACGACTTGCCGGCGCCGGAAGTCCTGGCAGGTGAGGCTATGGCTGAACTGACTGAGGCGTTGCATGAGTTGGAAGAGCTGATGAAAGCGCTGGGGGCTGGGGATGAAGTGGCGGCGCAGAAGCAGTTGATGGCTGAGGTGATGGGGTTGGTGGTTTCACAGGAGAGTGGCAATGATTGAATCACCTAGCCACTGGCATCCATTAAAACTTGGCGAAGTCGCTGAGTTTAAATACGGAAAAGCGTTACCGGCCTCAGCCCGGGATGGTGATACATACCCTGTCTTTGGATCTAACGGTATTGTTGGCCAACATTCAACCTGGCTTTCTCCAGCACCTACAATTGTAATCGGTCGAAAAGGCAGTGTTGGCGAAGTATGCTTTTCTGAGAAAAACTGCTCGCCTATTGATACAACATACTACATGGACTCTTTCGATTTTTTTGATCCTAAATTTTGTTTCTACCTTCTCAAAAATCTTCGTCTCGGTGAATTAAATAAGTCCACTGCAATTCCTGGCCTTAATCGCCAAGACGCATATGAATTAAAAATTAGCCTTCCATCGATCTACGAACAAACCCGCATCGCCCAAAAACTCGATGAACTGCTGGCCCAGGTCGACACCCTCAAAGCCCGCATCGACGCCATCCCCGCCCTGCTCAAACGCTTCCGCCAGTCAGTCCTCACAGCAGCGGTTTCCGGACAACTGACGGTACAGAGAGAGAGTACAGATCTACCTGATGACTGGCAGCGCGTAAAATTCTCCTCCGTGATAAATGACTTAAGGTATGGAACAGCTCAGAAATGCGACTATAACGGCGGGGTAACCGGAGTATTGCGAATACCTAATATTTCTGAAAAGGGCATAAATACTAACAACCTAAAGTATGCGAACTTTAACGCCGGCGAGATAAAAAAACTCTCTCTTCAGAGAGGAGATATAGTCCTTATTCGTTCAAACGGTAGCGTCTCACTAGTAGGAAGATCCGCAGTAATTGGCACCAACGAAGAAGGTCTTCTCTTTGCTGGTTATTTGATACGCGTACGCCTAAACATAGAATACGCCATTCCCGAATATGTAAACTACTGGCTCAAGTCTCCAGCAGTTCGACAAGCCATAGAGCTAACAGCCAGATCTACAAGTGGTGTCAACAATATTAATAGTGAAGAAATCAAGTCACTCACCTTCACAATGCCTTCACTCGCAGAGCAAACCGAAATCGTCCGCCGAGTCGAACAACTCTTCGCCTTCGCCGACCAACTGGAAGCCAAAGTCGCCTCGGCCAAAAGCCGTATCGACCACCTGACCCAAAGCATCCTGGCCAAAGCCTTCCGCGGTGAACTGGTTCCCCAAGACCCGAACGACGAACCCGCCAGCGTGCTACTGGAACGCATCAAAGCCCAACGCGCCGCAGCACCCAAGGCAAAACGTGGCCGCAAGGCGTCGGTCTGAATTCAAGAAAGGAAGCGATCATGGCCATTCCCGATTTCCAATCCGTCATGCGTCCTGTATTGGCCGTGGTCGCCGATGGCCTGCCCATCACCCTCAAGGCTCTGCGGGAGCAGGTCATCGAGCAGTTTCAACTGAGCGAAGACGAACGCCATGAAATGCTGCCGTCAGGGCGGCAGACAGTGATCAACAACCGTATCGGTTGGGCGCGCACCTACCTGAACAAGGCCGGTTTGCTGAGCATCCCGAGCAAAGGCCTGGTGCAAATTACCGAGCGTGGCCGCGAAGCGCTGCAATCCGGGCCGCAGCGACTCACCGTTGGTTGGCTCAAACGCTATCCGGAATTCAGCGCGTTTCATGGTGCACGGCCCGACAACGGAGCGCCTTGCGTGCAAGCCGAACCTGTGGACGACATCACCCCGGACGAACAACTGGCCCAAGCCCATCAGGCCTTGTTGCAGTCACTGGCTGACGAGTTGCTCGCCCAGGTGCGCGGTGCTTCGCCGACGTTTTTCGAGCAACTGGTGGTCGATCTGATGATTGCCATGGGCTATGGCGGCTCCCGCAAGGAGGCAGGTCGCGCCACGCAACAGACCAACGACGATGGTATCGACGGCATCATCAAGGAAGACAAACTCGGCCTGGATGTTATTTACCTGCAAGCCAAACGCTGGAGCAACACGGTGCACCGCCCGGAGATCGACAAGTTCATCGGCGCCCTCACCCGTCAGCGTGCGCGCAAGGGAGTGTTCATCACTACGTCGGAGTTCTCCGCCGGTGCACGTGAAGCGGCGCTCGGACTGGATATCAAAGTGGTGTTGATAGATGGCGTGGAGCTGGCTCGCCTGATGGTCGAAAACAATTTGGGTTGCAGCGTGAAGCAGGTCTACGAGATCAAACATATTGACTCTGATTACTTCACCGAAGACTGATGCTTGGTTGCGTTTATTTAAGACGCCGAAATATCGGATGACGCCGTAGGACCTTGTAGGCAAACTCCGAATCTTGCATTTGGGCACTTTGCCGCCTTGTTGCGCCTTTCTTCGACGGGATAGTCTCCAGACGTCGCTGAGCACTCAGCGAACGGGCTTGGAAACCCGACGAAATTAGACGTAACAGATTGCCCATCTCGATCTCGAGTTATGGCGGCTGTGCGCGGGACGTCCTAGGGCGTGCCGGTTTCCTAATTTCCCGGTTTTCCAACCTGCGCGCAGCTGCCACCCATTCGCTTGGAAACGAATGTGACCGTTCCTTAAAATTAGGAGTTTGAACATGAGCACAGCAAATCCATCCGCATCATCAGAGCTGAAAACCGTCGGTTTCACCCCCTTCCTGTATCTCTCAAACCAGCCGCTATTTCACGTCTGCCGCGATGTCCCCATCGCCGACGCCCTCGCCCAAGCCTCCAACCTGCTGTACCTCGCCAAGTCCCTGACCGTGGACGCCGCCTACACCCACGACTCCGACCGCCACGCCTGGGCCGCGCATTACCTGACGACGATGAGCAAAGCCGTAATTGATGATGTGGTGAAGGTGTTGACGCGAAGGCCTACTCAATCGAGAGCGGATGCAGATCAATAGAATAATACTCACAGAGTCTGAAAACTCCCAAAAAAGGGACCGAGCGTTCCCTTTTTGGGACTGATAGCGCCAGCCGTTATTCCCAGTGCTGAACGACATCACCGCCACCGTCAGTCCAGACACCCAACCAAGCAATAGCCTGCACCACCCGCAACCGCTCCAGCATCGGCCCCGTGTAGACAACCTCATAGGTATCCGCCGGCCGCCCCCATTGCTCGACGATGGCCATGCCGTCGACCAACACCCCGGCCAATTCGGCAATCGTATCGGCCAACGCCTCGACGACTGTTTGCGTGCGCAGCCACACCTGATCAGTCATCGCTTTAAGCTGCGCGGCTATGTGCTCAGTCGACGCTGGATCGGTATCCGGATAGACGATGTTGCGCAGCAGATGCTGAAGCTCCCTGACTTTTGCGTAGTCCTGTTCCGCACCCTGCTCGCCTTTGAGGATGGCAATGGCTTTCACTTTGTCGACGCGTTTCGCGGACGGTTTTGAAGGGAGTGTCTGCGCCATTGCCCCAGCCAGGAGCACCATCATCCGGGCTTCCAGATGTTCCTTCATGGCTTCCATCGAAGCGATTGGCCGCGTCAACGTGATGGTCGCTCCACCTTGATGCCGCAAATCCATGGTCACCGTCAGGGTCACGCCGCCTGTGGCGAAGCCCAAGGCACGGGCCACGACGTAGTGGCCCATTTCGTGATGGGCGATCTGCAATGCACGGTCCCGTACAGCGGCAGGCAGCTTCGTCGTCATGTCCTTTGTCTCGGATCCTCGTTCTCGCATTCGACTACGAGTGACGGTCACTGTCGATCCTGTCGCTCCCACAAGGGATCTTTGGTGGCCACAGTCTTCACGCTCACTGGACATCATACTGTAGGGCCCCGCTCAAACAACCGCCGCGAGCGCTGTGCAGGATGTGCCTGTAACATGCCTGGCCATTGACCTGTCCTGCTGGAGACATCCCTTTGCCTGACACTCGCCCGCCTGTTCTCGATGAAATTGATCGCCAGTTGATTGCAGCCTTGCAGATCAACGCCCGTGAGAGCGTGGCCATGCTTGCGCGGCAACTGGGGATTGCTCGCACCACCGTGACTTCGCGCCTGGCACGGCTGGAAAAGGCCAAGGTGATCACCGGCTACGGGGTGCGGCTTGGTCAGCGCGTGGTGGATGGCGGGTTGCAAGCGTATGTCGGGATTACCGTGCAGCCGCGTTCGGGCAAGGAGGTGGTGCGGCGGTTGAGTGCGATGGCGCAGGTGCAGCAGTTGTGTGCGGTGAGTGGCGAGTTTGATTATGTGGCGTGGCTGCGTACCGACTCGCCGGAACAGCTGGATCAGTTGCTGGATCAGATTGGCAGTGTGGATGGGGTGGAGAAGACCACGACTTCGATTATCTTGAGCAGCAAGGTGGATCGGGGGCAGCCGGTTTGAACGCTACCCAATGTGGGAGCGGGCTTGCTCGCGAATGCGTCGTGTCAGTCGACTCCAGTGGCAACTGATACTCCGCGTTCGCGAGCAAGCCCGCTCCCACAGTGACGATATGTACAGCTTGATCGTCAGACTGATCATAAATATGGCAAAACGACGACACTTTGCGTCTTATTAACGTGTTCTGTGCTCTCTAGAATGGCTGGCATCTTTTCCTATACTCAGATGCGCATTCCGCGTCGGGTCGCCAGCAAGGTCAGCCATGAACAAGAATAATCGCCATCCTGCAGACGGTAAAAAACCGGTCACCATCTTCGGTCCCGACTTTCCTTTCGCCTTCGACGACTGGATCGAACACCCGGCCGGCCTGGGCAGCATTCCCGAGCACAATCATGGTGCCGAAGTGGCAATTGTCGGCGCCGGTATCGCTGGTCTGGTGGCGGCGTACGAACTGATGAAGCTCGGCCTGAAACCGGTGGTCTACGAAGCGTCGAAATTGGGCGGCCGCCTGCGCTCGCAGGCGTTCAACGGGACGGATGGCATCGTCGCCGAACTCGGTGGCATGCGCTTCCCGGTGTCGTCGACCGCGTTTTATCACTACGTCGACAAGCTTGGTCTTGAGACCAAGCCCTTTCCAAACCCGCTGACGCCTGCCTCCGGCAGTACCGTGATCGACCTGGAAGGCAAGACGCATTACGCACAGAAACTGGCCGATCTTCCTGCACTGTTCCAGGAAGTCGCTGACGCCTGGGCCGATGCCCTGGAAGCCGGCTCGCAGTTCGCCGATATTCAGCAAGCCATCCGCGACCGTGACGTACCGCGCCTCAAGGAACTGTGGAACACCCTCGTACCCCTGTGGGACGACCGCACCTTCTACGACTTCGTCGCCACGTCCAAAGCGTTCGCCAAGCTGTCGTTCCATCACCGTGAAGTATTCGGCCAGGTCGGTTTCGGCACCGGCGGCTGGGACTCGGACTTTCCCAATTCGATGCTGGAAATCTTCCGCGTGGTCATGACCAACTGCGACGACCACCAGCACCTGGTGGTCGGCGGTGTGGAGCAAGTGCCGCAAGGCATCTGGCGTCATGTGCCGGAGCGCTGCGTGCACTGGCCCGAAGGCACCAGCCTGAAGTCCCTGCACCGAGGCGCCCCGCGCTCTGGCGTGAAAAAGATCGCCCACGCCGCCGATGGCCGTTTTGCAGTTACCGACAACAATGGCGATACCCGCGAATACGCCGCCGTGCTGACCACTTGCCAGAGCTGGCTGCTGACCACCCAGATCGAATGCGACGAGACCCTGTTCTCGCAAAAGATGTGGATGGCCCTGGACCGCACCCGCTACATGCAATCGTCGAAAACCTTCGTGATGGTCGACCGGCCGTTCTGGAAGGACAAGGACCCGCAAACCGGCCGTGACCTGATGAGCATGACGCTCACCGATCGCCTGACCCGTGGCACCTATCTGTTCGATAACGGCGACGACAAGCCCGGCGTGATTTGCCTGTCGTACTCGTGGATGAGCGATGCGCTGAAAATGCTCCCGCACCCGGTGGAAAAACGCGTAGAGCTGGCGTTGAACGCGTTGAAAAAGATCTACCCGAAAGTCGACATCGCCGCGCGCATCATCGGCGATCCGATCACCGTGTCCTGGGAGGCCGATCCTTACTTCCTCGGCGCGTTCAAAGGCGCCCTGCCCGGCCACTACCGCTACAACCAGCGCATGTACGCGCACTTCATGCAGGAGGAGATGCCGGCCGAGCAGCGCGGTATCTTTATCGCCGGCGACGACGTTTCATGGACGCCAGCCTGGGTCGAGGGCGCGGTACAGACCTCGCTCAACGCGGTATGGGGCATCATGAAGCACTTCGGCGGGTCGACACATAAAGCGAACCCGGGCCCGGGTGATGTGTTCAAAGACATCGGCCCTATCGCCCTGCCCGAGTAAGAGGATTCCGAAATGCGCGTAGCCCTTTACCAATGTCCACCGCTGCCATTGAAGCCCGCCGCCAACCTGCAACGCCTGCATCAACTGGCGATGGAGGCCAAGGGCGCCGACCTGTTGGTGCTGCCGGAAATGTTCATGACCGGCTACAACATTGGCACCGAGGCAGTCAGCACGCTGGCCGAGGTGTACAACGGTGAATGGGCGCAGCAGATCGGCCGGATCGCCAAGGCGGCCGGCCTGGCGATTGTGTACGGCTATCCCGAACGCACCGCTGACGGGCAGATCTACAACGCTGTGCAGTTGATCGACGCCAGTGGCGAACGCCTGTGCAATTATCGCAAGACGCATCTGTTCGGTGATCTGGATCGCTCGATGTTCAGCCCCGGTGAAGACCAGTTTCCAGTGGTTGAGCTCAACGGCTGGAAGCTCGGCTTCCTGATCTGCTACGACATGGAATTTCCGGAAAACACGCGCCGCCTGGCCCTTGCCGGCGCCGAGCTGATTCTGGTGCCGACGGCGAACATGATTCCCTTCGACTTCGTCGCTGACGTCACCGTGCGTTCGCGCGCCTTCGAAAACCAATGCTACGTGGCCTATGCCAATTACTGCGGCCACGAAGGCGAGATCCACTATTGCGGGCAAAGCAGCATCGCCGCGCCGGACGGCAGTCGCATTGCCCAGGCCGGACTGGATGAAGCGTTGATCGTCGGCGAACTGGATCGACAGCTGATGCTCGACTCCCGCGCCGCCAATCGTTACCTCAGCGACCGCCGGCCCGAGCTTTACCACGCGCTCAACAAGCGTTAATCCGCTAGCATTGGCACTTCACTGTTCTGGAAGTGCCCATGCCTGCGCCGATACTCCCCCGCCCTCACACCGAAACCCTGGCCAATGGCTTGCGCATGACCCTGCGTCATGTGCCCGGCCTGAAGCGCAGCGCCGCTGCGTTGCGAGTGGCGGCGGGTAGTCATGACGTGCCATTGGCGTGGCCGGGGCTGGCGCATTTCCTTGAGCATTTGCTGTTTCTCGGGACCGGGCGTTTTCCTGCAAGCGAAGCGCTGATGGCCTACGTGCAACGTCACGGTGGGCAGGTGAACGCCAGCACCCGCGAGCGCACTACCGATTTCTTCTTTGAACTGCCAACCCGATCGCTCAGTGGCGGGCTCGAACGCTTGTCAGACATGCTCGCCCGACCGTGCATGAATTCGGACGATCAGATGCGGGAGCGGGAAGTGTTGCAGGCGGAATATATCGCTTGGTCGCAGAATCCTCAGGCGCAGCAGCAGTTCGCGCTGTACCAAGGACTTGCGGCAGAACATCCGTTGCGCGGGTTTCATGCGGGCAATCGGGACAGCCTGAAGATTGAATTACCAGCGTTTCAGCAGGCATTGAAAGACTTCCATCAGCAGTTTTATCGTACCGGCCAGATGACCCTGAGTCTGGTCGGACCGCAAAGTCTTGATGACTTACGCACGCTGGCAGAGCAGTTTTCAGCGACGCTACCGGTTGGGGATAAAACCCCGCAGGCAGCCACTTCGCCGCTGGCGGTGAAAAGTTATCAACAGGTCGGCAAGCAGCACGGCAATCTTTTGTTTGCCTTCGATGCGTTGCCGGACACCTCTGCCGAGGCGATGGCGTTTCTTTGTCATTGGCTCAATCGCACCAAGCCAGGTGGTTTGCTCGCGTGCTTGCAGGCCCGGAATCTGGCCGACGGTTTGAAAGCCGCGCCGCTGTATCATTTCTCCCGACAAGGCATGCTGCATCTGCAGTTCACCGCGCCATCCGGATCATTGAGCGCCATTGGCGAACACCTGCGAGATTGGCTCGGCTTCTTCGCACAACAGGATTGGGCACCGCTGCGCGAGGAATACGCAGCACTGCAGCAACGACAGCAGCAAGTCAGCGGCGCACTGCAACTGGCGCGCCTCGACAGCGAACAGCTTGAAAGTGGCTTGTCCGAGTCCGGCGTTGCCGCCCTCAAACAGATTCTCAATGAAATCGGCACTGTGGATAACTTCAGCGACCATTGGCACCTGCCCACCGCCAATCCCTTCCTGCGCAGCAGTGAACCGCTGGCCAATGCCGGATTGATTCGTGGCCAGACCAGCGCCCACCGCGGTCTGCGCACGTTTGCCCAGGACCGCTCGCGCAGCCGCCGAGAGCGCTCGCCGATGCAGTTCAGTCAGGCATGGCGGGATGACGGTGATGAAGGCGCGATTTATCTGCGTTGGCGGATGGAAGCCGCAGCCACGGTTGACCTGCAAGAGCAATTGCAAGGCAGTCTTTGGCAAACACAGCAAGATGCGCGCGAGGCCGGTGTCGAGTTGTCGTTCAGCACGAGTGGCCATGAATGGTTGCTGAAACTGACCGGCCTGCAAGAGTCGATACCCGCAGCCCTCGAACATGCGCTGAAATGTCTGACACAGATTGATGCCGATTCCCCGCGCGCAGAGCCGGAAACGCCGTTGTTGCCCATCCGCCAATTGCTCAAGGCATTCCCGGAGCATTGCCTGGAATCAGCGCAAGCCTCCAACGACGCGAAACACCTGTGGACAACTTCCCGCTGGGATGGCTGGGCGCTGGGCCTCAGCCCACAAACCCAATCGGCGATGGGCCTGGCCCTGAGCCGCATTCCCGGTATACCGGACAATCAATTGCCGGCACCGACAGCGTTCACAACACCATACTTGTGGCGCCACATTGAAACGGTGTCCAGCGAACACGCCTTGTTGCTGTTCTGTCCGGTCGCCAGCCGCGAGATCGCCGACGAAGCGGCCTGGCGCTTGCTGGCGCACCTGTGCCAGACACCGTTCTATCAACGCCTGCGGGGTGAATTGCAGTTGGGTTATGCGGTGTTCAGCGCCCTGCGGCAGATCCATGGGCGAACCGGATTGCTGTTTGGCGTGCAGTCCCCGACGGTGACATCGGTGGAGTTGCTCGGCCACATTCGGCAGTTTCTCGAAAACATTCCGACGCTCGTTACACAACTTGATGAGGCCAGCCTGGGCCAACTGCGCCAGAGTCTTGCCGATCAATTCGACGACTCGTCTCTATCCTGCAAAGACGCTGGCGAACTGCTCTGGCAGGCCAGGCTCGCCGGCCACTCGTCGGATTATCTGGCGCAACTGGTCACCGCGATCGAGCAACTCGACGCCCCGCAGTTGCTGGCTGCTGCGCAACGGTTAAACAACATAGAAGGCGGCTGGCTCTGCCTCGCCAGCGATTCCATGCCCGGCGCCCCGTGGCAAGCGGCTAAATGATCATTACCGAGCCTGTAAGGAGCTTTCTCAAAGATTCACGGGCAAATCCCTGGAAATTTTGAGTAACATAGCAGCCTAACTATTTGGAACCTCCCCGCGCTGCCGTGGACTATAACTATAGACAGCGCTATCCCATCACCCTGAAGGAGTCACCCATGTCCTGGACAAAACCGGCTTACACCGACCTGCGTATCGGCTTCGAAGTCACCATGTACTTCGCAAGCCGCTGATCTCTGCCCTGGCAGATCCGCAGCACAACGCCTCGGTTATCCGAGGCGTTTTATTTTCAGCGTTGAAATGATGGAGCACCCATGTTTGTCCAGATTCTAGGTTCCGCTGCCGGCGGCGGTTTCCCCCAGTGGAACTGCAACTGCGTGAACTGCGCAGGTTTTCGCGATGGCAGCCTGCGGGCCAAGGCGCGGACACAATCTTCCATCGCGATTTCCGATGACGGCGTGAACTGGGTGCTGTGCAATGCCTCCCCGGACATCCGCGCCCAGCTCCAGAGCTTCGCCCCGATGCAACCGGGCCGTGCCCTGCGCGACACCGGGGTCGGCGCAATCATCCTCATGGACAGCCAGATCGATCACACCACCGGCCTGCTCATGTTGCGTGAAGGTTGCCCGCATCAGGTCTGGTGTACCGACATGGTCCATGAGGATCTGAGCAGCGGTTTTCCACTGTTCACCATGCTGAACCACTGGAACGGCGGGCTGAACTGGAACCGCATCGAGCTCGACCAGAGCTTCAGCATCCCGGCCTGCCCGAACCTGCGATTTACCCCGCTGCCTTTGCGCAGCGCAGCGCCGCCCTACTCGCCACACCGCTTCGACCCGCATCCGGGCGACAACATCGGCCTGATCGTCGAGGACTTGTCCACCGGCGGCAAACTGTTCTATGCGCCGGGCCTGGGCAAGGTCGATGCATCACTGCTGGAGATCATGGCCGGCAGTGACTGCCTGCTGGTCGATGGCACCTTGTGGGACGACGACGAAATGCAGCGCCGTGGCGTCGGCACCCGTACCGGTCGCGAGATGGGCCATCTGGCGCAGAACGGCCCTGGCGGCATGCTCGAAGTGCTGGAGCAGTTGCCCGAACAGCGCAAGGTGCTTATCCACATCAACAACACCAATCCGATTCTCGATGAAGACTCACCGGAGCGCGCGGAGCTGGATCGGCGCAATGTTGAAGTGGCGTATGACGGCATGAGTATTGTGCTGTAGCGGATGCCCCCATCGCTGGCAAGCCAGCTCCCACAAAGGAGATCGCATTCCAATGTGGGAGCGGGCTTGCTCGCGAAAACGTCCGACCAGACACCAACGATTTCAACGGTTGTTCCCCGGAGAACCGCAATGACCGACACCCCAATGTCCCCCAGCGAATTCGAAGCCGCCCTGCGCGCCAAGGGTGCCTACTACCACATCCATCACCCCTATCACGTGGCGATGTATGAGGGCCGGGCAACCCGCGAGCAGATCCAGGGCTGGGTCGCCAACCGCTTCTACTACCAGGTGAACATTCCGCTCAAAGACGCGGCCATCCTGGCCAACTGCCCGGACCGCGAGATCCGCCGCGAGTGGATCCAGCGCCTGCTCGACCATGACGGCGCCCCGGGCGAAGACGGCGGCATCGAAGCCTGGCTGCGCCTGGGCCAGGCTGTCGGTCTCGACCCGGATCAGTTGCGTTCCCAGGAACTGGTGTTGCCCGGTGTGCGTTTCGCCGTGGACGCCTACGTCAACTTCGCCCGCCGGGCCAGTTGGCAGGAAGCCGCCAGCAGCTCGCTGACCGAACTGTTCGCACCGCAGATCCACCAGTCGCGCCTGGACAGTTGGCCACAGCATTACCCCTGGATCGACCCGGCCGGCTACGAGTATTTCCGCACTCGCCTGGGCCAGGCGCGGCGCGATGTCGAGCACGGGCTGGCGATCACCCTGCAGCACTACACGACACGGGAAGGCCAGGAGCGCATGCTGGAAATTCTTCAGTTCAAACTGGACATTCTTTGGAGCATGCTCGATGCCATGAGCATGGCCTACGAACTGAAACGCCCGCCGTATCACAGCGTGACCGGGCAACGGGTCTGGCACAAAGGAATCACCTTATGAGTTTCGACCGCAGCAAGACCCCGACCTGGCGTCCCGGCTACCGCTTTCAGTACGAACCGGCGCAAAAAGGCCATGTGCTGCTGTACCCGGAAGGCATGATCAAACTCAACGAAAGCGCCGCGCTGATCGGCGGATTGATCGACGGCGAGCGCGATGTCGCGGCGATCATTGCCGAACTCGACCAGCAGTTCCCCGGCGTGCCCGAACTCGGTGACGACATCGAGCAATTCATGGAGGTTGCCCGTGCGCAGCACTGGATCGAACTTGCCTGATTCATCGGTGCAAGTACCGCCCACACCCGAAGTCGGCCTGCCGCTGTGGCTGCTCGCCGAGCTGACGTATCGCTGCCCGCTGCAATGTCCGTACTGCTCCAATCCACTGGACTTCGCCAAGCAAGGCGAGGAACTGAGCACCGAGCAATGGATCAAGGTATTTCGCGAAGCCCGCGAGATGGGCGCCGCACAACTGGGCTTTTCCGGTGGCGAGCCGCTGGTGCGCAAGGACCTCGCCGAGCTGATTTCTGAAGCGCGCAAACTGGGTTTCTACACCAACCTGATCACCTCCGGCATCGGTCTCACCGAGCAGAAAATCAGTGATTTCAAAAAGGCCGGTCTGGACCACATCCAGATCAGTTTCCAGGCCAGCGACGAGCAAGTGAACAACCTGTTGGCCGGTTCAAAAAAAGCCTTCGCGCAGAAACTGGAAATGGCCCGGGCAGTGAAAGCCCACGGCTATCCGATGGTGCTGAACTTCGTCACCCATCGGCACAACATCGACCAGATCGACCGCATCATCGAGTTGTGCATTGCCCTTGAAGCGGACTTCGTCGAGCTCGCCACCTGCCAGTTCTACGGCTGGGCGCAACTCAATCGAGTCGGGCTGTTGCCGACCCGGGAACAACTGGTGCGGGCCGAGCGCATCACCAACGAATACCGCGCCAGGCTGCAAGCCCAAGGGCATCCGTGCAAGCTGATTTTCGTCACGCCGGACTACTACGAAGAACGACCGAAAGCCTGCATGAATGGCTGGGGCAGTATTTTTCTCACGGTCACGCCGGACGGAACCGCCCTGCCCTGTCACGGTGCCCGGCAGATGCCGGTACAGTTTCCCAACGTGCGCGACCACAGCATGCAGCACATCTGGTACGACTCGTTCGGCTTCAACCGCTTTCGTGGCTACGACTGGATGCCCGAGCCGTGCCGCTCCTGCGACGAGAAAGAAAAAGATTTCGGCGGCTGCCGCTGCCAGGCATTCATGCTCACCGGTGATGCGAGCAATGCCGACCCGGTATGCAGCAAGTCACACCATCACGGCGTGATCCTCAAGGCTCGCGAAGAAGCCGAGCACGCCACCCGGACCATCGAACAACTGGCCTTTCGCAATGAACGAAACTCACGCCTCATCGCCAAAAGCTGAACCCTTGAGCGCCGTCAAAGCCGTTGCGGCTGGCATCGATTTCGCCGAACTGCAGGTCGGTCGCCATGGCTTGTTCTGGAACGAATATCGGCCCGCAGACGCTGCGTGCCGGATCTGGCATTGGCACAACAATGCGGCGACTTGCCTGACACCCCCGGGTTTCAGTGTGCGCAGTCGGGTGTACGAATACGGCGGCGGGGCGTTTTGCCTGACCGACACTGGCATCGTTTTCGTCAACGAAGCGGATCAACAGCTGTACCGCCAATCACTGCAAGACGAAACACCTGAGCTGCTGACGTCCGGGGAATGCCGTTACGGTGATCTGCAATTTGCCAATAATCAGGTGCTGGCCGTTGAAGAACATCGCGACCGGCACCGACTGGTGGCGATCGATCTCACCGATGGCGTGCGTCATCTGCTCGCCGAAGGCGCCGACTTCTACGCGGCGCCGACCCTGAGCCCTGATGCCCGACGTCTGGCCTGGATCGAGTGGAGCAAACCGGATCAACCCTGGACCGCGACCCGCCTGATGGTTGCCGAACGCCAGGGCGACGGCCGTTATGCCAACCCCCGTTGCGTCGCTGGCAACAGCACACAGGAGTCCCTGCAACAACCGCGGTTTGATACAGATGGCCGCCTGTTTTGCCTGACCGATCGCGGCGGATTCTGGCAGCCATGGGTGGAATCGGCCGTAGGCTTGAGCCCGTTGCCCAGTGCCCCCGCCGATCATGGCCCCGCGCCCTGGCAACTGGGCGGCTGCACCTGGCTGCCGCTGGACGGGGACACCTATCTGGCCAGCTGGACCGACGGCGGCTTTGGCCGGCTGGGCTTGTGTGGCGCCAGCAGCGAAGACTTCACCGGCGACTACAGTCGCTTCCGTCATCTCGCTGTGGATAAGCAGTTCATTTACTGCATCGCCGCTTCGCCCGTCAGCGCCACGGCGGTGATCGCCATCGACCGCCAGACCCGACAGGTAAAGGTCCTGGCCGGTGGCATTGCACCGTTGCCTGCCGAGCAAATCAGCCGCCCGCAGACCTTGCGCTACCCCAGCGGCTCCGGTGAAGCCCACGGCTTCTTCTACCCGGCGATGACCGGTGAGGCGAAACCTCCACTTGTGGTGTTCATCCACGGCGGTCCGACTTCGGCGTGCTACCCGATGCTCGATCCACGCATCCAGTTCTGGGCACAAAGGGGGTTCGCCGTAGCCGACCTCAACTATCGCGGCAGCAGTGGTTATGGCCGGGCTTATCGCCAGGCCCTGCATCTGAGCTGGGGCGATGTTGACGTAGAGGATGCGTGCGCGGTGGTCGACTATCTCGCCGAGCGCGGATTGATCGACCGCGACAAGGCATTCATTCGCGGCGGCAGTGCCGGCGGGTACACCACCCTTTGCGCGCTGGCATTCCACAAGGTGTTCAGCGCCGGCGCCAGCCTTTACGGTGTCAGTGACCCTGTGGCCCTGGGACGGGCGACCCACAAGTTCGAGGGCGATTATCTGGATTGGCTGATTGGCGATCCCGTGCAGGATGCCGATCGCTACGCCGCTCGTACGCCACTACTGCATGCGAGCAACATCAGCGTACCGGTCATATTCTTTCAAGGGGAACTGGACGCCGTGGTCGTCCCGCAACAGACCCGCGACATGGTCACGGCGTTGCAAGACAACGGCGTACTGGTTGAAGCGCACTACTACGCCGACGAACGTCACGGCTTTCGCAAGGCGGGAAACCAGGCCCATGCGCTGGAGCAGGAGTGGCTGTTTTATCGGCGGGTGATGGATCAGGGGGGGCTGAGTTCAGGGCAAAGTGCTTGAAATTTAGCGCCCCCATCGCGAGCAGGCTCGCTCCCACAAGGTTTTGTGAACGACGCACTTCCAATGCGGGCCTGCTGGCGAGGGCTGGTTACCTGACAACGTGTCAGTCAACGCTTGGCGATGATGTAAACCGCATGCACGATCCCCGGAATATAACCGCACAGTGTCAGCAGGATATTCAGCCAGAACGCCCCGCCGAATCCGACCTGCAGAAACACGCCCAATGGCGGCAACAGAATGGCAATGATGATTCGAACAAAATCCATGGGCTTGCTCCTGGTTGAGGTGGGCTTTTAAAACCCTACACTTAATCGACCGCTACCGTTCGTCAGGGTTCAGTAAAGCATCCCGGGGAAAACCCGGCGAAAAAAAACGCCCCACGCCAAAAGAATCAGGCATGGGGCGTGCGTTATACCGCGAGACGGTTCTGGAATGAGTTGAAGGACGCCTGCGATCAGACGGCAATCCCTTTGCGACAGTGCAATTGCGCGGTGCGCACGCGGGAGAAGGCGCGCGTCAGGCGCAGGAGCATTTCGTCGATGCTGGCCTTGCTGACGGTCAGCGCGGGGGTGAAGCGCAGGCAGTCGGTTTGCGGGGCATTGAGCAGCAGGCCTTCCTGTAGTGCGGCATTGACCACGGCAGCGGCCGAATCGTCAGATAACGTAAGCCCCCAGAGCAGCCCTTGCCCGCGCAATTCGCCGTGTCCGTAGCGCCAGGACAAACGCCGCAGGCCTTCGCTCAGATACTGGCCGGTTTCTCCCACATGCTTGAGCAATCCCTTGTCCTGCACGCTCTCGAGCACCGCGAGTGCCGCAGCGTTCATCAGTGCATTGCCGTGGTGGGTCCCGGTCATTTCACCCATGTCGAAGCAACAGGCTTTGCCCCGCGCCAGCAAAGCGGCCACTGGCACCCCACCGCCCAGGCCTTTGCCGAGCACGACGATATCTGCCCGCACGCCGTAGGATTGTTCGGCAAGCAAAGTGCCGCAACGACCGATGCCGGTTTGCACTTCGTCGAGGATCAACAGGATGCCGAGTTCGCGACACAACCGCTCGACCCCCTTGAGGTAATGCGCGGTGGCAGGGATGACTCCCGCTTCACTCTGGATCGGCTCAAGCATGATCGCCACGGTCCGCTGATCCACGGCGGCATGCAGTGCCGGCAGGTCATTGAACGGCACGTGGCTGAAACCTGGCAGTTGCGGTTCGAAGCGGTTGGTCAGTGTCGAACTGTCCGACGCCGAAATAGTCGCCAGGCTACGGCCATGACAGCCGTTATTGGCCACGATGATCCGCGAAGCGCCGCCTCGATGCTGTTGACCCCATTTGCGCGCCAGTTTGATCGCCGCTTCACAGGCTTCGCTGCCCGTGTTGAGCAGGTACGCCTGATCGCTGCCGGTACTGGCACACAGTCTTTCAGCGAGGCTGAGCATGCCACGGTTATGTAATCCAAAACCCGGGTTGATCAGCGATTGGGCCTGCGCCGTGATCGCGTTGACCAATGCCGAGGGGCTATGGCCCAGGCTGTTGGCGCCACCGCTCTGGGAGAAGTCCAGATAGGCGCGGTCATCACTGTCCCACAACCAGGAACCCTGGCCGCGCGTAAAAACCTGGGCCGGCCGTTCGACACTCGGCATCAGGTATTCAGTGGATAGACTATCGCTTTGGGATGGCGCGGCGGCGCCCATGACCAGGTCATCAAGGCTGGGCGTGCTACGGCGTAGACTGAATAGATTCATTGGCAAAAACCTCCCAAGAGGTTTTTTGCGTTACCTATGCAAATGCCATCGAAACAAACAGTATTCATCGCGCTCTGTGGCCCTGTAAGCCTTGTGAATACAGTTAGACTAGGCTCAGCCAAGGCGTAGAGCCATTTCGATTTCCGAGCATTTTCGATAAGTATTAGTTATGGATTTTAAGCAACTGCGTTATTTCGTCGCGGTGTATGAAGAAGGTCATGTCGGCCGGGCCGCAGAACGCCTGTCAATCTCCCAGCCGGCGCTGTCGCAACAAATCCGCCACCTCGAACAGAACCTCGATGTGAGCCTGTTCGAGCGCAGCAGCAAACGCCTGTTGCCGACCCTCGCGGCCCATACGCTGTACAACCACGCCCAGCCCCTGCTTGATGGCTTGCAGCGTGCGCGCGAAGCCCTCGGCAACTTCAAGGGGCAGGCGCTGCGCACCCTGGCCATCGGTGTATTGCAGACCGTCCACTCCAACCTGGTGCCGCAAATGCTTGAGCGCGTGCGCCAGGCGCAGCCGCATCTGGTGGTGCAGATTTACGAGCTGACGGGGCTGGAAATCGAGCGACGGCTGCTCAATGGCTCGCTGGACATCGGCATCGGCTACCTGCCGCCCCGTCAGCCGGGCCTGCATGGCGTGATGCTGTATGAGGATGAACTGACCCTGGTCATCCCGGCGGAGCATCCGTTGCGCGACTTCAAGAAAGTGTCCATCCGTCAGGCCGCCGAGCTGCCGATGTTGTTGCTGGGTGAAGAGTTTCAGATCAGGCAGATCTGGCAGGCCCAACTGGCAAACCTGGGACGCCGCCCGCAGGTGCAAGCGGAACTGAACAACATGGCGGGGATTCTCGACAGCTTGCCAAACACGCGACTGGCGACCGTACTGCCCGGGCGCTCACACAAGACCCACGGCACCGATGAACTGCTGTGGAAGCCCCTGAGCGAACCGCGAGTGCCACTGAAAGTCGGATTGGTGTGTCGCGATGTGCAACGGCAACAGGCCTCTCTGGCCTTGCTGCGCACGGTGTTGGAAGAAGTGATGAAGGCTCAGGATGAGCGCTTGAACAGCGCACAGGCTATGGATGGATTGAGCTGAGAACTTTTTCGCTGCCAAAAGAAAACCCCGCCGAAGCGGGGCTTTGCAGACTGTTTCCCTGACATCCTTTTCGCTCCACCGTCCTGGCAGAATCCTACGTGTCCGTGTTGTTGCTTTGCGCTTCCTGCGCTACGTCCATGGCAAGTAGATTAGCCCTGGATCCAATTTGCTTCTATGGGAGAACAGCAGCACGGCATGTAAGAGAATGCTTACATGCCGTTACAACATCAGAATTGTCCTGCATCCAGCAGGAACAGGGACTCGCTACCGGCCTTCACCGATGCACTCAACGAATGAATGCGCGGCAGCAGACGGGCGAAATAGAAGCGTGCCGTGCCCATTTTGCTGGCGTAGAAATCGTCCTCGGCTTCTTTGCCGATGGCGGCCTTGGCCATCAGTGCCCACATGTAGGCGTACGACACGTAACCGAATACCTGCAGATACTCGACCGACGCCGCGCCGATTTCATTCGGGTTGTTTTTCACTCGGTCCAGCAGCCAGGCGGTCAGTTCGTCGAGGGTGGTCACTGCGTCGTTCAGCGGCTTGGTGAACTCCGCGAGGTCCGCACTGGCGGTCGATGTGAAGTGACGGATTTCGTCCGCGAACAGGTTGTAGAACGCGCCACCGGTGCCGACGATCTTGCGCCCGACCAGGTCCAGCGCCTGAATGCCGTTGGTGCCTTCGTAGATCTGGGTAATGCGCACATCGCGCACCAGCTGCTCCTGGCCCCACTCACGGATGTAACCATGGCCGCCGAAAACCTGCTGGCCATGAACGGTGGTTTCCAGACCGAGGTCGGTCAGGAATGCCTTGGCTACCGGGGTCAGCAGCGCAACCAGATCTTCCGCGCGCTTGCGGGTCGTGGCGTCTTCGCTGAACTTGGCGGTGTCCAGTTGCATCGCCACATAGGTGGAAAAAGCACGACCGCCTTCGTTCGAGGCTTTCATGGTCAACAGCATGCGACGCACGTCCGGGTGGACGATGATCGGGTCTGCCACCTTGTCTTTGTTCTGCGCGCCGGTCGGCGAACGGCTTTGCAGACGATCACGGGCGTATTCCACAGCGTTCTGGTAGGAACGTTCGCCAGTGGCCAGGCCCTGGATACCGACGCCCAGACGCTCGTAGTTCATCATGGTGAACATGGCCGCCAGGCCCTTGTTCGGCTCGCCGACCAGGTAACCCACGGCTTCGTCGAAGTTCATCACGCAGGTCGCGGACGCCTGGATGCCCATCTTGTGTTCAATAGAGCCGCAGTTCGCCGGGTTGCGTGCGCCCAGGCTGCCATCGGCATTGACCATGAACTTGGGCACCAGGAACAGCGAGATACCTTTCGGACCCGCCGGTGCGTCCGGCAACTTGGCCAGTACCAGGTGGATGATGTTTTCGGTCAGGTCGTGTTCGCCACCGGTGATGAAGATCTTGGTGCCGCTGACTTTGTAGGATCCGTCGGCCTGAGGCTCGGCCTTGGTGCGGATGATGCCCAGGTCGGTACCGGCGTGCGGTTCGGTCAGGCACATGGAACCGGCCCAGACACCGGCGTACATGTTCGGCAGATAGGCCGCTTTCAGTTCTTCACTGGCGTGAGCGTTGATCGACAGACAGGCACCGGCGGTCAGCATCGGGTACAAACCGAACGACAGGCTGGCGGAGTTGACCATCTCTTCGACCTGGGCCGAAACAGCCTTGGGCATGCCCATGCCACCGAACTCCGGATCGCCACCCACACCCACCCAGCCGCCTTCAGCATAGGTCTGATAGGCCTGTGGGAAACCTGCCGGCGTGGTGACCGCACCGTCCGCCCAATGGCAACCTTCTTCGTCAGCCCCACGGCTCAGGGGCGCGATGCTTTTGCTGGTGACCTTGCCGGCTTCTTCGAGAATGGCTTCGACAGTTTCTGCATCGACAGTCTCGGCCAGAGCAGGCAACTGGGCCCAGAGTTTGGCGACCTCGAAAACTTCATTGAGGACGAAGCGCATATCGCGCAGGGGCGCTTTGTAGTCAGCCATGGCAAACCTCACAAGATCTAAACAGGTGATTCACAGGAGTTGTTTTTTGCGTTGGGTCCGAGTGTAACCCAACAACTTTTCAGACACATAGGGTCAGCCCGTGACCAATTTGTAATGATTGGTCACTGACTATCAGGTCATAAAAAAACCTGCTGCATCGCGGGTTTCCAACAACGCAGACAATTGTAGGAGCGAGCATGCTCGCGAGGGTCGTAACGATAACGCGGGCATTCAAAATTCCCGCGGCGTTCTCTGGTTCTTCGCGAGCATGCTCGCTCCTACAAGTACCGGACAGATGGCATCGTTACAGCGCAAATAACTCCGCCGGCAGCTGCATCAGACAATCACTACCCGCCTCGATTGCCGCCCGATGAGCGGCGGTGCGCGGCAGCAGTCGCTTGAAGTAAAACTCGCTGGTCGCCAGTTTGCCCCGGCAGAAATCGGCTTCGCCGCTGCCGGCATCGAGTTGGGCCTGAGCCACCAGTGCCATGCGCAGCCACAGATAGCCGAGGATGATGTAACCGCTGTACATCAGGTAATCCACCGACGCGGCACCGACTTCGTCAGGGTTTTTCATGGCGGCCATGCCGACTTTGCCAGTCAACTCACCCCACTGCCGATTCAACTCATCGAGCTGCGCCACATAGCTGGCCAGCTGCGGATGGGCGGCGTTGGCCAGGCAGAACTTATGGACGATTCTGGTAAAGCCGCGCAACAGTTTGCCCTGGCTGCCGAGGACTTTGCGCCCAAGCAGGTCGAGCGCCTGAATGCCGTTGGTACCTTCGTAGATCGGCGCGATCCGGCAGTCTCGAACCAGCTGCTCCATGCCCCATTCACGGATGAAGCCATGGCCACCAAACACCTGCATGCCGTGGTTGGTCACCTCCAGGCCCGTGTCGGTCATGAAGGCCTTGCAGATCGGCGTGAGGAACGCCAGCAGGTCTTCAGCATCCTGACGCGCCGTTTCATCGGGGCTTCGGTGCGCCACGTCCAGCAGTTGCGCGGTGAAGTAAGTCAACGCGCGGTTGCCTTCATTGAAGGCCTTCATGGTCAGCAGCATGCGCCGCACATCGGGATGCACGATGATCGGGTCGGCCGCTTTTTCCGGGGCTTTCGCGCCCGTCAGCGAACGCATCTGCAAGCGCTCGTTGGCATACTTGATCGCGCCCTGGAAACTCGCCTCGCCCAAACAAAGGCCCTGCATGCCGGTACCCAGCCGGGCGTGGTTCATCATGGTGAACATGCAGTTCAGGCCCTTGTTCGGTTCACCGATCAGGAAGCCCTTGGCACCGTCGAAGTTGAGCACGCAGGTGGCGGAGGCCTTGATACCCATTTTATGTTCGATCGAGCCGCAGGAAACACCATTGCGCTCGCCCGCCTCTCCCCCGGCATCAGGCAGGAACTTCGGCACGATGAACAGCGAAATGCCCTTGGTCCCGGCCGGAGCGTCCGGCAGTTTCGCCAGCACCAGGTGAATGATGTTGTCACTCAGGTCGTGCTCGCCGGCGGAGATGAAAATCTTGCTGCCGTAGATCGCGTAACTGCCATCGGCCGCAGGTACGGCACGGCTCTTGATGATGCCCAGATCAGTGCCGCAATGGGCTTCGGTCAGGCACATGGTGCCGGTCCATTGGCCGGCGGTGAGCTTGTTCAAATAGGTCTGTTTCTGTTCCTCGGTGCCGTGGGCATGGATCGCCGACATCGCACCATGGGTCAGGCCCGGGTACATGCCCCAGGAGGTGTTGCTCGAACCGACCATCTCGCTGATGACCAGGCCCAGGGAGCTCGGCAAGCCCTGGCCACCGTAGGCCGGATCCGCCGCCAGGCCATGCCAGCCGCCCTCGACGTATTGGGCGAACGCCTGCTTGAAACCTGCAGGCGTCGTGACCACGCCCTTGTCGAAATGGCAGCCCTCTTCGTCGCCGCTGCGGTTGAGTGGCGACAGGACGTTTTCGCAGAATTTCGCCCCTTCTTCCAGGATCGCATTGACCATGTCCGGGCTGGCGTCGGTAGCCCCCAGCGCCGCATAGTTGCCATGAAAATCGAAGACGTGGTCGATCAGAAAGCGCATGTCGCGCAAGGGAGCTTTGTACTCAGGCATGGTCATTTCTCCGTCAGCAGATTGAATCAACCTACTGCCGGCGGCCACACCCGACAATCACAGTGCAGACCCTGAATGCGCCATCATCACTGAACCGTAGCGGCGTCCATGCGCACCGCGCCACGGCGGTTCTGACCGAACGCCATCACACAGTTACGCCCGGCGCCCTTGGCACTGTAGAGGGCCTGGTCTGCGGACTTGAGCACCTCTTCCGGGGTGCGCTGATCGATCCGTTCGGCTACGCCGATACTGACCGTTACCGACACGCTCGAAGCACCCGAACCGGAGCGACGCTGGCGCCCCTGACTATCATCCTGGGGACGGTTGTCCTGATTACGCAACTGGATGTTGTAGGTAGCGATGGATTCCCGGATCACTTCCAGGTGCGGCATACACTCTTCGAGGGTCTTGCCAGCAAACACCAGTGCAAATTCCTCGCCGCCATAGCGATACGCCTTCCCGCCGCCGCCGATTTTCGACAGTTTGCTGGCGACCAGGCGCAGCACCTGATCGCCGACGTCGTGGCCGTGGGTGTCGTTGAATTTCTTGAAATGGTCGACGTCGCTCATGGCCAGCACATAGTTGCGTCCCAGCCGCTGCATACGCTCATTCAGCGCCCGACGACCCGGCAGCCCGGTCAGCTCGTCGCGAAATGCCATCTGATAGGCCTCGTGGGCCACGGCCGCAGCGATCATCAGCATCACCTGGCTGCACATGATGTTCAGGGTAAACGGCAGGATGAAGGTTTTCGGCAACATCCAGAACAGCCCGAGCAAGCCCACCAGTTGCGCGGCATGCAGCGGCCTCGGGTTACGCCAGTACTGGTAGGTCAGCAGCAGAAAAGCGGCAATGAATACCGGGTAAGACAGCTGAATCAGGCTCATCCATGCACCGTGCAACGCCGGCCAGCGAATCTCCGACAGCCAGATCAACAGCGCATGCGGGTAACTTTGCTCAAGGCCCAGCGCAACGCTGCCGACAGCCAGCAACACCGCAAAGCGCGCCACCATATCCTGAAACAGATGGGTGCGTTCCTGCCATGCCGCGAACACGCCAAACATCAACGGCAGCAGCAGACAACACAAATGAAAGACCACGGCGGCGTCGTCGCGAACCTTGCCGTTGTCGCGGTAATAGTCGGTCTGGGTGTCGAGCAGAAAGTAGGCGATGTACACCGTGGCCATCAGAAACAACTCACGCTGACGTCGGTAAACCGCGCAGTAGGCGCCGCCGAGCAGCAGCACAAGGGTTGGCAGCACGTTGAACAGTGAAGTGAAGAAGACGTTCAGGTCCTTGATGTACGCAGCCGCGAGCCCCGCCAGTAACAGCAGCAGTGACGGCAGGAAATGACTGAAACGTACAGCGGAAGAACGTGGCAAGGGTAAAGCTCCGACCCGTCGATTCAATAGATGGCAATGTGCCAACTACTGTAACGGCAGAACCCTCAAGTTACTGAGTGAAATACTGCGGTATTTGCAAAAAAAAAGCCTCACTGCCGACAAGCGGGGCGCCCGTCATGCAAGGGCGAGACACCAGCGAGGGCTGGTTCTAGGCTTTCGCATACAAAAAAACCGCTGACCCCGAAGGACCAGCGGTTTCCTGTACAACCTCGCCGGGACTTAGTAGCCCAGGTCGAAGTTCTCTTCTTTCATGTCCATCAGGTTGTTGGCGCCCGACAGCATGGTTGCAACGTGAGTGCGGGTACGCGGCAGGATGCGCTGGAAGTAGAAGCGCGCAGTCTGCAGCTTGGCGGTGTAGAACGCCTCTTCGGAAGTGCCGGCAGCCAGTTTTTCCGCAGCCAGGCGCGCCATGTCAGCCCAGAAGTAGGCCAGGCAGGCGTAACCGGAGTACATCAGGTAGTCCACGGAAGCCGCGCCGACTTCTTCGCGGTCTTTCATGGCGGCCATACCGACCTTCATGGTCAGCTCGCCCCACTCTTTGTTCAGTGCAGCCAGCGGCGCGACGAATTCCTGAACGGCTTCGTTGCCTTCGTTGGTCTGGCAGAACTTGTGGACGATCTTGGTGAAGCCTTTCAACGCCTCGCCTTGAGTCATCAGCACTTTACGGCCCAACAGGTCGAGTGCCTGGATACCGGTGGTGCCTTCGTACAGCATCGAAATGCGGCTGTCGCGAACGTTCTGCTCCATGCCCCACTCGGCGATGAAGCCGTGGCCGCCGTAGATCTGCACGCCGTGGTTGGCCGATTCGAAACCGACTTCGGTCATGAAGGCTTTGGCGATCGGAGTCATGAACGCCAACAGAGCGTCGGCTTTCTTCTTCTCTTCTTCGTCCACGCCGTACTTGACGATGTCGACCTGTTTGGCGGTGAAGTACACCATCGCGCGGTTGCCTTCGGCGAATGCCTTCATGGTCAACAGCATGCGACGTACATCAGGGTGCACGATGATCGGGTCAGCGGCTTTGTCCGGCGCTTTCGGGCCAGTCAGCGAGCGCATCTGCAGGCGATCACGAGCGTATTTCAAGCCGCCCTGGAAGCCGATCTCGGCGTGGGCCAGACCTTGCAGTGCGGTACCCAGACGTGCGGTGTTCATGAAGGTGAACATGCAGTTCAGGCCTTTGTTCGCCGGGCCAATCAGGAAACCGGTGGCCGCGTCGAAGTTCATCACGCAAGTGGCGTTGCCGTGGATGCCCATCTTGTGTTCCAGGGAACCACAGGACACCGCGTTACGCTCACCGATCGAACCATCAGCGTTGGGCATGAATTTCGGAACGATGAACAGGGAAATGCCTTTGGTGCCGGCCGGTGCATCCGGCAGGCGGGCCAGTACGATGTGGACGATGTTGTCGGCCATGTCGTGTTCACCGGCCGAGATGAAGATCTTGGTGCCGGAAACTTTGTAGGAACCGTCAGCCTGAGGTTCGGCCTTGGTACGCAGCATGCCCAGGTCGGTGCCGCAGTGCGGTTCGGTCAGGCACATGGTGCCGGTCCATTCGCCGGAAACCAGTTTGGTCAGGTAAGCGTCTTGCTGTTGCGGGGTGCCGTGCTCGGAGATGGTGTTCATCGCGCCGTGCGACAGGCCTGGGTACATGCCCCACGACCAGTTGGACTCGCCAACCATTTCGCTGACTGCCAGACCCAGGGACTCCGGCAAGCCTTGGCCGCCGTGTTCTACGTCGTGGGCCAGGCTTGGCCAGCCGCCTTCAACGAATTGCTTGTAGGCCTCTTTGAAACCGGTCGGCGTCTTAACGCCGGACTCGCTCCAGGTGCAGCCTTCAGTGTCACCCACGCGGTTCAGCGGAGCCAGCACCTGCTCACAAAACTTGGCGCCTTCTTCGAGAATGGCGTCAACCATGTCCGGAGTTGCGTCTGCGCAAGCCGGAAGGCTCTGATAGTGCGCTTCGTAACCGAGCAGTTCGTCACGAACGAAGCGAATATCACGCAAGGGGGCCTTGTAGTCAGGCATAGCGAAAAACCTCTGCTGATGTAACCGGGGATGAACGACCGCGGCGATTTGTCGCTACGATCAAACAGTTGTTTGAAACATACGTTTACGCCGAAATCTTGTCAAGCGTCGTTCTTTTGCCGCTGGTCACGATATCCACTCAGCCAGGCACGCAACAACGCGGCAGGCGCCTTGCATCGCTATCTGCCGTGTAGAAAAGATTAGTTGAGGAAGAACGACTTACGCAGAAAAACGCCGCGAACAAACGCGGCGTTTCAGGGGCGCGGGTTCAGTGAAGCGTCAGGCGAAAGTATCGATCAAGGTTCCAAGCACTTCATCGGACGCCTTGGCGACTCTGGCGCCCAGCTCGACCTGGGATTGGCCCTGGTCCATTTCCACCAGATTACTGGTCAGGTCCGACCGCTGGCTGCGATCGACCGACTGCAGGCGATCGATCTGGGCCTCAGAGGACTGGCTGCTGACCGAGCGTTCGATTGAATGACTGGCGATCTGCCCGGCAGCTTGATCGACACGATTCTGGCCTGCCTGAAGAGTGCTCAGACCGGCATAAAAAGCGCTGTTACCTGAGATTTCCATGGGAGAGTTCGTCCTGGTGAAGGATCAACAGTGACCATTGAAGCAGAGCCGCTTGCAAAACACCCGTCAAAAACACTAATGGCACTATGCCTTGTCATAGGCAAAAGCTAGTCCAGCAGATCCAGTTGCAAGTGCTCGGCCACCGCTTCGGCCGAGACTGTCTTGAGTTTCGGCACCCGGCCCAGGCACGGTGCCGGAATCCGTTCGGCAAGCGTCGCGAGGTTTTCTTCCAGGCGCGAGGTCTTCGGATCGATGATATTGGCCACCCAACCCGCCAATTGCAGACCGTCCCGGGCAATCGCCTCGGCAGTCAGCAAGGCATGATTGATACACCCCAGTCGCACTCCGACCACCAGAATCACCGGCAGATCCAGGGCTATGGCCAGGTCGGATACATTGTCCTGATCCGCCAGCGGCACACGCCAGCCGCCGGCACCTTCGATCAAGGTGAAATCCGCCTGCATGTCGAGAATCTGCCGCATCGGTACCAACAATGACTGCACCGTCAGTGCCACGCCGGCCTCGCGCGCCGCCAGATGCGGGGCAATGGCCGGTTCGAACGCCAACGGATTGACCTGTGCATAAGTCAGCGGTAGCGAGCACTCGGCTAAAAGCGCCAGGGCGTCGGAGTTACGCAAGCCCTTGGGCGTCACGTCGCAGCCGGAAGCAACCGGTTTGCCCGCTGCCGTGCTCATGCCCGCCGAACGCGCGGCATGTAACAGACCTGCAGCTACGGTGGTTTTACCGACATCGGTGTCCGTACCGGTAATGAAATAGGCTGCGCTCATAAGGGCTTCTCCAGTACGGCGTACACCACTTGATAAGTCGCCGGCAGTCCATGGGCCTGACGAAACTGCTCATACGCTTCAACCAAACCCAAAATCCGCGCCCTGCCGGTCAGACCACCCGGCCGACCAGGATTCAGATTATGTGCTCCCAGCGCCTTGAGCTCATGGGTCAGGCTGCGCACATCCGGGTAATGCAATACATGTGGACGGGTCTGCAGGCTGATCGCCCGCAAGCCACTGTCCGCACACAGCTGTTGATAAACAGCGAACTCGCGGAAGCGGTTGACGTGCACCATGCCATCGACCTTACTCCAACTATCACGCAACTCACACAATGTGCCTACGCATAGACTAGCAAACGCGAAAATCCCCCCCGGTTTGAGTACCCGATGAGCCTCGCTGAGCACCGACGCGAAATCTTCGCACCACTGCACCGCCAGGCTGGAGTAGATCAAATCGCAAGTCGAATCCTGCAACGGCAAACACTCGGCATCACCGGCAATGAAATCCGCTGCGCCGCCTAATGGCCTGGCGTGGTTGAGCATGCCCTCGGCAATGTCCAGTGCCACCCCGTGACCGGTAGAAAAACGCGAACCCAGGGCACGGCTGAAATGACCGGTGCCGCAGCCCAGGTCCAGCCAGCGTCGCGGAAAAAAATCCTCCGGCAAACGACTCAACAACTGGCTGCCTACGTCACGCTGCAATTGGGCGACGCTGTCATAGCTCACCGCCGCGCGGGAAAACGAAGCCGCTACCTGACGCTTGTCGGGCAAGCCACCGGGCTGATGGGAAAGGGACAGATCAGTCATCGCCGCACTCGTGCAAAAAGGCCTGGATAGCCCCCGCCACACCGTGGGGGTCTTCCAGAAGAAATGCGTGGCTGGCCTGTTCGATCAGACCGATTTCAACGTCTGGCAACAACGCCAGCAGATCGCTTGCCGCTTCGGCCGGCACCAGTGCATCGACGCCGGCGAACAAATGCAGTTGCGGGCCGCGAAAAGCCTGCAAGGCCTGGCGTGTGTCCAGTTGTGCGAGCAGCTCCAGGCCGCTCAGCAACACGGCGGCCGTGGTATGGGGCGCCCCGCCGAGCAATAGCCGCGACAAGCCGCGGGGATCTTCGGCGCCTTGGGCGCAGAGCAGTGAAAAGCGCTTGAGCGTCAGTCGCGAATCGGCCGCACAACCGGCAAGAAACGCATCGAAGGTTTCGCCAGCCATTGCGCTCGGCCATTGGTCACTGGCGACAAATGCGGCGTTACTGGCCAGCGTCAGCAAACCACAGCAGCGATCGCCGCGACGGGCTGCGAGCGCGGACGCGAGCATACCGCCCAGAGACCAGCCGCCGAGCCAGGCATCCTGAGGCAAATTGGAGTCGAGTTCATCGAGCCATTCTTCAAGATCGCTAGACTCCAACTCCGGCAACGGCTCGATCTCCACCCGCAGGCGTTCATCCAGGCCTTGCAACGCGGCGGCCAAGGGTTCCAGCGGCGAAACGCCGAGGCCCCAGCCGGGCAGTAGAATCAGTCGATCACGCATGGCCCGGCTCCGGATCAAGTTGTTGGAAACAGTCGGCCAATCCTTCTAACAATAGCTGTACCTGCGCCTCGCTGTGGGCTGCGGTCAGGGTGACCCGCAGGCGTGCGCTGCCAGCGGGCACGGTGGGCGGACGAATCGCCGTGACCATCAAGCCTCGCTCGCGCAGCATTTGCGACAAGCGCACCGCACGACCGGCGTCGCCGATCATGATCGGCTGAATCGGCGTGAAGCTGTCCATGAGCTCCAGGCCAATCTGTTCGGCACCCCGGCGGAACTGGCGGATCAGCGTCTGCAAATGCTCGCGCCGCCAGTGTTCGCTACGCAGCAGTTCCAGACTTTTCAGCGTCGCACAGGCCAGTGCCGGTGGCTGGCTGGTGGTGTAGATGTAGGGCCGGGCGAACTGGATCAGGCTCTCTATCAACTCGTCGCTGCCCGCTACAAAAGCCCCCGCCGTACCGAACGCCTTGCCGAGTGTGCCGACCAGGACCGGCACGTCTTCCTGGCTCAGGCCGAAATGCTCGACGCTGCCGCCACCGGTGGCACCCAGCGGACCAAAACCGTGGGCATCGTCGACCATCAGCCATGCGCCTTTGGCCTTGGTTTCCCGAGCCAGCGCCGGCAAATCGGCGAGGTCGCCGTCCATGCTGAACACGCCATCGGTGACCACCAGCGTATTGCCGGTGGCTTTCTCCAGGCGCTTGGCCAGGCTGGTGGCGTCGTTGTGCAGATAACGGTTGAACCGCGCACCGGACAACAACCCGGCGTCCAGCAACGAGGCATGATTGAGCCGGTCTTCGAGCACCGTATCTCCCTGCCCCACCAGCGCCGTCACCGCCCCGAGGTTGGCCATGTAGCCGGTGGTGAACAGCAGGGCACGCGGGCGACCGGTCAGGTCGGCCAAGGCTTCTTCCAGGGCGTGATGCGGGCCGCTATGACCGATGACCAGATGCGAAGCGCCGCCGCCCACACCCCATTTCGAAGCGCCGGCGCGCCAGGCTTCGATCACTTGCGGGTGATTGGCCAGGCCCAGGTAGTCGTTATTACAGAACGCCAGCAAGGATTGACCATCGACCACCACTTGCGGCCCTTGCGGGCTTTCGAGCAGGGGGCGCTGGCGATAGAGGTTTTCGGCACGGCGGGCAGCAAGGCGTGCGGCGAGATCGAAAGACATGCAGGCCTCGTGGATCAATTCACATAAATCAGAACACGCCCCTCCCGGTGGGAGCGGGCTTGCTCGCGAAAGCGTCAGGCCAGTCGACATCGTTGCTGGATGTCAGTCCGTCTTCGCGAGCAAGCCCGCTCCCACAGGAGGGATGCATTCCATCAGCGGTATCATCAGAAGCTTCAAACAGCCGCGTTGTAGAACTGCTCGCTGTTCTTGTGCTCCACCAGCGCCTGTTCGATCGCTGCCTGATGCACTTCGTCGGCATGCTCTTCGCGGGCTTCCGGCAGGATTCCCAGGCGCGAGAACAGTTGCATGTCCTTGTCGGCCTGCGGGTTGGCGGTGGTCAGCAGTTTTTCCCCGTAGAAAATCGAGTTGGCGCCGGCGAAGAACGCCAGGGCCTGCATCTGCTCATTCATGGCTTCGCGGCCGGCGGACAGACGCACGTGGGATTTTGGCATCAGGATCCGGGCAACGGCGAGCATGCGGATGAAATCGAACGGATCGACATCGTCGGCATTTTCCAGCGGCGTGCCGGCGACTTTCACCAGCATGTTGATCGGTACCGACTCCGGGTGCTCCGGCAGGTTGGCCAACTGGATCAGCAGATTGGCGCGGTCGTCGAGAGACTCGCCCATGCCGAGGATACCGCCGGAGCAGATCTTCATCCCCGAATCACGCACATAGGCCAGGGTTTGCAGGCGCTCGCTGTAGGTGCGGGTAGTGATGATGCTGCCGTAGAACTCCGGCGAGGTATCGAGGTTGTGGTTGTAGTAGTCAAGGCCGGCCTGTGCCAGGGCTTCGGTCTGCTCCTGATCGAGGCGACCGAGGGTCATGCAGGTTTCCAGACCAAGGGCTTTTACGCCCTCGACCATCTTCAACACGTACGGCATGTCTTTGGCCGAAGGGTGTTTCCACGCTGCGCCCATGCAGAAACGGGTGGAACCGATGGCCTTGGCGCGCGCAGCCTCTTCGAGGACCTTCTGCACTTCCATCAGCTTCTCTTTTTCCAGACCGGTGTTGTAGTGACCGGACTGCGGACAATATTTGCAATCTTCCGGGCAGGCGCCGGTCTTGATCGACAGAAGGGTCGACACCTGGACGCGGTTGGCGTCGAAATGTGCGCGGTGCACCGTCTGCGCCTGGAACAACAGGTCATTGAACGGTTGAACGAAGAGTGCTTTGACTTCGGCCAAAGACCAGTCATGACGCAGGGTTGCAGTGGTGCTGGCGCTCATGGGTGTTTCCTTTGAATTATGCTTGGCAGGCGACTGGGTCATGGAGACCCGCAGTTGCTTCACAAATGTTTCGGCATATTTAAGGAAGAGTGATGCGCTGTCAACCACGATACGATGGACCGGTTTACATCTGGTTAAAAAACAAACAATCCTGTTTACTCTGCGATGAGCCCGCCGACGACATCATCCCTATCTGCACGGCCTGCGAAACAGAATTGCCTTGGCTCGGCGATCAGTGCCAGACCTGTGCCCTGCCCCTGCCTGGCGCAGGCTTGTACTGCGGTCAATGCCTGAAGCATCCGCCAGCTTTCGAACGAGTTATTGCACCCTGGACCTACAACTTTCCGATCGACAGCCTGATCACTCGTTTCAAGCACAGTGCGAAATGGCCCTTCGGCCGTCTGCTCGCCGAACTGCTCGCGCAATCGGTGCAGCATAACTTCGATAATGGCCTGGACCGCCCCGACGCATTGGTGCCCGTGCCTCTGGCCAAGCGGCGCCTGCGCCAACGGGGTTTCAACCAGGCTGCGATGCTGGCTCGGTGGCTCGGCGCCGGTCTCGACCTTGCTTGTGACGAACAGCTGCTCTTGCGAACACAGGACACCGACGCACAACAGGAACTGAATGCCGATGCCCGGCATAAAAACCTGCGCAACGCTTTCGCCCTGGCAGCCAACGCCACCGTCAAAGGCAAACACCTGGCCCTGGTCGACGACGTGCTGACTACCGGCGCCACGACACAAGCGCTGGCTCGTCTGTTGGTGGATGCTGGCGCGGCGCGGGTCGATGTCTATTGCCTGGCTCGTACCCCCAAGCCTGGCGAGTCGCCCTGACTTGACTCCCGCGCCCTGAGCCGCCAACGTCCCCCCATCGCCACAGCCAAAGCGTTTTGCCATGTCCTTGCCTACCTTGTTGTCCCAGCACATTGTCCGCCGCCCGCAGCGCATTGCCCTGCTGCAGCACATTGCCGAACAGGGCTCGATCACCCGCGCCGCAAAAAGCGCCGGCCTGAGTTACAAGGCAGCCTGGGATGCCATTGATGAGCTGAACAACCTGGCGCAGAAACCATTGGTGGAACGGGTGGTCGGCGGCAAGGGCGGTGGCGGGGCGAAGCTGTCCAGCGAGGGTGAGCGCGTGTTGCGCTTGTATCAGAAACTGCAAGCGCTGCAGGCCCAGGTACTGGAAGCGGCTGAAGACGCGAGCGACCTCGATCTGCTGGGACGCTTGATGCTGCGAACCAGTGCGCGCAATCAGTTACATGGCAAGGTCGTGGCGATCGATTCCCATGGGCGTAACGATCTGATTCGCCTGCAAATCGCCGAGGGCTTGATCATCAATGCCCAGATCACTCACGACAGTACCGAACGCCTGGAATTGCAGATCGGTACCGAAGTCGTGGCCTTGATCAAGGCCGGCTGGCTCGACGTACTGGCGCTCGACACCCGCGAAACCTGCGCAAGCAACTGCTTGAGAGGAATCATCGAGAAAATACTCGATGCCGAAGATGGCCCCAGCGAAGTGCGCATCACCCTGCCCGGTGGCCTGACACTCTGTGCCCTGGCTGAGCCAGAGCATCTTGAAACTCAGGGGCTTGGCATCGGCAAACCGGTGCGTGTGGAGTTTTCACCCTCCATGGTTTTGCTGGGCACGCCGCTGTAAACACTACTGCAACAAAACTTTCATCCTCGATCATTAAGGTGACTGCTCTGACCGCAGGGAGCCTGAAATGAGCCTATTAGAAGAAAACCAAGCCACCGACCTCGAAAACATGGTCGGTCTCAGCCGTCGCGGCTTCATCAGCGCGGGGGCCCTTTGCGGTGCCGCGATGTTCCTCGGTGGCAACCTGCTGAGCCGCAGCGTACTGGCCGCCAGTGTCAGCGCCGGCAACAGCCAGTTGTTGGGATTTGAAAGTATTGCCGCCGCCACCAGCGACACCATCACCCTGCCGCCGGGTTACAAGTCTTCGGTATTGATCAGTTGGGGCCAGCCGCTGCACAAGGACGGTCCGGCCTTCGACCCGAGCGGCAACGGCAGCGCCGAACACCAGGAACTGCAGTTCGGTGACAACAACGACGGCATGAGCCTGTTCGAGTTTCCCGGTGAAAACGACCGGGCGCTGATGGCCATCAACAACGAATACACCAACTACCGATACCTCTACCCCCACGGCGGCATGCCGCAATCGGCCGAAGAAGTGCGCAAAGCGCTGGCCTGCGAAGGTGTGTCGGTGATCGAGGTGCAGCGCAAGGACGGCCAATGGCACTTCGTCCAGGGCTCACGCTACAACCGCCGGATTCATGGCAATGCGCCGATCAGCCTGAGCGGTCCTGCTGCCGGTCATGAGCTGCTGAAAACCAGCGCCGACCCACAGGGCAAGAACGTTCTCGGCACCTTCCAGAACTGCGCCAACGGCAAGACACCGTGGGGCACATACCTGACCTGCGAGGAGAACTTCACCGACTGCTTCGGCAGCAGCAATGCCGAGCAGAAATTCGACGCCGCGCAGAAACGCTACGCAGTGGTGGTCACCAGCAAAGAGATCAACTGGCACCAGCACGACGAACGATTCGACATGGCGAAGAATCCCAACGAACTGAACCGTCATGGCTGGGTGGTGGAAATCGACCCGTTCGATCCGCAATCGACCCCGGTCAAGCGCACGGCCCTGGGCCGTTTCAAACATGAAAACGCCGCCCTGGCCGAGACCGGCGACGGTCATGCCGTGGTGTACATGGGCGACGATGAGCGCGGCGAGTTCATCTACAAGTTCGTCAGCCGCGACAGGATCGACCACAAGAACCCCAAGGCCAACCGCGACCTGCTGGACCACGGCACCCTGTACGTGGCGCGTTTCGACGCTGGCGACGGCAATGCCGATCACCCCAAGGGCCAGGGCGAGTGGATCGAACTGACCCACGGCAAAAACGGTATCGACGCCAGCAGCGGCTTTGCCGACCAGGCCCAAGTGCTGATTCACGCGCGGCTCGCGGCCAGCGTAGTGAAAGCCACGCGCATGGACCGTCCGGAATGGATCGTGGTCAGCCCCAAGGATGGTCAGGTTTACTGCACCCTCACCAACAATGCGAAGCGTGGGGAAGACGGCCAGCCGGTGGGCGGGCCGAACCCGCGGGAGAAAAACGTCTATGGGCAGATTCTGCGCTGGCGCACCGACCGCGATGATCACGCCTCGAAAACCTTTGCCTGGGATCTGTTTGTGGTCGCCGGCAACCCGGGTGTGCATACCGGGACACCTAAGGCTGGTTCGTCGAACATCACGCCACAGAACATGTTCAATAGCCCGGACGGATTGGGCTTCGACAAGGCCGGGCGGCTGTGGATCCAGACCGATGGCGATTCGAGCAATGCCGGGGACTTTGCCGGCATGGGCAATAACCAGATGCTCTGTGCCGACCCGGTGACCGGCGAGATTCGTCGCTTCATGGTCGGGCCCGTGGGGTGTGAAGTGACCGGGATCAGCTTTTCTGCGGACCAGAAAACCTTGTTTGTCGGGATTCAGCATCCCGGGGAAAACGGTGGTTCGACCTTCCCTGAGCACTTGCCGAATGGCAAGCCGCGCTCTTCGGTGATTGCAATTACTCGCGAAGATGGCGGGATCGTCGGCGCCTGATCGGCCCTCATCGCGAGCAGGCTCGCTCCCACATTGGATCGTCTGTGTGCATGCAAACTTCGGCACAACACCGATCACCTGTGTGCGAGCCTGCTCGCGATGGCGTCAGCCCAGACACCACATATCTCAAGCCCAGCCCCTAAAGCAGCCCGTCTGCGCTACCATGCCTGGCCGGACGCAGCAGCCTGCTGCGCGCAGGAGTCAGCATGGCCCACCCGTTTGAAACTCTCACGCCAGACCTCGTGCTCGATGCCGTCGAAAGCATCGGCTTTCTCAGCGACGCGCGCATTCTCGCGCTCAACAGCTACGAGAACCGCGTCTACCAGGTCGGCATCGAAGACGCCGAGCCGCTGATCGCCAAGTTCTACCGGCCGCAACGCTGGACCAACGAAGCGATTATGGAAGAGCATCAGTTCACCTTCGAGCTCGCCGAGGTCGAGGTGCCCGTCGTTGCGCCGATGATTCACAACGGTGAAACCCTGCACGAACATAACGGCTTCCGTTTCACCTTATTCCCGCGTCGAGGCGGCCGGGCACCCGAGCCCGGCAACCTCGACCAGTTGTATCGTCTGGGACAATTGCTCGGTCGCCTGCACGCCGTTGGCGCCACCAAGCCCTTTGAGCACCGTGAAGCGCTGGCCGTGAAAAACTTCGGCCATGATTCGCTGGCGACCTTGCTCGAAGGCAATTTCATTCCCCGCAGCCTGCTACCGGCCTACGAATCAGTGGCCCGCGACCTGCTCAAGCGTGTGGAAGATGCCTACAGCAATACACCGCACCAGAACATCCGCATGCACGGTGATTGCCACCCGGGCAACATGATGTGTCGTGACGAAATGTTCCACATCGTCGATCTCGATGACTGCCGCATGGGCCCGGCGGTGCAGGACATCTGGATGATGCTCGCCGGTGATCGCCAGGACTGCCTGGGGCAGCTGTCGGAGTTGATGGACGGATACAACGAATTCCACGACTTCGATCCACGGGAACTGGCCCTGATCGAACCACTGCGCGCCCTGCGGCTGATGCACTACAGCGCCTGGCTGGCCCGCCGCTGGGACGACCCGGCATTTCCCCGCAGTTTTCCGTGGTTTGGCACGGAACGGTATTGGGGCGATCAGGTGTTGGCATTGCGTGAGCAGCTAGCGGCACTCAACGAAGAACCATTGAAACTGTTCTGAACAGTTCCCCTGTAGGAGCGAGCAGGCTCGCGATGGTGGTCAACGATAACGCGGGGAACCTGATACCCCGCGCCGTCTTTGAGTTCATCGCGAGCCTGCTCGCTCCTACAGGGGTTTGCTGTTCACAATTTCCTGACTATTGCAGTAAGACATTCGCAGACAAATCTCCTTACAATCCCTTCTTTGTTAGCTGCCTAAGCAAGGATTCTGCATGCAAGCCGCCAACCCGCGTCGCGGGTATATTCTGGGCCTGAGTGCCTACATCATCTGGGGACTTTTCCCACTCTATTTCAAAGCCATTGCCAGCGTTCCCGCCGTGGAGATCATCGTTCATCGCGTGCTGTGGTCGGCGCTGTTTGGCGCCTTGCTGCTGATGGTCTGGAAGCACCCGGGCTGGTGGCGCGAGTTGCGGGACAACCCACGACGACTGGCGATCCTGGCCCTGAGCGGCACGTTGATCGCGGCCAACTGGCTGACCTATGTCTGGGCGGTGAACAACGGACGCATGCTCGATGCCAGCCTCGGCTACTACATCAACCCACTGGTGAACGTCCTGCTGGGCATGCTGATCCTCGGTGAACGCCTGCGGCGCATGCAGTGGGTTGCCGTCGGCCTCGCGGCAGTCGGTGTGGCGCAGCAGGTCTGGCAAGTCGGCAGCCTGCCTTGGGTGTCGCTGGTGCTGGCGCTGACCTTCGGGTTCTACGGCCTGATTCGCAAGCAGGCACCGGTCAAGGCACTGCCCGGCCTGGTCGTGGAAACCTGGATGCTGGTACCGATTGCCGTCGCCTGGTTGCTGTTCAACCCGACCGCTAGCAGTGCCCAGGCCGAATTCTGGTCCACCTCCGAAGCCTGGTGGCTGGTCGCTGCCGGACCTGTCACGCTGGTGCCGCTGGTCTGTTTCAACGCCGCTGCGCGGCATTTGCCCTACACAACCCTCGGGTTTCTACAGTACCTGGCGCCGACGCTGGTGCTGTTGCAAGCCGTGCTGCTGTTTGGCGAACACTTGTCATCCAGCACGCTGCTGGCGTTCATTTTTATCTGGGCGGGCCTGGCGGTTTACAGCATCGACGCGTGGGTAAGCTTGCGCCGCCGTGGCTGATCAAAAAACACACAAACCTCTGCAAGCCACGTTTCACGTGGCCTGCAACGTTCCTTCCCAAGGTTATCCACAGCGTGATCCCCGGCGTTTGTGCGCAAGTCCCTGAAACTGCTGGTTTTTTGATCAAAACCTGAAGAACCCCGGCCGGCGTGGGCTGGCGGGGTGTCTCTACAGGTTATCCACAGGCAGGTGCACGTTTAACTTGGATAACCTCTCAGGGCTCGCTGCGCAGCACCAATTCCACCATCAGATCGTCTGCCAGGGTTTCCAGGCGTGACTGCAACACGTCCAGGGACAACGTCAGTGGAACGGCGAGCAGCGCCTCGGCGTGAAACAACGGCTCGCTGCTCATCGGCGCCGGGCGAACATCGGTCACGAGCCGCTCCAGGTTCACCCCCTGCTCGCTCAACAAGCGCGTGATGTCGCGCACGATCCCCGGACGGTCGTTGCCCACCAGTTCCATGGCGATCGGCTTCCAGGTGCAGGATTGTTCAATGCCGCTTTCGGCAATCAGCACGCGAATGCCGTGGGCAGACAAGGCTTGCAGGGCATCGACCAACTCATCGTAGGCCTCTGCGGGTACGCCTACCCGCAGAATCCCGGCGAACTGCCCGGCCATGCGCGACATGCGGCTTTCCAGCCAGTTGCCGCCGTGCTCGGCAATACACTGGGCAATGCGCTCGACCTGCCCTGGCTTGTCCGGTGCGATTACAGTGAGTACGAGGTGGTCCATGGCGCAGCCCTCTGGTCATGACTTTTGTTATAGAAAACCAAGTATAGGCAAGGGTTGTTTCTGCGCTGAATCGGCTGACGCCATCGCTGGCAAGCCAGCTCCTAAAAAAATTGCCAGCCCCCCGTAGGAGCCGGCTTGCTGGCGATCCGACACACCGCCGAGCTAATGCCAGCCAACAAATCGTGTACAACTTTTTATATTTAACTGGAACAATCCAGTAGTTTTTTGAGAACATCCTGTTCCGCGCTGTGACCGCAATGCGTCATGGGGTCGCAGAACGACGTAATTAGTCTGATTTTCACAACCGCAATTCATCATGTAGTATGCCGCAGCGCGCACTACATAACGTTGGATCGATGTCTGCCGCAGGCACGTTTGCAACCCTGAAAGCCCTGTCAGCAAGGCCCCAAGCCGTTGATTGGTCCCAACCCAGCCGCCCGTGATTGGCATGTACTGGTAGACGGGTTTGTGGTTTAAATGGCCCAAGGCTTCATTGTTAAATTGAAGAGCTGAAAAGCGAAATAGCTGAGCAGAGTGAGGCAAGCAATGACTGAACACGTTCAAGTCGGTGGCCTGCAGGTCGCCAAAGTCCTGTTCGACTTCGTGAACAACGAAGCCATTCCCGGTACCGGCCTCACCGCCGACAAGTTCTGGGCCGGTGCCGACAAGGTCATTCATGACCTGGCGCCGAAGAACAAAGCCCTACTCGCCAAACGCGATGATTTTCAGGCTCGTATCGATGGCTGGCACCGATCCAGGGCCGGTCAGGCGCATGACGCCGTGGCCTACAAAGCCTTCCTGCAAGAAATAGGTTATCTGCTGCCAGAAGCGGCCGATTTCCAGGCCACGACGCAAAACGTCGACGAAGAAATCGCCCGCATGGCCGGACCACAACTGGTGGTGCCGGTAATGAACGCCCGTTTCGCTCTCAATGCCTCGAACGCCCGCTGGGGTTCGCTGTATGACGCGCTCTACGGCACCGATGCCATCAGCGAAGCCGATGGCGCGGAAAAAGGCAAAGGCTACAACAAGGTTCGTGGTGACAAGGTCATCGCCTTCGCCCGCGCCTTCCTTGACGAAGCGGCACCATTGGCGGCCGGTTCCCATGTCGATTCCACCGGCTACAAGATCGTCGACGGCAAACTGGTGGTCGCCCTCAAAGGCGGCAGCAACACCGGACTGCGCAACGATGCACAGCTGATCGGTTTCCAGGGCGATGCCACTGCACCGACTGCGATCCTGCTGAAAAACAACGGCCTGCATTTCGAAATTCAGGTCGACGCCAGCACCCCGGTCGGCCAGACCGACGCGGCCGGCGTCAAAGACATCCTGATGGAAGCCGCACTGACCACCATCATGGACTGCGAAGACTCGGTCGCGGCTGTTGATGCCGATGACAAAGTGGTGATCTACCGCAACTGGCTCGGCCTGATGAAGGGCGACCTGTCGGAAGAAGTCGCCAAGGGTGGCAAAACGTTTACCCGCACCATGAACGCCGATCGCACTTACACCGGTGTCGACGGTAACGCGGTAAACCTGCACGGGCGTTCGCTGTTGTTCGTGCGCAACGTCGGTCACCTGATGACCATCGATGCGATCCTCGATAAAGACGGTAACGAAGTGCCGGAAGGCATTCTCGATGGCCTGGTCACTTGCCTGGCCTCGATGCACAACCTGAACGGCAACACCTCGCGCAAAAACACTCGCACCGGCTCGATCTATATCGTCAAGCCGAAGATGCACGGTCCGGAAGAAGCGGCGTTCACCAACGAGCTGTTCGGTCGCATCGAAGACGTGCTGGGCCTGCCGCGCAACACCCTCAAAGTCGGGATCATGGACGAGGAGCGTCGTACCACGATCAACCTCAAGGCCTGCATCAAGGCCGCCAGCGAGCGTGTAGTGTTCATCAACACCGGTTTCCTCGACCGCACGGGCGATGAAATCCACACCTCCATGGAAGCCGGCCCGATGGTGCGCAAGGCAGACATGAAGGCGGAAAAATGGATCGGCGCCTACGAGAACTCCAACGTCGATATCGGCCTGAGCACTGGCCTGCAAGGTCGTGCACAGATCGGTAAAGGCATGTGGGCGATGCCAGACCTGATGGCTGCCATGCTTGAACAGAAAGTCGCTCACCCGCTGGCCGGTGCCAACACCGCCTGGGTGCCGTCACCGACTGCCGCCGCCCTGCACGCGCTGCACTACCACAAGGTTGACGTGTTCGCCCGTCAGGCCGAACTGGCCAAACGTGCCCACGCTTCGGTGGACGACATCCTGACCATCCCGCTGGCCGTCAACCCGCAGTGGACTGCCGAGCAGATCAAGAACGAACTGGACAACAACTCCCAGGGCATTCTCGGTTACGTGGTGCGCTGGATCGACCAAGGCGTAGGCTGTTCGAAAGTGCCAGACATCAATGATGTCGGCCTGATGGAAGACCGTGCCACGCTGCGTATTTCCAGCCAGCACATCGCCAACTGGCTGCGTCACGGCATCGTCACAGAAGAACAGGTTATGGAAAGCCTCAAGCGCATGGCGCCGGTGGTTGACCGTCAGAACGCTGGCGATTCGCTGTATCGTCCGCTGGCACCAAACTTCGACAGCAACATCGCCTTCCAGGCGGCGGTCGAACTGGTGATTGAAGGCACCAAGCAACCGAACGGTTATACCGAGCCGGTGCTGCACCGTCGTCGTCGCGAGTTCAAGGCTGCCAATGGCCTTTAAGTAAGCGATAACACCGGAAACGAAAAAGCCCTGATCTTGCGATCAGGGCTTTTTTGTTTACTGCGATCTTTTAGCGGCTTACAAATCCACCCCCAGCTCATGCTTGACCAGTTCCAGCAATTTATCGCCATCAATCGGCTTGAGCAGAAAGTCCACCACGCTCAAATGCATCGCGGCGATGGCGTCTTCCACGTCGGCGTCGCCCGAGACAATGATGATTGGCAACGCCGCGCGCACCGACTCGCGTACCTGGCGGATCAGATCCAGCCCGTCGACATTGCCCATCCGCAGATCAGTGATCACCAGTCCGATCGATGGTTTTTCTTCCAGCATTTTGAGCGCGGCTTCGCCACTGGACGCCGTCAGGCAACGAATACCCTCCATGGCCAGCATTTCCAGGAGCATTTCCCGGGCATCTTTATCGTCGTCGACGATCAGCACCCGTTGCGGCGGCAGGTCGGGTTCGTGCATGACGGCACTCAGTGCCTCGCGCTCGGCGTCGCTCAAAATATCGTGGTCGGACATGGCGTTCTCTAGCTGTTCAATTCAGTTGCCTGGCACAGTGGTGAGACATCGCTATGCAGTAGCTCCAATGTGCACTTGGTCGGGTAATTTTCCAATAGGCAATCAGAGCGGTTTTTCTTTCAATGACGTAAGGTTTTTCCGACTTCATCGCACCTGGTGCCTAGATAGACTTACGTCCAATGGGCATTCCGGCCCTGGAGGTCGACCATGACGGAGTCATCCGACAACAATAAATCGAAAAAAGACTGCGGTAATGGTTATGAGTAAAGCGGACGCCTTCACACAGGCAGGGAAAACCGCGGTGTTGCAGAACATCCAGGGCACTTTGCAATTCCTTCAGCGCTTCCCGCCCTTCAATCAGATGGAGCATGGGCACCTGGCCTATCTGGTGGAACAGTGTCAGCTGCGTTTTTATGCCCCTGGCGAGAGCATCATCAAGCCCGCCGACGGCCCGGTTGAACACTTTTACATCGTTAAACAGGGTCGAGTCGTCGGCGAACGCCCGCACACGGCCAGGGGGGGTACGGAAACCACTTTCGAAATCACCACCGGCGAGTGTTTTCCCCTCGCCGCGTTACTGGGTGAACGGGCTACCCGCACCGAACATCTCGCCGCCGAAGACACCTTTTGCCTACAGCTTAATAAGCTCGCGTTCATCAAACTGTTCGCCCTTTCCAGCACTTTTCGCGACTTTGCCCTACGCGGCGTGAGCAGCCTGCTCGATCAGGTCAACCAGCAAGTCCAGCAGAAAGCCGTGGAGACCCTCGGCACCCAGTACTCGCTCAATACCCGCCTGGGTGAATTGGCCATGCGTCATCCGGTGAGCTGCAGCCCGGCCACCCCTGTGCGAGAAGCCGTGACGCTGATGCATGAGCAGCAGGTGGGGAGCATCGTGGTGGTCGATGAACATAAAGCACCGCTGGGGATCTTCACCCTGCGCGACTTGCGTCACGTGGTCGCCAACGGCACCGCTGATTTCAGTGAAGCCATCGAACGGCACATGACCCCGTCGCCGTTCTTCCTGTCGCCGGACCACAGCGCCTTCGATGCCGCGATTGCCATGACCGAGCGGCATATCGCCCACGTCTGCCTGGTCAAGGATCAACGCCTGTGTGGCGTGGTTTCGGAGCGCGACCTGTTTTCCCTGCAACGGGTCGACCTGGTGCACCTGGCGCGCACCATTCGCAATGCTCCACGGGTGGAAAACCTGGTGCTGCTGCGCGGCGAGATCGGCCAACTGGTGGAACGCATGCTCGCCCACGGTGCGTCTTCGACCCAGATCACACACATCATCACCCTGCTCAACGACCACACCGTGTGCCGGGTGATCGAACTGACCCTGGCCGAGAAAGGCGACCCTGGCATTCCATTCAGCTGGCTGTGTTTCGGCAGCGAGGGACGGCGCGAACAGACGCTGCACACCGACCAGGACAACGGCATTCTGTTCGAAGCCCGTGACGCGGCGCATGCCGCCGAGGTGCGCGGCAAGCTGTTGCCAATCGCCCATCAGATCAACCAAAGCCTGGCGCTGTGCGGCTTTACCCTGTGCAAGGGCAACATCATGGCGGGCAACCCCGAGCTATGTTTGTCCAGGGCTGAATGGGCACGACGTTTTGCCGCGTTTATCCGGGAGGCCACACCGGAGAACCTGCTGGGTTCGAGTATCTATTTCGATTTGCGCGTGGTCTGGGGCAGCGAGCAAGGTTGCGAACAGTTGCGTCGCGCAATTCTTGATCAGGTCGGCGACAACCGCTTGTTCCAGCGCATGATGGCCGAGAATGCGCTGCGCAATCGCCCGCCCGTAGGGCGATTCCGCGAATTCGTGCTGGCGCGCAAAAATGGCGAAAAAGCCACGCTGGACCTGAAAACCCAAGGCCTGACACCCTTCGTCGACGGGGCGCGGCTACTGGCTTTGGCCCACGGTATCGAGGCCAACAATACGCTGGAGCGTTTTCGTCAATTGGTGGCCAAAGAGGTCATTGAGCCGCTCGATGGCGCTGCCTACGAAGAGGCCTATCATTTCATTCAGCAAACCCGCATGCAGCAACACCAGCTACAGACCCGGGAGAATCTGCCCTACTCCAACCGGGTCGATCCTGACAGCCTCAACCACCTGGATCGACGAATCCTGCGTGAGTCCCTGCGCCAGGCTCAACGCCTGCAAAGCAGTCTGACGCTGCGGTATCAGCTATGAGCCTGTTCTCATGGTTACGCCCTGGCGGCCCGATCCTGTCCGGTGATCTGCAACAACGTCTACAGCGCTTGCCAGCGGCGAGCGGGTTAAGTGAGTGCAGCCTGCGTGAACAGCGCTGGGTGGTTCTCGATCTGGAAACTACCGGACTGAACCTGAACAGGGACCGAGTACTGTCAATCGGCGCGGTGGTGATCGAGGACGGTGCGATCGACTTCAGCCAACAGTTCGAACGCACCCTGCAATGCTCCGAACGCAAGCTGGGCCCCAGTGTGCTGATTCATGGTCTTGGCCCCAGCGCGATAGCTGCTGGAAGCGCCCCTGCCGAGGCATTGCTGGAGTTCATGGAGTTCGTCGGGGACAGCCCGGTACTGGCCTTTCATGCTCCCTTCGACCAGCACATGCTCGGCCGCGCACTCAAGGACCACCTGGGCTACAAGTTGCAGCATCCGTTCCTGGACGTAGCGGACATCGCCCCGCTGTTGTGCCCTCAGGCCAACATTCGCGAGGCCGGTCTGGATGAATGGATCGACTGGTTCAAACTGCAAGTCTTCGAGCGCCACAACGCCAGCGCCGATGCCCTGGCCACCGCCGAACTGGCGTTGATTCTGTTCAGCCGGGCGCGCCAGCAACAGATTCATAGTCCGTTGAATCTGCAACAGCGGCTCAATCAGTGGAAGCGCCGCCAACATACGCATTCTTTTTGATCGCTGCCGATGTCCTGCAGGAGCGAGCCTGGCGGATCGCCGCACCGTCGCGATACACGTCAACGATAACGCGGGCATCCTGGACGCCCACGGCGCCCTCAGGTTTTTCGCGAGCATGCTCGCTCCTACAGGATTTGCGTCAATTGCGAGGCGTAAACGCCTGCCCGACCAGCGCCAATTGCGTACAATCTTCGCCTCTGCGACAATCGCGAACAATTCTCGTTAGTTAAAATTTCCCAATCGGTGATACTGCGTGTCGTCAGTCCCAAGCCCCCAAAGTGAGCTCGTCGGTGCGCTGTATCGCGACCATCGTGGCTGGCTTTTGGCCTGGCTTCGACGCAGCGTTGCCTGCCCGCAACGGGCCGAAGACCTCAGCCAGGACACTTTCGTGCGCCTGCTGGGCCGTGAGGAACTGAAGGCGCCGCGCGAGCCGCGGGCGTTCCTGGTAGCGATTGCCAAGGGGCTACTGTTCGACTATTTCCGTCGTGCCGCACTGGAGCAGGCCTACCTCACCGAATTGATGCTGATCCCCGAAGCCGAGCAGCCGTCGGTGGAAGAACAGCAAATGATCCTCGAAGACCTGAAAAACATCGACCACCTGCTCGGCACGCTTTCGAGCAAAGCCCGGGCGGCGTTCCTTTACAACCGCCTTGACGGTCTGGGCCACGCCGAAATCGCTGAACGCCTGGGTGTGTCGGTGCCTCGTGTGCGGCAGTACCTGGCGCAAGGTATGCGCCAGTGCTACATCGCGCTGTACGGTGAGCCGACATGAGCCCGACCCGTTCCAAGCCGGTTTCGGCGCAAGTACTGGATGCCGCGATCGCCTGGCAACTGTCCATGGACGGCGCCAACCCGGTGCAGCGCGCAGAGTTCGCAAAATGGCACGCCGCCCACGAAGAACACGCTCGCGCCTGGCGCCAGTTGGGCATGCTCGACCAGCGTTTCAGCGTCGCCAGCGGCCCGGCCCGCGCCGCCCTGCTGCAATCGCGTGAAGGCATTCGTCGGCGCGTGCGCAAGCTTGGCAGTGGTGTGGCCAGTGTCGTTGCGGTGATCGGCCTGGCGCTGTTCGCCGGTGAACATTACTTGCCACTCGACTATTGGCTGGCCGACCAGCGCACCGCGACCGGAGAACAGCGCACCCTTCGCCTGAGCGACGGTACGCTGATCAACCTCAACACCCACAGTGCCCTGGACGTGCGCTTCGATGCCAGGCAGCGGTTGATCGTCCTTCAGGAAGGCGAAATCCTCGTCGAAACCGGTCATGGCGATCCTCGGCCGTTCATCGTCGAAACCCGCGAGGGCAGCATGCGCGCGCTGGGGACGCGCTTCCTGGTCAAGCGCGAAGAGCAAGGCACGCGCTTAAGCGTTCTGCAGTCGGCGGTGGCCGCTCATGCCGAAGCCAGCCCGCAGGAACAGATCCTGCGTGAAGGCCAGCAAGTACTGATCCGCAACAACGGCCTGGGGCCGATTCTGGCGGTGAACATGGGCGCCGATGCCTGGACTCGCGGCATGTTGGTGGTGGACAACGCGCGACTGGAAGATCTGGTCCGTGAGATCGGTCGTTATCGACCCGGACATCTGGGTGTCGCACCGCAAGTGGCTGACCTGCGGATTACCGGTAGCTTCCCGCTGCACGACACCGACCTGGCGCTCAATACCCTGCTGCCGACCTTGCCGGTGCAGATCGAGCAGCACACGCAATGGTGGGTGACGGTGGCGGCCAGGGTGGATGCCAAACCCTGAAAGACGCAGAGCCCGAGCCGACGCTTTCACGGACCCAATTGATAAATCGAAATTATTTTCATCCAGCCCTATCACTTTTTGATTCTCGTTCGGCACCTAGGCAATTGAGAAGTATTCCCTTTCAGGAGCCGCTATATGTCCCGCTCGCTAGACACCTTGTTGCGCCCCAGTTTGCTGGCGGTTGCCATTGCACTTTGCACCCCTCTGGCCAGCAGCCATCTGGTCGCCGCCGAGCAGGCGTCGAGCGTTCGCGCCTACAGCCTGCCGGCTGCGCCATTGGCCAGCACCCTGAACCAGATCGCCAGCCAGGCAGGCCTGGCCCTGTCGCTGAACCCGTCGCTGGCCGCAGGCAAGACTTCGGCCCCGGTCAACGGCCAATTCGATGCTCCCGGCGCCCTGCGCGAAGCCTTGCGCGGCACCGGTCTGCAACTGGAACAAAGCAGTGCCGGCACCTATAGCCTGGCGGCGGTACCCGAGGGCGTGCTGGACCTGCCGGCGACCAGCGTGATTGGTGTGGAAGACAGCGAAAGCGCATGGGGGCCGGTGCAAGGTTACGTCGCCAAGCGCACCGCCGCCGGCACCAAGACCGACACCGCGCTGGTCGAAGCACCGCGCTCCATTTCGGTCGTCACCCGCCAGCAGCTGGACGACCGGAACGCGCACACCCTTGATGACGCCGTACGCTATTTGCCCGGCATCACCGCCAGCAGCTACGGCAGCGACACCCGCGCCGACTGGTTGCGTGTACGCGGCTTTGAACCGACCCAGTTCCTCGATGGCCTGCCACTGCCAAAAGGCGTGTACGCCAACCCGAAACAGGAAACCTGGAACCTCGACCGTCTGGCCCTGCTGCGTGGCCCGGCTTCGTCCGTATACGGCCAGACCCCGCCGGGCGGTCTGCTGGACATGGTCAGCCGCCGCCCAAGCGAAGAGTCCAGCAACGAAATCCAGCTGCAATACGGCAGTGACAATCATCGCCAGATCAACTTCGCCAGCACCGGCAAAATCGACGATGAAGGCCAGTTCCTGTACAGCCTCAGTGGCGTGCTGCGCGATGGCGGAACCCCCATCGACCATATCGACGACAAGCGCTACAACATTGCGCCGAGCCTGACCTGGAACATCAGCGAAGACACAAAGTTTACCCTGCTGACCCAGTTCACCCGTGACGATACCGGGATCACCAGCCAGTTCTACCCGATCCAGGGCACCAAGATCGACATGCCGTTCGGCGATATCTCCCACCACAAGAACCTGGGCGATCCGGACTACGACTATTACGACCGCACTTACTACGCTCTGGGCTATGCCTTCGAGCATCGCCTGAACGATGTCTGGCAGTTCCGCCAGAACCTGCGTTATACCAAGTCGGATCTGTCGTTCCAGGCGGTTACTGTCAACAGCTACTTCCCCCCCACACCCGGTTTTTTTGTCGACGATCAGGGCAATACCGGTCGCGGCACCACCAATGTCGACGAAGACATCAGCCAGTTCGCCGTGGACAACAATTTCCAGGCCGACTTCGCCACCGGTGATGTCCATCACACCCTGCTGCTTGGCCTGGACCATCAGCGTACTAACACCAACTACCTCTCGATCTTCGGTTCCGCACCGCCGATCAACGTCAACGACCCGATCCATGGCTTGCCGATCGAGCGCCCGGCACGCTCCACCGCGTTCTACGACTACAATCAGAAAACCTACCAGACCGGTCTGTATGTCCAGGACCAGATGGCCCTCGACCAATGGCGCCTGACCCTGGGCGGTCGTGAAGACTGGGTCCATACCGGCACCAGGTTCCTCAATAAAGGCGATGCGACCAACACCGAGCGAGACAAGAAATTCAGCGGCAACGCGGCCATCAGCTATGTGTTCGACTCGGGCTTCGTACCCTACCTGTCTTACGCCGAGTCGTTCCAGCCGACCAGCAACGCTACAGCTTCGCCAACCGAATCGTTCAAGCCCACCGAAGGCAAGCAATGGGAACTGGGCATCAAGTACCAACCGCCGGGTAGCAACACCCTGCTGACCGCCGCCGTTTATGACCTGACCCAGAAGAACGTCTCCGTAACCAGCAACGTGGGTAACGTGACGGTCACCAGCCAGACCGGCGAAGTGCGGGTCAAAGGCCTGGAACTGGAAGCCGTGTCCGACGTGACCGAGAACCTTTCGATCACCGCTGCCTACACCCTGGCAAAGTCAGAAGTGCAAGATGGCATTTACAAGGGCAATCGCCTGCAACTGATGCCTAACCAGCAAGCGTCGCTGTGGGGCGATTACACTTGGCACGACGGCGTACTGAATGGCTTCGGCATTGGTGCCGGTGCCCGTTACACTGGCAACACTTATGGTGACCAGGGCAATACCTGGCTGGGTAAGGCCGACGCCTACACCGTGTTCGATGCTGCGGTTCACTATGACCTCGGTCGCCTGGACAACAGCCTCAAAGGCGCCTCGCTGGCAGTGAATGCGACCAACCTGCTGAACAAAGATTACATCTCGACGTGCGACGGCTTCTATTGCTACTACGGCGACCAGCGCAGTGTCGTCGCCAGTGCCACGTACAAGTGGTAATGGTTTGAGCTGACACGCCCAACGACCAGGCCGTCCTTCGAGGACGGCTTTGGTTTTTCTGAAGGCTATGAAATGAAAAGTAAAACAATTCGCCGCTGGTCCGCCATTCACACCTGGACAAGCCTGATCTGTACGGTGTTCCTGCTGATGTTGGCACTGACCGGCCTGCCATTGATCTTTCACCACGAGATCGACCACTTGCTGGGCGATGCCCCCGAGTTGAAGGAGATGCCGGCGGACACCCCGCGTCTGAATCTGCAACAACTGGTGCAGGCGGCCGAGCAGCATCGCCCCGGCGAAGTCATGCAGTATTTCGGTTTCGAGGACGATGAACCCAACGGTGTGGTAGCGATCATGGCGCCCACTGCAGGCACCGAACCGAACTTGTCCCACACCTTCATGCTCGACGCCCGTACCGGCGAAGCGCTGGAGATGCCGTCGGCCAATGGCGGCTTCATGATGGTCATGCTGCGCCTGCACGTGGACATGTTTGCCGGTTTGCCGGGCAAGTTGTTGCTGGCGTTCATGGGGATACTGTTTGTACTGGCGATCGTGTCTGGCACCGTGCTGTACCTGCCGTTCATGCGCCGTCTGAAGTTCGCCACCGTGCGCCGGGACAAATCCACTCGCCTGCGCTGGCTCGACCTGCATAACCTGATTGGCGTCGTGACATTGACATGGGCACTGGTGGTTGGCGTGACAGGCGTCGTCAGTGCCTGCGCCGACTTGCTGATCGCCGCGTGGCGCAATGAAGCCCTGACCGAGATGATTGCGCCGTACCGCGATGCGCCGCCGTTGACGCAACTGGCGCCCGCGACCCGCTTGTTCGACATCGCCAACGAGGCTGCTCCGGACATGCAGCCGGACTTCATCGCCTTTCCCGGCACACGCTTTTCCAGCGAGCACCATTACGCGGTGTTCATGAACGGCGACACGCACCTGACCTCGCACCTGATGACCCCGGTCCTGATCGATGCCAGCACCCTGCAAGTCACTGCCGTAGTCGAACGGCCGTGGTACATGGACGTCATGGGCATGTCGCAACCGCTGCACTTCGGTGACTACGGCGGCATGCCGATGAAAATCCTCTGGGCAACCCTCGATGTGCTGACAATCATCGTGCTCGGCAGCGGCGTTTACCTGTGGGTAGTGCGGCGTAAAGCCCTGAAGCCTGCCGTGGAAACAGCGGAGAGCCCGGCATGAAACCCAGGAAAGCGAATTTCTGGAAAGTCTTCGAGTCGCCCACCATCATCGCTTTATTCAGCGCAGCGGGGCTGTTTGCCGCTTTGCTGGGCGATGGCCTGTGGGATGCCCTGAGCTGGCTCGGCCTCGGCATCCCCGCGGTCTTTGCCCTGCGTGGCCTGCTGCAACGCCGCTGATTTCGCGCTATTGACCTGTAGGTGCTAATTGCAGCAGCTAAAACGCAGAATCTGCAGGAGCGAGCCTGCTCGCGAAAAACCCGAGAGCGCCGCGGGCATTCGGAATGCCCGCGTTATCGTTAACGTCCATCGCGACGGCGCGGCGATCCGACGGGCTCGCTCCTACAAGGTCCGTATCAACGCGCTATGCTGCGTGACACCACCATCGACTGAGCCGCCGCCATGTCCGCCCCGAGCATGACCCTGTATCACAACTCCCTTTCGCCCTTCGTTCGTAAAGTCATGGTGCTGCTGCACGAAACCGGTCAGCAGGACCGCGTGGCACTGCAAGACTGTGTGCTGACGCCCGTCAGCCCGGATTCAACCCTGATCGACGACAACCCCCTGAGCAAGATCCCGGCCCTGCGCCTGGCCGATGGCACCATCATTCACGACAGCCGGGTGATCCTCGATTACCTCGACCAGCAGCACGTCGGCAACCCGCTGATCCCGCGCGAAGGCTCGGCCCGCTGGCGGCGCCTGACCCTCGCCTCCCTGGCCGACGGCATCATGGATGCTTCGGTGATGGTGCGCTACGAACTCGTTCTCCGCGCCCCGGAAAAGCACTGGGACGAATGGCTCGACGCCCAGCGCGACAAGATCCGCCGTGCCCTGGCGTTGCTGGAAAAAGATGCGATCGCCGAACTGACCAGCCATTTCGACGTGGCGGCAATCAGCGTGGCCTGCGCATTGGGTTATGTGGACCTGCGCCATCCGGATCTGCAATGGCGCGACACAAACCCGCAGTTGGCGGCGTGGTATTTCGAGGTGAGCCAGCGGCCTTCGATGCTGGCGACGATGCCGAAGGTTTGACCCAGAAAGCGCCATCACCCTAGCAGTTCTGATAGTTGGCAAAGCCCGAAAAAGCTCCGATGCTGAAAGACCGCTTTCATGGCCATTCAGCATCGGAGTTCAACCCATGTCTACGTCTTCACGCAGAACAATCCTGCTGGCTACCGATCAACAGCGCTCGGTGATGAACGCACTCGACGCAACGCAACACCATCACCTCGCCTATACCCCCTACGGCCATCGCCCAAGTGAAAACGGTTTGCTCAGCCTGCTTGGCTTTAACGGCGAATTGCCCGACCCAATGACCGGGCACTATCCTTTGGGGAATGGGTATCGTCAGTTCAATCCGGTATTGATGCGGTTTAACAGTCCGGATAGTTGGAGTCCGTTTGGCAAAGGTGGGTTGAATGCTTATGCCTATTGCGCAGGTGAGCCGGTCAATCGGAATGACCGAAGCGGGCATATGTTCAAACCTCAACCAAAGCTACCGCTGAAAACAAATAAGGTTTCTAAAGGTGGAGTTGTACATAAAAAATCACTGCCGGTAATCAAGGAGGAAAATGAACCTTCAACGGCCAAGGGATCAGTAAAGGTTATCGAAAATCCGCCCATGCCCCCTGAAACCTCATCCAACAGCGCCACAAGAGTTGCAAAAAAAACCCCGAAACTGGCAAGTCATAGCGATCCCAAATTTCGCGACTCGCTCCACCTTAAGACAGGAAATCAAATCCCCACTCCACCGGTAGCCAGTACTTCGGAAAGGTTTCGACCACCACGCAAACGAAATACCGAGACACTGGGTGGCAACAGGGACTTTGTCATACTAAAAGCCGCCGCATCGAAGCCGCCCGCACCAGACACTCAAATTACCCATATTCGGAACGCCTGATGCTCCAGGCGATGACTGCGATTTGGAGCAGCTACAGCTTTTTTTTTGGATTAACAATCCGGCTTATCCGCCGTAAAGCGTCGAGCCGGGTTCACCGCCGCGCCAAACTCGCGCAACGCCTTGGCACCGATCAGCAGCGGGTAATTGAAGCTACTGCGGTCGGTGAGGTTGACCTCGACCGTGCGTTTTACATTGCCCAGACACAACTCCAGATCCACCACCGGCCGCTTGGTCGGTGCGATCACTTCATTGTCATCCTCATCTTCTTCAGAGCGAGTCTTGATCTTGCTGATCCGCGCAACCTTGTGTTCATAGACCTTGTTGCTCGCGTCCTTGGTGGCGAGGCGGAAACGTACCCAGTCCTCGCCGTCACGAGTAAAGGTCTCGATATCCTTGGCCGACAGCGACGCGGTCAGGGCGCCGGTGTCCATTTTCGCCTTGAGTACTTCGCCGCCGATTTCCGGCAGCGCGATGTATTCGTAACGGCCGTACAGGGTGGGTTCGGCGGCCATGACTGGCAGGGCTATGAGGGACAGCAGTGCAAGGAGGGATTTCACGTAATGATTGTCCTTGAAAAATGGGCAGCGCAATTTTAGACCGTCAGTTGGCAATTCGTTCGTTTCTGAAATCGCTTCGCGGGCAAGCCAGGCTCCCACAGATTCTGCGCAAACCCTGTGGGAGCGTGGCTTGCCCGCGAAGAGGCTGGAGCAATCGCCACAGCCATATACTCTTATCAATTTCAGCCCAGCATACCCATGTAATAGTGAAACATTCGTCACCACTCGATTTGGCCTGTCGCGCGAAGCTGCTTATCATGGCGCGCCCAAATGTTTGCAAGAGTTCCTTATGCGCCGCCTGCTCACCGGCTGTTTCGTTGCCCTGCTGCTTTTACTCAACACCCTGGCCCTGATCGGGCCATTGATGGTGTTTGCCCTGCTCAAGCTGGTCCTGCCGGGGCGGTTTCGCGACTACGCCTCATGGGTGGTGATGTGGATCGCCGAGACCTGGTCCGAAATCGACAAACTGATTTTCCGTCTGTGCATCCCCACGCAATGGGACATTCGCGGCGGTGACGATCTGCGTCGCGATACTTCCTACCTGGTGATCAGCAACCATCAATCCTGGGTCGATATCCCGGCACTCATCCAGACGCTGAACCGGCGCACTCCGTTCTTCAAATTCTTCCTCAAGAAAGAACTGATCTGGGTACCGTTCCTGGGCCTGGCGTGGTGGGCGCTGGATTACCCGTTCATGAAGCGCTACACCAAGGCGTTCCTGGCGAAAAACCCGGAGCTGGCGGGCAAGGATCTGGAGATCACCAAGGCGGCGTGCGAGCTGTTCAAGCGCCAGCCGGTCACCGTGGTCAATTATCTGGAAGGCACGCGCTTCACTGCAGCGAAAAACGCCAGCCAGCAGTCACCCTTCACCCACCTGCTCAAGCCCAAGGCCGGCGGTGTGGCCTTTGTGCTGGCAGCAATGGGCGAACAGCTGGACGCCATTCTCGATGTAACGGTGGTGTACCCGCAGCAGAGGATTCCGGGTTTCTGGGATTTGATCAGCGGCAACGTGCCGAGGGTCATTATCGACATTCAGACCCGCGAACTGGACCCGGCGTTGTGGCAGGGCGATTACGAAAACGATCCGCTGTTTCGTGAAAAAATCCAGAACTGGGTCAACCAGCTCTGGATCGAAAAGGATCGACGCATCGACGCACTGCGCACCGAGCTCAGCTGAATCAGCTACTGGTACCTGCCCCCCAGATCCCGCTGAGGCTTTGCAGCAGCGAGCCGCCCACACCTTGCTGACCGAGGTATTGCAGGATTACCGGGGCAAACTGGCCGATCATGCCGGTGTCCATGCCCAGGGCGCTGAATGCACTGTTCAGGTCGTTGGTGTCCTTGACATTGCCCAAGGCGTTATCCAGCCCCGCAGCCTTGCCTGACGACCCCAGCAACCCGGCAAGGGCGCCCAGCTCACCGCCGCCCGACAGTTTGTCGATCCCCGGCACGCTTTTGGCCAGCTCCGAATAATCAGTCGAACTCAGCTGGTTCTTCGCCAGCCCCAGCATCGCCCCGGCACCACCGACGGCTTGCTGTGGCGTCACGTTCAATTGAGTGAGCGCACCCAGCAGGTCCGCCGTTTCCGAAGTCGGTGCGGCAGCCGTGGCCGCATTGCCGCCGTTCATGCCCGAAATTGCATTGGCCGCATCGTTGAGGCTGAACTGCGCAAAGGCCGGGCTGGTCGCCAGGGCCAGCAGCGAAGCCAGTGCAAAACCGCGTGAAATCTTCATTCAGACATCCTCTTGTGCCATGAAAAGCGCCCGGTTAACGGACACAAAGCTGCAGGCTTTGACCGGGCTTTCGTTGATGTGTTCCTCGACAAAGTCTACATTTTCCAGGCGTCCGCAGAACTTGTCGCACCGGGATCAAGCGCAAGTGCAAGACCAACCCCTGAAAAACCATGACTCAATAGGCCACAACTAACTATCAGAAGTGACAGTAGTGTTCAAGACCATAGTTCGTAAAGATGAACACTCCCAAACAATGGAGTGTCAATCATGCGATCTACAATTACTGCCAGTTTACTCATGACATTAATGGCCGTTGGCAATGCTTACGCGGCAAGCACTGCCTGTCCGGCGGTGCGAGACATAGTGCAAGTCAAGGATGAACAGGAGGGAGGCTATGAATACTTCGCCCCCGGACCTGATAAACGTGTATGGGTTGGCTCTAATCCTTATGCCGAAGAGCATCACCTCGAGACCTTTGAGTTTACCGGAGCTCTGTACCGCGACGTCAGCTCGGAAGGCAACAAGTTTGTGGTGTCCTGCGATTATGAGGGAGACGAGTTTCTCGCGTTCACACGCTTGACGCTGTACTCCTTTAATGACTGGGAATCCGCTAAAAATACTCTTTGGAAGCGTGAAGTAAAGGAACAACCGTCCCTTGCCAACAAGAACGCCCAACATGTGGAGACTTGCAAATCCGGCCAACAGGAAAAATGTTCTTTTGAGTACTCTTCACTGTCGGCTGCGTCCTCTCAAAAATAATCTGTGCGCATAATTCTCAAAGGGCGTGACTGCAAGGATCTCCACGACCCGTTGCAGGTTGCAAAAAATGGCGATCTCAGATCGCCATTTTCATACGTAGCACTAAATATTTTATGCCCCGCACCCGCATATTCCTGCTTGAAGTACCGCATCAAGGTTCCCTGACTATCAGTTCTGTTAGTAGGCGACTGCGGTCCAATGCGCCACAGTGAGACCCTGAATCGATAGCGCCCGCGAGAGACCAGCCGATGCCTGGAAACAGCGAAACACTCCTCTGCCAATACCTTTACGACCCGCTGGACAGGTTGGTCAATTGCACATTGTCGGCACAAGCGAGCACCCAGCGCTTCTACCTCCAGGACCGCTTGACCACCGAGATTCAAGGTGCGGTGCAGTGGTCGATCGTGCAGCATGACGATCAGCTATTGGCGCAACAACAGCGTCAGAACGGAGTATCTGAAACCCGCCTGCTCACCTCCGACCTACAACGTTCAGTATTGAGCCTGCTCGGTACGACCGGACCTCGTCCCCTGTTCTACACCCCATATGGCCATCGCCCCCAGCAGAACGATTTGCTCAGCCTGCTCGATTTCAACGGGGAACGACCGGATCCGGTGACCGGGCATTATTTATTGGGTAATGGCTATCGGGCGTTTAACCCTGTGTTGATGCGTTTTAATAGCTCGGACAGTTGGAGTCCGTTTGGAGAAGGTGGGATTAATGCGTATGCGTATTGCGTGGGGGATCCGGTGAATCGGGTCGATCCGACTGGACATTTCGGTAATCTATGGAAAGGCTTGAAGAATTTTTTTGGTTTTCGAACCCCTAAAATGAGCCACTCCAATTTGGCCAGAACACAGGTAGCACGTATGGGTTCAAGCCCTCCAGGGCACCCTTCATCCGGATACACGAGTGTGAAATCGTATACTAATGTCGCCCCCACCTTCGCCCCTCCAGTCCCGAATCATTCCGCCCCAGGAAGTTCTAGCAACGCTTCTCGATTTACAGTGAACAATCCCGAAAGAATTGCTAGCGGAAGGCCGAACACTGACATTCAGAATTGGATTAAATCAACTTCTGGCAAACCCACTCGGCGTCTAAAAAAATTTACTAAGATCCCACATGCGGGGGCTGAATTCCCCTCAATTGAAAACCTCGCGATTCAGTATGCTGGTAAACGCGTGAGTCGCAACATGCGTGCAAATGCGACCTTATACAGTCAAGGCATCGTTCCAAATTCCTTAGAAGATCTACGCGAAAAATTCTATGAAAAGAAAATTAAAAAAATCAGAAGTCAATAAAACAGGAAAGCATGTGCACTCATAAAAAAAAGCGGCGATCCTAGGGCCGCCGCTTTCTGTTCTACATAAATAATTACGCCGCACTAAACATCTTATGCGGATCAATCACAAACTTCTTCGGCACACCTGCATCAAACTCACCATACCCCTGCGGTGCCTGATCCAGGCTGATTACCTGAACCCCTACCACTTCGGCAATATTGATACGGTCCCACATGATCGCCTGCATCAACTGGCGGTTGTATTTCATGACCGGCGTCTGGCCAGTGTGGAAGCTGTGGGACTTGGCCCAGCCCAAACCGAAGCGAATGCTCAGGCTGCCCATTTTCGCGGCGGCGTCCACAGCACCCGGATCCTCGGTGACGTAGAGGCCCGGGATACCGATCTTGCCGGCCACCCGCACCACACCCATCAGTGAGTTGAGCACGGTAGCCGGAGCTTCATGTTTCACTCCGTCATGACCATGGCCGCGCGCTTCGAAGCCTACGGCATCAATGGCGCAATCCACTTCCGGCTCGCCCAGCAGTGCGGCAATCTGTTCATGCAGTGGCGTGTCGAGTGACAGGTCGGCAATTTCAAAACCCTGGGCCTTGGCGTGGGCCAGACGCACGGTGTTAACGTCACCGATGATCACCACCGCCGCACCCAGCAAGCGCGCCGAAGCGGCAGCTGCCAGACCAACCGGACCGGCGCCCGCAATGTATACGGTGCTGCCAGGGCCAACGCCGGCCGTCACGGCGCCGTGATAACCGGTCGGCAGGATGTCGGAGAGGCAGGTCAGGTCGCGGATTTTCTCCATGGCCCGGTCGCGATCCGGCAGTTTCAGCAAGTTGAAGTCTGCGTATGGAACCAGGGCGTATTCGGCCTGGCCGCCGGTCCAGTCACCCATGTCGACATAACCGTATGCGCCACCGGGACGCGCCGGGTTAACGCTCAGGCAGACACCCGTGTGCATTTCCTTGCAGGAGCGGCAGCGTCCGCAAGCCACGTTGAAGGGTACGGACACCAGATCGCCGATTTGCAGGTTCTCGACGTCGCTGCCCTTTTCAATGACTTCGCCGGTAATTTCGTGGCCCAGTACCAGACCGGTTTGCGCAGTGGTACGACCGCGCACCATGTGCTGGTCGGAACCACAGATGTTGGTGGAAACTACGCGCAGGATGACAGCGTGTTCAATCTTCCTGCCGCGTGGGTCCTGCATTTTCGGATAGTCGATTTTCTGTACTTCGACCTTGCCAGCGCCGAGATACACCACACCACGATTGCCAGACATGCTTTCACCTCGCTGTTGTTTTTATGGAAGCGCGTTGCCCAGGCAGGCAGCGCGTTAAGTGCTCGGGTACAGATGCTGAATCTTGTGTCGCTTGTAATGCCCTCATCGCTAGCAGGCTAGCTCCCACAGTTGTTCGGGGTAGACACTGGATTTGTGAACAACCCAAACCCTGTGGGAGCTGGCCTGCCAGCGATGGCGATCTAAAGAACGACCGTGCGATTGGCGTTCAAAAACACCCTGCGCTCAATGTGATAACCCACCGCTCTGGCCAATGTCAGTCCTTCAATGTCCCGGCCCTTGGCGATCAAGTCTTCCGGGTAGTGACTGTGATCCACCACCTCCACGCCCTGGGCAATGATTGGCCCCTCATCCAGGTCGTTGTTGATGTAATGCGCGGTGGCGCCGACCAGTTTCACGCCCTTGTTGTAGGCCTGGTGATAGGGCTTGGCGCCCTTGAAGCCGGGCAGCAGGGAGTGGTGGATGTTGATCGCCTTGCCGTCGAGTTTGCGGCACAGCTCCGGGGACAGGACCTGCATGTAGCGGGCAAGGATCACCAGTTCGGCGCCGGATTCCTCGATCACCTGCAAGACCTGACGTTCCTGGGACGGCTTGTCGTTCGGGTCCAGCGGGAAGTGGTAGTAAGGAATCTGGTGCCAGTCGGCCAACGGCTTGAGGTCCGGGTGATTGGAGACCACGGCGGCCACGTCCATCGACAATTGGCCGATGCGCTGGCGGTAGAGCAAGTCGTTGAGGCAGTGGTCGGCCTTGGAGACCATGATCACGACTTTGGGTCGGTGATGTGGCGGAGTCAGTTCGAAGATCATGCCAAAGGCTTCGCCACGTTCAGCCAAACCCGCGCGGAACGACTGTTCATCGAAACCGTCTGGTTGGCGAAATTCCACTCGAATGAAGAAACGGGCCGAGAGCCGGTCATCGAAGGAATGGTGTTCGGTGACGTAGCAGTCCTGCTCGAACAGAAAGCGGGTTACCGCGTCCACGGTGCCGAGGACGCTGGGGCAGTCGGCGGTCAGGATCCATGTGTCTGGGGCGCGGCTCATAGTGCGGTGACTCCTGTTCTTGTGTTGGGTATCAGGGGCATTGCTACCCTCACCCTAGCCCTCTCCCGGAGGGAGAGGGGACTGACCGAAGTGTCTTTCGAGCTACATCGACCTGAAATTTCGAAGGTGAATGTAGATCGCAACAACACCATAAATTGGCTCCCGTTCCCCTCCCCCCGTGAGGGAGAGGGGACTGACCGAGGTGTTCTTTCGAGTTACATCGACCTGAAACACCGAGTCGAACTCAGGCTTTGACCACGACACCGATCGGCTTCCTTTCCCCCTCTCCCCCTTGGGGGAGAGGGGACTGACCGAGGTGTTCTTTCGAGTTACATCGACCTGAAATACCGAGTCGAACTCAGGTTTTGACCACGACACCGATCGGCTCCCTTTCCCCCTCTCCCCCTTGGGGGAGAGGGCTGGGGTGAGGGGGTGGCTTTTTCAGGCCTGAACGCTAAGCCCGTACTCAGCCGAAGCATCCTGCAACCACAACCACCAGTAATCCGAGAAGCTGCGACGGATCAGCAGCTCCCAGGTGTCTTCGGCGGTGTGGCGGATGACCAGTTGCGACTTGGCGAACACCGTACCCACAGCCTTGCCCACCGGAAAGTTGTTGGGGTGCACGTCATAGCTGGTGGATTTCATCAGCACCTGGCGCACGTTCGGGCCGCGCAGTTCGAGGATCTGCTGGCCGCCGCTGACGTTGACGATCTGGATGTGCAGGTCACCCAGCGCCTCACGCAGCTTTTGCTCGGCGACGAACTCTTCTCCGGACGGCACGATCAGCAGCCACTCATCCGGGCCCATCCACTGCAGACTGGTTTCGCCCTTGACGATGACAGTCAGGGCACCCGGCAACTCGATGCCAAGTGCCTTGTGCACACCGGCGGCGAACGCGGCATCGTGACCATCGCCACGGAGGGTCAGGTGACCCAGGAGTTTTTTCTCGCGCACCGTCACACCGGCGTTTTTACGTCCCTTGCCCACCAGGCTGGCGAGGTCGGCGTGATGCAGCGACGACTCGGCCTTGGCCTCGGTGGTTGGACGTTGTTGGTAAACATTGGCTGCGGTCATAAAGCACCTTTCCTGAATTCTGTTGGTTCCGGTCCTTGTGGTGGCTGTTCCGCCGCTTTCGCGAGCAAGCCCGCTCCCACATTCGACCGCGTTCCCCCTGTGGGAGCGGGCTTGCTCGCGAAAGCGGCAGCCAGCACACCACAGGGCCCGAGGTCATCACACGTTCTGGCGTTCACCTTTCGGATCGAAGAACACCGAAGAAACGATCTCCGCCTCGATCACGCTGCCATCGGCCAACGGTGCGAACACCCGCTCACCCATGCGGCTCAGCCCGCCCTTCACCACGCCCATGGCAAACGAATAGCCAAGGGAGTTGTGCGCGTAGCTGGAAGTCACGTGGCCGACCATGGTCATCGGGATCGCCTGCTTGGTGTTGAACACCAGTTGCGCACCTTCCGGCAGCCATTTGTCCGGATCGATCGGCTTGAGGCCAACCAGTTGCTTACGCTGATCACGCACGCAGTCTTCACGGTTCATGCCACGCTGGCCGATCCACGAGAACGGTTTGGTGCGACCTACACACCAGCCCATGTTCAGGTCGTCCGGGGTCATCGAGCCGTCGGTGTCCTGGCCGACGATGATGAAGCCCTTCTCCGCCCGCAGGACGTGCATGGTTTCGGTGCCATAAGGGGTCAGGTTGTACTTCTTGCCGGCATCGACGATTTTCTCGAGAACGCCCATCGCATAGTCCGCCTGCACGTTGACTTCGTACGACAGCTCGCCGGTAAACGAAATCCGGAACACCCGCGCCGGCACGCCACCGACCAAGCCTTCTTTCCAGGTCATGAACGGGAAGGCTTCGTTGCTCAAATCGATATCGGTGACTTCGCTGAGCAGCTTGCGGCTGTTCGGCCCGGACAGGGTCATGGTTGCCCAATGATCGGTCACGGAGGTGAAGTACACCTTCAGATCCGGCCACTCGGTCTGCTGGTAGATTTCCAGCCATTGCAGCACACGCGCAGCGCCGCCGGTGGTGGTGGTCATCACGAAGTGGTTGTCGGCCAGGCAGGCCGTCACGCCGTCGTCGAACACCATGCCGTCTTCTTTGCACATCAGGCCGTAACGCGCCTTGCCCACGTCGAGTTTGGTCCAGGCGTTGGTGTAGATGCGGTTGAGGAACTCGCGCGCATCCGGGCCCTGAATGTCGATCTTGCCCAGGGTCGAAGCATCCAGCAGGCCGACGCTGTCGCGCACGGCCTTGCATTCGCGCTTGACCGCCGCGTGCATGTCTTCACCGGATTTCGGGAAGTACCACGGACGCTTCCACTGGCCGACGTCTTCGAACTCGGCGCCGTTTTTCAGGTGCCAGTGATGCAGTGCGGTGAAACGCACCGGCTCAAAAATGTGCCCACAGTGACGACCGGCCACGGCGCCGAAGGTCACCGGCGTGTAGTTCGGGCGGAACATGGTGGTGCCCATCTGCGGGATGGTCACGTTCAGCGAACGGGCGGCAATGGCCAGACCGTTGACGTTGCCGAGCTTGCCTTGGTCGGTGCCGAAGCCCAGTGCGGTGTAGCGCTTGACGTGCTCGACCGACTCGAATCCTTCGCGGGTCGCCAGTTCGATGGCGGCGGCGGTGACGTCGTTCTGCAGGTCGACGAATTGCTTCGGCGCACGAGCGGTGTTCTTTTCATGGGGCACCTGGAACAGCGCCAGAGTTGGCTCTTCCAGACGCGACAAGGCTTTCGGCAAAGTCGCTTCGACCACGCCGAAACCAGCTTCGCTGGCCGCGCGCACACCGCCTTCAAAACCATCGGCCAGTGAATCGCCCAGGCCGTAGACGCCGTTGATGCCACCGACGCACACACGTTTCTGCGGTGCTTCGCCCGGAACGAAACCGAGGATGTCTTCACGCCAGGTCGGCTTGCCGCCCAAGTGCGAAGCCAGGTGAACCACCGGGCTGTAACCGCCGGAACTGGCGATCAGGTCGCAGTCGAGCCATTCGCCAGGACTGGTGACTTTGTGTCCCTTCACATCAATGGCGGCAACGCGGGCAGCGGTGACGTGCTTGCTGCCACGGGCCTCGATCACGGCGCTGCCGGTAAGGATGCGGATGCCTTTGGCGCGTGCTTCTTCCACCAGCGCACCGCGCGGGTTGCTGCGGGCATCGGCGATCGCTACCACTTGCAGGCTGGCATCGAGCCAATCCAGCGCGACGCGGTAGGCGTGATCGTTGTTGGTGGTCAAGACCAGCTTTTTGCCCGGTGCCACGCCGTAACGGCGCACGTAAGTCGAGACAGCACCGGCCAGCATGTTGCCCGGCACGTCGTTGTTGCCGTAGACCAATGGACGCTCATGGGCGCCGGTCGCGAGTACGACACGTTTGGCGCGAACACGGTGGATGCGCTGACGCACCTGGCCAATCGGAGCGCGGTCGCCGAGGTGATCGGTCAGGCGCTCGTGAATGGTCAGGAAGTTGTGGTCGTGGTAACCGTTGACCGTGGCGCGTGGCAGCAGCAACACGTCCGGAGTGTCCTTGAGCTCGGCGATAACACCGGCAACCCATTCGATCGCCGGCTTGCCGTCGAGGCTTTCGCGGGAGTCGAGCAGGCTGCCGCCGAACTCTTCCTGCTCATCGGCGAGGATCACACGGGCACCGCTGCGGGCAGCCGCCAGTGCCGCAGCCAGGCCTGCAGGGCCGGCGCCGACGATCAGCACGTCGCAGTGCTGGTTCATGTAGTCGTAAGTGTCCGGGTCGTTCTCGGTCGGCGAGCGGCCAAGACCGGCAGCCTTACGAATGTACTTCTCGTAGGTCATCCAGAACGATTGCGGGTACATGAAGGTTTTGTAGTAGAAGCCCGGTGGCATCAGCTTGCCGCCGACCTTGCCGAGAATGCCCATCATGTCATTGTTCACGCTTGGCCAGCCGTTGGTGCTGGTAGCGACCAAACCCTGGTACAGCGCCTGTTGCGTGGCGCGTACGTTCGGGATCTGGGTGGCTTCGGTGGCGCCGATCTGCAGCACCGCGTTCGGCTCTTCAGCACCGGCGGCGAAGATGCCGCGTGGACGGGAATACTTGAAGCTGCGACCGATGATGTCGACGCCGTTGGCCAGCAGGGCCGCGGCCAGCGAGTCGCCCTCGAAGCCTTTGTAGCTCTGGCCGTTGAAGGTAAAAGTCAGGACTTTATTGCGGTCGATCCGTCCGCCGTTGGACAGGCGATTGGTCTGGCTCATACCTTCTCTCCCAGAGCCGTGCTGGCCGCTTTCGGGCTATCGGTCTTGTCGGTGAATTGTGGCTTGGTGCCGATCTTGTAGGTTTCGAGAATCTCGTAGGTCACGGTGTCGCGGGTGGCGTTGAAGTACTGACGGCAACCGGCGGCGTGAATCCACAACTCGTGATGCAGACCGCGCGGGTTATCGCGGAAGAACATGTAGTCGCCCCACTCCTCGTCGGTGCAGCTGTTCGGGTCCAGTGGACGCGGGATGTGCGCCTGGCCGGATGCGTGGAATTCCTCTTCGGAGCGCAGTTCGCCGCAGTGAGGACAGAAGATATGCAACATAGGAAATTTCTCCTGTTAGTGGGCGACGGCCGCAGCGCCGTGTTCATCGATCAACGCACCGTTGTGGAAACGGTCGATTGAGAAAGGTGCGGCCAATGGGTGCATTTCACCCTTGGCCAGGCTCGCGGCAAATACGTTGCCCGAGCCAGGTGTTGCCTTGAAGCCGCCGGTGCCCCAACCGCAGTTGAAAAACATGTTCGGTACCGGGGTTTTCGAGATGATCGGGCACGCATCCGGCGTGGTGTCGACGATGCCGCCCCACTGACGGTTCATGCGTACGCGCGACAGCACCGGGAACATCTCGACGATGGCCTGGATGGTGTGTTCGATCACCGGGTACGAACCACGCTGGCCGTAGCCGTTATAGCCGTCGATACCGGCGCCGATCACCAGGTCGCCCTTGTCGGACTGGCTGATGTAACCGTGCACGGCGTTGGACATGATCACGCTGTCGATAATCGGTTTGATCGGCTCGGACACCAGCGCTTGCAGCGGGTGGGATTCGATCGGCAGGCGGAAACCGGCGAGCTTGGCCATGTGCCCGGAGTTACCGGCCGTGACCACGCCGACGCGCTTGGCGCCGATGAACCCCTTGTTGGTTTCAACGCCGATGCACACGCCGTTTTCCTTGCGGAAACCGATCACTTCGGTCTGCTGGATCAAGTCCACGCCCAAGGCGTCGGCGGCACGGGCAAAGCCCCACGCCACGGCATCGTGACGGGCCACGCCGCCGCGACGCTGGACGGTGGCGCCCATCACCGGGTAGCGGGTGTTCTTGGAGCAGTCGAGGTATGGAATCTCGTCGGCCACTTGTTTGGCATCGAGCAGTTCACCGTCCACGCCGTTGAGGCGGTTGGCGGTGACCCGACGCTCGGAATCACGAATGTCTTGCAGGGTGTGGCACAGGTTGTAGACACCGCGCTGGGAGAACATCACGTTGTAGTTGAGGTCCTGGGACAGCCCTTCCCACAGTTTCATCGCGTGTTCGTACAGGTGCGCCGACTCGTCCCACAGGTAGTTGGAGCGAACGATGGTGGTGTTGCGCGCGGTGTTACCGCCGCCCAGCCAGCCTTTCTCGACCACTGCCACGTTGGTGATGCCGTGCTCCTTGGCCAGGTAGTAGGCGGTCGCCAGACCATGCCCGCCACCGCCGACGATGACCACGTCGTAGACCTTTTTCGGGGTCGGTGTGCGCCACATGCGCTGCCAGTTTTCGTGGTGGCTGAGGGAGTGTTTGAAGAGGCCGAAGCCCGAGTAGCGTTGCATAGTCATTTACTCCAAAACCGCACTCAGCGATAAACCGGGAAGTCCGCGCACAGGGCCGAAACCTGCTCGGCGACATTGGCCTCGACATCGGCGTCGCCGAGGTTGTCGAGGATGTCGCAGATCCAGCCGGCCAGCGTGACGCACTGGGCCACCTTGAAGCCGCGCGTGGTCACCGCCGGGGTGCCGATGCGCAGGCCGGAGGTCACGAACGGCGACTGCGGGTCGTTCGGCACGGCGTTCTTGTTCACGGTGATATGGGCGCGACCCAGGGCTGCATCCGCCTCTTTGCCGGTGAGGCCCTGACGGATCAGGCTGACCAGGAACAGGTGGTTGTCGGTGCCGCCGGACACTACATCGTAGCCGCGTTTGATAAACACGCCGGCCATGGCTTGGGCGTTGTCGATCACTTGCTGTTGGTAGACCTTGAAGCCTGGTTCCAGCGCTTCCTTGAAGCACACCGCCTTACCGGCGATCACGTGCATCAGCGGGCCGCCTTGGGCGCCGGGGAACACTGCAGCGTTGAGTTTCTTCTCGATTTCTTCGTTGGACTTGCACAGGATCAGGCCGCCACGTGGACCGCGCAGGGTCTTGTGAGTGGTGGTGGTGACCACGTCGGCGTAGGGCAGCGGGTTCGGGTACAGACCGGCGGCGACCAGACCGGCTACGTGGGCCATGTCGACGAACAGCAGCGCCCCGACCTTGTCGGCGATCTGACGGAAGCGCGGGAAGTCCAGCGTCTTGGAGTAAGCCGAGAAACCGGCAACGATCATCTTCGGTTGGCATTCGACGGCCAGACGCTCAACTTCGTCGTAATCGATCAGGCCGGTCTTGGTGTCGATGCCGTACTGCACGGGGTTGTACAGCTTGCCCGAGGACGACACTTTGGCGCCGTGGGTCAAGTGACCGCCGTGGGCCAGGCTCATGCCCAGTATGGTGTCGCCGGCTTGCAGCAGCGCCAGGTACACGGCGCTGTTGGCCGAGGAACCGGAGTGCGGCTGGACGTTGGCGTAATCGGCGCCGAACAGTTGCTTGGCGCGTTCGATGGCCAGGGCTTCAACCTTGTCCACGTGCTCGCAGCCACCGTAGTAGCGCTTGCCCGGATAGCCTTCGGCGTATTTGTTGGTCAGGCCACTGCCTTGGGCTTGCATGACGCGCTTGCTGGTGTAGTTCTCTGACGCGATCAGCTCGATGTGATCTTCCTGACGTTGCTCCTCGGCATTCATCGCCGCCAGCAGTGCATCGTCGTAACCCTGGATCTGGTCTTGCTTGCTGAACATCGCGTCTCTCCCAGCGGCGGCGGTGCGCCTTTCGTCTCGGTGAGGCCCTGGCTTTTCGGCAGTGCCCTTTGATAGCGATGGTATGGCCGGCTTCAAGTGGTCAAATGCCTACGGGCGCCACGCAAAGGTGCGTTTACGACATGGACTGAAATGGCAGGCCGAACACAATCCCCAAATCAACAGGAGTCCCCTGTGGGAGCGGGCTTGCTCGCGAAGAACGATGACACGGTCTGTCTGAAACACCGAGGTGCCTGCTTCGCGAGCAAGCCCGCTCCCACAGGGTCAAAGGAGGTCAAGCAATCAGCAGGCGCAACGCCAACAAAATAAGGAAATGCGCGGGATACAGCGCATAGGCCCAGCGGCGCATCGGTGGTGGTTTTACGTCTTTGATGTGTCGCAACAAGAACAGCCCCAGCCATGGCGCAATCAGACAAGTGACGATGGCGGGTATGGCCGCACTGTTGCCCAGCCGCACGGCGTAATACAACACCTGCCATTGATTGGCCGCCAGACAAACCAGCCCCGGCAGCAGCGCGTAATACCAGGGGCGACGAATCACCAGCAACAGCGTCAATGGCAACAAAACCCCAAAGAAACCGAACATCACTTTTTGCGTGAACAGCGCCGCCAGCAACAAGGCGACGGCTGCCAGCAATCGGGAATGCAGTGTCGGCTGCTGCCAGCCGCGCGCCACCAACAGGCCAAGGACCAGGGTGGGCATTACGTTCAACGTGTCGTGCTCGGGTATGAACATCCGGTAGGGAATTTCGCTCACGGCGCTAAACAGCAACAACCAACCCAGATAGCGCCATTGCCCACCATTCTCCACGGCAGGCTTTCGCGCAAGATTGGCGGCCATCGCCAGGCAAAACCAAGGAAACGCCAACCGCCCCGGCACATACAACAAATCGACGGAGTAACCGACATATCGCAGGTGATCGAGCACCATGCTCAACAGCGCCAGCCACTTGAGCAGATCCAGTGCTCCGTCGCGCTGCTTTAAGTGCAGAGTCGCGTGCATAATCGTCCTTTGACTGTGTATTTTCTTGAAAGCAACATCCCGTGTGCTCTCCTGACGATCTTGGGTAAAGTGCGCACCATCATTGACCACGAGACACTTCACCATAGGCGTCTCGACCACGGAAGCAGGCCATGACCGATAAGAGCCAACAATTCGCCAGCGACAACTATTCCGGCATTTGCCCTGAAGCCTGGGCCGCCATGGAACAGGCCAACCATGGCCACCAGCGCGCTTATGGCGACGACGAATGGACCGCCCGCGCGTCCGATGACTTCCGCAAGTTGTTCGAGACTGATTGCGAGGTGTTCTTCGCGTTCAACGGTACGGCTGCCAACTCGTTGGCGCTGTCGTCACTGTGCCAGAGTTACCATAGCGTGATCTGCTCGGAAACGGCTCACGTCGAAACCGACGAGTGCGGCGCCCCGGAATTTTTCTCCAACGGTTCCAAACTGCTCATCGCCCGTACCGAGAACGGCAAGCTGACCCCGGATTCGATCCGCGAGGTCGCCCTCAAGCGCCAGGATATCCACTACCCCAAACCCCGCGTGGTGACCCTGACCCAGGCCACCGAAGTTGGCAGCGTCTATACCCCGGACGAAATCCGCGCCATCAGCGCCACCTGCAAAGAACTGGGCCTGAACCTGCACATGGATGGCGCGCGCTTCTCCAACGCCTGCGCGTTCCTCGGCTGCACACCGGCGGACCTGACCTGGAAGGCCGGCGTCGATGTACTGTGCTTCGGTGGTACGAAAAACGGCATGGCAGTGGGCGAAGCAATCCTGTTCTTCAACCACAAACTGGCCGAAGACTTCGACTACCGCTGCAAACAGGCCGGGCAACTGGCGTCGAAAATGCGCTTCCTGTCGGCGCCTTGGGTCGGGATTCTGGAAAACGGCGCCTGGCTCAAATATGCCCAGCACGCCAACCACTGCGCACAATTGCTGGCCGAACTGGTGAGCGACATTCCAGGCGTGGAACTGATGTTCCCGGTACAGGCCAATGGCGTGTTCCTGCAACTTTCGGAACCGGCCATCGCCGCACTGACCGCCAAGGGCTGGCGTTTCTACACCTTCATCGGCAACGGCGGCGCACGCTTCATGTGCTCGTGGGACACCGAGGAAGAGCGCGTGCGTGAATTAGCGCGGGATATCCGTGAAGTCATGGCATAACCGCAATCCCCTGTGGCGAGGGGGCTTGCCCCCGTTCGGCGGCGCAGCCGTCGTAAACCAGCAAATGCTGGTCTGTCTGGCTGCTCGCATTCTCAGGGTTTGGGCCTGCTTCGCAGGCCAACGGGGGCAAGCCCCCTCGCCACAACCGTTCCCCCGCCACTGCTCCTGAAAGACTTCGTCTACATTGTTTGTCGAGCCCGTGCTCACATAAAAATAATCAGGAGCGTCAGCATGTCATTGCAAGGCAAAACCCTGTTCATCACCGGCGCCAGCCGTGGCATCGGCCGAGAGATCGCGCTGCGAGCTGCGCGCGACGGGGCGAATATCGTGATTGCGGCCAAAAGTGCCTCGCCGCATCCCAAGCTACCCGGGACGATATTCAGCGTCGCCCAGGAAGTCGAGGCCGCAGGCGGCAAGGCATTGGCCTTGCAGGTGGATGTGCGCGATGAAGATGGCGTGCATCAGGCATTGGCCCAGGCCAACGAACATTTCGGCGGCATTGATGCGCTGGTCAACAACGCCGGGGCAATCAAGCTGACCGGGGTTCAACACCTCGAACTCAAGCGTTTCGACCTGATGCACCAGATCAACACCCGTGCCGTGCTGCTGTGCAGTCAGGCGGCGCTGCCGTACCTGAAGAAGTCCAACGGCCACATCCTCAACCTGTCCCCGCCACTGAATCTCGCGACCAAATGGTTCGCCCAATACAGCCCGTACACCGTCACCAAGTACGGCATGAGCATGCTGACGTTGGGCATGAGTGAGGAATTCAAGAACTACGGCATCAGCGTCAATTCGCTATGGCCGCAGACCATGATTGCCACCGCCGCTATTGAGTTTCAGTTGGGGTCGAGGGAGTCGTTCAAACATGCGCGTACGCCTGCGATCATGGCGGATGCGGCCCACGTCATTCTGAACAGCACAAACCGCAGCCTGACCGGCCGTTTGTTGATTGATGAGGAAATACTGCGGGAAAGCGGTGTGACCGAGTTCGAGCACTATCGCTTCGCGCCGGACAGCAGCGACAAACTCATGACAGACTTGTTTATCGACTAAACACCCTCCCCTGTAGGAGCGAGCCTGCTCGCGATGGACGTCAACGATAACGCTGGCAACCTGACACCCCGCGGCGTTCTCAGGTTCATCGCGAGCAGGCTCGCTCCAACAGGGGTTATTGCGTGACCGTTAGAAATCGATACGCACATCGCCCTTCGGCACACTGCAGCACGACAGGATGAACCCTTCGGCTTCGTCTTCCTCGGTAATACCGCCGTTGTGTTCCATCTCCACTTCGCCACCCAGCTTCAACACCTTGCAGGTGCCGCAAATCCCCATCCCGCAAGCTTTCGGAATCATCAGCCCAACCTTCGCCGCCGCCGCATGCACAGTCTCGCCCGGCGCCACACGAATGCTCTTGCCGGACGCCGTGAACTCCACCTGATGCAGATCCGCCACATCAACTTGCGGCGCGTCGGCAGCCTGTTCGGCCTGCTCTACAGCATCGGCGCGGGCTTCCGGTGGCGTCGCACCAAAGGACTCCTCGTGGTAACGCTTCATGTCGAAGCCGGCGTTCTCCAGCAAACGCTTGACCGCGTTCATGTACGGCGTCGGGCCGCAGCAGAATACTTCGCGCTCAAGGAAGTCCGGCACCATCAGTTCCAGCATCTTGTGGTTCAGGTAGCCGCGATAACCAGCCCATGGCTCGCCCAGGCCATGCTTCTCGCAAATCAGGTGCAGGCTGAAGTTATCGATTCGCGACGCCATGTGTTCCAGCTCGCGGTGGTAAATGATGTCCTTGGGTGAACGGGCGCTGTGGATAAACGTCATGTCGACGTTGGCGTTGGTGTCGTAGAACCAGCGCGCCATGGACATGCATGGTGTGATCCCCACGCCACCGCTGAGGTACAGCACTTTAGGGCTGGGAAAATCGATGGCATTGAACAGCCCGACCGGTCCGTGCACCGCCAGTTCCTGGCCTTCGTGCAGGGTGTCATGCAGCCAGTTGGAAACCCGCCCACCCGGCACGCGCTTGATGGTCACGGAAAAGCTGTAGGGTACCGACGGCGAGCTGGAAATGGTGTACGAGCGCATGATCGGCTCGCCTTCGATTTCCAGTTCCAGGGTGACGAACTGCCCCGGCTTGAAAAAGAACATGATCGGCTGGTCGGCCATGAAGCAAAAGGTGCGCACGTCCCAGGTTTCCTGGATGACTTTGACGCAACGGACGATGTGTCGACCATTGGCCCAGGTCTGGGTGGTTACCGGGTTCAGGAAGTTGTTGGACATGCTGATCTCCACGGCCGACTGTCGGCCTTCATGTTGGCGATTCTGCGTATAGCACGAACCACCCGTTTACCTATCTGCGACATTCACATGCTTATCGCGACCAGCCCCCAACTACCGGGGCTTGCGCGTCGGGAACAGATTGCACCATGTCGCCCATGGATAAGGTTCTGGCCAGCGCCGGCCCCACACTCGCCTCAACAGATAACTGCTGTTTTTTGTCTTGCGTCGCACAACCGTAGCCACAATTCGCCGGCCACACAGAATGGCCATGAGGACTAAATCGATGGACGTCACTACTACCCTGAGCCTGGGCGATCCGCTGGAACCCGCACGCAAGGCCACCGCGCAGATGTTGCAAGAGCGCGAGCGCACGTTCTCGCTGCCGCAGCCGTTTTACTCCGACGACCGCCTGTTTGATATCGACATGCAGGAAATCTTTCAGAAAGAGTGGTTGATCGCCGGCATGACCTGCGAAATCCCTGCCAAGGGCAACTACCTGACCCTGCAGGTCGGCAAGAACCCGATCATCGTGATTCGTGGCGCCGAGGGCGTAGTGCATGCTTTCCACAACGTCTGTCGCCACCGTGGCTCACGCCTGTGCACCAGCGAAAAGGGCAAGGTGGCCAAGCTGGTCTGCCATTACCACCAGTGGACCTACGAACTGGATGGTCGCCTGCTGTTCGCCGGTACCGAGATGGGCGCCGACTTCGACATGAAGCAGTACGGCCTCAAGCCGGTGAACGTGAAGACCGCCGGTGGCTACATCTTCATCAGCCTGGCGGAAAATCCGCCGGCCATCGATGACTTCCTGTCGACGCTCAGCCATTACATGGAACCGTACGACATGGAAAACACCAAGGTGGCGATCACCACCACCTTGATGGAAAAGGCCAACTGGAAGCTGGTACTGGAAAACAACCGCGAGTGCTACCACTGCAACGCGTCGCACCCGGAACTGCTGAAAACCCTGCTGGAGTGGGACGACGTCACCGACCCGCGCGCCGACCAGGCGTTCAAGGACCACGTAGCCGCCTCCGCCGCCGCCTGGGAAGCCGAGAAGATCCCTTACGCCCACGCCAGCTTCGGCCTGCGTAACCGCATCGTGCGCATGCCGCTGCTCAAGGGCACCGTATCGATGACCCTGGACGGCAAACAGGGCTGCGCCAAGCTCATGGGCCGCATCAAGAACCCGGACCTGGGCTCGATGCGCATCCTGCACCTGCCGCACTCCTGGAACCACTGCATGGGTGACCACATCATCGTGTTCACCGTGTGGCCGATCAGCGCCCAGGAAACCATGGTCACCACCAAGTGGATCGTGCACAAGGACGCGGTTGAAGGTGTGGACTACGACGTCGAGCGCATGCGCAAGGTATGGGATGCGACCAACGACCAGGACCGTCGCCTGGCGGAAGAAAACCAGCGCGGCATCAATTCCACCGCGTACCAGCCTGGCCCGTACTCCAAGACCTACGAGTTCGGCGTGGTCAACTTCGTGGATTGGTACAGCGAGCGTCTGCTGAGCAACCTGGGCGCCGAGCCTGCGCCGTACCTCAAAGGCGTACCCGTTCAAGGCTAATGCCCCCCTGTAGGAGCGAGCCTGCTCGCGAAAAACCTGAGAGCACCGCGGGGTGTCAGGCTCCCTGCGTCATCGTTGAGTTCCATCGCGAGCAAGCTCGCTCCTGCAAGGGGGCTTGCTCGCAGCAGGTTCTCTCCCAGCCATACATTCCCCCACCATTCAGAACTGTACGAAATATGATCTATTGCGTTCAGCACTATGATCTACGCGCCTTCCAGCCTTCCGCAAACAAGTTATCCACACCTCCACCCACAGCTAATGGGGACAACTGTGGAAAATGCTAAAAAAAATTTCCACAAACCACAGAAAAACCGTGACTTATCCAAAGCCAGGGTTTCTCGAAGCAATTGATCATTTTTTGATCTTAGGCTTACAAGCCCCGCCACGCCTGGCCTGTAGAGGATCGCAAACACCTTATCCACAGAAGCGCCAACAGACTTTGGGGGCAACTTTACCCCGTCTGTGGAAAACCACTGAAACGCGCTGGGAATCAACGTTTCCAAAGGACATCATGTGTTTGAACCTCGAATTGCTCATTTTTTGATCATTAGCATGAAAGGCCCGTTTTATATGGCTTACAGAGGATAGCGAACATCTTATCCACAGAAGCGCCAACAGAGATTGGGGGCAAGTCTGATCCACCTGACAGACTTATCCCCTTGAAAAAGCTTGGAAAAATCCACGAGAACCCTGGTCGTTTTTTGATCGACGCCTTGCAGAGCTTGATCTGTATGAGGTGTAGAGATGGGTGAACATGTTATCCACAGCTCCATTAACAGGGATTGTGGGTAAAGGCTGGAAAAACTGTAGTTGGAAGGGAGCTACGCAGGTAAAGCTCAAATTAATTTTCGCGTTTCAAACTACCTCTGATGACACTCCCGGTTTGGGCGAAATCATCCTGCCGCTGCGCTGGAGCCGGAACATGTGTTTGGGAAGTCATCGGAATCTCGATTGACGCAGGAGCCGCTCCTCCCGGCAATGACGTGGATGGTACTTCCGCAGATTTCGGAAATGCCGTTCCCCTTACCAGGTTGCGAACGTTGCCTCTAACCGTCGCCCACAAAGTACGTGCACGCAGACCGTTAACAATTGCTGGAACATATCGGACCATAGTTGCAGCGGCAGAGACTGTGGTAGCTACGTTCGAAATGTAAACGGCGCCAGGTAACCCCGCCAATTGCCCAACAGTGCCGACAATTGCAGTCGACGATGCCACCGTACTCATCCGTGCAGCGTGCAGTAGCCAGCCCCGCGCCGTGGCTCCCACCAGGTTGGTTGTCACTATTCCCGCATGCAGCGCGGTGGTGGCTGTAAGTTGAACGAGTCGGGCAATGATTTCCCCATACTGCCCAGTAGGATCCTCGAAGTTAACCGGATCGCCCGTACAATAGGCATACGCATTGGCTCCACCCCTACCAAACGGACTCAACCGATCCGGACTGTGGAATCGCATCAACACCGGGTTATATACGCGATACCCGTTACCCAGGTAATACCAGCCGGTTGGCCGTTCCCGGAGTTGTCCGTTGAACCCCAAGTGCGTACCAGGCGCGCGCAGGCTGCTTTGCACACCATATGGGCTATAAGCGAGTCGATTCGGACCACTGCGATCTAGTTCGGCAAGGATGCTCTGTTGCAGGTCCGTTGCCAGCAACAGCGTTCGTGAAAAGGCAGGATCCATTGTGCGAGAACGGACCGGACCTTGATTCTGAAGTGGATGAGGAGCAGGCATCGGAGGATCCTTGAGCAGTCTTGTTGACCCGCGCCCTGAAACAGGATTCGCGGACAGAACCATCCACTATCGCGCTCACGGCAAGTAGATAGCCTCTGTTTCTCAAACTAACAAACCACCCACAAAATCGACACTAGCAGTTCTGCTAGGGTTTCCCCGGATCTGGAAAAAAATGACTGCCATTGTGATCCTGCGCGGATTAACCGTCAGCGAATCACCCCTTCTTCAATCAACAGTTTGAGTATCGCCTCAGCCCCCGCTTGCGCAGTCACACCCTTGAGCACTTGCCCACCGCCGCCGCTGGCCTTGGCCGTTGCAGCCTTCATCCGGTCGGCGCCGCTCTTGGCCTTGATCACTTTCAAGCGTTTAGGCCGTGGCTTGGCCGGTTGCAGGGTGGCGACTGCAAGCAGCTCGTCGTCGATCACTTCAACGTCCTGCGCCTTCAGCACGCCCCGCCGGGCCGGGCCGTAGGCACTTTGCCGTGGCTTGGGTGCGGCGTTATCCACAGTGGCCAGGAATGGCAAGCGCACTTTCAAGCGACGGCGCTGACCACGGGGCAAGGCTTGCAGCACCAGCGCCGAGTTGCCGTCGATCGACTCGACCTGCGCCAGCCCCACCACCAGCGGCCAGCCCAGACCTTCGGCCAACAGGAACGGCAACATGCCCGAGCCTTCGCCGGTCTCCGCCTGGCTGCCGGTCAGCACCACCTGGGCCCCGGCATCACGCAAATACGCGGTGAGCGCCGGCAGCGCATCGGCGCCTTCCGGTTGTTCCAGCACATGCAATTGCTCCAGCCCCATGCCCAGATAAGCGCGCAACGCAGGCTCCGCGATATCGCCGGCATGCAGTACCTGCAAGTTATCCCCAGCCAGTTGCAAACCCAGTTCCACCGCCCGCGCATCCTGATCCGCACGTCGTGGTCGACCCGAGGTCGGGTGGGCGCCGACGGACACCAGGCTGATGATTTTCGTACTCATAACCCCTTCCTTCCCTTAAGCCGCATCGCGCTTGGCGTCGTTGCGGTAGGCCTCTACCGCCGCGATCAAGGCTTGAAGAATCTCGGCGCTCTCGCCGATCACCGACAGGTCGGCCCGTTTGATCATGTCGCAGCCCGGGTCGAGGTTGATCGCCACCACCTTGTCGCAGGCACCGATGCCCTGCAGGTGCTGGATCGCCCCGGAGATCCCCACCGCCACGTATACCCGTGCGGTGACCCAGGTGCCGGACGCTCCGACCTGGCGGTCGCGGGCCATGAAGCCGTCGTCCACCGCCACCCGGGACGCGCCTTCGGTGGCGCCCAATGCTTCGGCGGTCCTGTGGAAAAGTCCCCAATCCTTGACCCCGTTGCCCCCGGAGAAAATGAATTCCGCTTCGGCCATTGGAATCGCTGCCGGGTCCACCGCCACCGCGCCCAAATCCTCGATGCGCGAGAGACTGCGGGCAACGGTTGTGGGTAACTCCACCGGCAAGGCTTCGTGACGGGTTTCGCTGACCGGTTCGGCACATTCAGCAGCCGCCAGGATCAGCCGTGGGACCGGGCGAGCAAGGTCTTGCAAACCGGCACCGGCGCGACCGATGCACTCCTGATCCTTGACCTGCCAGACTCGCGTGGCCGGGCGTTCGCCCAGTGCGGCGGCAAAGCGTCGACCCAGTTCTCCACCACTGGTGCGACTGTCCGGCAGCAACCAATGACGTGGGCTGAACTGGTTATCCACAGCCCGCAGTCCCTGGACCCGTTGTTCCGGTGCATAACCGCTGAACTGCTCGCCCTCAAGCACCAGCAGGCGATCGACGCCAGCCGTGGCGAAGGCGTTCTCCTTGTGCTCGCCGAAGACCACGGCCAATACCGCGCCATCCTTGCCGGCCAATTGATGAGCCAGGCCGAACAAGTCGCGGTCGTGGCTGCTCAAGCGGCCGCCGACCATGTCCGGCACCACGCTGATGTAGAACGCCGGTGCAGGCACCTGATGCAGCGGCAACTGCACTTCAACGGCGGCCGTGCGCTTGGTCGCCCCGCCCTGCTGCGCGCCGCTGCGGTCGATGCGCTTGATCCCGTTGGGACCGAGGAAGCCGATGCCGTGGGGGTTCTTGCGGATGACGCCGTTAGGTCCCATCCAGCTATGTTGCGCAGTCTGAATGGCCGCGTGCAGCGGGTGCAGGCGATTGCGCGCAATCCATTCGGCACGGGGGTCGCGGCGGATAATGTCGCTCATCAATGCACCTCCGCAGGTTCACGTTGCGCCGGTGTGGCTGGCTTGCTCGGTGCCTGGTCTTCAAGCAACGCGTCGGCCACCAGTTCGGCAATGTCCTTGATCAACGGTCGAGGCTCGACCACGCCTTCAAGCATCGCGGTGCATTGTGGGCAGCCCACGGCCACCAGTTCGGCGCCCGTCTCGCGGATGTCCTCCATGCGCATGTCGGGGATACGCTGTTTTCCCGGAATGTCAGTGATCGGCGCACCGCCGCCACCGCCGCAGCAACGTGAACGGAAGCCGGAGCGTTGCATCTCTTTCACTTCGATACCAAGGGCGCGCAGGACCTGGCGCGGCGCCTCGTATTCGCCGTTGTAGCGGCCGAGGTAGCACGGGTCGTGATAGGTCACGCTGTCGCCCTTGTGCTGGCCGAGGTTCAGCGCGCCGGCGCCGATGATTTCCGCCATGTAGGTGCTGTGGTGCTGCACCAGGTAGTTGCCATCGAAGGCGCCGTATTCGTTTTTCAGAACGTGGAAGCTATGTGGATCGCAGGTAACGATGCGGTTGAAGCTGTATTTGGCCAGGGTCTGGATGTTGCGTTTGGCCAGCAACTGGAAGGTCGCCTCGTCGCCCAGACGTCGGGCCACGTCGCCACTGTCGCGCTCTTCGAGGCCGAGCACGGCGAAGTCGATTTTCGCTGCTTTCAGCACTTTGACGAAGGCGCGCAGGGTGCGCTGGTTGCGCATGTCGAAGGCGCCGTCGCCAACCCAGAACAGCACGTCGGTGGATTTCTTTTCGCTGAGCAGATTGAGGTTCAGATCTGCCGCCCAGTTCATCCGCCCGCCTGGCGCAAAACCGCCCGGGTTGTCGGTGGCGATCAGGTTTTCCAGGACTTCGGCGCCCTTGTTCGGCGTGGCACCTTTTTCCAGAGTCAAATGGCGACGCATATCGACGATGGCATCGACGTGCTCGATCATCATCGGGCATTCCTCGACGCAGGCACGGCAGGTGGTGCAGGACCACAGGGTTTCGGCGTCCACCAGACCGTTGACGATCGGTTGATGCGGATTACCGGCGTGCTCACCAATCGGTTTGCCGGGATAAGGGCTGCCGGCGAACTTCGCATCGGTGCCGCCGGCCAGGCCGACGACCATGTCCTGAATCAGTTTTTTCGGGTTCAGCGGCTGACCGGCGGCGAAGGCCGGGCACGCCGCTTCGCACTTACCGCACTGCACGCAGGCGTCGAAGCCGAGCAACTGGTTCCAGGTGAAATCCTTGGGTTTTTCCACGCCCAGTGGCGCGCTCAGGTCGTTCAAGTCCAGAGGTTTGAGACCGGTGGAACGACCGCCACCGAAGCGCTCGGCCCGACGGTGCCACGCCAGGTGCAGGGCACCGGCAAAGGCATGCTTCATCGGCCCACCCCAAGTCATGCCGAAGAACAGTTCCGAAACGCCCCACAACACGCCGACTCCGAGAACTGCCGCCAACAGCCAGCCACCGAAGTTCTCCGGCAGGATCCCGGCCACAGGCAGTGTCACTAGAAAGAACGACGCCGAGAACGCCAGCAGGCTTTTCGGCAGGCGCATCCACGGACCTTTGGACAGACGCGATGGCGGGTTGCGACGGCGCAGATAAACGAAGATCGCGCCAACGAACATTACCGCCGACATCAGCAGAAGCGCATAGCCGAGGAATCGGTTATGGAGGCCGAAACCGTGGACCAAAATCGCCAGCACGACCGAAGCCACCGCACCACCGGCCGTGGCCACGTGGGTGTTGGCGATGTATTTATCCCGCGCCACCACATGGTGCAGGTCGACCATGTAGCGTTTGGGCATGGCGAACAGGCCGCCGATCAGGTCGACCTTCGAGGCCCGGCCCCGGCGCCACATGGCCACCCGCCGCAACGCACCCAGAACCGCGAGGCCCAGGGCAGCGAACAGCAGGATTGGAAGAAGGGTGTTCAACATAGGTGTTGCTCCCAAAGACCTCGGGGTCTTGCAAGGATTCATGTGCGTGCCGATGAAGGCTATGCACCTACTTGTGGCGAGGGGGCTTGCCCCCGTTCGGCTGCAAAGCAGTCGTAAATCCGCCCAATGCATTTTCCCGACAGACCGCATTGGTTGAATTGGGGCCGCTTCGCAGCCCAACGGGGGCAAGCCCCCTCGCCACAGGTGATGGTGGTGATGCCGTTAGAAATCCTTGCACAGCCGCAGCGCGTCGTAGATCGCCGCGTGCACGTTACGCTGGGCCACGCAGTCGCCGATACGGAACAGCAGGTAACCGTCACCGCTCTGTTCCAGACAAGGTTGCGGCTTGATCGCGAACAAGGCTTCGACGTCGATCTGGCCTTTGTTGCGCGAGCCTTCCTTCAGCGCGTAGTAGATCTCCTCGTCCGGACGCACGCCGTTTTCCACGACCACCTGGTCAACCACCCTCTCCTCTTTGGCGCCGGTGTACTCGTTTTCCAGCACCGCTACGAGCTTGTCGCCTTCGCGATAGACCTTCTCCAGCATCATGTCGCCGGTCATGATCACTTCTTTGGGGTACATGCTGCGGTAGTAAGTCGGGAACGACGTACCACCGATGGCCACACCCGGCTTGATGTCGTCGGTGACGATCTCGACCTGGCTGCCCTTGTCGGCGATGAAGTCGGCGGTCGACATGCCGGTGAATTCGCAAATGGTGTCGTAGACCAGCACGTTCTTGCCCGGCGCAACCTTGCCGTCGAGGATGTCCCAGCTGCTGACCACCAGGCCTTCAGCCGCGCCCCAGTGCTCGTTCTGCTCGATGAACGGGTGACCGCCGACAGCCAGCACAACCACATCCGGACGCAGGTCCATAATGGTTGGTGCGTCAGCCGCGGTGCCCAGGCGCAGGTCGACTTTCAACCGCGCCAGTTCCAGTTGATACCAGCGGGTGATACCGGCGATCTGATCCCGTTGCGGGGCTTTCGATGCGGTGGTGATCTGCCCGCCAATGAATTCTTTCTTCTCGAACAGCGTCACCTCGTGGCCACGTTCGGCAGCGACGCGAGCCGCTTCCATCCCCGCAGGACCGGCACCCACGACCACCACTTTGCGCTTCACGCCGGTGGTTTTCTCAATGATGTGCGGCACGCCCATGTATTCACGGGACGTCGCGGCGTTCTGGATGCACAGCACATCCAGACCTTGATACTGACGGTCGATGCAGTAGTTGGCGCCGACGCACTGCTTGATCTGGTCGATCTGGCCCATCTTGATCTTGGCGATCAGGTGCGGGTCGGCAATGTGCGCGCGGGTCATGCCGACCATGTCGACGTAACCGCCCTCCAGAATCCGCGTGGCCTGGTTCGGGTCCTTGATGTTCTGCGCATGCAGCACCGGAACCTTGACCACTTCCTTGATGCCGGCGGCCAGGTGCAGGAACGGCTCCGGAGGATAACTCATGTTCGGAATCACGTTGGCCAGGGTGTTGTGGGTGTCGCAACCCGAGCCCACGACGCCGATGAAATCGAGCATGCCGGTGTCGTCGTAATACTTGGCGATCTGCTTCATGTCCTCGTGGGACAGACCGTCCGGGTGGAACTCGTCACCGCAGATACGCATGCCCACGCAGAAATCGTCACCGACCTCGGCACGCACGGCTTTCAAGACTTCCAGACCGAACTTCATGCGGCCTTCGAAGGTGCCGCCCCATTCGTCGGTGCGCTTGTTGACCCGTGGGCTCCAGAACTGGTCGATCATGTGCTGGTGCACCGCCGACAGTTCGACGCCGTCCAGGCCACCGGCCTTGGCGCGGCGCGCAGCCTGCGCGTAGTTGCCGATCACTCGCCAGATCTCTTCCGGCTCGATGGTCTTGCAGGTGGCACGGTGCACTGGCTCGCGCACGCCCGATGGCGACATCAGGGTCGGCCAGTTGAAGCCGTCCCAGCGCGAGCGACGGCCCATGTGGGTAATCTGGATCATGATCTTGGCGCCGTGCTTGTGCATGGCGTCGGCAAGATTCTGGAAGTGCGGAATGATACGGTCGGTGGACAGGTTGACCGAACTCCACCATTCCTGCGGGCTGTCGATCGCCACCACGGACGAACCGCCGCAGATCGCCAGGCCGATCCCGCCCTTGGCCTTCTCTTCGTAATACTTGACGTACCGGTCGGTGGTCATGCCGCCGTCGGTCGCGTAGACCTCGGCGTGCGCGGTGCTGAGCACACGGTTGCGGATGGTCAGTTTGCCGATCTGGATCGGCTGGAACATTGCTTCGAAAGCCATGGCGGGTTCCTCGACTTACAACGGCTTGACGGTGAACAAGCCGTCTTCGTGGCCCTCTTCGGAGCCACCGTAGACTTGCTCGGCCACGGTGCGGATCTTGCTGCCGCGAGCGGCGAGGATCTGGTCCATCGCGCCGGCAAACCAGCCGGTGAACATGTAGTCGACCTTGCGCCCGACCTTGCCGTACACGTAGACGAACGCCGAGTGTTCGAGCTTGACGCTTGCAGTACCTTTGTCGAGGTCGATGTCCTGGATCTTGAACAGGCCCCAGCCGCGTTGCGACAGGCGTTTCATGTAGTGCTCGAATACCGCGACGCCTTCCAGGCCGTGGCATTCAGCTTCTTTTTCACACCAGTGCCAGGCGGATTTGTAGCCGGCCTTGTAGAGGATCTCGGCGTAGGCGTCAGCGCCCAGCACTTCCTCGATGCCCATGTGATTGTTGACGAAGAAATGGCGCGGCACATACAGCATCGGCAGGGCGTCGGAAGTCCAGACACCGGTTTCGCTGTCGACTTCGATTGGCAATTGCGGGGCGATCTTGGCCATGGAAACTTAACTCCGGAAAAATTTGGATTCAGTGTTGGCCGCAGCCCTCACCCCAGCCCTCTCCCACAGGAGAGGGGGCAGTTCGGCGGCGGTCTTGGAAAGCGTTACTCGCCCCAGACGTCTTTGAGGACGTTGACCCAGTTCTCGCCCATGATCTTGCGTACCACGCGTTCGGGATGGCCGCGCTTGAGCAGGGTTTCGGTCAGGTTCGGGAACTCGCCGACGGTGCGGATGCCCAGCGGGTTGATGATCTTGCCGAAGCTGGTCAGGCGGCGGGCGTAGCCCTTGTCGTGGGTCAGGTACTCGAAGAAGTCCTGGCCGTGGCCCTGGGTGAAATCGGTGCCGATGCCGATGGCGTCTTCGCCAACGATGTTCATCACGTATTCGATGGCTTCGGCGTAGTCGTCGATGGTCGAATCGATGCCCTTGGCGAGGAACGGCGCGAACATGGTCACGCCGACAAAGCCTCCGTGGTCGGCAATGAACTTGAGTTCTTCATCGGACTTGTTGCGCGGGTGCTCCTTGAGCCCCGACGGCAGGCAGTGGGAATAGCACACCGGCTTTTTCGATTCGAGGATGACTTCCTCGGAGGTCTTGGAACCGACGTGGGACAAATCGCACATCACACCGACGCGGTTCATCTCGGCGACGATTTCCCGACCGAAGCCCGACAGACCGCCATCACGCTCGTAGCAACCGGTGCCCACCAGGTTCTGGGTGTTGTAGCACATCTGCACGATACCCACGCCGAGCTGCTTGAACACCTCGACGTAGCCGATCTGGTCTTCGAAGGCATGGGCATTCTGGAAGCCGAAAAGGATGCCGGTCTTGCCCTGCTCCTTGGCCTTGCGGATGTCGGCGGTGGTGCGCACCGGCATCACCAGATCGCTGTTTTCGCGGATCAGCTTCTGGCTGGCGGCGATGTTATTGACGGTGGCCTGGAAGCCCTCCCACACCGACACGGTGCAGTTGGCCGCAGTCAGGCCGCCCTTGCGCATGTCTTCGAACAGCTCACGGTTCCACTTGGCAATAATCAGCCCGTCGATAACGATGCTGTCGGCGTGCAATTCGGCTGGGCTCATCAGGCTGTCCCCTTATTAGCGATTCATGCGCCGAATCGTCTGCCGGCGCTTTGGGGCCAGCATATGCCTCGGTGACTCGGCAGCCGGGTGCAAAAACGACAGGGGAATTGCCGAAAGCGTCAATCCACGACAAAGGGCCAATACAGGACACAATCGTCGCCCTGTTCAACGCCTGCGGCTTGGGCCAGAATTCGCCAAACTACTGAAATTTGGGGCGGCGACGAATGAAATCGATCTTCCTGGCTTTGGCACTCATTGCGACCGGCGTACACGCGGCAGAGGAGTCTGAGGATACCCCCTGCGACAAGGTCGAAAACGACATCCAGACCATGGAATGTTCGGCTTTCAGCAAAACCACCGCCGAAGATCTGCTCAAAGACAACTACCAGAGCCTGACCGAGCGCATGCAGTCGCTCTACGGCAAGAACCCGTCGCAATTGGCCGACATCACCGCCAGGATCAAGGCCGCCCAGCAACAATGGCTGAAAACCCGCGACGCCGACTGCGACGTGGAAGCCTTTCCAGCAGCAGCTGGCAGTAAGGCGTACACCATTGCGCAGAACGATTGCATCGCCCGGATGAGTGACGAGCGGTCGGAGTTTCTGGAGTCGATTGGGCAGGAGTAGTCCCGCATTGTCCGTCGAAAGCTGGTATTGCCGACCAGCTTTCAACTTCAGAACATTACTTTCCCACAGCGCCTTCTGAAAAGTCCTCTACTGCGGTTTGAGTTCGCCGTTCGGCGCGCTTTGCGCGCAATATCCCGACAAATTTCATGTGTTGGCCGGCTGAGAAATATAAGTGAAAATTCGCATATCTTATAAAAGACTTATATTATTCCATGAACAGCATCCACTGGACTCGAAAGGCCGTTAAGCAACTCTTGAGATTGCATTCCGTTCACCAGTTTCAGGTTCGTGATGCCATCACGGCGCTAACCGACATGCCAGATGTGGCTCAAGTCAAAGCTCTGGTTGGTCATGATTACGCTTACCGGTTACGCGTCGGCAATTATCGGGTGATGTTTGACTGGGATGGCGCAATCAAAGTGGTCAGTATTCAAGAGGTCAAAAAACGCGATGAACGCACCTACTGACGTTCAAATCATCAATGATGAACACGGCAACCCCGCATTCGTGGTCATTCCCTATGCGCAGTATGTAGCGCAAAAGGTAGAGTCCGACCTGATCCCTCATGATGTGGTCAGTCGAATGGTCGATGGCGCCACGCCTATTCGAGCATGGCGCGAACACCTGAACCTTACACAGGATGAGGTGGCCAAACGTATGGGCATTTCCCAACCGGCTTTCGCTCAGCAAGAGACGGTCGCAAAGCCACGCAGGGCAACCCGCGAAAAAATAGCTGCGGCTTTCGGCATCAACGCCAGTCAACTTGAGCTGTAAGCTGCACGCTATCAGCCATTAAAGGGATTCAACATGAAAGTCTGCGGCATCGAAATCAAAGGCAGTGAAGCGATTATCGCCGTGGCCGCCCTCGACGGTTCGGCGTTGAGCCACCTTGCGCTCGCCACCAAAAAGATCGCCCTGGAGGATGACGACGACGCCGCCAACGTCAAACTCTTCGCGGCCCAGGTTGCCTCCTTTGTCCGGGAGAATTCCATTGACCGCATTGCGATCAAGAAGCGCAGCAAGAAAGGCGAGTTCGCCGGTGGGCCGACGACGTTCAAGATCGAAGGGGTTTTCCAGTTGCTGGAGAATTGCGAAGTGACGTTGTTGTCACCACAGACGATCAATGCCCAGGCCAAGAAGCACGGGTTTGAGCCTCCGGCGACGCTGAACAAGTATCAGCATGAGGCTTACAAGGCGGCGTGTTCGGCGTTGCTGAAGAAATAACCGCAAAAACAGATCAAATTGTGGGAGCGGGCTTGCTCGCGAAGGCGCAGTGTCAGTCGCCATCATTGTTGATGACACACCGCTTTCGCGAGCAAGCCCGCTCCCACAGGGTTCCCAGGTGTCTATGCTTTTGCGGTGCGCCGATCTTCCCGCGGACACCGCTCATACTTCGCCCGATAACTGCGGGTGAAATACGACGGCGATTCAAACCCGCAGGCGATGCTCACTTCCAGCACGCTCATATCGGTCTGCCGCAGCAACTGCCGCGCTTTTTCCAACCGTAACCGCAGATAGAAATTGCTCGGCGTGTCGTTCAGGTGCAGGCGAAACAACCGCTCCAGCTGTCGCCGCGTCACCTTGATCGATTCCGCCAATTCCAGCGTACTCAACGGCGGTTCGCTGTGCTGCTCCATCTCACCAATCACCTGCACCAGTTTCTTGTTACTGATGCCATAACGCGTGGCGACTTCCATACGCTGGTGGTCTTTGCGCGGACGGATGCGGCCGAGTACGAATTGCTCACTGACCTGGATCGCCAGATCCGGCCCATGGGCCTGGGCGATCAGGTCCAGCATTAAATCAATGGAGGCGGTGCCGCCGGCGGAGGTGATGCGCCGACGATCTATCTCGAACAGTTCCTGGGTGACGCTGAGCTGTGGATAGGATTCCTTGAAGGCGTCGATGGCTTCCCAGTGCAGGGTCAGGCGATAGCCATCAAGCAGCCCGGCTTCGGCGAGGATAAAGCTGCCGGTATCGATGGCGCCGAGGGTCACACCTTCAATGTCGAGCCGCCGCAGCCAGTGTTCCAGTGCCGGGATGGCGAATTTCAGAGGTTCGAAGCCGGCGACCACCAACAGGGTTGCACCTTTTTTCAGCGGCTCCAGTGCCGCATCGGCGTTGACCGACATGCCGTTACTGGCCAGTACCGCCCCGCCATCGGCGCTCAGTACATGCCAGCGATAGAGCTCGCCACGAAAGCGATTGGCGACCCGCAATGGCTCGATGGCCGAGATAAATCCAATGGCCGAGAAACCCGGCATCAACAAGAAATAGAAATCCTGGGACATGGAGCGCACTCGATTAGCCGGTAACGAGGGGGCGGGTAACGTGAGGACGTTGATACGCCACTTGCAACAGGCATTCAAGAGCACAGGTCGCTGCAGTGCAAGTGCTGGTCGCCGCAGTGCGCTTTCATGGCCGCATAGCTGCGTAACTTGGCATCACCGGCGCATCAGACACCGGAACTCACAATAATGAACTGCCGAGGAACCTGAGAATGAAACGACTGATCAGCAGCTGTGTTCTTGCACTCAGTGGTACCGCTTTGCTGAGCGCCAGCGTCATGGCCGCCGAACCCGCCTCTTGCCAGAAGGTACGCATGGGTGTGGTGAACTGGACCGACGTGATCGCCACCAGTGCGATGACCCAGGTATTGCTCGACGGCCTCGGCTACAACACCAAACAAACCAGCGCTTCCCAGCAAATCATCTTCGCCGGGATCCGCGATCAGCGTCTGGACCTGTTCCTGGGGTACTGGAACCCGCTGATGACCCAGACCATCACCCCGTTCGTCGACGCCAACCAGGTCAAGGTACTTCAAGCCCCAAGCCTGAAAGACGCCCGCGCCACCCTCGCCGTACCCACTTACCTCGCCGACAAGGGTCTGAAAACCTTTGCTGACATCGCCAAATTCGAAAAAGAACTGGGCGGCAAAATCTACGGCATCGAACCAGGTTCAGGCGCCAATACACAGATCAAGGCGATGATCACCAAGAACCAGTTCGGCCTCGGCAAGTTCCAGCTGGTGGAGTCCAGTGAAGCCGGCATGCTCTCCGCCGTGGACCGCGCCGTGCGGCGCAACGAAGCCGTGGTGTTCTTCGGCTGGGCACCGCACCCGATGAACGTGAACATCAAGATGACCTACCTCACCGGCAGCGACGATGCGCTCGGTCCGAACGAAGGCATGGCCACCGTATGGACCGTCACCGCGCCCAAGTACGCCGAACAATGCCCGAACATCGGTCGCCTGCTGAGCAACCTGACATTCACCGCCGCAGACGAGAGCCGGATGATGCAGCCGTTGCTGGATCACAAGGACGCCTTCGAGTCCGCCAGACAATGGCTCAAGGATCACCCGCAAGACAAGGAGCGCTGGCTGCAAGGCGTGACCACCTTCGATGGCAAGCCGGCCGCTGAAAACCTGCAACTGACCAGCAAATAAATCCTGTTGAGGCACCGATTCGCAGCCCGCGCGGGCTGCGGACGGGTTCGTCACACCCAGCCTTTTACCTAATACGCACTCGCTTGTAAGGAACCGCCAAATGAACCACGACGTCATCATCACCTGCGCACTCACCGGTGCTGGCGACACGACCGCCAAGAGCCCACACGTGCCGGTCACCCCCAAACAGATCGCCGCAGCCGCCGTGGAAGCCGCGAAGGCCGGCGCCACCGTGGTTCATTGCCACGTTCGCGACCCTCAAACCGGCAAATTCAGCCGCGATGTCGCGCTGTACCGCGAAGTGATGGAGCGCATCCGCGAGGCCGATGTCGACATCATCGTCAACCTCACCGCCGGTATGGGTGGTGACCTGGAAATCGGCGCTGGCGAGAACCCGATGGAGTTCGGCCCCAACACTGACCTGGTCGGCCCGCTGACCCGCCTGGCTCATGTCGAAGAACTGCTGCCGGAAATCTGTACCCTCGATTGCGGCACCCTGAACTTCGGCGATGGCGACACCATTTACGTCTCCACCCCGGCGCAGCTGCGTGCTGGCGCCAAACGCATCCAGGAGCTGGGCGTGAAGGCCGAGCTGGAGATTTTCGACACCGGTCACCTGTGGTTCGCCAAACAGATGATCAAGGAAGGCCTGCTCGACAATCCGCTGTTCCAGCTGTGCCTGGGCATCCCGTGGGGCGCGCCGGCCGACACCACCACCATGAAAGCCATGGTCGACAACCTGCCTGCAGACGCCGTCTGGGCCGGTTTCGGCATCGGCCGCATGCAAATGCCGATGGCTGCGCAAGCGGTGCTGCTCGGTGGCAACGTAAGGGTCGGACTGGAAGACAACCTGTGGCTGGACAAGGGTGTGTTGGCGACCAACGGCCAGTTGGTCGAGCGTGCCACGCAAATCCTCAGCCGCCTCGGCGCTCGTGTGCTGACCCCGGCTGAAGGCCGCAAGAAAATGGGCCTGACCCAGCGCGGCTAAAACCTCACAAAAACCACTGTAGGAGCGAGTCTGTGTGGCGAGGGGGCTTGTCGGAACGCCGCATCGCCCCGTTCGGCTGCGAAGCAGTCGTAAATCTTTTAGGGCCGCTTCGCGACCCAACGGGGGCAAGCCCCCTCGCCACACAAGCCCGCTCCCACAGGGTCTTCATACTTATTCAGGAAGTCGCCATGAGCTTCATTACCGAAATCAAAACCTTCGCAGCCCTGGGCAGCGGTGTCATCGGCAGCGGCTGGGTGTCCCGCGCCCTCGCCCATGGCCTGGACGTAGTCGCTTGGGACCCGGCGCCCGGCGCTGAAGCTGCCCTGCGCAAACGCGTCGCCAATGCCTGGGGCGCACTGGAAAAACAGGGCCTGGCACCCGGTGCGTCACAGGATCGCCTGCGCTTTGTCGCGACCATCGAAGAATGCGTTCGCGACGCTGACTTCATCCAGGAAAGCGCCCCCGAACGCCTGGAACTGAAACTGGAACTGCACAGCAAAATCAGCGCCGCAGCCAAGCCGAATGCATTGATCGGCTCCAGCACCTCAGGCCTGTTGCCAAGCGAGTTCTACGAGAGTTCGACGCACCCGCAACGCTGTGTAGTCGGACACCCGTTCAACCCGGTTTACCTGTTGCCGCTGGTGGAAGTGGTCGGCGGAAAAAACACCGCTCCCGAAGCCGTTCAAGCGGCGATGAAAGTCTACGAATCCCTCGGCATGCGCCCGCTGCATGTGCGCAAGGAAGTGCCGGGGTTTATCGCCGACCGTCTACTCGAAGCGCTGTGGCGCGAGGCGTTGCATCTGGTCAACGACGGCGTGGCGACCACCGGCGAAATCGATGACGCGATCCGTTTTGGCGCCGGTTTGCGCTGGTCGTTCATGGGCACGTTCCTGACCTACACGCTCGCCGGCGGCGACGCGGGCATGCGCCACTTCATGGCCCAGTTCGGCCCGGCCTTGCAGTTGCCGTGGACTTACCTGCCGGCGCCGGAGCTGACCGACAAGTTGATCGACGATGTGGTGGACGGCACCAGCGATCAGTTGGGCAAACACAGCATTTCGGCGCTGGAGCGCTATCGTGATGACTGCCTGCTGGCCGTGCTGGAGGCGGTCAAGACCACCAAAGAGAAGCATGGGATGGCGTTCAGCGATTAATCGACTATCAGGACTGGCCCCATCGCCAGCAGGCTGGCTCCCACAGGCGAATGCAGTCCACTGTGGGAGCCAGCCTGCTGGCGATGACGGCATTCCAATCACAATCTGTTCTGGATCGGCCATCATGCCCACCCTCACCACCTACCAAACCAAAATCATCCCCGACTGGGTCGACTACAACGGCCACCTGCGCGACGCTTTCTACCTGCTGATTTTCAGCTACGCCACCGACGCCCTGATGGATCGCCTCGGCATGGACAGCAACAACCGCGAAGCCAGCGGCCACTCGCTGTTCACCCTCGAACTGCACCTCAATTACCTGCACGAGGTGAAGCTCGACGCCGAGGTCGAGGTGCACACACAAATCATCGCCCACGACAGCAAACGCCTGCACCTCTATCACAGCCTGCATCGGGTCGGTGACGACCAAGAGCTCGCGGGTAATGAACAAATGCTGCTGCACGTCGACCTCGCCGGGCCGCGCTCTACACCATTCAACGAAGATACCCTGGGCAAACTGCAAGCCATCGTCGCCGAACAGACCGACCTGCCCGCCCCCGCCTACGTCGGCCGAGTGATCGCATTACCGCCAAAAAAATAACCAGGAGATCGCATGAACACCGCCGCCGCTTTTGCCGACTTCCGTACTTATCCATTGATCAGCGCGCTGACCGGCGTGCAGGCCATGGCCGATCGTGTCCTGGTGAAGTGGGCCGACAACCGCGTCAGCCCCTTTCACCACCCCTGGCTGCGGGACAATTGCCCGTGCCCGTCATGCGTCTATACGGTGACCCGCGAACAGGTGCTGGAAATCGTCGATGTACCGGAAAACCTGATGCCCGCCCAAACCAGCATCGACGCTGAAGGTTGCCTGAGCGTGCAATGGCAGGATGGCCACCTCAGCCGCTTCGACCCTGGCTGGTTGCGGGCCCACGCCTATGACGACGAATCCCGCGCCGAGCGCCTGGCCGGCAAGCCCAAAGCCAGGCTTTGGCACAGTGATCTGCAGTTGCCGGTGTTCGACTATCAAGCGCTGATGAAGGACAACGACGCCCTGCTGCAATGGCTGCTGGCCGTGCGCGACACCGGCCTGACCCAGGTCCGTGGCGTCCCAACGGAGCCCGGCTCGCTGAAGCTGATCGCCCAGCGCATTTCCTTCATCCGCGAGAGCAATTTCGGCGTGCTGTTCAACGTGCAATCCAAGGCCGATGCCGACAGCAACGCCTACACCGCTTTCAACCTGCCGCTGCACAGCGACCTGCCGACCCGCGAGTTACAACCGGGGCTGCAATTCCTGCATTGCCTGGTCAACGATGCCGAGGGTGGCGAGAGTATTTTCGTCGACGGTTTTGCCATCGCCGACGCCTTGCGCCGCGAAGACCCAGAGGCATTCACCAGCCTTTGCGAGATCCCCGTGGAGTTTCGCAACAAGGACCGCTACAGCGACTACCGCTGCCTCGCGCCGATCATCGCCCTGGATGCATTGGGGCAGGTGTCGGAGATTCGCATGGCGAACTTTTTGCGGGGGCCGTTCGATGCGTCGGTGGAGCAGATGCCCACGCTTTATCACGCCTATCGGCGCTTCATTGCGATGACTCGTGAACCCCGATTCAGGCTGATGCAAAGGCTCAATCCGGGCGAGCTCTGGTGCTTCGACAACCGTCGCACTTTGCATGCGCGCAATGCCTTTGATCCCGCTACCGGGGCGCGGCATTTCCAGGGGTGTTATGTGGATCGGGATGAGTTGTTGTCGCGCATTCTTGTGTTGCAACGCTAGACCGCGTCATCGTTCTTCGCGAGCAAGCCTGCTCCCACAGGGGATCCGTGCACGACATTGATCCAATGTGGGAGATTCACAGGCAAAAAAAAGCCCCGATCAAGCCGTGACAGGATCGAGGCAGAAGGTACTGTTGAGGAGCTGCCGTGGAAAGGTGACCAAACCCTCGTGAAGCAAGCTGGGTCCAGTGTGCCGACTCTCAGCGCAGGGAAATAGCCCGAAAACGACCTGTTCATAGTCAATGCTGCCATTACGACAAATCGCCCTTGCCGCCACTGCGTGCCCCTACCAGAATCGAGCCACGACATCATTCCCAGAAGAAGGATTAGCGTCATGATGCACGCCGATTTGATAGACCAGGAAGACCTGTTGGGTCAGCTCAAGTCATTGGGCTTTCAAGTGCCGACCAGCGCCACGGCTGAGCAGGCTTGCGAGTTTGCGGTGCGAGGTTTGAACAACGAGCGGGCCATCGTGCTGCGCACCATGGTCAAGCAGATGTACACCAGCAGCGCGACGATCCTGCCGGCGGTGCGCCAGGCCATTGACAGGCAATTGCTGCCGGCATTGGCGGAGTACCAGCAGAGCCAGACCGCCCGTTAAGACGCCTTCGCGAGCAAGCCCGCTCCCACATTCAACCGAGTTCCATCATGGGAATGCGGTTGAATGCGGGAGCGGGCTTGCTCGCGAATGAAGGCGCCTCGGTCTAGAGCCTTACACTGGCAAAAGTCGACTCATTACGCGCCTGACTCAGCGCCGACAACGGCCCCGACAACGGCGACAGTACCAAGGCCTGTGGCAGCGGCATCATCGCCACCTGCTGCGTGGTATTGGACCCTACGCGCTCGTCACGCGGCGGAATGCCGAAGTATTCGCGGTAGCACTTGGAGAAGTGCGGCGTGGACACGAAGCCACAGACCGACGCCACTTCGATGATCGACATCGGCGTTTGCTTGAGCAACTGACGCGCGCGGATCAGGCGCAGCTTCAGGTAGTAACGCGACGGCGAGCAGTGCAGGTATTTCTGGAACAACCGCTCAAGCTGACGACGGGACACGGCGACGTACACCGCCAGTTCGTCGAGGTCGATCGGCTCTTCGAGGTTGGCCTCCATCAGTGCGACGATTTCCTGCAACTTCGGCTGATTGGTGCCGAGCATGTGCTTGAGCGGGACGCGCTGGTGATCCTGTTCGTTGCGGATGCGTTCGTAAACGAACATCTCCGAGATCGCGGCCGACAGCTCGCGACCGTGATCGCGGCTGATCAGGTGCAGCATCATGTCCAGCGGCGCGGTGCCACCGGAGCTGGTGAAGCGGTTACGGTCGAGGGTGAACAGGCGGGTACTCATGGCCACCCGCGGAAACGCTTCCTGCATCGCTGCCAGGCATTCCCAGTGCACGCTGCAATCGAAACCATCGAGCAGACCCGCACAGGCTAGCGCCCAGCTACCGGTGCACACGGCTCCGAGGCGGCGGGACTGACGGGCCTGGCTCTGCAGCCATGACACGTGTTCGCGGGTAACAGTGCGTTGAATACCAATGCCACCGCAAACAATGATGGTGTCCATCGGCGGAGCTTTGTGCATGGAAGCATCTGGAGTGATCTGCAGACCATCACTGGCCCATACCTGACCGCCGTCGACGGTGAGGGTCGTCCAGCGATACAGCTCACGGCCGGACAATTGGTTGGCCATGCGCAGGGGTTCCACTGCCGAGGCCAGGGAAATCAGCGTGAAATTGTCCAGCAGCAAAAAGCCGATGGATTGAGGCGCACGGTTCTGGGGTTGGGCCCCAGAGTTGGACGACGTCATCGCGGTATCTCCTCACACAAAGCGGGTGATGGCCTCAGGCGGAGGCTCTTGTTATGGCCATCGTTCTCGCGCGGGAGACGGGCTTTGTAATGACAGAGCAATTGCCATGCCTAAATTTGAATGCGCGTTCAATAACTCCTGAAAACGACGTCGGAATGTGTCTATATATGACGCGCAGGGAGTAGGGGTTATAAGTGCCATCAGCGGCGGCGAGTGCCCTGCTCCGTTGCCTGTGAGCAAATCGGTAGCACTTGTGGGAACAGGGCTGCGGGCCGCCCGGCAAGAGTGTCACCGCAGGCACGGGTGGCGGGTGGTCAGGGACAGGAGTGGTCCTGATTTTGAAGTCAGGTACTTATCTGTGAGCGACGCGCCAAAAGGTGGCGCGTTTGGGAATACGTGTTCACTTAGCGCGCAGTTTTGACTGGTCTGGCGCCTTCGCGAGCAAGCCCGCTCCCACAGGGGAACGCATTTCAATGTGGGAGCGGGCTTGCTCGCGAATGGAGGCCACTCGGTCTCAGCACTCCACCGCACTAACCGCCAACCCACCCCGCGACGTCTCCTTATATTTGTCATGCATATCGGCACCGGTATCGCGCATTGTGCGAATCACCCGGTCCAGCGAGATAAAGTGCTGACCATCGCCGCGCAAAGCCATTTGCGCCGCGTTGATCGCTTTCACCGCAGCAATCGCGTTGCGCTCGATACACGGCACCTGCACCAGGCCGCCCACCGGATCGCACGTGAGTCCCAGGTTGTGCTCCAGGCCAATTTCCGCCGCGTTACACAGTTGTTCCGGTGTGGCCCCGAGGATTTCCGCCAAACCCGCTGCCGCCATGGCGCAGGCCGAACCGACTTCGCCCTGGCAACCGACTTCGGCACCGGAGATCGAGGCGTTCTTCTTGCACAGGATCCCCACCGAAGCCGCGCCGAGCAGGTAGTCGACGACATTGGCGTCGGTCACGTCCTCGCTGAACTTCATGAAGTAGTGCAACACCGCAGGAATGATCCCCGCCGCGCCATTGGTCGGTGCCGTGACCATGCGCCCGCCGGCGGCGTTCTCTTCGTTGACCGCGAGGGCAAACAGGTTGACCCACTCCATGGCGCTCAGCGTCGAGCCGATCACGTTGGGTTTGTTCAGCTCCTGCAGGCTGCGATGCAATTTGGCCGCGCGACGGCGCACATTCAGGCCACCGGGCAGGATGCCCTCGTGCTTGAGGCCGTGCTCGACGCAATCCTGCATGGCGCGCCACAGGTGCATCAGGCCACTGCGGATTTCCTCTTCGCTGCGCCAGACCTTCTCGTTGGCCATCATCAGTTCGGCCACCCGCAGGTTGTGCGTTTTACACAGTTCCAGCAGCTCGGCCGCACTGGAAAAATCGTATGGCAGCTCGGTGCGATCCATGTCGACCACCCCGCTGCTGGCTTGCGCCTCATCGACGACAAAACCGCCGCCGACCGAATAGTAGGTGTCGCGATGCAACTCGCCGTCGTCGCCTTCGACAATCAGGGTCATGGCGTTGGGGTGAAACGGCAGGTTTTCATCGATCAGGCGCATGTCCCGAGACCAGATGAACGGGACCGGCAAACGTCCGTCGAGCAACAAAGTATCCGTTTCGCGCAGGATGTCGATGCGCAGGCCGATTTGCGACGGATCGATCGCGTCCGGCCACTCCCCCATCAGGCCCATGATCACCGCGTTGTCGCTGCCGTGACCGATACCGGTGGCCGACAACGAACCGAACAGCTGGACCTCGACTCGCCGAACCCGCTCGAGCAACCCACGCTCACGCAAGCCTTGCACGAACAAAGCCGCAGCCCGCATCGGCCCCACTGTGTGGGAACTGGAAGGGCCGATACCGATTTTGAACAGATCGAAAACACTGATAGCCATGACTGCCGAACTCCTGGGTGTACCTGCGCCGCACGCAAAAGCGCCCGGTGGCGGAGCTGCTACGCTCAAGCTGCAATCCGCCGAGATGGCCGCATGATCGGGCTTTTACCGTGTCTTTCGACGTCTCACACCGACGCACTCATGCCCACTAACGCCGCGTGTCTTTTACGCAGCGTTTTCGCCGTTTTTTTGCGGATCAGAGGGACAAAGAGGGCTGAAAAAATCTGTAAACGACGTCACCGACACTGGATGCGACCCTCCCTGTACTGGATACGACGCACCCTGTAGGCGTCAGATTTTCACTGGTACATGATCATATCGACTCGATTGCACGGCGCCGTAGTAGAGCTGTCTCCAAACGCCACCCAACCGCAACCTATAAGTGCGGTGGTCCAGTCGGAACACTGCCAAAAAAAACACCAAGGAGTCCATCCATGAAAGGTTCCCCGTCGTTGTTGTTGGCCGCCATGCTAAGTCTGCCGGTTCTGGCGCATGCCGCAGAACCGGCGCAATGCAGCACCGTAAACTTCTCCGATGTCGGCTGGACCGATATCACCGCAACAACCGCGACCACCAGCGTCGTGCTCAACGCCTTGGGCTACAAGACCAAGACCACCATGATTTCCGTGCCCGTGACCTATAAGTCCCTGGCCGATGGCAAGAACATGGACGTGTTCCTCGGTAACTGGATGCCGACCATGGAAAACGACATCAAGGCTTATCGCGAGGCCGGCACCGTGGAAACCGTGCGCACCAACCTCAAGGGCGCCAAGTACACCCTCGCCGTTCCTCAAGCCTTGTACGACAAGGGGCTGCACGATTTCGCCGACATCGCCAAATTCAAGAAAGAACTCGACGGCAAGATCTATGGCATCGAGCCCGGCAACGACGGTAACCGTCTGATCCAGACCATGATCGACAAGAACGCCTTTGGCCTCAAGGACGCCGGTTTCAAAGTCGTCGAGTCCAGCGAGGCAGGCATGCTGTCGCAGGTCGAACGCGCACAGAAACGCGACACCTCCGTGGTGTTCCTCGGCTGGGCGCCGCATCCGATGAATAAGCGTTTCAAGATTCAATACCTGACCGGTGGTGATGACTTCTTCGGCCCGGACTTCGGTGCCGCCACCGTGGCGACCAACACCCGCAAGGGCTATGCGCAGGAGTGCAGCAACGTCGGTCAGTTGCTCAAGAACCTGGAGTTCACCGTCGACATGGAAAGTGAACTGATGGGCAACATCCTGGACGACAAGATGAAGCCTGATGCGGCCGCCAAGGCCTGGCTGAAAAACAATCCACAGGTGCTCGATACCTGGCTCGCTGGCGTGACCACCATTGACGGTAAACCTGGCCTGGAGGCCGTGAAAGCCAAGCTTGCGCAGTAATTGTTTATGCCGGACGGCTCCGGCCGTCCGGGCTGTTATTTCCTTGCATGCGGACGTTCAATACCATGCTGATTGATCAGAAAATCCCTTTAGGCCAGTACATCGCGGGCTTCGTTGAATGGTTGACGCAACACGGCGCCAACACCTTTGACGCAATCGCCGTGACCCTGGAAACGATGATCCACGGCGTGACGTTTGCGCTGACCTGGTTCAACCCGCTGGCATTGATCGGCCTGATTGCACTGCTGGCACACTTCATCCAACGCAAATGGGGCCTGACCGCGTTCGTCGTCGCATCCTTTCTGCTGATCCTCAACCTTGGGTACTGGCAGGAAACCATGGAAACCCTCGCCCAGGTGCTGTTCGCCACCCTGGTGTGCGTGCTGATCGGCGTGCCACTGGGCATCGTCGCGGCGCACAAGCCGATGTTCTACACGGTAATGCGTCCGGTACTCGATCTTATGCAGACCGTACCGACCTTCGTTTATCTCATTCCTACCCTGACCCTCTTCGGGCTGGGCGTGGTCCCGGGCCTGATCTCCACGGTGGTGTTTGCGATTGCCGCGCCCATCCGCCTGACCTACCTGGGTATCCGCGATGTCCCGCAAGAATTGATGGACGCCGGCAAAGCCTTCGGCTGCTCGCGTCGCCAACTGCTCACACGGATTGAACTGCCCCACGCCATGCCGAGCATCGCGGCCGGCATCACCCAGTGCATCATGCTGTCGCTGTCGATGGTGGTGATCGCGGCACTGGTAGGCGCCGATGGCCTGGGCAAACCGGTGGTCAACGCACTGAACACTGCTGATATCGCCCTGGGCTTCGAAGCGGGCCTGGCGATCGTACTGCTGGCGATCATGCTCGACCGTATCTGCAAACAACCCGACGCCAAAGTAGGGGGTGACGCATGAGCATAATTCGCTTTGAAGACGTAGACGTGATCTTCACCAAAGATCCGCGCGAAGCACTCAAACTTCTCGATCAAGGTTTGACCCGTGGCGAGATCCTGAAAAAGACCGGGCAGATCGTTGGCGTCGAAAAGGCCAGCCTGGATATCGAAAAAGGGGAAATCTGCGTGCTGATGGGCCTGTCCGGCTCCGGCAAGTCCAGCCTGCTGCGTTGCATCAACGGCCTCAACACCGTCAGCCGTGGCAAGCTGTTCGTCGAGCACGAAGGCAAGCAGATCAACATTGCGTCCTGCACCGCCGCTGAACTGAAAATGATGCGCACCAAGCGCATTGCGATGGTATTCCAGAAGTTCGCCCTGATGCCCTGGCTGACGGTGCGCGAAAACATCAGCTTCGGCCTGGAAATGCAGGGCCGACCGGAGAAGGAACGACGCAAGCTGGTGGACGACAAGCTTGAGCTGGTAGGCCTGACCCAATGGCGCAACAAGAAACCCGACGAGCTTTCCGGCGGGATGCAGCAACGGGTGGGCCTGGCCCGAGCACTGGCGATGGACGCCGATATCCTGTTGATGGACGAACCGTTCTCCGCACTCGACCCGCTGATCCGCCAGGGTCTGCAAGACGAACTGCTGGAACTGCAACGCAAGCTGAGCAAGACCATCGTGTTCGTCAGTCACGACCTCGATGAAGCCCTGAAACTGGGCAGCCGCATCGCGATCATGAAAGACGGGCGGATCATCCAGTACAGCAAGCCGGAGGAAATCGTCCTCAACCCTGCGGACGACTACGTGCGGACCTTCGTCGCCCACACTAACCCGCTGAACGTGCTGTGCGGTCGCAGCCTGATGCGCACCCTGGACAAATGCAAACGCATCAACGGTTCGGTGTGCCTCGACCCGGGTGGCGATTCGTGGCTGGACCTGGCCGAAGGCAACACCATCAAGGGCGCGCGCCAGAACGGTTCTGCGCTGGATTTGCAGAACTGGATACCGGGTCAGGCGGTTGAAGGTCTGGGTCGTCGACCAACCTTGGTGGACTCGAACATCGGCATGCGTGACGCGCTGCAGATTCGTTACCAGACAGGTAACAAGCTGGTGCTGCACGATAACAACCATGTGGTCGGGATTCTGGGGGACAGCGAGCTGTATCACGCTTTGCTTGGGAAGAACCTGGGGTAAGGCGGGATGAAAAAAGGGATCGCTATGAGCGATCCTTTTTTATTGGGTCAGGGAAAAAGCCCCTCACCCTAACCCTCTCCCAGAGGGAGAGGGGACTGATTGGGGGATGCTTCAGAGCTACACCGACCTGATCCTGCTTCATCGAATCCATAATCGACTCGATTTTTCAGGTCGACGCATTGCGCAAGACAACGCGGTCGACTCCCTCTTCAGCGTTACACCCGCCTGCTGCTCCTCCATCGGATCCATAATCGACTCGATTTTTCAGGTCGACGCATTGCGCAAGACAACTCGGTCGGCTCCCTCTCCCTCTGGGAGAGGGCTGGGGTGAGGGCTGGATTGCGGATCAATCGATGGCCGCAGGAACAACGCGGCCCTAACCCCGGGCCGCGTCACTGCAACTTCAGCTATAAACCCGGCCAAGGAGCTGCCGATGGCTTTCAAAGTGATCGAGCACGTCCCGGGTGATCTGATCCTGGGTGAAGCCCATCAAGTCGTAGTCCTGGCTACCGTTGTGCAGGTACACCTCGGCGCGGTAGTAACGCTGACGCGTCTCATCGGACTGGGCCGACTCGGTCGGCGTCGCCAGATAGCCATCCAGGCTCACTTCGTAGACAAAAGGGTTGCCCTCTTCCATCTCGACCCGCACGCCCATGCAGCGCTTGGATTTACCCAACAACGTCTGCACTTGCAGCCCTTGAGCACGCATCTGCGCCGTCGCATCGGCCAATGCCGGGCTCACCTGCTTGTCCATGAAACGCTGTACCACCGACTGGCTCGGTTGCAGGTCCAACTGTGTCAGACGCTCGCTGAAGCCACGGCGACCGCGTGCAGCCAGTTCCGCTTGCTCCTGTTCGATCTGCACGTCCTGGCGCATGGCCTTGTGCAAGCCAAACATGAAGCAGACAAGCACCACCGAGAACGGCAGGCCGGCCAGCACCACCATGGTCTGCATGGCTTCGAAGTTACCGGCGAACAACAGACCGATAGTCACCAGGGTGATCACCGCCGACCAGAAGATCCGCAGCCAGTGTGGGGCGTCTTCGTCGACGGTGCCGCCCTTGCAGGACAGGTTGGCCATCATCACCGCGCCGGAATCCGCAGGCGTCAGGAACAACACGAAACCAACAAAAATCGACACGCCGATCACAACCTTCGACGCCGGGTAATGCTCAAGCAACTGGTAGATCGCCATGGACGGTTGTTCCAGAGCCGTCTTCCCGAGTTCCACCGCCCCGTGGTTCATCACCAGGTCCAGGGCCGAGTTACCGAAGATCGACAGCCATGCCAGGGTGAAGCCCAGAGGAATCAGCAACACGCCAGCCACCAGCTCACGCACCGTACGACCACGGGAGATACGCGCGATAAACATGCCTACGAATGGCGCCCAGGAAATCCACCAGGCCCAGTAGAACAAGGTCCACAGGCCCAACCAGCGGTCGGACTTCTCACTGTCGCCTTCATACACGTAAAGGTCGAAAGTCTTCAGCACCACGCCGTTCAGATAGTCACCGACGTTTTGCACGAAGCCATTGAGCAGGTGCAGGGTCGGACCGAACAGCAGGACGAAAATCAGCAGGCCGCTAAACAGGATGATGTTGAGGTTGGACAGACGACGAATGCCGTTTTCCACCCCGGACACGGCAGCGATGGTCGCCACGGTGCTCATCACGATGATCACGATCAGCAGGTTGGTGTTGCTGTGTTCCATGCCGAACAGGTTTTCAAGGCCCGACGACACCTGCAGCGAACCAATCCCCAGGTTGGTCACCAGCCCCAACAGGGTCACGAACATGCCGAAGCCGTCCACCGCATGACCGGCCGCGCCTTTGACCCAACGCTCGCCCACCAGCGGATAAAGCGCCGAACGCAATGCCAGCGGCTGGTTATGCCGATAAGCAAAGTACGCCACCGCCAGGCCGACCAAGGCATAAATTGCCCAGCCATGCAGGCCCCAGTGCAGGAACGTCAACTGCACAGCCTGACGGGCGGCAAGGTTGCTGGCGGCCACGCCTTCCGGCGGGTTGAAGTAGTGGTCCAGCGGCTCGGAAGCACCGAAGTACAGCAACGAAATGCCGATGCCCGACGAGAACAGCATCCCCGCCCAGGCGCCGTAGCTGAAGTCCGGGGTGTCGTCCTTGCTGCCCAGCTTGAGCTTGCCGTAGGACGAGAACGCCAGGCCGACCACGAAAATCAGGTAGGCGGCAATCACCACCATGTAGTACCAGCCGAAGCTGCGAGACAACCAGGCCTGCGCCGTGCCGAGCATTTTGCCGGCCTCCTGCGGGGCGATGATCAGAATGGCGGTCAACAACAGAATCAGCGCGGTAGAGGTGTAGAACACCCAACCGTTGACCGTCACCTTTTCGGGTGGGGTCTTTATTAGCGAGGCAGAACTCATGGCACAGATGCTCCGGGCAGTGCGAGAGAAGACGCAAGACAAACGAATTACCCGACCAATCGCTTTGTGAGCAGCCGACCAGCGGGTGATATAAAGACAGCCATAAAAAGCTCGAACCCTCTTGAGCGCCGTGGCGCGTAGGTTTCGAGCATTTTCGGAAGTCGTTTTTTTCGCCGCGACGCGTAGGAAAAATCTGTAGGTAGCGACGATTTGTCGCAGATCTTATTCTTTGTTGATTGAACGTTCAATCAAAACAAAATAGACTGGCCCTCGATCCGATAGACGTTTTGCGTCTGCCGGAAGGCCTAAGGAGATGTGCAAGATGCCCAAGGTCGGTATGCAACCCATCCGTCGCCAACAGTTGATCGAAGCTACTTTGCAGGCGGTCGACCAGGTCGGAATGGGGGACGCCAGCATTGCGCTGATCGCCCGTTTGGCCGGTGTCTCGAATGGCATCATCAGTCACTACTTTCAGGACAAGAATGGCCTGATCGCCGCCACCATGGGGTACCTGATGACTGTCCTGAGCGAGAACGTCACCGCACGTCGACAGGCGCTGACAGATGACAGCCCGCGGGCGCATCTGCAGGTGATTATCGAAGGCAACTTCGACGCCAGCCAGGTCAATGGCCCGGCAATGAAAACCTGGCTGGCCTTCTGGGCCACCAGCATGCACCAGCCGTCTTTGCACAGGTTGCAGCGGATCAACGATCACCGCCTGTATTCCAACCTGTGCTGCCAGTTCCGCCGTGTGATGGCGCTCGATGATGCGCGCAGCGCGGCCCGTGGCCTGGCAGCGTTGATCGACGGATTGTGGTTGCGCGGCGCGCTGTCGGGAGACGCTTTCGACACCGGGCAGGCGCAAAAGATTGCTTACGAATACATGGATATCCAATTGGCCAAGCGGGTGAGTTAGAGCACACATAAACGCTCAACCCCTGAACCGCCACTGATCAGCGTCGCCCGGTTGCATGGCGCGCCCGGTGGTCAACGCCAACCACTTATGCACTTGCGAGGACTATATGGCCCGTTTCGAACTGCAAAAACTCTACATCGACGGCGCGTACAGCGACGCCAGCAGCGACGCCACTTTCGAAGCCATCAACCCGGCTAACGGAGAAGTCCTCGCAAAAGTACAACGTGCGACCAAGGAAGACGTCGAGCGCGCCGTAGTCAGCGCTGAAAAGGGCCAGAAAATCTGGGCCGCCATGACCGCCATGGAGCGTTCGCGCATCCTGCGTCGCGCCGTGGAAATCCTGCGCGAGCGCAACGACGAGCTGGCTGCCCTGGAAACCCTGGACACCGGCAAGGCTTACTCCGAAACCCGTTACGTCGACATCGTCACCGGTGCAGACGTGCTGGAGTACTACGCAGGCCTGGTCCCGGCCATCGAAGGCGAGCAGATCCCACTGCGCACCACTTCGTTCGTCTACACCCGTCGCGAGCCACTGGGCGTTGTCGCCGGTATCGGCGCGTGGAACTACCCGATCCAGATCGCGCTGTGGAAATCCGCACCGGCCCTGGCGGCCGGTAACGCAATGATCTTCAAACCAAGCGAAGTCACTTCCCTGACCACCCTGAAGCTGGCCGAGATCTACACCGAAGCCGGCGTGCCGAATGGCGTGTTCAACGTTCTGACCGGCAGCGGCCGCGAAGTCGGCACCTGGCTGACCGAGCACCCGCGCATCGAGAAAGTCTCGTTCACCGGCGGCACCGACACCGGCAAGAAAGTCATGGCCAGCGCTTCGAGCTCCTCGCTCAAGGACGTGACCATGGAACTGGGCGGCAAGTCGCCGCTGATCATCTGCGACGACGCCGACCTCGATCGCGCCGCCGACACCGCGATGATGGCCAACTTCTACAGCTCCGGTCAGGTCTGCACCAACGGCACTCGCGTGTTCGTACCGGCGCACCTGAAAGCCGCTTTCGAAGCCAAGATTGCTGAGCGCGTTGCACGCATCCGCATCGGCAACCCGGAAGACGAAAACACCAACTTCGGCCCGCTGGTCAGCTTCGCCCACATGGAAAGCGTGCTGGGCTACATCGCCAAGGGCAAGGAAGAAGGTGCACGCCTGCTGTGCGGCGGCGAGCGCCTGACTGACGGTGAATTCGCCAAAGGTGCGTTCGTGGCACCCACCGTGTTCACCGACTGCACCGACGACATGACCATCGTTCGCGAAGAGATCTTCGGCCCGGTCATGGCGATCCTGTCTTATGAAACCGAAGAAGAAGTGATCCGCCGTGCCAACGATACCGACTTCGGCCTGGCCGCCGGTATCGTCACCAAGGACCTGAACCGCGCCCACCGCGTGATTCATCAACTGGAAGCCGGTATCTGCTGGATCAACGCCTGGGGCGAGTCCGACGCGAAGATGCCGGTCGGTGGCTACAAGCAGTCGGGTGTTGGTCGTGAGAACGGCATCAGCTCGCTGAACAACTTTACCCGCATCAAATCGGTACAGGTCGAGCTGGGCGATTACGCCTCGGTGTTCTGATTCGCACGCGCTCTGGAGTGAACGCCATTGTGGCGAGGGGGCTTGCCCCCGTTGGGCTGCGAAGCGGCCCCATCCAGGCACTGCATGCTTTCAGATAGAACGAGGTCGCTGAATTTGCGACTGCTGCGCAGCCGAACGGGGGCAAGCCCCCTCGCCACAGGTTGTGCAGTGTCCCAGCGACCGAGACCTGAACCAACATCAAAGAGGGTGCATTCAATGTCCCAAGAATTCGATTACATCATCATCGGTGCCGGCTCGGCCGGTAACACCCTGGCGACCCGTCTGACTGAAGACGAAGGCGTCACCGTCCTGCTGCTCGAAGCCGGCGGCCCGGACTACCGTTTTGACTTCCGTACGCAAATGCCGGCTGCGCTGGCGTTCCCGCTGCAAGGCCGTCGCTACAACTGGGCCTACGAAACCGATCCGGAGCCACACATGGACGGCCGTCGCATGGAATGCGGCCGCGGCAAGGGCCTGGGCGGTTCCTCGCTGATCAACGGCATGTGCTACATCCGCGGCAACGCCATGGACTACGACGGCTGGGCGAAACTGCCAGGCCTGGAAGACTGGTCGTACCTGGACTGCCTGCCGTATTTCCGTAAAGCGGAAACCCGCGACATCGGCCCGAACGACTACCACGGTGGCGACGGTCCGGTCAGCGTGACCACGCCAAAAGCCGGCAACAACCCGCTGTTCCACGCCATGGTTGAAGCCGGCGTGCAGGCCGGTTACCCGCGTACCGAAGACTTGAACGGCTACCAGCAGGAAGGCTTCGGCCCGATGGACCGCACCGTGACCCCGAAAGGTCGTCGCGCCTCCACCGCCCGTGGCTACCTGGACGTGGCCAAGAAGCGTTCGACCCTGACCATCGTCACCCACGCCCTGACCGACAAGATCCTGTTCGAAGGCAAGCGTGCGGTCGGCGTTCGTTACCTGGTCGGCGATGCTGAAGAGCGTGTTGAAGCCAAGGCGCGCAAGGAAGTGCTGCTGTGCTCTGGCGCCATCGCTTCGCCGCAGATCCTGCAACGCTCCGGCGTCGGCCCTGCGCAACTGCTGGACAAGCTCGACATTGCGGTGGTCCATGACCTGCCGGGCGTCGGTGAAAACCTGCAGGATCACCTTGAGCTGTACCTGCAATACGCGTGCACCCAACCGGTCTCGCTGTACCCGTCGCTGCTCTGGTACAACCAGCCGGCCATTGGTGCCGAATGGCTGTTCAACGGCACCGGCATCGGCGCCAGCAACCAGTTCGAAGCCGGCGGTTTCATCCGCACCCGAGAAGAGTTCGAGTGGCCGAACATCCAGTACCACTTCCTGCCGGTGGCGATTAACTACAACGGCAGCAACGGTGTGAAAGAGCACGGCTTCCAGGCGCACATGGGTTCCATGCGCTCGCCAAGCCGCGGTCGCATCCAGGCCAAGTCCAAGGACCCACGCCAGCACCCGAGCATCCTGTTCAACTACATGGCTACCGAACAGGACTGGCAGGAATTTCGCGACGGCATCCGCCTGACCCGTGAAATCATGCAGCAGCCGGCACTGGATGCCTTCCGCGGTCGCGAGATCAGCCCGGGCATCGAAGTGCAAACCGACGAGCAACTGGACAAGTTCATCCGCGAACACGCCGAAACCGCGTTCCACCCGTCCTGCTCGTGCAAGATGGGCACCGACGACATGGCCGTGGTCGATGGCGAAGGTCGCGTGCACGGCATGCAAGGCCTGCGCGTGGTCGATGCCTCGATCATGCCGATCATCACCACCGGCAACCTCAACGCCCCGACGATCATGATGGCCGAGAAAATCGCCGACAAGATCCGTGGCCGCCAGCCGTTGCCGCGCAGCAAGGCTTCGTACTACGTGTGTGGTGATGCGCCGGTGAAGGGCAAGCCGATGCGGGAAGTGGGCCAGACTGCGTAAGACGCTGCACCGCGTCACGGCTATTCGCGAGCAAGTCCGCTCCCACACTGGATCTTCGGTGAACATATATATTGTGAACACCCGAGGGTAAATGTGGGAGCGGGCTTGCTCGCGAAGGGGCCTTATAAAGCGACACCCCTCTATCTGGCTCACCCGAGTCAAACCTTCCCAATCCGCTCCATCCTTGCTCCCACCACCACGCAGGCCTAATCTAGCGCCACGCAAATATTTCACCCTCCCCTCGCAACATCGATGCTCCATACCAAGGAGGTTTCCGAATGTTCGATTTCTACCCCCAGCTCAAGCAGCGCTTCGCTGCCTTGCGCACGGGCGCTGAATTCTTTTCCCTGCGTTATGTGCGCGAGTCTGGCCAGTACCTGTCGGTGCGCAAGAACGTCGCCGAACCGCCAAGCCTGAGCCGTGACGAAGGGGCGATGCTGACGGTGCGGGTCAACGGCGTCGAAGCCTATGCCGCCACCAATGACCTGTCGCAACAGGGCTTGCAAGCCGCCCTCGAACGCGCCGAGCACCAGGCGCGCCGGCTCAAGCCTCACGCCCTGCTGGATCTGCGCGAGCAATCCGTTTCCAGCGACCGTGCCGACTACTTTTCGCCGAACCTCGATCAGCCCTTCCCGAACCTGAGCGACTGCTACGCATTGCTCAGTGCCGAATCCGCCGCCGTCCCCAAGGACGAGCGTCTGGTGAACTGGCAGGTGAGCATCGGCATCACTCATGTCGAACAGATATACCTCAGCAGTGCCGGTGCCGAACTGCGTCAGGCCCAGCGTTTCGTCTACCCCGGCCTCGATGTCACCGCCTACGACGGCAATGACAGTCAGACCCGTACCCTCGGCCGGGAAAACTTCGGCCAACAGGGTGGCTTCGATGTCATCAGTCGTTGCGGCCTGATCGGGGCCGGCGCACGAGTTGCCGATCAGGCTCTGCAATTGCTGTTGGCGCCGAACACGCCGCAAGGTCCGCGCGACCTGCTGCTGATGCCCGACCAGATGATGTTGCAGATCCACGAATCCATCGGCCACCCGCTGGAGCTGGACCGCATCCTCGGCGACGAACGCAATTACGCCGGCACCAGCTTCGTCAAAGCCGAAGACTTCGGCAGCCTGCAGTACGGCTCGAAACTGCTCAATGTGACCTTCGACCCGGACATTCCCGAACAACTGGCCAGCTACAGCCATGACGACGACGGTACGCCCGCCAGCAAACAATTCCTGATCCGCGAGGGTCTGTTGCTGCGCCCGCTGGGCGGTGCCCTGTCGCAATTTCGCGCCGGCATGGAAGGCGTCGCCAACAGCCGCGCCTGCGGCTGGAACCGTCCGCCAATCGACCGCATGGCCAACCTGAATATCGAGCCCGGCGATCAACCGCTGGAGCAACTGATCGGCAACATCGAGCACGGCATTCTGATGAGTACCAACCGCTCCTGGTCCATCGACGATGCGCGCAACAAATTCCAGTTCGGCTGCGAATGGGGCCAGTTGATCGAAAACGGCGAACTCAAGGGTGTGGTGAAGAACCCGAACTACCGGGCAATTTCCGCGCAGTTCTGGAAAAGTCTCAGCGCCGTCGGCGATGCCAGCACGTTCAAGGTCCTCGGGACGCCGAACTGCGGCAAGGGCGAGCCGAATCAGGTAATCCGCGTCGGCCATGCTTCACCTGCCTGCGTGTTCAGCAACGTTGATGTGTTCGGGGGAGATGCCTGATGACTACTTTCACGATCTCGTCAAAAGCCCAGGCCGAATCGTTCCAGGCCTTGGTCGCCGGATTGCGCGCAGCTCTGCGCGAACCGGAACAGTTCACCCTCAGCTACGCCGCCGAGTCGTCGGCCTTCGTGCGTTTCAACCACGCCAAGGTCCGGCAAGCCGGGCAAGTGCAGCAGGCGAGCATCGGTTTGAAACTGATCAACGAGGGCCGTCACGCCGACCTGCAAATCACCCTGGCGGACGATCCGCAAGTCGACCTTCAGCGTCTGACCGAAGGTCTGCAACAGCTGCGTGAAACCTTGCCACTCCTGCCGAAGGATCCGTACCTGCTGCTCAACCACAATGGTTGGCAAAGCAGGAACGTGCAGGAGCATCCACTGCCGGACAGCGAGCAGGTGATTGCTGAAATCACCCAGGCCGCCGAAGGTCTCGATCTGGTCGGCTTCTATGCCGCCGGGCCGATCAGCCGTGGCTTTGCAAGCTCCGCCGGGGCGTTCGGCTGGCATCAGGCCAACAGTTTCAACTTCGACTTCAGCCTGTTCCATGAAAACGGCCAGGCAGTGAAAGCCAGCTACGCCGGGCACGACTGGAGCAGTGAGGGTTTTGCCAAGCGCTTCCAGCAGGCCCGTGAGCAACTTGAGTTTCTGGGGCGGCCGTTGCGCACGTTGGCGCCGGGGCAGTACCGCGCTTACCTCGCCCCTGCCGCGCTGGAGGAGATCATGGGCATGCTGTGCTGGGGCGGTTTTTCCGCGCAGTCGATTGCCAGCAAAAGCAGCCCATTGCAGAAGCTCTACGCAGGAGATCAGACGTTCAGCCCACTGGTTTCGCTGGATGAAAAAGTCACCGGCTCGCTCAGCCCGGCGTTTTCCGCCGAGGGTTACCCGCGCAGCGATCTGCGCTTGATTGTCGAAGGCAAGGCCGGGGCGCAAATGGTCGGCTCGCGCAGTGCCGCCGAATACGGTCTGACCGCGAACGGCGCCAGTGGCGGTGAATCGCCGAGTGCGTTGAACTTGCAGGCGGGTGATTTGCCTGAGGCAGATGTACTCAAACAACTCGGCACCGGTTTGTACATCAGCAACCTGTGGTACCTGAACTACTCGGACCAACCGGCGGCACGCCTGACTGGCATGACCCGGTTTGCGACGTTCTGGGTCGAGAATGGCGAGATTCAGGCGCCGGTGAGCACCATGCGGTTTGATGACAGCGCCTACAGCCTGCTGGGTTCGCAACTGGAAGCGTTGACCCAGGAACGCGAGATGCTGTTGTCGGCGAGCACCTATAGCCAGCGGGACACCGCGTCGTCCCTGTTGCCGGGGGCGATCGTCAGCCGGTTGACCCTGACCTTGTAAACACAAAACCCTGTGGCGATGGGGCTTGCCCCCGTTCGGCGGCGAAGCCGTCGTAAATCCAGGATGCGTTTTTTCTGATGAAACGCATTTGCTGTGCAGGGACTGCTTCGCAGTCCAACGGGGGCAAGCCCCCTCGCCACAATGGTCCATTCCAACCCAACAGAGGTCCCATGCCCAACCGCCCGCCTCTCGACGCCGTCACCGCCCGCTGGATACCGTGGGTCGTGGCCATTGCCTTCTTCATGCAGTCCCTCGACGGGACGATCCTCAATACCGCCCTGCCGGCCATGGCCGCAGACCTGGCGGAAGACCCGCTGCGCATGCAGGGCGTGATCATCGCCTACATGCTCACCGTCGCCCTGCTGATTCCCGCCTCAGGCTGGATCGCCGACCGCTTCGGCACCAAGAAAATCTTCTTCAGCGCGATTCTGCTGTTCAGCCTCGGCTCGCTGCTCTGCGCATTGTCCACCAGCCTGACCCAGTTGAACGGCGCCCGGGTGATTCAGGGCCTGGGCGGTGCGCTGATGCTGCCAGTCGGGCGGCTGGTGGTGCTACGCGCCTACCCGCGCTCGGAACTGGTGCGGATCATGGGCTTCATCACCATTCCCGGCCTGCTCGGACCGTTGATCGGTCCGACCATGGGTGGCTGGATGGTGCAATACCTGACCTGGCACTGGATTTTCCTGATCAACCTGCCGGTGGGGCTGGTCGGTTGCTACGCCGTGTGGAAATTCATCCCCGACCTGCGCGGTTCCGAGCGTACCCGTTTCGATAGCCTGGGCTTCGTATTGTTCGGCGCGGCGATGATCCTGATCACCGTCGCCATGGAGGGTCTGGGCGAACTGCACCTGCCGCACTTGCGAGTGATGCTGCTGCTGTTCGCCGGCATGGCGTGCCTCGCGGCCTACTGGTTGCGCGCCGGACATATCGAGAACCCGCTGTTTGCACCGTCGCTGTTCAAGACCCGGACTTTCGCCGTCGGCATCCTCGGCAACCTGTTCGCCCGCCTCGGCAGCGGCGCGCTCCCCTTTCTGGTGCCATTGTTGCTGCAAGTCGCATTGGGCTATTCGCCGTCCCAGGCCGGGATGAGCATGCTGCCGCTGGCTGCAGCGGCGATGGTCGCCAAGTGGGTGGCGCGGCCGCTGATCGAGCGTCTGGGCTATCGCATCGTGCTCACCGGCAACACCCTCGCCTTGGGAATCATGCTGGCGGGCATGGGCCTGGTCAGCGAACAGACGCCGTACTGGCTGTTGTTGTGCCTGCTGGCGGTTCTCGGCGCGATCAACTCCTTGCAGTTCACCGCGATGAACACCGTGACCCTGATTGACCTCGACGACGCCAGCGCCAGCAGCGGCAACAGCCTGTTGTCGGTGGTCGCGCAATTGTCCCTGAGCCTCGGCGTTGCCTGCGCCGGGGCGCTGCTCGGCGGGTTTACGGCGGAAATCGGAAATGACGGCGTCGAGACCGTATTGGGTGCATTCCAGCTGACGTTTGTAACCGTTGGAATCATGGCCATGCTGGCCGCTACGATCTTCTCGCAGCTCTCAAAGGAAGACGGACGGCGCGTCAAACGTCCGGAACAGCACATCGAACCTTAGGGCGAATGGCCACTGGGCTGGTACACTGCGCGACATTTTGTTTTGCAGGCCAGTCCCGTGACCACCATCGCCACCGAATTTAATACTTTGCCGCTGTCCGCCGCCATGCTGGCTAACCTCGACTCCCTCGGTTATGCCCAGATGACGCCGATCCAGGCGCAAAGCTTGCCGGTGATCCTCAAGGGGATGGACCTGATTGCCCAGGCCAAGACCGGCAGCGGCAAGACTGCCGCCTTCGGTATCGGCCTGCTGAACCCGATCAATCCGCGCTATTTCGGCTGCCAGGCATTGATTCTTTGCCCGACCCGCGAGCTGGCTGACCAGGTTGCCAAGGAAATCCGTCGCCTGGCCCGTGCCGAAGACAACATCAAGGTTCTGACCCTGTGCGGAGGCGTGTCCCTCGGCCCGCAGATCGCTTCGCTGGAGCACGGCGCGCATATCATCGTCGGCACCCCGGGGCGCATCCAGCAGCACCTGCGCAAAGGTTCGCTAGTGCTTCACGGCCTGAACACCCTGATCCTCGACGAAGCCGACCGCATGCTCGACATGGGTTTCTACGACTCCATCGAAGAAATCATCATGCAGGCCCCGGAGCGCCGCCAGACCCTGCTGTTCTCCGCCACCTACCCGGTAGGTATCAAGCAGTTGGCCTCGAAATTCATGCGCAACCCGCAGCAGGTGAAGGCCGAGGCGTTCCACGACGACACGCAGATCGAGCAACGTTTCTACGAGATCTCCCCGGAAGAGCGCATGAGCGCCGTGACCAAGGTCCTCGGCCACTTCCGCCCGGCGTCCTGTGTAGCATTCTGCTTCACCAAGCAGCAGGTGCAGGAAACCGTCGATCACCTGACCGCCAAAGGCATCTCCGCGGTCGGCCTGCACGGCGATCTGGAACAGCGCGACCGCGACCAGGTACTGGCCATGTTCGCCAACCGCAGTACTTCGGTACTGGTTGCCACCGACGTTGCCGCCCGCGGCCTTGATATCGATTCCCTGGACATGGTGATCAACGTCGAGCTGGCCCGTGATTCGGAAATCCACATCCACCGCGTGGGCCGTACCGGCCGTGCCGGTGAGAAAGGCCTCGCGATCAGCCTGGTCGCACCGTCCGAAGCCCAGCGTGCGCAGGCCATCGAGCAGTTGCAGAAATCGCCGTTGACCTGGGATCAGGTAGACAACCTCACCAATCAGGGCGGTGGCCCGCTGCTGCCGCAGATGAGTACCCTGTGCATCGGTGCTGGCCGTAAAGACAAGGTTCGTCCGGGCGACATTCTGGGCGCACTCACTGGTGATGCCGGCATCCCCGGCGCCCAGGTCGGCAAGATCGCGATCTTCGACTTCCAGGCCTATGTGGCCGTGGAACGTGGCATCGCCAAGCAGGCCTTGCAGCGTTTGAACGATGGCAAGATCAAAGGCCGCTCGTTGCGCGTGCGTATTTTGTAAGCGATCTTCCAACCAAAGAAGGTCCCCTGTGGGAGCGGGCTTGCTCGCGAAAGCGGTCTATCAGTCGACATTGATGTTGAATGTGATGGCCCCATCGCGAGCAAGCCCGCTCCCACAGTTTGTTTTGTGGTGATACATCGAGAGGACACCGTTTTGCGCTCTACCGAAGTCGTGATCATTGGCGCTGGCGCCGCAGGGTTGATGTGTGCACTGACCGCCGCCGGGCGTGGGCGCAAAGTGTTGTTGCTCGACCACGCCAACAAGGCCGGCAAGAAAATCCTGATGTCGGGTGGCGGGCGCTGCAATTTCACCAACATGTACGCAGAACCGGGCAATTTCCTGTCGCAGAACGCGCACTTCTGCAAATCTGCCCTGGCCCGCTATACCCAGTGGGACTTCATCGGCATGGTGGCCAAGCACGGCGTGCCCTACCACGAGAAAAAACTCGGCCAGCTGTTCTGCGATAACAAATCCAGCGACATCCTCGAAATGCTGCTCAACGAGTGCGATCAGGTCGGCGTCAGCCTGCACCTGGACACCTCGATCCAGACCATCGAGAAACTCGAAAGCGGTTACCTGCTGGACACCACGCTCGACCAGATCACCTGCGAATCCCTGGTAATCGCCACCGGCGGCCTGTCGATCCCGACCCTGGGTGCCACCGGTTTCGGCTATCAGGTGGCCAGGCAATTCGGCCACGAACTGCTGCCGACCCGCGCCGGCCTGGTGCCGTTCACCATTACCGATCAGCTCAAGGCCCTGTGCACCGAGTTGTCCGGTACGTCGGTGGATTGCCTGGTGAGCTGCAACGACCAGAGCTTTCGCGAGAACATCCTGTTCACCCACCGCGGCCTCAGCGGCCCGGCGATCCTGCAGATTTCCTCGTTCTGGGAATCCGGCGACACCGTTGAAATCAACCTGATGCCGGACCACGACGTGCCGAGTTGGCTGCAACAGCAGCAAGCCGAACGTCCGAACAGCGAACTGAAAACCCTGCTCGGAGAAATTTTCACCAAGAAAATGGCCAACCTGCTGGCGGACAACTGGTTCGCCTCCAAACCGATGAAGCAGTACACCCATGCGGAACTGGCGGACATCGCGGAAAAACTGGCGAGCTGGAAAGTGGTCCCGGCCGGCACCGAAGGCTATCGCACCGCCGAAGTGACCTTGGGCGGCGTCAACACCAACGAGGTGTCTTCCAAGACCATGGAATCGTTGAAAAGCCCCGGCTTGTATTTCATTGGCGAAGTGCTCGATGTCACCGGGCACCTGGGCGGTTTCAACTTCCAGTGGGCCTGGGCATCCGGCTACGCCGCCGCGCAGTACGTCTGACCAACTGGCGTACACAAAACAACTGTGGGAGCGGGCTTGCTCGCGAAAGCGTCGGATCAGTCAACATTGATGTTGAATGACACACCGCCTTCGCGAGCAAGCCCGCTCCCACATTGGGTCTGTGATGATTTGCAGAGTGTATTCACACAAGGAAGGAACAGATTTTGCTGTCTGATGTGATCGCCGCCATTGCGTCGACGTCATTAGTGGCTCAATTTAGCGTCATTGCCTCGGAAGGCCTTCGCACTTCATGTCATCGACTTCGTTCAGCCAGTCTCTGCGTCGCCTTTGGGCGCTGGATAAATTCAGCTACAGCGTGCGGGTGTTCATCGCCCTGACCGGCACCATGGCGCTGTGTTGGTATCAGGATGAAATGGGCCTGTTGATCCCGTTGTTCCTGGGGATCATTGCCAGCGCCCTGGCTGAAACCGACGACAGTTGGCAGGGCCGTCTCAATGCACTGGCGGTCACGCTGGTGTGTTTCCTGGTCGCTTCGCTGTCCGTCGAACTGCTATTCCCCTACCCGAAAATCTTTATCGTCGCCTTCGCCCTGGCTGCCTTCTGCCTGACCATGCTCGGCGCCCTCGGCGAACGCTATGGCGCGATTGCTTCAGCGACCTTGATCCTGTCGGTCTACACCATGATCGGCGTGGACCAGCGTGGTGGTGCGGTCACCGATGTCTGGCACGAACCGGTGCTGCTGGTGGCCGGTGCAGCCTGGTACGGTCTGCTTTCAGTGCTTTGGCAGGCGCTGTTCTCCAACCAGCCTGTACAGCAGAGCCTCGCGCGGCTGTTCCGGGAGCTGGGGTTTTACCTGAAGCTCAAATCATCGCTGTTCGAACCGATCCGGCAAATGGACGTTGAAGCGCGACGCCTGGAGCTGGCCCAGCAGAACGGCCGGGTGGTGGCGGCGATGAATGCGGCCAAGGAAATCATCCTGCATCGGGTTGGCAACGCCCGGCCGGGATCGAAAGTCAGTCGCTACCTCAAGCTGTACTTCCTCGCCCAGGACATCCACGAGCGCGCCAGCTCATCGCACTACCCCTACAACGCCCTGGCCGAAGCATTCTTCCACAGCGACGTGCTGTTCCGCTGTCAGCGCCTGCTGCGCCAGCAAGGCAAGGCCTGCAGGGCACTGGCCGAATCGATCCAGATGCGCCAGCCATTCATCTATGACGCCAGCTTCGCCGAGGCCCTGAGCGACCTGGACGCCTCCCTCGAACACCTGCGGGTGCAGAGCAACCCAGCCTGGCGCGGCTTGCTCCGCTCCTTGCGGGCACTGGCGGCAAACCTGGGTACCCTCGACCACCTGCTCAGCGACGCGAGCAACCCTGATGCCCTGGCCGACGCCACCGACAGTAGCCTGCTCGATCGCTCGCCACGCAACCTCAAGGACGTGTGGACCCGCCTGCGTACGCAACTCACGCCGACCTCGCTGCTGTTCCGCCACGCCCTGCGATTGCCCCTGGCCTTGAGCATCGGCTACGCCATGGTGCATTTGATCCACCCTTCCCAAGGCTACTGGATCATCCTCACCACGCTGTTTGTCTGCCAACCGAACTACGGCGCGACACGACGCAAACTCGGCCAGCGGATCATCGGCACCGCCTTTGGCCTGACGCTGGCCTGGGCGCTGTTCGATCTGTTCCCGAACCCGCTGATCCAGTCATGCTTCGCCATCGCCGCCGGGGTGGTGTTCTTTATCAATCGCACCACCCGCTACACCCTGGCGACGGCGGCAATTACCTTGATGGTGCTGTTCTGCTTCAACCAGGTGGGCGACGGTTACGGGCTGTTCCTGCCACGACTGCTCGATACCTTGCTCGGCAGCCTGATCGCCGGGCTGGCGGTGTTTTTGTTCCTGCCGGACTGGCAAGGCCGACGCCTGAACAAGGTGCTGGCCAACACGCTGACCTGCAACAGCATTTACCTGCGCCAGATCATGCTGCAGTACGCCGCCGGCAAGAGCGACGACCTGGCCTACCGCCTCGCCCGACGCAACGCACACAACGCCGACGCTGCGCTGTCGACCACCTTGGCGAACATGCTGATGGAGCCGGGGCACTTCCGTAAGGAGGCGGATGTCGGCTTTCGCTTCCTGGTGCTGTCACACACGCTGCTCAGCTATTTGTCAGGCCTGGGGGCACACCGGGAAACGCAGTTGCCGGCCGATGTTCGCGAGAACCTGATCGAAGGCGCCGGGGTGAAGCTCGCCACCAGCATCGACGAAATAGCCCAGGGGCTGGCCAGTAAATCCTCGATTGCGATCCAGAGCGACGAAGAAGAGGCGCTGGCCGATACCCTTGAGCAGATGCCCGATGAAATCGATGAAGGCCAGCGGTTGGTGCAGACACAACTGGCGTTGATCTGCCGGCAATTGGGACCGTTGCGGACGCTGGCGGCGCATCTGATCAAGGACACCAGCGAAGCTTGAGACATGCGGCGCCTGGAGGGGCCTCATCGCGAGCAGGCTCGCGATGAGGCCCGCTCAAACAACGCCGAACCCGCCGCTGGCAGCTAACGCCCTACATCCCATGCTGCCTCATCAACCTGGCATAACTCCCATCCGCCTTCATCGCCGCAATCGCGCGGTCGAAACCAGCGACGATCTGTTCGTGCTCCGGGTTCTTCAGGCTAACCAGAATGTGCAGACTGTTTTCGCTCAACGGCTTGGGCAGGAACTCCACGGCATTGCGCACCTTGGGCACTTCGCGAGCGAGGTAGTAACGGGCGACATATTCGTCTTCAAGGGTCAGTTTGACCCTGTTCGCCGCGACCATGCGCACTGCCATGGCGAAGCTGTGCACCGGGACTTTTTGCAACGACTGGTCTTCATCGAAGGTCGATGAATAGGCGTAACCGCGCACCACCGCAATCGGATAGGTGTGCAGTTGCTGCAGATCATTGAATTCGATGGGGGCATCTTTGCGCTTGAGAAACCGCACGCGGTTGAGCAGGTACTGCGCGGAAAACTGGCCAAGTTTTGTGCGCTCGTCGTTGTACCAGGCGTTGACCAGCACGTCGTACCGCCCCTCGCCCACCCCCCGCAGAGCCCTCGCCCAGGGCACCTGTTCAAACTCACTGGCATAACCGGCCCTGGCCAGTGCGGTACTGACAATATCCGTGGCCAGGCCGCCATTGATCAACGTGGCATCGGTAAAGGGAGGCCAGGCATCGGCTTCCAGACGCAGCCTGTCAGCGGACACCCCCTGGACCTGCAACAGCAATCCGATCAAGGCCAAAGCTCGATGCAATCGCGGCATGCTGGAAAATCCTTAGCGGGCGGTTTGCCCGGTGTGCTTTCAGCCAGAACCCCAAGGCCCCTTACCGGCATATCCCGGGTACTCAAAGTAGCTCATCGGAGCCACTGCAAAGCGCTTCATTGCAGAGTACACAAAGGCGGCGCAACCGCGAGCAATCAATGATGGCATTTTGGACATTGTTACAGATTGATCCGCCATAAAGACTTCTGCCACCAGTGCGCTTAGTATCGGAGGTACGTTTTCAGGAAATCAAAACATGACAGTCGATTGGATCTGCAAACACCACAGCGATCTGGGCAAAGAGCAGCTGTACGCCATTCTGCAGTTGCGTACCGAGGTATTTGTCGTCGAACAGAAATGCGTTTATCAGGACATTGATGGCCAGGATCTGGAAGGTGACACCTGCCACGTGATGGCCTGGGACGGCAACCGACTGGTGGCCTACCTGCGGCTGCTGGACCCGCAATCACAGGGTGGTGACGTGGTGATCGGCCGGGTGCTCACCGCACCGCACGCTCGTCGCAGTGGCCTGGGTCACGAGTTGATGGAGCAGGCGCTCAAGCAGATCGAAAAATACTGGCCCGACATGCCGGTCTATCTCTCGGCACAGGCACATTTGCAGGGGTATTACGGGCGATACGGGTTTGTCGTGTCGGGTGAGGAATATGTCGAGGATGGCATTCCACACATCGGGATGCGTCGTTCCTGAAGTGCTTCAACCCGGATTGCCGCAGGGGATCCGGGTTATACGGCAGGCTGCACAATACTGAAGCTCAGGGATACTCCAGCACTGCCTTGATCTGCTGCAGATTGCCCTCGATCCAGCCCCGATCGATCGCGCCCCACTCGCGAATCCGGTAGCGCCCCGCATGGTTGCGCGCTCCCTCTTCCTGCTCGAACTCGCAAACAATATCCAGATCCGCCAAGGCCGCGATGGTGTCCTGGGCGGTGCGCCGTGGCATGCCGGTGGCTTCGGTCAACGCCGGGACGCTGCTGGCCAGCCCGCTGTCGATCAGGTACGCCACGTACAAGCGGCGATAGAAACTGCTTTTGGTCTTGCTTACGTCCATCTAACGCTCCTTGAAAGATCGTCTATTGCATATCCCGCCACGTCAGGTACACCCGAACATCAAACTCGACTTGGTGATACCCCGGCAACATGTGCTCGCAAAGCTTGTAGAACGCCTTGTTGTGGTCCGATTCCTTGAAGTGTGCCAGCTCGTGCACCACGATCATTTTCAGGAACTGCGAAGGCGCATCCTTGAACAGCGAGGCAATGCGAATTTCGTTCTTGGCCTTGAGTTTGCCGCCCTGCACCCGGGAGATCGTGGTGTGCAGGCCAAGGGCTCGGTGAGTCAGGTCCAGACGGTTGTCGAACAGCACCTTGTCGATGGCCGGGGCATTGCGCAAGTATTCCTGCTTGAGGTCGAGCGCATAGGTGTACAGCGCCTTGTCACTCTGCACTGCGTGTTTTTCCGGGTAACGCTGGCTCAGGTAATCACCCAGCCGACCGTCGGTGATCAGTTGGCGCACCTGAGCCTGCAGGGAAGCGGGATAGGCCTGGAGGTATTTCAGAACGGTCATCGGGGCGGTAAATACAAGTCACGAAAAGATCGCCAGTGTAGCGAATTCAGCCGGACAACGCGCTCCAGTCGAATGGTTGCACAAAGCCGCCGACCTCCTCGGCCATCATCGGCCGCGCCACCAGTGAACCTTGCACATAGCCGCAACCATTGGCTTGCAGCCATTGATATTGCACGACGTTTTCCACTCCTTCGGCAACCACCTCCATGGCCAACTGGCTGCACAGGTCGATCACGCTACGCACCAGTGCCGCATCCCGTTCGGATGAAGGCAACCGCGCGATCATATGGCGGTCGAGTTTCAGCGTGTGGAGCTCCAGGTCGCGAATAAGCGCGAGGGAGCATGGCCCGCAACCAAAATCATCGAGAGCCACCCGCACCCCCAGATTGCGAAGCAGACGCAGTTGCTTGCGGGTTTCCTCGGTGTTATGCATCAAGGCCTCCTCGGTGACCTCGATTTCCAGATGGTGTGGCTGCAAGCCATGGCGCTCAAGTACCTGACGCAGTTCTGTTGCCAGGCCAGGCATAGCGAATTGCGTACTGCTCAAGCTGACACTCAATACCAGATCCTCGGCAAATACGGCTTCCCAGGCTTTGCGTTGCCCTGCGCTGCGCTGGTAAATCCAGCTGCCAAGCCGGCTGATCAACCGTGCCTCTTCCAGCAAGGGTAAAAACAGCCCCGGGGGAACATCGCCGACGCTTGGATGCTGCCAGTGCAGCAACGCCTCGAAACCACGGAGCCGCCCGCCAGCAATCGCGACCTGGGGTTGATACACCAGATTGAACTCACGATTCTCGATGGCCGTTCGCACACTTTCCTCGAGCATCAGCCGCGAACGCGCCCGCCCGTTCATTTCGTGGTCATAAAAGCGATATTGCTGACGGCCCGCACGCTTGGCTTCGTACATGGCGATGTCGGACGCTCGCAACAGCCCGTCGAGATTGGTAGCACAATCGGGAAACGTGGCAATGCCGATACTGGCGCCCAGCGCAATATCCAGCCCATCGATTTGCTGGCAGATGGATACTCGCTCAATAAGCTTCTCGGCAATCTTGGCCGCCTGCTCGGGAAACTCAAGATCCAGCAGCGCTGTGAACTCGTCGCCGCCTATCCGCGCCAGGATATCGAAAGGCCGCAGGCAGGTCTTGAGCTGCTCGGACACCCAGCGCAGGACCCGATCACCGGCATCGTGCCCAAGAGAGTCGTTGACTCGCTTGAAACCATCGAGATCCAGGAACAGCAATACCCAGTGGCTGTCCGCTCGCTCGCCGCGCAGCAGCAGGTTTTCCACCGTCTGGTAAAACCCCCGGCGGTTGAGCAGCCCGGTCAGCGGGTCGGTCACGGCCTGAAACTCCAGCTGCTGATGCAGGTGACGCACCACGGACATGTCCAGCACGGTCACCACCATCGCATGTTGCTCCGAAGGCAATGGTGCACAGGAAAGCGTCACCGGCACCTGCTGACCCAGCGCCGTGCGCAACAGCGCATCGTGCAGACGCAGGGTCTCGCCGCGTCGGTAAGCGGCAAAGAAGTCGGAATCGGCCCATACCGGAATATGCGGTTTTTGCAGGCAGTCCAGAAATTCCTTGCCTTGCAGCTCCTGCACCGTGGCATTGAGCAACCGCGACATTGCCGGGTTGGCAAACCGTATCAGCCCGTCCTCACCCACTACCGCAATGCCTTCGGCGGCGTTGTCCAGTATCGAAGCGTTGAAGGCGCGTGCGGACTCCAGGTCATGGCTCAGGTGCTGCAACTGCCGGCGATTGCGCTGATGCTCGAGCAGGGCCTGGACCTTGGGTTTAAGAATCTGTGGATCGAAGGGTTTGAAAAGATAGTCCACAGCACCGCTGGCATAGCCTTTGATCACGGCGTCCTGGGTCTGTTCGGCGGCGGTCAGGAAAATGATCGGCGTAAGGCGCGTTCGCTGGCTGCCGCGCATCAGGCGCGCGACTTCAAAACCATCCATGCCCGGCATCTGCACATCCAGCAGCACCAGGTCGATATCGTGTTCGAGCAGCAGACCCAGCGCTTCGAAGCCCGACGCGGCGGTGATGACCTGCCAGTCCTGACGAGACAGCAAGGCGTGCAGGCTGATCAGGTTTTCAGGGTAGTCATCGACGATCAGTAAGGTTGAGCTGCCTTCACCCGGCGTGGGTTGCGCGCATTCCATGCTGCTTCTCTTTGGCGGGAGTCAGGCCGGGCTCTTGTGAAAACCGGACAAATTGTAAGTGCTTACTCTAGACGCGGATCTACTAAAGCAGTAGGTGTCATAGCGCCATCATCTACCAATAAGTCTTTTTGCCGACTAACGGTCAGTCCTTGAGGCCCAATAAAACCGGGAAGGATGGCATTTCGACAACATGCTGGCGCCAATTAAATACCGGGCCAGCGTTAACAAGCTCACCTCGTACGCTTATAAAGACCGCCGTCAAAGGCACGTGCCAGAGCGTTTGGCACGTTCGTACAGGAAGCAGCAGATGGAAGCACTGACATGATCGACCTCGCAACCTGGAACCTCAGTGTTCCCGTCGGCAGCCCGCCCTACACCGTTGAAACGTCAAAACTGGTGAACGGCTTCAAGGATCAATACTTCCACTCCGACACCGGTACGTTGTTTTTCTGGGCTCCAGTGACCGGCTCCCGTACCGCAAACGCCATTTATCCGCGTACCGAACTACGGGAAACCTACAGCAACGGCACCCTGCGCAATTGGTACTACCCGGACGCCGACAACACATTGCGCGCCACCCTGGCGGTGAACCAGGTGCCAAGCTCGGGAAAAATCGTCATAGGCCAGATCCATGCCTATGAAAGCCAGAAACCCATGGTGAAGGTCGAATACCAATACAAAACCACGACCGCCACCGGCAATATCGTCGCCAAAGTGCGCATGCACCCCTATGACGCCGAAGGCCGGGTGATCACAATCGCCACGGGAGTGAAGCTTGATCGGGAGTTCTCGTATCTCATCCACCTCAGTCCTGGAGGTGCGCTGGGCATCAGCGCGGCGGGCTATCAATGGGACACCAATATCAGTGCGACGTGGCGGGACAAACCACTGTACTTCAAGGCTGGCGTTTATGTGCAGGACAACACCGGGTACACCAGTGAAGGCGGGAAAGTGACGTTCAGCAAGCTGGATATCGATCACGATAAGTAAACAGGCTGCAATCTTTAGATCTTGCGCCCACAAAAAACCCGCCTCCGGGCGGGTTTTTCATTCGATCCAAACGCTGCGGGTCTTAGTTGACCTTGGCGTTCAACTCACCTTTCAGATAACGCTGGAACATTGCTTCCAGGGAGATCGGCTTGATCTTCGAAGCGTTGCCTGCGGTACCGAAGGCTTCATAACGAGCGATGCACACGTCGCGCATGGCGGTCACGGTGGCGCCGAAGAACTTGCGCGGGTCGAATTCGCTCGGGTTGGTGGCCATCAGGCGACGCATGGCGCCGGTGGATGCCAGGCGCAGGTCGGTGTCGATGTTGACCTTGCGCACGCCGTGCTTGATGCCTTCGACGATTTCTTCAACCGGTACGCCGTAGGTTTCTTTGATGTCGCCGCCGTACTGGTTGATGATCGCCAGCCACTCTTGCGGAACCGAAGACGAACCGTGCATCACCAGGTGAGTGTTCGGAATACGCTTGTGGATCTCTTTGATGCGGTCGATCGCCAGCACATCGCCGGTAGGCGGCTTGGTGAACTTGTACGCGCCGTGGCTGGTACCAATGGCGATGGCCAGGGCGTCGACCTGGGTGCGTTTGACGAAGTCAGCGGCTTCTTCCGGGTCAGTCAGCATCTGGCTGTGATCCAGAATGCCTTCGGCGCCGATGCCGTCTTCTTCACCAGCCATGCCGGTTTCCAGCGAACCCAGGCAGCCCAGTTCGCCCTCTACCGATACGCCGCAGGCGTGAGCCATGGCCACGGTTTGTTGGGTTACACGGACGTTGTAGTCGTAGTCGGTCGGGGTCTTGCCGTCTTCGCCCAGGGAACCGTCCATCATTACCGAGCTGAAGCCCAGTTGAATGGAACGCTGGCAGACGTCAGGGCTGGTGCCGTGGTCCTGGTGCATGCATACCGGGATGTGCGGGAACTCTTCGATTGCCGCCAGGATCAGGTGGCGCAGGAATGGAGCACCGGCGTATTTGCGAGCACCGGCCGAAGCCTGGACGATCACCGGGGAGTCAGTCTTGTCAGCGGCTTCCATGATGGCGCGCATCTGCTCAAGGTTGTTGACGTTGAAGGCTGGAACGCCGTAGCCGAACTCGGCTGCGTGGTCCAGCATCTGGCGCATGCTGATAAGTGCCATTGTGTGTATCTCTCCCGGTTGAGGGTCGTTAATCGTGCCAGCCTGCCGTAGCGGCGGCGGCTATTCAAGTTATTGCAGATCGGGGGTTGGCCCCGCGCTGCGAATTCGGTGTTGCCTTGTGGCGAGGGGGCTAGCCCCCGTTGGAGTGCGAAGCGCTCCCATGCGACATTTCTGACTTACCGATTGGGGGCTGCTGCGCAGCCCATCGGGGGCAAGCCCCCTCGCCACAAAAGCCCCCTCACCATAAAAACCCGTTTACACACGGGATTGGTGGTGTATCGATTACTGCGCCTTGCAACCACGGCCAATCAAATCATTGGTGGCGACCCAGTAAACCAGGCCTTCCTCACCTTTTATGTGAAACGCCAGCATGTCGTTGCTGTATAGCGAACCCGACGCGCCCGGCTCCTGCTTGAGACGGTAGACCTGATCGGCTCCGCCGAGGCGGACGTCGACTTGCTCACGGCTGTCGTCGGTATAGCGCCAGACAACCTTCGCCTGGCTGTCGCAGGTCCAGGTAGTCCAGTTGTCCACCGGTGCGGACGACTCGAACGGGTTCAAGCTGGTGCACCCGGCCAACAATGCCAGCGCCGTAATGGCGATAAATCCTTTCATCCGTGTCCCTCGACCAACGGCGCACGCCGCCAGCCCTGAGTAAAGAGTCAGACCCGTCAAGGACATCCATGTTCCTTGGCGGGGGTCTGGGTCTCGTATTTGTCCAGGCCATCAGGCCCGGAACGCTTGTTGAGCACCGGATTGGTTTCCGCCTGCCAGTCAGCCTGGTAGCAGCCCTTTTCCGCTGCAGACGGCGCAGGCTCCGGCGTGGCTTTCGGATTACTCCCGCAAGCGGCCAGCAAACCCGCGACGATCATCAGCGCTAACGTCTTGACCATTTCAACACTCCCTTGCCTGGTCAAACGGGCGACCCTCAGGCCTTGGCCCGGCTTTCCAGGACTTCAACGGCTGGCAACACCTTGCCTTCAACGAATTCGAGGAACGCGCCGCCACCGGTAGAAATGTAGGAAATTTGCTCGGCCACGCCATATTTGTCGATGGCAGCCAGGGTGTCGCCACCGCCCGCGATGGAGAACGCCGCGCTGTCTGCGATAGCCTGGGCCAGCACTTTGGTGCCGTTACCGAACTGGTCGAACTCGAATACACCCACCGGGCCGTTCCACAGGATGGTCTTCGACGACTTCAGCAGTTCGGCGAAATTCGCCGCGGTCTGTGGGCCGATGTCGAGGATCATGTCGTCTTCCGCAACGTCGGCGATCAGCTTCACGGTGGCCGCAGCGCTTTCAGCGAATTCCTTGGCAACTACCACGTCTACCGGCAATGGCACACTGACCTTTGCGGCGATGGCGCGGGCCGTGTCCAGCAGGTCCGGCTCGTACAGGGATTTGCCAACCGGGTGACCGGCAGCCGCCAGGAAGGTGTTGGCGATACCGCCGCCGACGATCAACTGGTTGCAGATCTGGCTCAGGCTGTTGAGCACGTCGAGCTTGGTCGAAACCTTGGAACCGGCCACGATGGCAGCCATTGGCTGGGCCGGGGCGCCCAGGGCCTTGCCCAGTGCGTCGAGCTCGGCAGCCAGCAACGGGCCGGCAGCGGCAACCTTGGCGAACCTGGCCACGCCGTGGGTCGAGCCCTCGGCGCGGTGCGCGGTGCCGAAAGCGTCCATCACGAACACGTCGCACAGGGCGGCGTATTGCTTGGCCAGTTCGTCAGCGTTCTTTTTCTCGCCCTTGTTGAAGCGCACGTTTTCGAACAGCACGATGTCGCCGGCCTTGACGTCGACGCCGCCCAGGTAGTCAGCCACCAGCGGCACTTCGCGGCCCAGGGCGCGGCTCAGGTAATCGGCGACTGGCTTGAGGCTGTTCTCGGCCGAGAACTCGCCTTCAGTCGGACGGCCAAGGTGCGAGCAAACCATTACGGCCGCGCCTTTTTCCAGGGCCAGCTTGATGGTCGGCAGCGAAGCCAGGATTCGCGCATCGCTGGTGACAACTCCGTCCTTGACTGGGACGTTGAGGTCTTCGCGGATCAATACGCGCTTACCTTGCAGATCGAGGTCGGACATCTTCAACACGGTCATGGGTCGCATTTCCTGGGTTACTGTTTTGTAGAGACGATGGGTGAAGCTGTTTGCAGGTAGTGCTCTGCAACATCCAGCATTCGGTTGGCAAAACCCCATTCGTTGTCGAACCAAGCCAGGATGTTCACCAGCCGAGGGCCGGAAACACGGGTCTGACTGGCATCGACGATGGCCGAATGTGGGTCATGGTTGAAATCACAGCTGGCATGGGGCAACTCGGTGTAAGCCAGAAGACCTTTGAGCGGGCCGCTGCTGGCGGCCTCGCGCAAAATCCGGTTGACCTCGGTGGCGTCGGTCGCGGTGGCGGTCTGCATCGTGATATCGAGGCAGGACACGTTAACCGTTGGCACCCGTACGGCTTTGGCCTGAATTCGCCCTGCAAGTTCCGGCAACAGGCGTTCGATGCCGCGCGCCAGACCGGTGGACACCGGAATCACCGACTGGAACGCCGAACGGGTGCGGCGCAAGTCTTCGTGATGATAGGCGTCAATGACCGGCTGATCGTTCATCGCCGAGTGAATCGTGGTGATCGACACGTAGTCCAGGCCAATGGCCTGGTTGAGCAGGCGCAACAGCGGCACACCGCAGTTGGTGGTGCAGGACGCGTTGGACACCAGCCGCTCGTCGCCGGTCAGGCAATCCTGATTCACACCGTAGACGATAGTGGCGTCGACATCCGCCTCGCTGGCCATTGGCTGGGAAAACAATACTCGTGGCGCGCCGGCGTCGAGAAACCGCTGGCCGTCTTCACGGGTGTTGTAAGCGCCGGAGCATTCCAGCACCAGATCGACGCCCAGGGACGCCCAATCGATGCCTTCGGGGGCGGCACTGCGCAAGACCTTCACGCAGTCGCCATTAATATGCAGACAATCGCCTTCGACTTTCACCTCGCCGGGAAAACGCCCGTGGGTCGAGTCGAAGCGTGTCAGGTATTCGATGCTGGCCATGTCGGCCAGATCGTTGATCGCGACAATCTCAAACCCGGCCTTGTCGCCTCGCTCGAACAACGCACGCAAGACGCAACGACCAATCCGGCCGTAGCCGTTGAGTGCAACTTTGTAGGGACGCGGTTGAGGCATGGGGTTCTCGATTACCGTGGTGAATCCATCAGTGTTGCGTTGACTGGCCCGACGCCTTCGCGAGCAAGCCCGCTCCCACAGGAGAATGCGATCTCATGTGGGAGCGGGCTTGCTCGCGAAAGCGACAGTCCAGACGACACATTTTCTGGATCAGTCTTCCAGCAGCTCTTCAGCCTGACCCAGGATGTTTTCCAGGGTGAAACCGAACTCTTCGAACAACGCGCTCGCAGGCGCCGACTCACCGTAAGTGGTCATGCCGATCACGCGGCCTTCCAGGCCCACGTACTTGTACCAGTAATCCGCGTGAGCGGCTTCGATGGCGATACGGGCGCTGACCTGCAACGGCAGGACCGATTGCTTGTAACCGGCGTCCTGGGCATCGAACACGCTGGTGCACGGCATGGAAACCACGCGAACCTTGCGGCCCTGCTCGGTCAGTTTGTCGAAGGCTTGAACGGCCAGGCCGACTTCCGAACCGGTGGCAATCAGGATCAGTTCTGGCTCACCAGCGCAGTCTTTCAGCACATAACCACCACGGCTGATGTCGGCGATCTGGCCGGCATCACGGGTTTGGTGCTGCAGGTTCTGACGCGAGAAGATCAGGGCCGAAGGACCGTCCTTGCGCTCCAGTGCGTATTTCCAGCTCACGGCCGATTCAACAGCATCGGCTGGACGCCAGGTGTCGAGGTTCGGCGTGCAACGCAGGCTGGCCAGTTGTTCGATTGGCTGGTGAGTCGGGCCGTCTTCGCCCAGACCGATGGAGTCGTGGGTGTAGACGTGAATCACGCGCTGCTTCATCAGGGCCGACATGCGCACGGCATTGCGCGCGTATTCCATGAACATCAGGAAGGTCGCGCCGTAAGGCACCAGGCCGCCGTGCAAGGCAACGCCGTTCATGATGGCGGTCATGCCGAACTCGCGCACGCCGTAGTACATGTAGTTGCCGCTGGCATCTTCAGCGGTCACGCCTTTGCAGCCTTTCCACAGGGTCAGGTTGGAACCGGCCAGGTCAGCCGAACCACCGAGGAACTCAGGCAGCAGCGGGCCAAATGCGTTCAGGGCATTCTGGCTGGCTTTACGGCTGGCGATGGTTTCGCCCTTGGCAGCGACTTCGGCGATGTAGGCGTCAGCCTTCTCGGAGAAATCAGCCGGCAGTTCGCCACTCAGGCGACGCACCAGTTCGTTGGCTTCGGTCGGGAATGCGGCGGAGTAGGCAGCGAAACGCTGGTCCCACTCGGCTTCGGCAGCGCGACCGGCTTCCTTGGCGTCCCACTCGGCGTAGATGTCGGCCGGGATTTCGAACGGGCCGTGGTTCCACTTCAGCGCCGCACGGGTCAGGGCGATTTCCGCGTCACCCAGTGGGGCGCCGTGGCAGTCTTCCTTGCCTTGCTTGTTCGGCGAACCGAAACCGATGGTGGTCTTGCAGCAGATCAGGGTCGGCTGCTCGCTTTTGCGTGCAGTCTCGATTGCCGTCTTGATCTCTTCCGGGTCATGACCATCGACATTGCGGATCACTTGCCAGTTGTAGGACTCAAAGCGCTTGGGCGTGTCATCGGTGAACCAGCCTTCGACTTCGCCGTCGATGGAGATACCGTTGTCATCGTAGAAGGCAATCAGCTTGCCCAGGCCCAGCGTGCCAGCCAGGGAGGCGACTTCGTGGGAAATGCCTTCCATCATGCAGCCATCACCCAGGAATACGTAGGTGTGGTGATCGACGATGTTGTGGCCAGGACGGTTGAACTGCGCCGCCAGGACTTTTTCCGCCAGGGCAAAACCCACGGCGTTGGCCAGGCCTTGGCCCAGCGGACCGGTGGTGGTTTCAACGCCCGGGGTGTAACCGAGTTCCGGGTGACCCGGAGTGCGGCTGTGCAGCTGGCGGAACTGCTTCAGGTCTTCGATCGACAGGTCGTAGCCGGTCAGGTGCAGCAACGAGTAGATCAACATCGAGCCGTGACCGTTGGACAGCACGAAGCGGTCACGGTCGGCGAACGATGGATTGCTCGGGTTGTGCTTGAGGTAGTCACGCCAAAGTACTTCGGCGATATCCGCCATACCCATAGGGGCACCGGGATGGCCGCTGTTGGCTTTTTGCACGGCATCCATGCTGAGGGCACGAATGGCGTTGGCACGCTCACGACGGCTTGGCATCGCTGTTCTCCTGGGGATTGATTAAAACGAAACGGAAAAAAGGCGAGCATTTTCCCTCACCGGGACGCCTCGGGGCAATGACAGATAGTCATCTGAAGGCGTTTTTCCAACGGATAACGGCGGATTCTTCTGATGAAACCTTTCCGCTATCCGTTTGTAGAGTGAAGCGGCCCGTGAGAAGTGCCATCTATCGTGCAATATCAAAACTTTTTGATATTGCCCTTGCGGTGCTTTCGGCCCATGACTAGACTGCCGGCCTTATGAATTTACGCGTGCCCTCCATTCAACATGACGATTGCGATGAGCTGGCGGCCTTGTGCAAGGCCGGCGGTGATCCCCTGCGGTTGAATGTATTGCGCGCGCTGGCCAACGACTCGTTCGGGGTGCTGGAACTGGCGCAGATATTCGGCATCGGCCAGTCGGGCATGAGTCATCACCTCAAGGTTCTGGCCCAGGCCGACCTGGTGGCGACCCGCCGTGAGGGCAATGCGATTTTCTACCGTCGCGCCCTGCCCCACACCGAACTGCTGGGCGGCAAGCTGCACGCTGCCTTGCTCGATGAAGTGGATAACCTGACGCTGCCGGCCGATGTACAGTCGCGTATCGCCCAGGTTCACGGACAGCGCGCGGCGGCCAGCCAGGACTTTTTCTCACGGGTTGCGGAGAAATTTCGCGCCCAGCAAGACCTGATCGCCGGCCTGCCACAGTACCGCGAAAGCGTGCTGGCCCTGCTCGACAAGCTGAGTTTCGGCCCAGGCGCCACGGCCATTGAAGTCGGCCCCGGCGACGGTGCATTCCTGCCCGAACTGGCGCGCCGCTTCACCCAGGTCACGGCGCTGGACAACAGCCCGGCGATGCTGGAACTGGCACGTCAGGTCTGCGAACGCGAGACGCTGACTAACGTTAACCTGCAACTGGCCGATGCATTGAACGGCGTCAGCCTGCAAGCCGATTGCGTTGTACTGAACATGGTGCTGCACCATTTTGCCGCGCCGGCCGATGCGCTCAAGCACATGGCCAATTTGCTGCAACCAGGCGGTAGCCTGTTAGTGACAGAGTTATGTAGCCATAACCAGAGTTGGGCCAAGGAGGCCTGCGGTGATCTCTGGCTAGGGTTTGAACAGGACGATTTGGCCCGTTGGGCCACCGCTGCGGGACTCGTTCCCGGGGAAAGCCTCTATGTAGGCTTACGTAATGGTTTCCAGATCCAGGTACGCCACTTTCAGCGACCGGCTGGCGACACTCACCATCGGTAAATTCAGGAAAACATCGAGATGAGCGAATACTCCCTTTTCACCTCCGAGTCCGTGTCTGAAGGGCATCCGGACAAAATCGCCGACCAGATTTCTGATGCGGTGCTGGACGCCATCATTGCAGAAGACAAGTTCGCCCGCGTGGCGTGCGAGACTCTGGTGAAAACGGGCGTGGCGATCATCGCCGGCGAAGTGACCACTTCGGCCTGGGTTGACCTGGAGCAGATCGTTCGTGATGTCATCACCGACATCGGCTACACCAGCTCCGACGTCGGCTTCGACGGCGCGACCTGCGGCGTGATGAACATCATCGGCAAGCAGTCCCCTGACATCAACCAAGGCGTTGACCGTGCCAAGCCTGAAGATCAGGGCGCCGGCGACCAGGGCCTGATGTTCGGCTACGCCAGCAATGAAACCGACGTGCTGATGCCAGCACCGATCACTTTCTCGCACCAGTTGGTGCAGCGCCAGGCTGAAGCCCGTAAATCCGGCCTGCTGCCTTGGCTGCGTCCGGACGCCAAGTCGCAAGTGACTTGCCGTTACGAAGGCGGCAAGGTTGTTGGTATCGACGCCGTTGTACTGTCGACCCAGCACAACCCTGAAGTGTCGTACAAAGACCTGCGCGAAGGCGTGATGGAGCTGATCGTCAAGCACGTACTGCCTGCCGAACTGCTGACCAAAGACACCCAGTTCCACATCAACCCGACTGGCCAGTTCATCATCGGTGGCCCGGTGGGCGACTGCGGCCTGACCGGTCGCAAGATCATCGTCGACAGCTACGGCGGCATGGCCCGTCACGGTGGCGGCGCGTTCTCCGGCAAGGATCCATCGAAGGTTGACCGTTCGGCGGCCTATGCCGGTCGTTACGTGGCCAAGAACATCGTTGCCGCCGGCCTGGCCGAGCGCTGCGAGATCCAGGTTTCCTACGCGATCGGTGTTGCCCAGCCGACTTCGATCTCGCTGAACACCTTCGGCACCGGCAAGATCAGCGACGACAAGATCGTCAAACTGGTCCGCGAAGTGTTCGACCTGCGTCCATACGCGATCACCACCATGCTCGACCTGCTGCACCCGATGTATCAGGAAACCGCTGCGTACGGCCACTTCGGTCGTACCCCGGCGACCAAGACCGTGGGCGACGACACGTTCACCACGTTCACCTGGGAAAAAACCGACCGCGCCGACGACCTGCGTTCCGCTGCCGGCCTGTAAGACTTTCCCCGCAGTACCCAAAGCCCCGCACGGTTCGCCATGCGGGGCTTTTTCGTGGGTAACCGCCAGACTTTGCGGACATCGAAACACACGGAAAAATACTGCTCGAGCGGCCTTCGGAATCTTTCCTAACCTTCAGGCAACCCACTGAGCAAGGACGCTCGCGATGCTCCTCGACCCACGCCTGTTTATTACCTGCCTGCTTGCCCTCTCCTGCCTGACCGCCCGCGCCGCCCAATGCCCCGACTGGCCACCCGAACGCGCCTCGAACGAAATCACCACCCTGCAAACCCGGATCGACCTCTGGGACGACAGCTACCATCGCCAAGGCCACTCGCTGGTCGCCGATGAGCTTTACGATCAGTCCCACGCGCGACTTACCCAATGGCGTACATGCTTCGGCCTGACTAAACCGGCGGACCCGTTGCGCACTGCCGGTGGCCCTGTCACTCACCCTATTCCTCACACCGGCCTGGAAAAGCTCAGTGATGCCCAGGCCGTGGAAGACTGGTTGAAAGATCGCCGCGAGGTCTGGATTCAGCCCAAAGTCGACGGCGTCGCCATGACCCTGGTCTACCGCAGCGGCGTATTGACTCAGGCGATCAGCCGGGGAGACGGTACCAAGGGGCGGGACTGGACTGCATCGGCGCGCCAGATCCCCGGTATCCCCCGGCAATTGAGGCAGGCCCGGGACCTGGTAGTGCAAGGCGAGCTTTATTGGCACGCGACCGGCCATGTCCAGGCCGAAGCCGGCAGCCTCAATGCTCGCGGCACAGTGGCCGGCTTGATGGCACGCAAAACAATGAGTGCGCAACAGGCGTCGGGCATCGGCCTGTTTGTCTGGGACTGGCCCCAGGGGCCGAGCGACCTGCGCGAACGCGTGGCCGCGCTGGACGAGTTGGGCTTCCCGAGCACAGCGCCTTACAGTCACCCGATCAAGACACTGGCGGACGTTGAAGGCTGGCGGGATCACTGGTATCGCTCACCCCTGCCCTTTGCCAGCGACGGTATCGTCCTGCGCCAGAACCAGCGCCCAGTCGCCGAACGCTGGCAAGCCAAGCCTCCTTACTGGATTGTTGCCTGGAAGTATCCTATCGCCCAGGCCCTGGCTGAGGTGCGCAAGGTAAACTTCCAGATTGGACGCACAGGCAGGATTACACCGGTGCTGGAGGTGACACCGTTCTGGCTTGATGACCGGCAAATCAAGCGCGTCAGCGTCAGCTCTCTGCGGCGTTGGCAGGAGCTGGACATTCGCCCCGGCGACCAGGTGTCCATCAGTCTCGCGGGCCTGACGATTCCAAGGCTCGACGACGTGGTACTGCGCAGCACCGCACGCCAGGAATTGAATGTGCCCAAGGCCGCGGACTTTCATGCGCTCAGTTGCTGGCAGCCCACAGCGCAATGCGAAAGCCAGTTTCTTGCGCGCCTGACCTGGCTCAGCGGCAAGCAAGGCCTGGCCCTGCCCCATGTCGGCCCAGGCACCTGGGAAAAACTTCTTGCAACAGGTCGCCTGGGCAACCTGCTGGATTGGTTGACCCTTGATGCCCAAGAGCTTGCTAACATTGACGGTTTCGGCGAACGCAATGCTGCCCGCATCGCCGACAGTTTCAACATTGCCCGCCAGCGCCCTTTCGCCAATTGGCTCAAAGCACTGGGGCTGCCGCCGACAGGCCAGGCGCAGCTCCCTGACTCATGGCAGGAACTGGCGCAAAGAGACACCGAACAATGGCAGACCGAAGCCGGTATCGGGCCGGGGCGCGCGGCGCAACTGAGCGCATTTTTCCGCGACCCACAGATACTGGCCTTGAGTGAAACATTACATGACGCGGGGATTAACGGTTTTTAGCCAGTGCCCGCCCGGGAACCCGAACGGACCAATAGGCTCAAACAGCCAGCGCCGTATCGACCTGTTGCTTTCTTGACTGGAGCTTTTATGAAATTTCTTTCACCGCTTGCCCTGTTAACCCTTTGCAGCGTGATGGCCGCCCCGTTGATGGCGGACGAAGAAGCGCCGGGGCTGACAGGTTGCGCCGCCAAGAAGCAAGGCATCATCAACCAGATCGAACTGGCCAAGTCTCGCGGCAACGCCGACCAGCAGGCCGGCCTGGAAACGGCCCTGAGCGAAGTCACCGCGAACTGCACTGACGCCTCACTGAAGAAAGAACGGGAAAACAAGGTGCTCGACGCCAAGCATGAAGTCAGCAAGCGTCAGGCCGATCTCGACAAGGCCATGAAACAAGGCGACCCCGACAAGATCAACAAGCGCAAAGACAAACTCGCCGAATCGCGCAAGGAATTGCAGGAAGCACTCGACGAGCTGGATAAGTAAGGCCGTAAGGACCAGCAATCTTTGGTGCGGCCAAAGCAGCCTTCGCGGGCAAGCCCGCTCCCGCAGTTGAGAACACTCCCTGTGGGAGCGGGCTTGCCCGCGAAAGCGTCAGCATGAGCAACACCAATCAATGATCGCGAAAAGCCTTATGACACGCACTGCAGGCATCTTCGACTTTCTGCACCGCCGGCCCGAGGTTGCTGGCCTTGTAGGGTTGAACCTGGCTGACAACTACCAGCTCTCCCGTGGCCGTCTCAAGGTCGCGAGCCATGCCCTGAAAACGCGCCTGCTGCTCCCAGACATCGCTTGTGGCGCTGGTGTGATCTTCTTCACGCACCTGGGGGAAATGTTTCCACGGTTCACGGGACAACGCATCGAGCTTCACAGCGCCTTCGGCGAACTTCGGGCCGTCGAATGGAATACGGCCACGCAACATGCCACCCAGGTCTTCGCCCGTCTTGAGCATCTGCTTGAAAATAGCCTTGCGCTGACCGAGTGGAGAGTTGGGGTCGACACCGCCGCAAGCGGACAGTGTCAGGCAGGCCAGCAATACAACAGAAAGTCTTTTAAGAGTCATGGTGGCTTCAGGTCACGGGAAACGGCGGCCAGTATCCTCGCCTGATCGGCAAAGACCAATAGCCCTATTATTAATACGGGTTGCGTGAGCACATGAAGCGCTCGGGCAACCGACAAAGGAATCACTCCATGAACAGCTGTTTCAAGGCATGGCGTCACAGCCTGGCCTGGACCCTGCCGGTGGTGGCCCTGCTCGCAGGTTGCACCGGTGGTGAAAACAAACAACCCAAGACCCACGCCCTGGCCACTTACTCCAGTGCCACGTGGGAGGCGTTGCCGGCGGTGTCCGACACTGATCTGGTTGCCGGTTTCGGCTCGTGGCGCAGCGCCTGCACCCGACTCAAGGCCGATCCGGTCTGGGGTGGCACCTGCGCAGCGGCCGCCAATGTGCCGCAGACCGCCAGCGACATTCGCGGTTTTCTCAAGCAGAACCTCGACGTCTACGGCCTGCGCGCCGCCAATGACAACCCCAACGGCCTGATCACCGGTTACTACGAACCGGTCTATCCCGGCAGCCTGACTCAGACCAGCGTGGCGAATGTGCCGGTGTATGGCGTGCCCGAAGACATGATCATCGTCGCCCTGGACAGCATTTATCCCGAGCTCAAAGGCAAACGCCTGCGCGGTCGACTCGAGGGTCGCGTACTCAAGCCCTACGACGACTCGGCGACTATTGAAAGCAAGGGGGTCAAGGCGCCGGTCGTGGCCTGGCTGACCGACCCGATGAACCTGCAGTTCCTGCAGATCCAGGGTTCGGGCCGTATCCAGCTCGACGACGGTCGCCAATTGCGCATTGCCTATGCCGACCAGAACGGCCACCCCTATCGACCGATCGGCCGCTGGCTGGTGGAACAAGGCGAGCTGAAAAAAGAAGAGGTGACCATGGGCGCGATCAGCACCTGGGCCAAAGCCAATCCGTCGCGCATCCCGCAACTGCTCGCCAGCAACCCAAGCTATGTGTTCTTCACCCGCAACCCGGACAGCAACGAAGGCCCGCGCGGCTCGCTGAACGTGCCGCTGACCGCAGGCTACAGCGCGGCGGTGGATCGCAAGGTGATTCCGTTGGGCAGCCTGTTGTGGTTATCCACCACCAAACCAGACGGCACGGCACTGGTACGTCCGGTAGCGGCGCAAGACACCGGTGGCGCGATTGCCGGTGAAGTACGCGCGGACCTGTTCTGGGGCACCGGCGAAGCAGCCGGACAGCTGGCCGGGGACATGAAGCAACAGGGGCAAATCTGGATGTTGTGGCCCAAGGGGGCGACGTTGCCGCAAGTTCCTCAAGTGGCTGACAAACCTTAAAGCAACAGATCGCAGTCTTCGCCAGCTCCTGCATTTGCGCATCCGCCGACTCATCGCGGATGCGCCCGAACCCTGTAGGAGCTGTCGAGTGAAACGAGGCTGCGATCTTTTGACCTTGGCCCTAAGCCGACACCACAAACAGACTCACAATCAGCCCCATCCCCACAAACCACACCAACGATCGCAAAATCGCCCAGTCCGCCAGGTAGCAAATGATGTAAAGCAACCGGCTGGTGATGAATAACACCGACAACACATTGATCGTCACCAGTTCGGCATTGCCGGCCAGGTGCGCGACGATCACCGCCGCCGCGAACGCCGGGGTCACTTCAAAACTGTTCAGTTGCGCTGCATGCGCGCGCCGCCCCAAACCCTCCAGCGAATCCAGAAAATCCCGGGGATCATGGTTATCTCTCAGCCTGTAACCGCCACTGGCCTTGGCGACGCCCGTGCAGATATACGGCAGGAAAATCGCGATCAAAATGCACCACAGAGCAACCGTCATAACGCCGTCCTTTCTTCAAGTTATGGAAAATCGAGTTCATCAAAGGGCGATCAAAATTTCATCACCAATATGCCGATCAATACCAGCCCACAGGCCAGCAGCCTCGGCCTGCCAAATGGCTCTTTCAGGTAACGCATACCAAACAGAACCACCAGAATCACACTGATCTCGCGCAGCGCCGCCGCTTCGGCAACCGAGCCCAGTTGCATCGCCCAAAGCACCAGAGCGTAGCTGAACAACACGCAAAACCCGACGGCCAGGCCCAGCCGCCACTGCTCTCGCCAAAACAAGCTGAACGCTGGCCGCTTGCGCACCAGCGCCAATAACGGAAACGGCCAGGCGCTGAGCAAGGTAACCCAGACCAGGTAATCCAGCGGATGAGACCAGCGCCGCAATGCCTGCCCGTCGATGTAGGTGTAGCAACCGATGCACAGCCCGATCAGTGCCACCACCGGCAGCATCGACCAGGGCAGACGCGCACCGCCACCCCCCTGCCAGAGCAGGCAGAGCATGCCGAACGGGATCAACAGGATTCCGAAGATCTGCTGGTGAGACAGCACTTCCCCGGCAAAGATCAATGTCAGCGCCAGCACCACCAGTGGCGAAAGGCCGCGCATCAACGGATAGACCAGCCCGAGGTCGCCGACCCGGTAGGCCTGGATCAACAAGTATCGATAGAGCAACTCGAACGCCGCCGACGCCAGAATCCACGGCCATATTTGCGGCGGCGGCATTGCCACAAATGGCAGCATCAAGGCGACGAAGAGCAGCGCCACGCTGTCCATGCAGGCCACCACCAACAGTCGCTCCGCACTGAATTTGATCAGGGTATTCCACGCTGCATGCAACAGCGCCGCCACCAACACCAAGGCCGTTGCAAACACGGCACACTCCTTATTCATGCCAGGCGGAGAATTGATTCGCCATATTTCAGCAGCTGTTTATACTGCATCCGACCGCGCCGCACTCAGTTGCACAACGACTAATTCCAATAAAAATCCTGCCCTGCCCGCTCTCGTGGAGAACGGTCATCGGCCTGCGTATGCCTGATCACAGCGTCAAGACTACTGACAGAGACCTTGCGCATGCCACTCGCTTTGCTTGCCCTCGCTGTTGCCGCCTTCGGCATCGGCACCACCGAGTTCGTCATCATGGGCCTGCTGCCCGACGTCGCCCGCGACCTCAGCGTGAGCATTCCTGATGCCGGCCTGCTGATTACCGGCTATGCCCTGGGCGTGGTGTTCGGTGCACCGATCCTCGCAGTGGGTACCGCCAACATGCCGCGCAAGGCCACGCTGCTGGGTATGACGCTGATGTTCATCCTCGGCAACGTGCTCTGCGCTTTGGCGCCGAACTACGCCACGTTGATGGCCGCGCGAGTGATTACCGCGCTGTGTCACGGGGCATTCTTCGGCATTGGCTCGGTAGTTGCGGCCGGCCTGGTGGCACCGAACAAGCGGGCCCAGGCGATTGCACTGATGTTTACCGGCCTGACCCTGGCCAACGTGCTGGGTGTGCCATTGGGCACGGCGCTCGGCCAATACGCCGGCTGGCGCTCGACGTTCTGGGCGGTCTCGGTGATTGGTGTGTTGGCGGCCATCGCGCAGTGGGTCTGGCTGCCCAGGGACATCCCCATGGACAAGGCCAATCTTGCCAGCGAATTCAAAGTATTGGGCAAGCTCAATGTGCTACTGGCGCTGGGCATGAGCGTGCTCGCCTCCACCAGCCTGTTCAGCGTGTTCACTTACATTGCACCTATCCTGCAGGACATCACCGGTGTCAGCCCCCACGGCGTGACGATCATGCTGCTGTTGTTCGGTGTCGGCCTGACCGCCGGCAGCATGCTCGGCGGCCGATTGGCGGACAGCCGCCTGTTGCCTTCGCTGGTGGGCATGGCGCTGGCGGTACTGGTGGTATTGGGCGCATTCAGCCAGACCAGTCGCTCAGTCATTCCGGCCGCGATCACGCTGGTGCTGTGGGGGACTTTCGCTTTCGCGCTGTGCCCGATCCTGCAACTGCTGATCATCGATCAGGCCCATGAAGCACCGAACCTGGGTTCGACCCTGAACCAGAGCGCTTTCAATCTCGGAAATGCCGCCGGTGCCTGGATTGGCGGCCTGGTGGTGGCCAGTGGTGCAGACCTGGCCGACCTGCCCTGGACGGGTGCGCTGGTCAGCGGATTGACGGTGCTCACCGCGCTGTATTTTATCTACCTGCAACGGCGCGATGCCGCTGAGGTGAGCGTGCCAAGCTGATCATTTTTTGATCTTCTGTGAATCGGGTTCTCCAGCCTGAGCCGCTGCGCTTTTTGGCGGCCCGCTCTCGCTGCGAATCTGCGCATGGCTGATCAACGCAAAGATAAAACTGCCACCGATGATGTTCCCTGCCAGCGTCGGCCCGGCGAACACCAGCCAGAAATCACTCCACGGCAACTCGCCAGCAAATACCAGATAGGAAACTTCCAGCGAGCCGACCACGATGTGGGTGAAATCCCCCAGCGCCATGAGGTAGGTGATGAGGATGATGATCCACATCTTGGCGCTCTCCATGGACGGGATCATCCAGACCATGGTGGCGATCATCCATCCGGAAATGATGCCTTTGGCGAACATTTGGCTGACGTCGTTTTCCATGACCTTGCGGCCGATGTCGAGGAAGGCCACGTCGGTCTTGCTGTCGAAAATCGGCAGTTCCAGCATCACATAGGCCACCAGCAAGGTGCCACAGAGGTTGCCGACCAGCACCACCGTCCACAGCCGCAGCAGACGGCCGAAATTACCCAGCGTGGGCTTGGTCATCACCGGGAGTACTGCTGTCAGGGTGTTTTCGGTGAACAATTGCTGGCGGCCGAGGATCACCGCGAGAAATCCGGCGCAATAGCCGAAACTCGCAATCACCTTGAACCCCTCGTCGTCCGGCAGACGCGAATTGAGCAGCCCCATGGCCATCAACGACAAGCCCATGGTCAACCCCGCCGCCAGCGCCGACCACCACAGCGCGGCGATGCTGCGCTCCAGTTCCTGATCGCCCTGGGCGCGGATGATTTCATGCAACACCGCCGCGCGGGGTGGCTGGTTCTTTTCGACTTCGTGCTCTTCCTTGGCCGAAAGGTTCGGGGTCTTGCCGTCTTGTGCCGAATTCATGGGGTGCGCAACCGGTGGCGGACTATTTAGCTACGACACGCGGGGTTCACGGCTGTTCAGTACCCAGACAAATCTTCGGCGAAAACACCACCGCTTTCGCGAGCAAGCCCGCTCCCACAGGTATCGCGCCACCATGTGGGAGCGGGCTTGCTCGCGAAGAGAGCGCCGCCACTGTCACTGATTGGCGTCATCATCCTGGAACTGGTCCTTGACGTACTTGATCTCGGTCCGCCCGTGCGGTGCCGGCAAGCCGTCTTCACCGAGGTTGACGAAGACCATCTTCTCGACCGTGAGGATGCTTTTGCGAGTGATCTTGTTGCGCACTTCGCACGTCAGGGTGATCGAGGTGCGACCGAACTCGGTGGCAGTGATGCCCAACTCGATAATGTCGCCCTGGCGCGAGGCGCTGACGAAATTGATTTCGGAAATGTACTTGGTCACCACACGCTGGTTGCCCAACTGAACGATGGCGTAGATCGCCGCCTCCTCGTCGATCCAGCGCAACAGGCTGCCACCGAACAGCGTTCCGTTCGGGTTGAGATCTTCGGGTTTAACCCATTTGCGGGTGTGGAAATTCATATTCACTCCTGAACGTCTTGCCGAATGATGGTGATCATCATGGCAGAGCCCGACCCAGAGCTCTATTTGGCTTCGACTATGGTCTCGATTACCGTTCGGACATTGACCAACAGAAACGCTTTGGAAGATCAGCATAGCCCGCTATAATCGCCCCCGTTTCAAAACGGTAACCTGTACTTGCTACCGTTTTCCCGCCACCTGTCCGAGGGGCGCTGCAGCAGGTTCGACCTGTCAGGCTCGGATGGGGCGTTGCTTGACCGTTATCGGTCAGACACTAAACGCACAACGGCGCCCATTCGCATACATTACGAATGGAGGCTCTTCATGAGCGCTGTTATCACGCCTGCAGATTTTAACGATTACAAAGTTGCCGACATGTCCCTGGCTGCCTGGGGCCGTCGCGAAACCATCATCGCCGAATCCGAAATGCCAGCCCTGATGGGTCTGCGCCGCAAGTACTCCGAAGAGCAACCGCTCAAGGGCGCAAAGATCCTCGGCTGCATTCACATGACCATTCAGACCGCCGTGCTGATCGAAACCCTGGTTGCCCTGGGTGCCGAAGTTCGCTGGTCGTCCTGCAACATTTTCTCGACTCAGGACCAGGCCGCCGCTTCCATCGCCGCTGCCGGCATCCCGGTTTTCGCCTGGAAAGGCGAGACTGAGCAAGAGTACGAGTGGTGCCTGGAGCAAACCATCCTCAAAGATGGCGCGCCATGGGATGCCAACATGATCCTCGACGACGGCGGCGACCTGACCGAGCTGCTGCACAAGAAGTACCCGGCCGTTCTGGATCGCGTGCACGGCGTAACCGAAGAAACCACCACCGGCGTTCACCGCCTGCTGGACATGCTGGCCAAGGGCGAGCTGAAAATCCCGGCCATCAACGTCAACGACTCGGTTACCAAGAGCAAGAACGACAACAAGTACGGCTGCCGTCACAGCCTGAACGATGCGATCAAGCGCGGCACCGACCACCTGCTGTCCGGCAAGCAAGCGCTGGTCATCGGTTACGGTGACGTGGGCAAGGGCTCGGCCCAGTCCCTGCGTCAGGAAGGCATGATCGTCAAAGTCTCCGAAGTCGACCCGATCTGCGCCATGCAAGCCTGCATGGACGGCTTCGAGCTGGTTTCGCCGTTCATCGACGGTATCAACAACGGTACTGAAGCGAGCATCGACAAAGCGCTGCTGGGCAAGATCGACCTGATCGTGACCACCACCGGCAACGTCAATGTTTGCGACGCGAACATGCTCAAAGCCCTGAAGAAGCGCGCTGTTGTCTGCAACATCGGCCACTTCGACAACGAAATCGACACCGCTTTCATGCGCAAGAACTGGGCATGGGAAGAAGTGAAACCACAGGTTCACAAGATCCACCGTACCGGCGCTGGCGCATTCGATGCCCAGAACGACGACTACCTGATCCTGCTGGCCGAAGGCCGTCTGGTTAACCTGGGTAACGCTACCGGTCACCCAAGCCGCATCATGGACGGTTCGTTCGCCAACCAGGTTCTGGCACAGATCTTCCTGTTCGGCCAGAAGTACGCCGACCTGTCGCCAGCCCAGAAAGCCGAGCGCCTGACGGTTGAAGTGCTGCCGAAGAAACTCGACGAAGAAGTGGCCCTGGAAATGGTCCGCGGTTTCGGCGGCGTCGTGACTCAACTGACCAAGACCCAGGCCGACTACATCGGCGTGACCGTCGAAGGCCCGTTCAAGCCGCACGCTTACCGCTACTGATCGGTTCTGCTGCCTGCTCTCCCTGTGGGAGCGGGCTTGCTCGCGAAAGCGATGTATCAGGCGACATTGATGTTGGATGTGCTGACGCATTCGCGAGCAAGCCCGCCCCCCACACAGGATGTGCAAGCCCCCCAGGCTTACGTGTTTCCAAGGATATGACCATGTCCCAAGATCGTCGCTACAGCTTCGAGTTCTTCCCTACGAAGACCGACGCTGGGCATGAAAAGCTGATCGCCACTGCTCGTCAGTTGGCCACGTATAACCCCGATTTCTTCTCCTGCACCTACGGCGCGGGTGGTTCGACTCGCGATCGCACGCTCAACACCGTGCTGCAGCTCGAAAGCGAAGTAAAAGTCCCGGCCGCCCCGCATCTGTCGTGCGTGGGCGATAGCAAGGACGACTTGCGCGGCCTGCTGAGCCAGTACCAGTCCGCCGGCATCAAGCGCATCGTAGCGCTGCGCGGTGACCTGCCTTCGGGCATGGGCATGGCCAGCGGCGAAATGCGCCACGCCAATGACCTGGTTGAATTCATTCGTGAAGAGACCGGCGACCATTTCCACATCGAAGTCGCGGCGTACCCGGAAATGCATCCGCAAGCGCGCAACTTCGAAGACGATCTCGCCAATTTCGTGCGCAAGGCCAACGCCGGCGCCGACAGTGCGATCACCCAGTACTTCTTCAACGCCGACAGCTACTTCTACTTCGTCGAGCGCGTTCGGGCGTTGGGTGTGAACATTCCGATCGTGCCGGGCATCATGCCGATCACCAACTACAGCAAGCTGGCGCGCTTCTCCGATGCCTGCGGTGCGGAAATTCCGCGCTGGATCCGCAAGCAACTGGAAGCCTACGGCGATGATGCCCAGAGCATTCAGAACTTCGGCGAGCAGGTCATCACCCAGATGTGCGAACGCCTGCTCGAGGGCGGCGCACCGGGGCTGCACTTCTACACGCTCAATCAGGCTGAAGCGAGCCTGGCAGTGTGGAATAACCTGAAGCTGCCGCGCTAAAAGTCGTTAAAGCAAGATCAAAAGATCGCAGCCTTCGGTAGCTCCTACAGAGAAATGTGTATTCCCTGCAGGAGCTACCGCAGGCTGCGATCTTTTGCTTTAAACACCCCCGTTAATGTGACACAACCCTCGGAGATAGAGCTTCAGGCTGCTGTTTCTGGCTCTTTGGGGCTTCTCGTCGTAATCTCAGCCCATGCCTTTGATTACGCAGTTACTCGCCGTGCTTGTCTTCACTTGCCTGAGCTTTGCCGCCCGGGGCGAGAAGCTGCGTATTGTCACGGAACCGTGGGCACCCTACGTCTACGAGCAAGACGGCAAAGCAATGGGGCTGGACTACGAAACCACGGCTATTGTCTTCAAGCGCCTGGGCATTGAAGTGCAATGGCAATTTCTGCCGTGGAAGCGTTGCCTGTCGATGCTTGAGTCGGGCCTGGCAGATGGTGCACTGGACATTTTCCACAGCAAGGAGCGCGACGCGACCTTGCTGTACCCCGCAGAACCACTCTCTGAAGTGCGGTTCGTAATGTTCTACGCCAATGACCGCCCCTACCCGTTTCGCACTCTGGACGAACTGCGCGGCCTGACCATCGGCACATCACCCGGCTACCTGTACAGCAAGGATTTCAGCGACTCCACGCTGTTCACCCGTGAACCGGCACCGAGTCATGAAGCCAACTTCGGCAAATTGCTGCGCGGGCGGATTGACCTGCTGATTACTGACCGCCGGGTAGGCCAGCATATGCTCGACGAGTTGAAAATCCGCGACAAAATCACCGAAAACCCGGTCGTGATCAGTCAGCAGAGCCAGTTCCTCGCCGTGCGGCGTAACGCCGGCATGGATTTGCTGGTGCAGCGTTTCGGCGCCGAACTCAAACGTTTCAAGCTCGAGCCGGGCTACGCTGAATTGAGTTCGCGCTACGGCGCAGAACCGGCGGCCAGCGTGCCGAGCGAAAAGGTAACGGCAGCTACGGAAAAAACCGTTGAGCAGCAGGAAAGCAGCGCGCAGTGATTGCTCTGTTATACTCCGTCCTTCCCGCCAGGCTCACGCCCGGACGCTCGGACTCGTTCAAGGCATCTCAAACCCGCTACTGCGCAGCTTTCAGCCCGCGCGAGCGCTTGCAGATGAGCCTTCGAGGCCCAGCAGGACCGGACGGGATTGCGTCTCCTTAAACGCGATTCGCGCCAGGCAAGACTCCCATTGGGCCAAGCCCTAACTAGAACAGGATTACTCATGTCCTTTGCTTCCCTCGGTCTCTCCGAGGCTTTAGTCCGCGCCATCGAGGCAGCGGGCTATACCGAGCCTACTCCGGTGCAACAGCGGGCCATTCCCGCCGTGTTGCAAGGTCGCGACCTTATGGTTGCGGCACAGACAGGTACTGGTAAAACCGGCGGCTTCGCCCTTCCGATCCTGGAGCGGTTGTTCCCAAACGGTCACCCGGACAAATCCCAGCGTCACGGCCCGCGCCAACCGCGCGTACTGGTCCTGACCCCGACTCGCGAACTCGCGGCCCAGGTGCATGAAAGCTTCAAGGTCTATGCCCGTGACCTGAAGTTCGTCAGCGCCTGCATCTTCGGTGGCGTCGGCATGAACCCGCAGGTTCAGGCCATGTCCCGTGGTGTTGACGTGCTGGTGGCCTGCCCTGGCCGTCTGCTCGACCTGGCCGGTCAAGGCAGCGTCGACCTGTCCCACGTGGAAATCCTCGTGCTGGACGAAGCCGACCGCATGCTCGACATGGGCTTCGTCCATGACGTGAAGAAGGTCCTGGCCCGTCTGCCGGCCAAACGCCAGAACCTGCTGTTCTCGGCGACCTTCTCCAAGGACATCACCGACCTCGCCGGCAAGCTGCTGCACAACCCGGAACGCATCGAAGTCACGCCGCCGAACACCACGGTCGAGCGTATCGAGCAGCGCGTATTCCGCCTGCCGGCCAGCCACAAGCGTTCCCTGCTGGCGCACCTGATTACCGCTGGCGCCTGGGAACAGGTACTGGTCTTCACCCGCACCAAACACGGCGCCAACCGCCTGGCCGAGTACCTGGACAAACACGGCCTGAGCGCCGTTGCAATCCACGGCAACAAGAGCCAGAACGCGCGCACCAAAGCCCTGGCCGACTTCAAGGCCGGTACCGTGCGCATCCTGGTTGCCACCGACATCGCCGCGCGCGGCCTGGACATCGACCAGTTGCCACACGTGGTCAACTTCGAACTGCCTAACGTTGACGAAGACTACGTACACCGCATTGGTCGTACCGGCCGTGCCGGCCGTTCGGGCGAGGCCATCTCTCTGGTAGCGCCAGACGAAGAGAAACTGCTGAAAAGCATCGAACGCATGACCAAGCAGAAGATCGCCGACGGCGACCTGATGGGCTTCGATGCCAGCGCCGTGGAAGCCGAGAAACCGGAAGCACGCGAGCGTCCGGACATGCGTAACCCACGCAATCCACGTGGCCCGCGCGGCGACGGCCCGAACGGCGGTGGCGGCGGTGGTGGTCGCAAGGACAAAGGCAAAGACAAGGGCAAGGAAAAACCTGCCGCCTCCGGTCGCGGCGAGCGCCCGGCCCGCGAACAAAAACCACGTGAAGGCACCCCGGCCCGCGAACAGCGTCAGCCAAGCCAGCCGCCACGTGCCGCTGCCGATCGTGCTCCGGACGAGTTCCTGGACGACGATATCGATAACTTCGGTAACCGCGTCGACTACGTCCCGCAACAGAAACCGGCACAGGGTCGTGGCCGCCGTCCGGGTGCTCCGGCACAAGGCACAGCAGCCGGTTCGGGCGCACCACGTGGCGGCAAGCCACAAGGTCGCCAAAGCGGTCCACGCAACAGCGATGGCGCCAGCACCGGCACACCGCCAGCCAAGCGCAGCGGCCCACGCAATGGTGCGCCACGTGATGGCCAGGCCCGTCGCGAAGATTCGCGCAATCGCCGCCCGGCCCGTGACGACCAGCCGCGTTCCGAGCCAGCCGTGCAGAACCCGCGCGGTCCAGCGCCGAAGATCATGCACAAGGAGTCGAAGGCTGATCGCTTCCCGACACCTGAGCAGCTGGATCAACTGCCAAGCCGTCCTCGCGGTGAAAAACCGGCATTGCTGACCCGCAATCGCTGATTTGTCGCTGCAATAAAAATGCCCCGTGCCGAAAGGTCCGGGGCATTTTTTATGAGCGATACAAATCCTGCAGGAGCGAGCCTGCTCGCGATGGTCGTCAACGATAACGCTGGGAACCTGACACCCCGCGGCGTTCTCAGGCTCATCGCGAGCAGGCTCGCTCCTACAGGGGATTACACAGCAATAAAAAACGCCCGCGCTCGAAAGAGCAGCGGGCGTTTTTTGTCAGGCGCGAAAGTTATTTCGCTTTGACACCTTCAAAGGTTACGTACATTTCAACTGCATCGGACGATGGACCGAGGTCTTTCTGCTTGCCGAAGTCGGAACGCTTGAGGCTGAAGGTACCCTCGAAGCCAGCACGGTAGCCGCCCCATGGATCCTTGCCTTCACCCAGGAAAGTAGCCTTGACCACGATTGGCTTGGTTACACCGAGGATAGTCAGGTCGCCTGCCACGTCCGCAGTGTCCTTGCCAGCGGCGTTCTTGCCAGTGGATTTGACGCTGGTGGAAACAAACGTGGCTTTGCTCCCATTCAGGAAGTCTTTGCTGGAGATGTGCTTGTCGCGTTCGGCGTTGTTGGTGAACACGCTGGCGGTGTTCACGTTGAACTCGATCTTGCTGTCTTCAGGCTTGGCAGCGTCGAAGCTGAACTTGCCGTCGATGTCCTTGAAAGTACCGGTGATGTAGCTGTAGCCCAGGTGGCTGATCTTGAAGTCAACGAAGGCATGCTGGCCTTCTTTGTCGACGACGTAGTCAGCAGCCATCGCATTGGCGGACAACAGGGCGGAACCGATTGCCAGAGCGGCCAGAGTCTTTTTCAACATGCTTTCATTTCCTTTGGAGTCGAGGTTGAACATCAGGCTTTGCGCCCCAGCATTCGCGTCAGGGTCGCATCACGATCGAGAAAATGGTGCTTCAGTGCTGCCAACGCATGGAGACCGGAAAAAATGACCAGTGCCCATGCCAGGTACAAATGAATCACCCCGGCGGTATCTGCCTGGTCCGGCAGCCCGGACACCAGAGCAGGCACTTCAAACAGGCCAAACACCGATATCCCGACACCTTCTGCGGTGGAAATCAGGTAACCGGCAATCATTACAGCGAACAGCGCGAAATACAGGAACAGATGACCAAACGTGGCACCCATACGCGTCAAGCGACTGTAGCTTTGCAAAGCCGGCGGCGGCGGACTGATCCAGCGCCACAGCACTCGCAGCGCCATGACACCCAGCAGCACCAGGCCGATGCTCTTGTGCAATTCCGGCGCATCTTTGCGCCAGGTGCTGTAGTAATCGAGATCGATCATCCACAGGCCCAAGGCAAAAAGACCGAAGACCGCCAGCGCCACACCCCAGTGCAGGAAGATGCTGACCCAGCCGTAGCGGGAGGTAGAGTTACGTAGCTGCATTTGCCTGGATCCCTGTAAGTGCTGGCTCAAGACTATCGACTTATCTATCGAATTAAAGCCGAAAATTTCGCTTTGAAATATCGAGAAATACGATCAAGAGTCTGGAATGGGTGCGTTAAGGAAAGATTAAAAGGCAAAATTGTCAAAAAAAGTGAATACAGAACCAAAGAACACCTGAGTCAAAAGGTTTATTCGGCTTTGGGACACGGGCAGCGTGGCAAGGCACCACAGAGCAGGATCTGGCAGGAGCCAGCGGGGCGCCAGGAGAGCATCTCCCGATCAGGAAATGAAATTATCGTCATGCCCTCTCCAATCAAGATAAATACCTTGATTATCTCGGGCCCTGGAACAGCGGAGGTGGGTCAATGCAATCAGGGTCGTACGGATTTATCTGGCATTTATGGGCCAGCTCCGGACTCAAACCTTTGGGAAACCACCTGCCGTTTGCACAGCCAGAAAGTGCTATCAACATGACTATTACAACGAGTTTTACTGTTTTCATATGTTCTCCAGTTACGTGAAGAACATAAATCTAACGATCAGGCTCAGCCTATCATTTCGTTCCGAAACCTTTGTGAGACATATCTGATGCCTCGCAGCGGCATGTAGGACCACAGTCAAAATCGGGATGTCCCATACTTGAAAGCAAAAAAAACGCGGCCCTTGAGCCGCGTTTTTTACGCCTGAACGTTTACTGAGCTTTAGTCACGGTGTCCGTCGCCGGTTTAGCCGCTGGCTTTTTCGCCGTCTCGGCTTTCTTCACCGGCGCCTTGGCCGGGGCTTTTTTGGTTTCGGTTTTGGCTGCCGGTTTGGCTGGGGCCTTGGCCGGTGCCTTTTTCGCAGGCTCGGCTTTTACCGGTGCCGCAGGCTTCGGCGGTTCGACCGGGGCCGGCGCAGCAGCCGGTGCTGGAGCAGGTGTCGGTGCTGGAGCAACCGCCGGCTCCGGGGCTTTCACTGGCTCTGGCTTCTTCTCGTCAGCCGAGCCGCCAAACAGGTTGCTGAAGAAGTTGCCCTTCTTCGCCGCCACAGCACCTGCCGCCGCGGCGGTTGCAGCCTTCGCCGGTTCAAACGATTTGCCCGCCGCCAGGTCTTCAACCTGGCTGGCTGCACGCTTGCCGGTACGCAACGCGCCCTCCAGGGTACCCGGGTACAGGGTATCAGTGTGTTCGCCGGCAAAGGCTACACGCTGAATCGGACGTTCCCACAGGCGCCAGAATTTACTGATCTGGCCCGGGCCGAAGGCCAGGTAGGCACCACCGGTTGACGGGTCGGTGCTGTAGCGACGGATTTCATAACCGGTGAACGAACCGCGCGCCTGTGGATAGAACGCGTGCAGACGGATCAGCACCTGATCGGCCATTTGCTTGTCGCCAAAGGCCTGCATCACCCGCGCGTTGTCGCCAGACAGGTTGATCACCACGTTGGCGCCGCCCTTCAAGGCCGGCTCGATCCACAACATGCCCAAGCCGGTGTTGCTGTAGATCTCGCCGGTCATGCGCGCCTTCGTCTCCCACACTGGCGTCTTGAACTTCAGCATGATCTGGTCGCGCCAACCGTAGTTGGTGCCTTTGATCGCGGCCAGGTGCTGGGCGTCCAGCGCTGGGGTCATCTGGATCTTGTTCAGAGCACGCAGCGGCACGGCCAGCACCACATAGTCAGCCTGATAACCGACGCTACCGACTTTGACGGTCACGCCGTCCTTGTCCTGAATGATTGCCGAGACCGGGGAATCGGTCTTGATGGTTTTCAGCTGTTTGACGAAAGCCTGGGCCAGCACCGGGCTGCCGCCGACCAGGCGCGACGCGCGCAGGTCACGGTCGGAGACTCCGCGATAGACCCGGCTCTGCTGCGCGTAATACAGCATCGACAGGCGTGAAGGTTCGTCGTAGTGGGTGCGGATGTCCTGGTTGATCAACTGCCGCGCGGTGGCCGGCAGGTTCTGCTTGTCGAGCCAGTTGGACACGTTGATCTGATCCAGCGCCTGCAGGGTGCTGCTGGCGATCGGGTTCTGCGGGTCGTCAATCGAACGCGCGAGATCATCCCGGGTCTTTTCGAAGCGCTTGAGCGCCTCGGCGGTGGCCGGCTGCTTGGTGGCCAGGTCGGCAGCGGAGAAATACTCGCCGTCGATCAGGTAGCTCGGGGTCCGGACGAACTCAGGAGCTGGCGTGGTGCTCAGCTTGAAAGTCGAGACATACTGGTTCAGCACCGGCTGGGTCTTGTCGTTGCCGATCCACTCGCTGGTGGCCATGCCGGAACGACCGCCCAGGCTCGATCGGGCTTCCAGCAGGGTAACCTGCCAGCCTTTATTCTGCAGTTCATAAGCGGCAGTCAGGCCGGACAGGCCGCCACCGATCACGATTGCGGTTTTATCCTTGGCCAGCGCAGACACGCTGAACAGCCCCAACATCACCAGCGCACAGGCGCGCAGCCAACCGACAGACATTCAGCGAACTCCGGAAATACACAGAAAGGCTATTTTTGTGGGTCAGGCGACCCAAAGAATGGCGAAGAATACGTCAGCCATCAAAAGGCCGCCAGCGACGTCTATCGCCCCATGGAAAGTAGCTCAATCGCCACAATGGGTTGTTCCCGGGCGATGCATTGCATAGGCTTGCGCGATTGTTTGTCCGCGTGTGACACGGACCGCCTCCAGGAGACTTAAAATGGGCCTGAATAATCAGTGGATGCAGCGCGACCTGGCTGTTTTGTGGCATCCCTGCACCCAGATGAAAGATCACGAACAACTGCCACTGATCCCGATCAAGAGCGGTGAAGGTGTCTGGCTGGAAGACTTCGAAGGCAAGCGCTATCTGGACGCGGTCAGCTCCTGGTGGGTCAATGTGTTCGGCCACGCCAACCCGCGGATCAATCAGCGCATCAAGGATCAGGTCGATCAACTGGAGCACGTGATCCTCGCCGGCTTCAGCCATCAACCGGTGATCGAGTTATCCGAGCGCCTGGTGAAGATGACCCCGCAAGGCCTGACCCGGTGCTTCTACGCCGATAACGGTTCGTCCTGCATCGAAGTCGCGCTCAAAATGAGCTTTCACTACTGGCTCAACCGCGGCCAGCCGAACAAGAAGCGCTTTGTCACCCTGACCAACAGCTACCACGGCGAAACCATGGCGGCGATGTCGGTGGGTGATGTGCCGCTGTTCACCGAAACCTACAAGGCCCTGCTGCTCGACACCATCAAAGTGCCGAGCCCGGATTGCTACCTGCGCCCCGAGGGCATGGGCTGGGAAGAGCACTCGCGCAACATGTTCGCCGCCATGGAGCAGACCCTGGCCGAGAACCATGACAGCGTGGCCGCAGTGATCGTCGAACCGCTGATCCAGGGCGCCGGCGGCATGCGCATGTATCACCCGGTGTACCTCAAACTGCTGCGCGAAGCCTGCGACCGCTACGGCGTGCACCTGATCCATGACGAAATTGCCGTCGGCTTTGGCCGTACCGGGACGATGTTCGCCTGCGAGCAGGCCGGTATCCGCCCGGACTTCCTCTGTCTGTCCAAGGCCCTGACTGGTGGTTACCTGCCGCTCGCGGCCTGCCTGACGACCGAGGACGTCTACGGCGCCTTCTATGACGACTATCCAACCCTGCGTGCCTTCCTGCACTCCCACAGCTACACCGGCAACCCGCTGGCCTGTGCGGCGGCCCTGGCGACGCTGGACATCTTCGAACAAGACAACGTCATCGAGACCAACAAGGCCCTGGCCCAGCGCATGGCGTCGTCCACCGCGCACCTGGTCGATCACCCCAATGTTGCCGAAGTGCGCCAGACCGGCATGGTACTGGCCATCGAGATGGTCAAGGACAAGGCGAGCAAAGAGGCTTATCCATGGCAGGAGCGCCGTGGCCTGAAGGTGTTCCAGCATGCATTGGAGCGCGGGGCTTTACTGCGGCCACTGGGCAGTGTGGTGTATTTTCTGCCACCGTATGTCATCACGCCGGAACAGATCGACTTCCTCGCCGAAGTGGCCAGTGAAGGGATCGACATCGCGACCCGCGACAGCGTCAGCGTGGCGGTGCCGAAGGATTTCCATCCGGGGTTCCGTGACCCGGGTTAATCAAGCACAGATCCCCTGTGGCGAGGGGGCTCGCCCCCGTTGGGTCGCGAAGCGACCCCAGACCCGGTAGACCGGTTTCTCCAGTTAAGTTGCATCAGCCGGATTTACGACTGCTTCGCAGCCGAACGGGGGCAAGCCCCCTCGCCACAAAAGCGCCTTCGAACAATTTTTTTGAGAACCTTAATGAGACTGTCCCGCTTCTTTATCGACGCCCCCCTGAGCATCGGCGAGCACGAGTTACCCGAAGCCCAGGCCCACTACATCAGTCGCGTGTTGCGCATGGCCGAGGGCGATGCGCTGCAACTGTTCGACGGTTCTGGCCATGAATTTCGCGCCAGGCTCATCAACGTCGGCAAAAAACGCGTCGTGGTACAGATCGATGAAAGCTTCGCCGGCCAGGTCGAGTCGCCGTTGCAGATCCACCTTGGCCAGGGCCTGTCCCGTGGCGAACGCATGGACTGGGCGATTCAAAAAGCCACTGAACTGGGCGTCAGCGAAATCACCCCGATTTTCACCGAGCGCTGTGAAGTCCGGCTCAAAGACGAACGCGCCGACAAACGCCTGCTGCACTGGCGTCAGGTGGCGATCAGCGCGTGCGAGCAATGTGGCCGCTCCAAGGTGCCGGTGATTCATCCACCGTTGCTGTTGACCGACTGGTTGAAACAGTCAGACGCTGAACTGAAGCTTGTGCTGCATCCGGTGGCCGAGCCATTGGTCAGCCATGCCAAGCCTGCGACCCTGGCCTTCCTGATCGGCCCTGAGGGCGGGTTGTCGGACGCCGAAGTCGAGCAGGCCAAGGCCAATGGTTTTCACGCCGCCCGCCTCGGCCCTCGAGTATTGCGCACAGAGACCGCGCCGGTGGTGGCGTTAGCGGTGGCCCAGCAGCTTTGGGGTGACTTCTAAGCCGCCATCGCCAACAAGTCGGATGCCGTACCGCAGCCCTACAAAAGCAGCGCGGTTCCTGTAGGAGCCGGCTTGCCGGCGGTGGCCGCAGCTCGGTCTAAAGGACGTAAAAGAATATCGCCACAAAGTGCAGCAAGCTCCCGGCGATCACGAACAGGTGCCAGATCCCGTGGGCATGGCGCAGTCGATTATCGAGGGCGAAAAAGATAATCCCCACGGTATAGAGCACACCGCCAGTCGCCAGCCAGGCAAAGCCGGCGGTGCCCAGCGCCGCCAGCAACGGCTTGACCGCCACCAGCACGATCCAGCCCATCACCGCATAAATCACGATCGACAGCACCCGCGCTTCCGATCTCGGCTTGATCTCCTGCAAGATGCCAATCAGCGCCAGCCCCCAGACAATCCCGAACAAGGTCCAGCCCCACGGCCCACGCAAGGTCACCAGGCAGAACGGCGTGTAGCTACCGGCGATCAACAGGTAGATCGAAAAATGATCGACCTTCTGCATGATCTCTTTCTTGCGTCCGCGCACGCTGTGGTACACGGTCGAAGCGCTGTAAAGCACCATCAAGGTAAAACCGTAGATCGCCACACTGACGATCTTCCATGGGCTGCCATCCATGGTGGCGATCACCAGCATCCACACCGCTCCGACCGTCGCTGCCACCGCCCCGACCAGATGCGTCCAGGCGTTCAATCTTTCCCCGTGATACATGTGTTGCTTACCTCGACATTCGTTACTGCAGTGCGCAAGGCTCAGGCTTCAAGCGTAAAAGCGCAATGTTTCCATACAACGCGATCCAGTACATGGGCTGGCGCATTCGTTCGTTACAGTGGCGTCACTTTTAGATTGGTGGGCAGGGGCATCAATCATGCAGAGCGGTGGATTTTTACGGCCAGGGTAATGGTTATCAGAGGTTACTCGTTGCCTGTTCATGCCCCTTCGCGTGCAAGCCCGCTTCCACGGGAGATCGCATTTCAGGGTGGGAGCGGGCTTGCTCGCGAAGGGGCCGATGGAAACACCGCAGAGCCTCGATCAGTCGATCAGTCGATCAACCCGGCATTCACCAGCAACCCTTCCAGCGCCAACAAATCCGGCACCTTCGCCACCTGTTCCCCCACCTGCACCGCCGCCTGTTCCAGCGAACATAACGGCACGTCCACATAACTCAACTGACTGTCGAGCTTGTAAGACCGTGGAATCCCCTGCACCAGCAATGCGATGAATTTCAAATCCGGGCGCCCGCCCAATGCATTGAGAATGACGATCCGCGCGCGCTCGCCGATGACGGTTTTCTGTCCGCAAGCCGATTCGAAACTCAGCAACGGAATCTGCCGGTCGCGCCAGGTCACCAGGCCCAGGTACCACGGCGGAGTATCGAGGTCGAAGGTCCCCTGCTGGTAGTCGATCAGCTCCGCAACCGCAACGTTGGGCAGGATCAGATTGCGGTCGGCCAACGGCAACAGCAGGCCGGTGAGGTTGCTGGTGCGGTGTTCAAGCATTGGATCTGCTCCACAAGGCGATGCTTTCGAGCAACACCGATTCCTGGTATGGCTTGCCAAGGTAGTCGTTGACGCCGATGGCCATGGCGCGGTCGCGATGTTTCTGCCCGGTACGCGAAGTGATCATGATGATCGGCAGGTGTTGCAGGCGTTCATCATTGCGCACCTGAGTCGCCACTTCGAAGCCGTCCATGCGCGGCATCTCTATATCCAGCAGCATCAGGTCGGGCGTGTGTTCTTCGAGCAGCAGCATGGCGTCGACGCCGTCCTTGGCGGTCAGCACGCTCATGCCATGGCGTTCGAGCAAACGGCTGGTGACCTTGCGCACGGTGACCGAATCGTCGACCACCATGACCAGCAACGGCCGCTGCGGCTCGGCCTCGACTTCATGCCCAACCGGTCGTTGCCGCACCCGGGCTTGCAGGGCGCGGATCGGCGCCAGCAGATCCAGAATCAGCACCACTCGGCCGTCTCCGAGAATCGTCGCACCGGACACTCCTTGCACGGCCGCAAACTGCGGCCCCAGGCTCTTGACCACGATCTCGCGGGTGCCCGCCATGGCATCCACCTGCACGGCGATGTGCCGCTCGTTGCACTGCACCAGCAGCACCGGTAACGGCAAGACCTGACCCAACAGTTTCGGTCGCACACCGGTTTTCAGCAGCTCGCCCAAATAGCACAGTTCATAGCACTGCCCCGCGTACTCGTACGTCGGTGGATCGAGCCGGTAATGCCCTTCCAGCTCATTGGGCAAGACGCGAACGATGCCATCAATGGTGTTGAGTGGAATCGCGTATTGATCCTCAGCGCACTGCACCATCAGCGCCCGGTTGACCGACACGGTAAACGGCAGCCGAATGCGGAAATGCACACCTTGGCCAGGCACAGAGTCGATGCTCATGGTGCCACCCAGCTGCCGTACCTCTTCGTGCACCACGTCCATGCCGACCCCACGCCCGGAAATCTGGGTAATTTTCTCGGCGGTGGAAAAACCGGGCTGCAGAATGAATTGCAGCACCTCGTGGTCGCTGATGCTGCTGTCCGGTTCGAGCAAGCCACGCTTGATCGCCTTGCGCCGCACCGCTTCGAGCGGCACACCGGCGCCGTCGTCGCGAAGATCGAAAATGATGTCGCCGCCCTCGCGCAGCAGATCGAGGGTGATCCTGCCCTTGGCCGGCTTGCCCGCCGCCAGACGCGTCTCGGCGGACTCCAGGCCATGGTCGACGGCGTTACGCAGCATATGTTCCAGCGGCGCAGCCATGCGTTCAAGGACGCTGCGATCCATCTCGCCTTCGGCGTTGTCGACGATGAAGTCCACGTCCTTGCCCAGTTCACTGGCCACTTGCCGGACGATGCGTTGCAAACGCGGCAACATCCGCTCGAACGGCACCATGCGCGTACGCATCAGACCTTCCTGCAACTCGGTGTTGATGCGCCCCTGCTGTTGCAACAGGTTTTGCGCGTCATGGTTGCGTCGGTCGAGGGTTTCCTTGAGGTCGAGCAAGTCGGAGGCGGATTCGAACAACGCCCGGGACAGTTGCTGCAATTGCGAATGACGGTCCATTTCCAGCGGGTCGAATTCCTCATAGCCGAGACGCTCGGCGTCGACCTGCTGGCGGCTGAGCATTCGCCCCTGGGTTTCGGTATCGAGGCGGCGCAATTGGTCACGCATCCGCTCGATGGTGGTTTCCATTTCGTGCAGAGCGATCTGCGCGTCGCTGACCTGTTGCTCGATGCGACCACGGAAGATCGACGTTTCCCCGGCGAGGTTGACCAGATCGTCAAGCAGCTCCGCTGAAACCTTGACCATGTCCACGCCGGCCTCAGGTTGCGCCAGCAATGGCTCGGCCTTCGACACCGCAAGGGTTGCAGCCGGTGCCTGGACATCCGCCGGGCTCGAGTGGGTGAAATTCCTGATCGCGTCGAGCAAGCGATCCGTCGGCGGCATCGACTCACCGGCGCGGGCCGCATCCAGCATTTGCGCCAGGCGATCCTGGCTGCGCTGCAACAAGGCGAACAACGGCGACGCGGGTTGCAGCACGCCAGTGGACAAGCCCTCGTAGAGGAACTCCAGCTCATGGGCCAGGTCGCCGATCGCGGCGATTTCCACCATGCGCGCACCACCCTTGAGGGTGTGCAGATCGCGCAGCAGGGTTTCCACTTCCTGGCGACTCGAAGGTTGAGCCTGCCAGCGCAACAGTGCCGCGCCGGAGCTTTCGATGATGTCGTAACCTTCCTCGAGGAAGATCTCCAACAGCTCGGGGTCGTGGGCAGCCGAGTTGTTAGTGGCTGCCGGCTCGCTCACATCGGCATTGCCCGTATGGCCCTGACGGTAGGCGCGAATGGCCTCGATCAACTCAGCGCAATTGTCCAGCGGCTGGCGGGCCTGCAAGTGTTCAAGGTATTGCGCCAGACGGTCGTGGCTACGCTGCAACAGCTGCGCCAATGCATCGCTGTGCAAATATCGGCGATCCATCAGGCCTTCATAAAGGCTTTCCAGCTCATGAGCCAGATCACCCACCTGAACGATCTCGGCCATCCGCGCGCCGCCCTTGAGCGTGTGCAAGTCACGTTGCAGGGACGACAGCGGTGCCGCATTGTCCGGATCGCGTAGCCAGCGCTGCAGGGCCTGGCCGGCGCTTTCGAGTATGTCCAGCGCCTCTTCAAGGAAGATTGCGACGATCTCGTCATCCAGCCCCGCCGCCTTCGTGCTCAGCTCCAGTTCGGCGGTGGCACTGCTCAGCTCGCGAATGCTCAGGGTACGGCTGCCGTCGCTGCGAATCAGGCCCATGGCCGACGGGTCGAGGCTCTCGTCGAGCAATCCGCGCAGCGCCGTGATCCGATGCGGTTGCGGACTGACTTCCTGGCCGGCGGCCAACTCGTCGAGCATATTGATCAGCGCTTCGTGAGCACTCTGCGCCTCATGGAAAAACCGCTCGCTGACCGCCAGGCTGCTTTCTTCCACAGCGCCGTAGAGATCAAGCAAGGCTTCGCAAAGCTCATCCACAGGATGCAAATCGGCCAGGTGTGCGCCTTCGCCGAGGGTGGTCAGTTCGTCCAGCAGTGCGCTGAGCTCCTGACGCTCGCCAGGGTGCTGTTGCCAACGCTGCAACAGGCTTTCGGCGTCCAGCAGGATGTCCATGCCTTGGGCGAGGAAGTTGTTGATCAACTGCGAATCGCGCTTGACCCGGGTTGCGCTACTCGGCGCGCTCAGTAACGCCTCCAGGCGTTCGGCCAGCAACGCCCTGGCGCGCTCGATCAAGCGTTGGGCCCCGGGAATCTCGGCCAAGGGATCAACCTTGAGTTGACGCAATCCAAGGCGAAACAAGCCTTCGGCTTCCAGCAGCAGTTCGACTTCGTCCAGGTCGAGGGCAATCAGGTGTGCCTTGTACTCCCGGGCCAACCGATCCAGCGGCGCCGCCAGCTCGGCTATCGGCAGGACGCCGGCCATCGAAGCACTACCCTTGAGGGTGTGCAAGGCGCGCTGCAACTCGTCAGTGGCCTGCAAAGGGACGTGTTCGGCGGCCTGATCGAGGAAGCGGTTGAGACTGGCGAGATGGGTTTCGGCCTCTTTGCGAAAGATCTCCAGCAACAGTGGATCGAGCGCCGTGACGTCCTGCGTGTCCTCGTCGGACACCGACTCATCGCCCTTGGCCAAGGCATGAGCACGGGCGGCCAACTGGTCAACATCGTTGCGCTGGCGCTGGGCATTGGCGGCATATTCAGCTACCACTTCCGGCAGCAGATGCAGCACTTCGCCGACCAGTTTTTGCACAGTGACACCCGGTTCCACGCTGTTTTCCAGTACGCGGTTGAGCAGGTTTTCCACAGCCCAGGCCAGTTCGCCAAGAACCAGGGCGCGGACCATCCGGCCACTGCCCTTGAGGGTATGGAACGCCCGACGCAGCTCACTCAGGGCCGACCGGTCCTCGGGGTTGGTCGACCAGCGTGGCAAGTACTCACGAAGGATATCCAGGACTTCGTCGGTTTCCTCGAGGAACACTTCTCGCAGCTCGTCATCCACAGGCGTTTCGCCAGCGGGCGGCGGCAACAGGCTGCCCGGAGTGCTCCGGGCCGGCGGATTGAGGGCCGATACCGGACTGGCCAGCACATCGGCCAGGGACTGGACGACGTGCGGATCGGCCAGTTCCTGCATCATTTGCATGACCTGCGCTTCACTGGGGCTCAGAACATCATCGAGCACCGGCACATAGTGTTCGCTGGGGTAAAAACCGAGGGCCGCCAGGCTTTTCTCTGCGACGTCGAGCAACTCTTCGCCCGGCGCTTCGGGGTCATCGCTGAGGCGTTCCAGGTAATACTCGATGCTGGTGATCACGTCGGCCAGGTTGTCCAGTTCCTCCCAGCCCGGCTGATCCGGTTCGAGTAGCAGGTGCTCGCGGATAAAGTGGTTACAGGTTTCGATCAGGCTCGCCGCACGGCCCAGCGCAATCATCGCCAGCGCGCCGCGCACCTGGGTCAGCAAAGCCGGCAATGCCTGCAAATGCTGACGGTCCCAATCGGCGTCGATGTAGTCGACGATCATGTCCTTGGCCTGCTGCAGGCAGATGCGCGCTTCCTTGATCACGATCTGGTGGATCTGCGTCAGGTCGGTGGTCGGCAAGCGACTGTCCTCCTGGCTTTCCGGCTCCACCGTGCCGACCATGCCGGCCAGGGTCGCTTCGACGTACAGCAAGGCCCCGGCGACATCCATGAGGATCGCGTCGTTGGGCTCGCGCTGCCCCTGGGCCAGGCTCAGGACCACCGCCAATTGATCGATGATGACCTTGCGCGGCTGGCCGAAGCCCAGTACTGCCAGGGTATCGGCGATTTGCCGCAGGGGCGCCAACAGGCTGTCGAGGTCGGACGTGTGCTGCCGGTCGCTGCGCACGAACAGGTCCAGGCGTTCCTTGACCCGCACCAGTTCTTCGCACAGCGCCGCGAGCACCGAGCGCATCGCATCGCGGTCTGGCCCGGCCAGTCGTGCGCGTTCTTCGTCGACCATCGCACTGTCAGGTAGCGCGTCGTCCAGGGAGTAGCGATCTTTCATGGTCAGCATCTGCCCGGTGGGATGATCGGCCTTGGCAATGTAAAACAATAAACTTTTCAGCAATTGCGGCGGCGCCGGCTGATTGATGCCGGGCATGCCCTCTTCGAGCAGGCGCTTGAGTTCTTTGTCGGCGTCCTTGAACAGGCTGCGCAACGCTGGACTGTTGGCAATCGCGCCGCCCTGCATGCCTTCGACCAGCGCCGAAGCGACTTGCCATAACGGGCTCAGCGGCGCATTGGCAGACAACCCTTCGAGACGGGCGAAGACCTTGGCCAGATAATCGAGATTGGTCTCGCTGTCCTGTTCACGCAGAAAACCCACCAGGGCCATCTGCAGCATTTGCCGCAACTTGCGCAGAACGCTGGGGAGCTCAACTGGCTCGAGCAACGTCAGCGCCTCTTCATCCAGGGGCGGCAGTTCGGGCAGTTGCGGGCTGAACAGGCTGGTTTCCGACAACAGGTTTTCACCACGGGCGCTGCGCAGATCGTTGATCAGCGGCAGCACCACCAGTGGCAAATCGCGGCGCGCGCCCTGCACCCGATCCAGATAGATCGGCAGTTGTCCGAGCGCTTGCATCAACAGGTGCAACGCCTCGTCGCGATGGCTGACGCGATTGTGCTGCAGGGCGATGGTCAATTGTTCCATCTCTTCGGCGAGCAGCGCCGCGCCGTAGAACTCGACCATCTGCAAACTGCCATGGACCTGATGGATGCACGCCAGGCAGTTGTCCAGCGCGTGCAGAGCCTGCGGATCATCAAGCAGGGTTTCGATCGCCTGGTGAGCGACCCTCAACGTTTCGGCAATCTCGCCCTTGACCCACTCCAGGGCCACATAGTCGTGCCGATCAGCCATAACCACTCCAGTTACCATTCATACACCAATGGGCGGTTCAGCTTTGTCCACAACCTGCGCCTTGGCCGCCGGCAAGGTGAAACCGGAAACCGAACGGCGCAACTGGCTGGCCATTTTTGCCAGGTTGCCGATGCTCTCGGCCGTGGCGGTGGAGCCTGACGAGGTCTGCGTGGTGATCTGCTGGATCACGTTCATCGTCAGGGAAATCTGACCGGCCGACGACGTCTGCTGCTGCGCGGCATTGGAAATACTCTGGATCAGGGCCGCCAGGGTCTTGGAGACGCCTTCGATTTCTTCCAGGGCCACCCCGGCATCGTGCGCCAGACGCGCACCGCGTACCACCTCTGTGGTGGTCTGCTCCATGGAGATGACCGCTTCATTGGTGTCGGTCTGGATCGCCCGCACCAGGGTTTCGATCTGCCGCGTGGCCGCGGAAGAGCGCTCGGCCAGGCGCTGGACTTCATCGGCGACCACGGCAAAACCGCGTCCGGCATCACCGGCCATGGAAGCCTGGATCGCCGCGTTGAGGGCCAGGATGTTGGTCTGATCGGCAATGTCATCGATCAGGCTGACAATGTCGCCGATTTCCTGGGAAGACTCACCCAAGCGTTTGATGCGCTTGGCGGTGTCCTGAATCTGCTCGCGAATATTGTCCATGCCGTGGATGGTGTTGTGCACCACCTCGTTGCCCTTGTTGGCGATTTCCACCGAGCGCTCGGCCACGGCCGAGGATTCTGCGGCGTTGGCAGACACCTGGTCGATGGACTCGGCCATGTCGTTGATCGCCGCGGAGGCTTCGCAAATTTGCTGGGCCTGATGCTCCGAAGCCTGAGCCAGGTGCATCGCCGTGGCCTGGGTTTCCTGCACGGCGGCAGCGACCTGGCCGGCGGTGAGGTTGATGGTCGCCACCAGGTCGCGCAGTTGGTCCACGGAATAATTGATCGAGTCGGCGATGGTCCCGGTGAAGTCTTCGGTTACCGATGCAGTCACTGTCAGGTCGCCATCGGCGAGGTCTTCGATTTCGTCGAGCAGACGCATGATCGCGTTCTGGTTACGCTCGTTTTTCTCGGCGGTTTCGCGCAACTGGCGATTGGTTTCGCGCACCATCACCAGGCCGATGAGAATGATCGAGGCCAATGCCAGCAGCCCCAGCACATAACCGCCAATGGTATCGGTGCTGCGCCCGCCGGCGAGGTTTTCGAAGCCGCTGGCCAGGTGCGAGGCTTCGTCGAGCAGGGTTTGCGACAAACTGAAAATATTGCTCGCCGACTCACGGACCTTGAACAGCTCCGGCGAGGTTTCGAGGATTTCATCCACCGAGCCTGAGACGAACTCGAACAGTTCGGATATTTCCGCAAGACGGGCGCGGGCATCGCGGTCTTCGACCTGGCTGACCTTGAGCGCCGTGTCACCCTGCAACATGCCGTTGAGCACCTTGCCGAATTGTGTCGCGTCACGCCCGAAGGCGTCCGCGGCCTGCTGGGAGTTTTCGTCACCGGCCAACACCGTGTTCACCGCACCGAGAATCCGCTCGGCCAGCAATGACTGACGCTGAGCCATCGCGACCTGAGCGGCCGGGGCGCCGCGCTGCAGGAGGGTTTCGACAACCTTCTCGTACTCGATCTGCAACTGCGGCACGGTTTCGGCCAACGTCGCGGCGACCTGATGCAGCGACAGCACAGTCTGCTCGCTGGACAGAATCGCGTCGGTGTTTTTCAGCAGGCGCTCCCAATCCTGCTGCACAGCGCGCATCTGCGGACGCATGCTGCTGGGTGCCGGTGGCAAGCCGGTGACCGGATCGCCTTTCTTCAGGTAACCCCAGCGCCGGGCAAAGTCATTGCGCGCATCACTGAGCAACTTGAACGCGGCAGCCTTGCCGGCGGCGGCTTCAGTGGCATTCTTGGCGATGCGTTGGGACAACACGCGCAGTTCACCGGCGTGGCCAATGTACTGTTTGTCGTAGGTGGCCTGGGTGTTGAGGTAGGCGAAGTTGGCGAACAGCAGCATGATGAAGACGATCAGCGCGATAAACAGCGCGATGATCTGCGACCGACTGCGCGACCCTTCCATTGGCATGCCTTCTTTTGCTTTTATCATCGGTCCTCGCCTGTTAACCAACACCTTCCAAGACTTACCGAGGGCCCCTGTGGGAGCGGGCTTGCTCGCGAATTCGCTCACTCCTTCAACAGTGAAGCTGACCGACGCACCGCTTTCGCGAGCAAGCCCGCTCCCACATTGGATCTGTGTTGCTGCTGTCACACCGCGACATTCATGAACCCCTGGGACCGCACCAACGCAAACGGGCTGAACACCCGCCAGCACTTCTCACGGGCAAACCGCCCCTGGATAAACGCCGCCATCGCTCCCCGCAACTCGTGGGCCGGCACTGGCTCCAGAGTGTCCCGGGCAAAGTGCTGCAGGCCGAAAACTTCATCGACTATCAAGCCGGCAAATACGTCTTCATGCTCAACCACCAACACCCGCCGCTGCCGACGCACCGCTGACAGCTCATAGCCCAAGAAACCGGACAGATCCATGATCGGCAGCAGCCGCCCGCGCAAGTTGGCCACACCTTTGACCCATGGTTTCACTCCCGGCAGCTGCGTGAAGCGTGGCTCGTGCAACACTTCACCGACTTCGCCCATGGGCGCCACGTACCAGTGTTCACCCAGGCGAAATCCAATGCCGCTCCAGCTGTCCCGGCGAGTCGGCTGGGACGGCAGGTCCGCCGCCAGCAGACGACAGCGCCGGTCGATTTGCAGCAACAGTTCGAAAGCCGTCAGCGACTCGCTCATGGGCAGTCGATCAACCGGCCAGCACGTTGTTCAGGGTTTTGATCAGGGTCTCTTCATCGACTGGTTTGGTCAGGTAGTCCCTGGCCCCCTGGCGCGTGCCCCAGACCTTGTCGGTTTCCTGATCCTTGGTGGTGATGATGATCACCGGGATGTGCCCGGTATCCGGGTCTTTGGTCAACTGACGAGTCGCCTGGAAGCCGTTGAGGCCTGGCATCACAATGTCCATCAGGACCGCATCGGGCTTTTCCTGGCGGGCCAGGGCCACGCCGTCGGCACCGTTTTCGGCTTTCAGGACTTCATGACCGTGCTTTTCCAGCATGCCGGTCAATTTGTACATTTCAGTCGGCGAATCATCAACGATCAGAATACGTGCCATTTTCTTCCCCATTCTTATAGACGCCAGGCCCGATGGCCGAACGTCACTGTGAGCGTCCTACTGCGGCAAAACGGCGGCGAAGCCAGGAACATGGGCCTGGATCGCATCAAGCAACTCTTCCTTGCTGAACGGCTTGGTCAAAAACTGATCGGAGCCGACGATGCGCCCCTTGGCCTTGTCGAACAGCCCGTCCTTGGACGACAGCATGATCACTGGCGTGGACTTGAATGCACTGTTGTTCTTGATCAGCGCGCAGGTCTGATAGCCATCAAGGCGCGGCATCATGATATCGACGAAGATGATGCCGGGATGATTGTCGGCGATCTTGGCCAGGGCATCGAAGCCGTCGATGGCCGTGATGACCTCGCAACCGACGTTCTTCAACAACGTTTCGGCGGTGCGGCGAATCGTCTTCGAATCGTCGATCACCATGACCTTCAAGGCGTTGGGGTGCTGTTCCATATCCGCTCTTCCGTCGCCTTTACGAATCAATTTGTCCGCTTTTGGGTAATCGGTGGCTCGAAACCCTTGATACTCAAGGGCCAGCACGACATGGCAGTCTTTTTAGCACAGTCTCCAAATCCAATCTATCAGGCGACCGGCGCAGTGGTTTTTCCTTGACCGGGAACAGACTCAGCGCCAATCTGACGCCACTTTTATACGGCCCTGCGCTGTTTTTCCTGTAGGAGCGAGCACGCTCGCGATGGACGTCAACGCTAACGCGCAAAACCTGGTGCCCCGCGGTGTACCTGGGTTCATCGCGAGCACGCTCGCCCCTACAGGAATTCGGTATCTGCCCCCAAATTTTCGAGGAAAACCCAATGAGCGTTCGCGTCGGGATTGTCATGGACCCTATCGCCAGCATCTCCTATAAAAAGGATAGCTCGCTGGCCATGCTGCTGGCCGCGCAGAAGCGCGGCTGGGAACTGTTCTATATGGAACAGCGCGACTTGTACCAGGCCGAAGGCCAGGCCCGGGCGCGGATGCGGCCGCTGCAGGTTTTCGCCAATCCGGAAAAATGGTTCGAACTGGGCGCTGAAAACGACGCGCTGCTGAGCGATCTGGACGTGATCCTGATGCGCAAGGATCCACCGTTCGACATGGAATTCGTCTATTCAACCTATTTGCTGGAGCAGGCCGAGGCCGCCGGCGTACTGGTGGTCAACAAGCCGCAAAGCCTGCGCGATTGCAATGAAAAGCTGTTCGCCACGCTGTTCCCGCAGTGCACACCGCCGACCATCGTCAGCCGTCGCCCGGACGTGCTGCGCGAATTCGCCGACCATCATGGCGATGTGATTCTCAAGCCGCTGGACGGCATGGGCGGCTCTTCGATCTTTCGCCACACCGCCGGCCACCCGAACCTCTCGGTGATCCTTGAAACCCTGACCCTGCACGGTCAGCAACAGATCATGATCCAGGGCTACCTGCCGGCCATCGTCGATGGTGACAAGCGCATCCTGATGATCGACGGCGAACCGGTGGATTACTGCCTGGCGCGGATTCCGGCCGCTGGCGAAACCCGAGGCAACCTGGCCGCCGGTGGCCGTGGCGAAGCCCGCCCGTTGACCGACAAGGATCGCTGGATCGCCGCCCAAGTGGGCCCGACCCTGCGTGAAAAAGGCCTGTTGTTCGTCGGTCTGGACGTCATCGGCGAGCATCTGACCGAAATCAACGTCACCAGCCCGACCTGCATACGCGAAATTGATAATGCGTTCGGCACAGACATTGGCGGCATGCTCATGGATGCCATTGAGAAGAAGCTGCAAGCTGCAAGCTCCAAGTCGCAAGCTTGAAGCTAAAAACCAACATTGCGCTATCATGCCGGGCTTGTAAAAGCGCGATGTTGGTTTTTTTGTCATGACACTCCCGTCCGATCTGCCCGCAGAACTCGCCCATCATGGCGTGCGTCCGGCCGATCGCCTCGGTTTTACCCTGTTTCTCGCGGCACTGATCCACCTGGCCTTGCTTTTGGGCGTCGGGTTTGCAGTGGTCGAGCCCAAACAGGTCAGCAAAACCCTGGAAATCACCCTCGCCACCTTCAAAAGCGAAAAGAAGCCGGAAAAAGCTGACTTTCTCGCCCAGGAGAATCAGCAAGGCAGCGGCACGCTGGATAAAAAGGCGATTCCCAAGACCACTGAGATAGCGCCGTTCCAGGACAACAAGGTGCAGAAGGTCACGCCACCGCCGGCCGCCAAGCCTGAAGTCCAGGACGCCCCGCCCAAGGCAGCGGTGACCACGGTCGCGCCAAAACCGAAAAAAGCCCCCGCGAAAACCGAAGAACCCAAAGTCCAGGCCAAACCCCAGGTCCAGGCACCGACGTTCGACAGCGAACAGTTGTCCAGCGACATCGCCAGTCTGGAAGCGGAATTGGCCAACGAACAGCAGCTGTACGCCAAACGCCCGCGCATCCATCGCCTGAGCGCCGCCTCGACCATGCGCGACAAGGGTGCCTGGTACAAAGACGAATGGCGCAAGAAAGTCGAGCGCATTGGCAACCTCAACTACCCCGACGAAGCACGGCGCAAGCAGATCTACGGTAATTTGCGCCTGATGGTGTCGATCAACCGCGACGGCTCGCTGTACGAAGTGCTGGTACTGGAGTCTTCCGGGCAACCGCTGCTGGACCAGGCGGCGCAACGCATCGTCAGGCTTGCTGCGCCTTTTGCGCCGTTTACCGGAGATCTGTCGGACATCGACCGACTGGAAATCATCCGCACCTGGAAGTTTGCCCGCGGCGACCGGCTTTCAAGCAACTGACACCCCACAAATCCCCTGTGGGAGCGGGCTTGTGTGGCGAGGGGGCTTGTCGGAACGCCGCATCGCCCCGCTGGACTACGCAGTAGTCCCAGATTACTGTTTTGGGGCCGCTTCGCGGCCCAACGGGGGCAAGCCCCCTCGCCACACAAGCCCGCTCCCACACTTGTGATCGATTGATAACTGAATCGGGGCATTTCCTGCGCATCCGCAGCTTGTCAGTTCGCCCCTCCAACGCCACACTAGCGCACATGAAAAACGTCAGCCCCAGCTACCTCAAGCATCAATTCCTGATCGCCATGCCGCACATGGCCGACCCGAACTTTGCGCACACCTTGACCTATATCGTCGAGCACACGGCCAATGGTGCCATGGGGCTGGTGGTCAACCGCCCGCAAGATCTGAATCTGGCCGACATTCTTGAGCAATTGCGCCCGGATATCGAACCGCCTGCGCTCTGCCAGCATGTGCCGATCTTCATCGGCGGCCCGGTGCAGACCGACCGCGGTTTCGTCCTGCACCCCAAGGGGCAGAGCTATCAGGCGACCGTTGATCTGCAAGACGAGTTGTCCCTGTCGACCTCCCAGGACGTGCTGTTTGCCATCGCCGATGGCGTCGGACCAGCGAAAAGCCTGATCGCCCTCGGCTACGCCGGCTGGGAAGCCGGGCAACTGGAAGCCGAACTGGCCCAGAACGCCTGGCTGAACTGCCCGTTCGAAGCCGACATCCTGTTCAACACCAGCAGCGAACTGCGCCTGGAAGCGGCCGCCAGGCACCTGGGCGTCAATCTCAGCCTGCTGACCAGCCAGGCGGGGCACGCCTGATGGCCCTGCGGCTGATTCTGGGATTCGACTACGGCACCAAACAGATCGGCGTTGCGGTCGGCCAGGTGATTACCGGGCAGGCCCGTGAACTGTGCACCTTGAAGGCGCAGAACGGCATTCCCGACTGGAACCAGATCGAGGCCCTCATCAAGGAGTGGAAACCCGATGCCGTGGTGGTCGGACTGCCCTTGAACATGGACGGCACGCCCAGCGACATGTGTGCCCGTGCGGAAAAATTCGCCCGGCGCTTGAACGGTCGCTTCAACCTGCCCTTTTATACCCATGATGAACGCCTGACCACCTACGAGGCCAAGGGCGAACGCCTGGCCCGGGGTGGGCAGAAAGGCAGTTACCGCGACAACCCGGTCGATGCCATTGCCGCCGCCCTGCTGCTGCAAGGCTGGCTCGACGAAAACAGCGAGCTGTTCGAATCCTGAAGAGCCGTCTTGACGCCTCTCTATAGTGACAACCCGAGCCCCCAAGCAACAACCCGGCTCGGGCCCAAGAAGGAGCAACCATGAGCCTGCCCAATCCCGCCGAACTGATCAGCCAGATGGCCACCGATCTCAAGGCACACCTGGAACTGCGCGGCATCAGCGAACCGCGCTTCATCGGTATCCGTAGCGGCGGTGTCTGGGTCGCTCAAGCCTTGCTCAAGGAACTGGGCAGCCATTCGCCCCTCGGCACCCTCGACGTTTCTTTTTATCGCGACGACTTCAGCCAGAACGGCCTGCACCCTCAGGTGCGCCCTTCGGCCCTGCCGTTCGAAATCGAAGGCCAGCATCTGGTGCTTATCGATGACGTGCTGATGAGCGGCCGTACCATCCGCGCCGCCATGAACGAACTCTTCGATTACGGACGCCCGGCCAGCATCACACTGGTGTGCCTGCTGGACCTGGACGCCGCCGAGCTGCCGATTCGCCCGAACGTGGTCGGAGCTACCCTGAGTCTGGCCGCCCACGAGCGGGTGAAGCTGTCCGGCCCCGAGCTTGCGCTCGAGCTGCAAGACCTCGCCCTTTAATTCGCCCTATTGAGAGTCCCCCTTGCGATGACGCCTCTAGAAACCAAGCGCCCGCTGCAGCTCAATGATCAGGGCCAACTGCGCCACTTCCTCTCGCTCGACGGTTTGCGCCGCGAGCTGCTGACGGAAATCCTCGATACCGCCGACTCGTTCCTCGAAGTCGGCGCCCGGGCGGTCAAGAAAGTCCCGTTGTTGCGCGGCAAGACCGTGTGCAACGTGTTCTTCGAGAACTCCACCCGCACCCGCACCACCTTTGAACTGGCGGCCCAGCGGCTGTCGGCGGACGTGATCACCCTGAACGTGTCGACCTCGTCGGCCAGCAAGGGCGAAACCCTGCTCGACACCCTGCGCAACCTGGAAGCCATGGCCGCCGACATGTTTGTCGTGCGTCACGGTGACTCCGGTGCCGCGCACTTCATCGCCGAACATGTGTGCCCGCAAGTGGCGATCATCAACGGTGGCGACGGTCGTCACGCCCACCCGACCCAGGGCATGCTCGACATGCTCACCATCCGTCGACACAAGGGCGGTTTCGAAAACCTCTCGGTAGCCATCGTCGGTGACATCCTGCACTCGCGGGTCGCACGCTCGAACATGCTCGCGCTGAAAACCCTCGGTTGCCCGGACATCCGCGTGATCGCGCCGAAAACCCTGCTGCCGATCGGCATCGAGCAATACGGCGTGAAGGTCTATACCGACATGGCCGAAGGCCTGAAAGACGTCGACGTGGTGATCATGTTGCGCCTGCAACGCGAACGCATGGCCGGCGGCCTGCTGCCGAGCGAAGGCGAGTTCTACCGCCTGTTCGGCCTGACCACCGCACGCCTGGCCGGCGCAAAGCCGGATTGCATCGTCATGCACCCGGGGCCGATCAACCGTGGCGTGGAGATTGAGTCGGCGGTAGCCGACGGCCCGCATTCGGTGATCCTCAACCAGGTCACCTACGGTATTGCCATTCGTATGGCCGTTTTGTCCATGGCCATGAGCGGACAGACTGCGCAGCGCCAATTCGAACAGGAGAACGCCCAGTGAAGCTCAGCATTCTCGGCGCACGCGTAATCGACCCGGCCAGCGGCCTGGATCAAGTCACCGATATCCACATCGAAGCCTGCAAGATCGTCGCCATTGGTGCGGCGCCGGCCGGTTTTGTCGCCATCGACACGCTCGACGCCAACGGCCTGGTCGCCGCCCCTGGCCTGGTCGACCTCAATGTCGCCCTGCGCGAGCCGGGCTACAGCCGCAAAGGCTCGATCATCAGCGAAACCCGTGCCGCGGCAGCCGGCGGTGTCACCAGCCTGTGCTGCCCGCCAAAAACCAAACCGGTACTGGACACCTCGGCCGTGGCCGAACTGATCCTCGACCGCGCGCGCGAGGCCGGCAACACCAAAGTCTTCCCGATCGGCGCCCTGAGCAAAGGCCTGGACGGCGAACAGCTTGCAGAGCTCGTGGCACTGCGCGATGCCGGCTGCGTGGCCTTCGGCAACGGCCTGGAGAGCTTCCGCAACACCCGCACCCTGTGTCGGGCACTGGAATACGCGGCGACTTTCGACCTGACGGTGATTTTCAACTCTCAGGACCATGACCTGGCCGAAGGTGGCCTGGCCCATGAAGGCCCGACCGCAAGCTTCCTCGGCTTGCCGGGCATTCCGGAAACCGCCGAGACCGTGGCTCTTGCCCGGGACCTGCTGCTGGTCGAGCAAAGCGGTGTGCGCGCACACTTCAGCCAACTCACCAGCGCTCGCGGCGTAGCCCTGATTGCCCAGGCCCAGGCCCGTGGGCTGCCAGTGACTGCCGATGTGGCGTTGTATCAGCTGATCCTGACCGATGAAGCCCTGATCGACTTCAGCAGCCTCTATCACGTGCAACCACCGCTTCGCACCCGTGCCGACCGCGACGGACTGCGTGCCGCCGTGAAGTCCGGGGTGATCTCGGCCATCTCCAGCCATCACCAGCCCCACGAGCGCGACGCCAAGCTGGCCCCCTTCGGTGCTACCGAGCCGGGCATCAGCAGTGTCGAGTTGCTGCTGCCGCTGGCGATGACCCTGGTGGAAGACGGCTTGCTGGACTTGCCGACACTGCTGGCACGCTTGAGTGCCGGTCCTGCCGAGGCCTTGCGCCTGCCGGCGGGCAAATTGGCGGTGGGGGGCGCTGCAGACATCGTGCTGTTCGACCCTGCGGCTTCGACCGTTGCCGGTGAAACCTGGCTGTCCAAGGGCGAAAACTGCCCGTTCATCGGTCACAGCCTGCCGGGCGTAGTGCGCTACACCCTGGTGGATGGCCGGATCAGCCACCAGGCGTAAGACCGCGTCGCCTCAATCGCCAGCAGGGCTGGCTCCCACACAGGATCTGTGAACGACACAAATCCCCTGTGGGAGCTAGTCTGCTAGCGATGACTTACTGGAAGGCGCGTCTATTCTGCGCGTTGCGCAGCGACACTTGATCATTCAGCGTCCAGAAGTCATACAGGATCCCGATAAAGAACAAGCCGCCCGTCAGCAGGTACAGCAAGCCGCTGATCCACTTGCCCTGATACATCCGATGCACCCCGAACACCCCGAGAAACGTCAGCAGAATCCACGCCACGTTGTATTCGATCGGCCCGGCGGTAAACCGCAGGTCTGCCTCACGGTCCATGGCCGGGATCAGAAACAGGTCGATCAGCCAGCCGATACCCAGCAAACCGAAGGTGAAGAACCAGATCGTCCCGGTCACCGGCTTGCCGTAATAAAAACGGTGAGCGCCGGTAAAACCCAAAATCCACAGCAGATAACCGATGACTTTGCTGTGGGTATCTTGCTGCGCGACAGACTGTTGATAGGGGTTCATTGATGACCTCGAGGCAGACGATAGATAAATATTGTTTATTTCTTTGTGACTTTTTTACGGGTTGCCGACGTATGGCTATTACCGCTTTCACCACTGTCAAACCCTTGTAACACGCGACTTCTGTCCGACAATTGCGTCAATTTGCCGCTTCTTTGCCGCTGTTGACCCCCAGGTTGAATCGACCAACGGCCTCGGAAGGGACAAAAAAGCTGTTATAAAGTTGCGCGTTCACCTATTCGAGCCCTGCCTAATGCGTCCATTTTTCAAGACATGGCTAACCATTTGCCTTTTGATGCCACTGGCCGCCCACGCCACCAATCGTGAGCAACGTCTTCCAAACGTTAATGGTTACACCCCAAAATCTCATGCTTCTGCTCCTTCGAACAAAAGCACAAAACCGGTCAAGCAAGCGCCTCAGCTGAGCAGCAGCAAGAGCAGCCTTGTCCCGCCAATGGCGAGCAAGGAAAGCAGTAACGTGCTGAGCCGCGCTGTGAACGTCCTCGGTACTCCGTATCGTTGGGGCGGCAGCAGTCCAAGTAAAGGCTTCGATTGCAGCGGTCTGGTCAAATATGCGTTCGACGACGCCAGCTTTGATCTTCCTCGCACCTCCAATGCCATGGCCAGCGGTCATGGGGAGAAGGTAGATCGTGAAGACTTGAAGCCGGGCGACCTGATTTTCTTCAACATCAAGAGCCGCCGGGTCAATCATGTTGCCATCTACCTGGGCAACGACCGCTTTATCCACGCACCACGCCGTGGCAAGTCGGTATCCATCGACACCCTGAAGAAACCGTACTGGGAAAAACACTACGTGGTTGCCAAGCGGGTTCTGCCGAAAGAACAGAACCAGATGCGGGTTGTTCAGCGTTGATCTGACTGTCCGGGGTAACCCTTGGAATCGCTTTGAGCATGCCGGCCCATTCGCGAGCAAGCCCGCTCCCACAAGGATTGGTATAGTCCATGTGGGAGCGGGCTTGCTCGCGAAGGCGTCTTTGAAAAGCCCTGCAACTCCCCCTCAGAAGTTATCCGGCGAGCGCGCCTTCTCCCGCGCATGCTCACGACTGACCAGCCCCCTGGTCACCAAATCCTTCAAACTCATATCCAGCGTCTGCATCCCCAGCGAGCCTCCCGCCTGAATCGCTGAGTACATCTGCGCCACTTTGTCCTCCCGGATGAGGTTACGGATCGCTGATGTCCCCAGCATGATCTCCCGGGCCGCAATGCGCCCGCCCCCGATTTTCTTGACTAGTGTCTGGGACACCACCGCCAGCAACGATTCAGAGAGCATCGAGCGCACCATCGACTTCTCGTCCCCCGCAAATACATCCACCACCCGGTCAATGGTCTTGGCCGCCGAAGTGGTGTGCAGCGTGCCGAATACCAAATGCCCGGTTTCGGCGGCGGTCAACGCCAGGCGAATGGTTTCCAGGTCACGCAATTCCCCCACCAGGATCACGTCCGGGTCTTCGCGCAACGCCGAGCGCAGGGCTGTGGCGAAACTGCGGGTATCGCGGTGGACTTCACGCTGATTGATCAGGCATTTGCGCGGTTCATGAACGAATTCAATCGGATCTTCAATGGTGAGGATGTGGTGATGACGATGGCTGTTGAGGTAATCGATCATCGCCGCCAACGTGGTGGACTTGCCGGACCCCGTCGGACCGGTCACCAGCACCAGGCCGCGCGGAGCATCGGTCATTTTGCGGAACACTTCCCCCATGCCCAGTTCGTCCATGCTCCGCACTTTCGAGGGGATGGTGCGAAACACCGCGCCCGCGCCACGATTGTGGTTGAACGCATTGACCCGAAAGCGCGCGACGCCGGGCACCTCAAAGGAAAAATCGATTTCCAGGCGCTTCTCGAAGTCCACCCGCTGACTCTCGCTCATGACGCCATGGATCAGCGCCTGGACCTGTTCGTGGTCCAAGGCGGGCAAATGGATACGCCGAACATCACCGTCGACCCGAATCATCGGCGGCAGACCCGCAGAAAGGTGCAGGTCGGATGCGCCTTGTTCTGCGCTGAACGCCAGCAGTTCAGTGATATCCATAGCGCTCCTCAATTCCAGTAGAATGCCGCGAACCTTCAGACCGCTGGCGCTTCTTGATGTCCAACATAGCAGACAACATTCTTCAGGTTAGTTCGCGCATACATGCCGCAACACTTGCCGCCCGGCGCGACGAAAACAGCGTCCAGTTGCTGGCCGTGAGCAAGACCAAACCTGCGGTCGCGCTGCGCGAAGCCTATGCGGCCGGTCTGCGCGACTTTGGCGAAAACTATCTGCAGGAAGCCCTTGGCAAGCAGCTCGAACTGGCTGACCTGCCCTTGATCTGGCACTTCATCGGCCCCATTCAGTCGAACAAGACTCGCGCTATCGCCGAGCATTTCGCCTGGGTGCATTCCGTGGACCGCCTGAAAATCGCACAACGCCTGTCCGAACAACGCCCTGCCGACTTGCCACCCCTGAATATCTGCATCCAGGTCAACGTCAGTGGTGAAGCCAGCAAATCCGGTTGCAACCCGGCCGACCTGCCGGCCCTGGCCAATGCCATCAGCACCCTGCCGCGCCTGAAGTTACGCGGATTAATGGCGATTCCCGAGCCCACGGAAGATCGCGCGGCCCAGGATGTCGCGTTCGCTGCGGTACAAAACCTGCAAGCCAGCCTCGATCTGCCACTCGACACACTTTCCATGGGCATGAGCCACGACCTTGAGTCGGCCATTGCCCAAGGCGCCACCTGGGTTCGCATCGGTACAGCCCTGTTTGGTGCCCGCGATTATGGTCAGCCATGAAATGACGCACTCTTTCTTTTATAAGGACCTGACATGAGCAAGACACGCATTGCCTTTATCGGTGCCGGCAACATGGCCGCCAGCCTGATCGGCGGCCTGCGGGCCAAGGGTCTGGAAGCGGCGCAGATCCGCGCCAGCGATCCATATGAAGAAACCCGTACCCGGGTAAAAGCGGAACACGGCATTGAAGTATTTGCCGACAACGCCCAAGCCATTGAAGGCGCAGAGGTGATCGTCATGGCGGTCAAACCCCAGGCCATGAAAGCCGTGTGCGAAGCCATTCGGCCAAGCCTTGCTCCCGAACAGTTAGTGGTGTCGATCGCTGCCGGCATCACCTGCGCCAGCATGAACAACTGGCTCGGCAACCAGCCGATCGTGCGCTGCATGCCCAACACCCCGGCGCTGCTGCGTCAGGGCGTGAGCGGCTTGTTTGCCACGGCCCAGGTCACTGCTGAACAACGCCAGCAAGCACAAGAGCTGCTTTCGGCGGTCGGTATCGCCCTGTGGCTGGACCAGGAACAGCAACTGGACGCCGTCACTGCCGTTTCCGGTTCGGGGCCGGCGTACTTCTTCCTGCTGATCGAGGCCATGACCGCCGCCGGCGTGAAACTCGGCCTGCCAGCGGACATCGCCGCACAACTGACCCTGCAAACTGCCCTGGGTGCCGCTCACATGGCAGTTTCCAGCGACGTCGACGCCGCAGAGCTGCGCCGCCGCGTCACCTCGCCTGCGGGGACCACGGAAGCCGCAATCAAATCGTTCCAGGCCAATGGCTTTGAAGCCCTGGTAGAAAAAGCACTGGGTGCCGCTGCGCACCGCTCGGCCGAGATGGCTGAGCAACTCGGTCGCTAATCAGCTCTTACAAAGGAATCAAAGATGCTCGGACTCAATGACGCTGCCATTTTCATCATTAAAACCCTTGGCAGCCTGTACCTGCTGATCGTGCTGATGCGCTTCATCCTGCAACTGGTGAGGGCCAATTTTTACAACCCGCTCTGCCAGTTCATCGTCAAGGCTACTCAACCGCTGCTCAAACCACTGCGTCGAGTCATCCCCAGCATGTTCGGTCTGGACATGTCGTCGCTGGTGCTGGCGCTGATCCTGCAGATGCTGTTGATTGCCGTCATCCTGGCGCTCAAAGGCATCATGGTCGACCTGGTGCTGTTGGTGCCGTGGGCACTGATCGCGCTCTTCTCACTGTTTTTGAACATTCTGTTCTACGCGATGATCATCAGCGTAATTCTGTCCTGGGTAGCCCCGGGGAGCCACAATCCCGGCGCAGAGCTGGTGGCGCAGATTACTGAGCCGGTGCTTGCGCCGTTCCGCCGGATCATCCCGAACCTGGGTGGTCTCGACATTTCGCCGATCTTCGCGTTCATCGTGATCCAGCTGCTGCAAAGCTGGCTGATCCCACGCCTGGCGTTTTTTGCCTACATGCCCCAAGGGATGCTCGGCTTGATCTGATGAGCTACTTTCGCTGGGACGGTGACGACCTGATTCTGGAGTGTCACCTGCAACCGGCCGCCCGCAGCGATGATTTCTGCGGGCTGCACGGCGATCGCCTGAAAATCCGCCTGACCGCTCCGCCGGTCGAGGGCAAGGCCAATGCGTACCTGATGGCGTTTCTGGCCAAGGCGTTCGGGGTTTCCAAGAGTCAGGTCAGCTTGATCAGTGGCGAGTTGAACCGGCAGAAACGGGTACGGATCTGTTCGCCGAAGAAGTTGCCCGATTTGCCGGGGCTTGATGCGCGCACAACTTGAATGCGCGTCGCCGCCGCCCCTCACCCCAGCCCTCTCCCGAGGGAGATGGGGCCGATTTGTGGTGTTTTCGGATATTGAGTTCGACCGGGTATCTCAGGTCTTTGCAACTCATTTCAAGTCGGTCAGCCCCCTCGCCTATGCGGAGAGAGGGCTGGAATGAGGCGTTTTCAAAACTTGAGTTCGACTCGATATTTCAGGTCGATGCAACTCGTTTGAACAACTCGGTCAGTCCCCTCTCCCTCCGGGAGAGGGCTAGGGTGAGGGCAGCGCTTGCAAGCCATACACCCATTTACCAAACACCCCCGCCATTGCTTGCCGCTAACCCCACCGGTCTTTAGACTTACGCCTCATTTCAACGAGAGCAGGGTCGATGCCAGCTGCCTTTTCCCCCGATTCTGTTGGTCTGGTGACGCCGCAAGTGGCGCACTTCAGCGAAGCCCTGGCATTGGCCTGTGGTCGATCGCTCCCGGCCTATGACCTGATCTATGAAACCTACGGCACGCTGAACGCCACGGCGAGCAACGCCGTACTGATCTGTCACGCCTTGTCCGGTCACCACCATGCTGCTGGCTACCATAGCCCCGAAGACCGCAAACCGGGTTGGTGGGACAGCTGTATCGGACCCGGCAAGCCGATCGACACCAGCAAATTCTTCGTGGTCAGCCTGAACAACTTAGGCGGCTGCAACGGCTCCACTGGCCCGAGCAGTGTCAACCCCGAGACCGGCAAGCCATTCGGCGCCGACTTCCCGGTGCTGACCGTGGAAGACTGGGTGCACAGCCAGGCGCGCCTGGCCGACTTGCTCGGCATCGACCAATGGGCTGCGGTCATTGGTGGCAGCCTCGGCGGCATGCAAGCCCTGCAATGGACCATCACCTACCCGGACCGGGTACGCCACTGCCTGGCCATTGCCTCGGCACCCAAGCTGTCAGCGCAGAATATCGCCTTCAACGAAGTGGCGCGCCAGGCAATCCTCACCGACCCCGAGTTCCACGGCGGCTCGTTCCAGGAACACAGCGTGATCCCCAAGCGCGGGCTGATGCTGGCGCGCATGGTGGGGCACATCACCTACCTGTCCGACGACTCCATGGGCGAGAAATTCGGCCGCGGCCTCAAGAGTGAGAAGCTCAACTACGACTTCCACAGTGTCGAGTTCCAGGTCGAAAGCTATTTGCGCTATCAGGGTGAAGAGTTCTCCGGACGCTTCGACGCCAACACCTATCTGTTGATGACCAAGGCACTGGACTATTTCGATCCGGCGGCCAACTTCGACGATAACCTGGCAAAAACCTTCGAAAACGCCAAGGCGAAGTTCTGCGTGATGTCGTTCACCACCGACTGGCGATTCTCCCCTGCCCGTTCCCGGGAACTGGTGGACGCGCTGATGGCTGCGCGCAAAGACGTCTGCTACCTGGAGATCGACGCACCGCAAGGCCACGACGCCTTCCTGATTCCGATTCCGCGCTACTTGCAGGCCTTCGGCAATTACATGAACCGCATTACGTTGTGAGAAAGCCATGAGAGCTGATCTGGAAATCATCCAGGAATGGATCCCCGCCGGCAGTCGCGTGCTCGACCTCGGCTGTGGCGATGGCGAATTGTTGACCTGGCTGCGCGACAATAAGCAGGTCACCGGTTACGGCCTGGAAAACGACGCGGACAACATCGCCGAGTGCGTGGCCAAGGGCATTAACGTCATCGAACAGGACCTGGACAAGGGCCTGGGCAACTTCGCCAGCAACAGTTTCGATATCGTGGTCATGACCCAGGCGCTGCAAGCGGTGCACTACCCGGACAAGATCCTCGATGAAATGCTGCGCGTGGGCCGGCAGTGCATCATCACCTTCCCCAACTTCGGTCACTGGCGCTGCCGCTGGTACCTGGCAAGCAAGGGCCGGATGCCGGTTTCCGAGTTCCTGCCGTACACCTGGTACAACACGCCAAACATCCACTTTTGCACCTTCGCGGACTTTGAAGCCTTGTGTCGCGAACGTGAAGCCAAGGTCATTGATCGGCTGGCAGTGGATCAACAGCATCGACACGGGTGGGCCAGCAAGCTTTGGCCTAATCTGTTAGGTGAGATCGGTATCTACCGGGTCAGCAGCCCGGGGCTTGCAGACCACAAGGTAGCGGTCTGAATCACCCTATTTCGAGGAGAAGATCATGGGTCGTCTAGCACTGTTTTTACTCACTGCCTGCCTGAGCGCTACCGCCATGGCCGCTGACGTCATCAAGGGCGAGCGCCAGGAAACCTTCGGCGACGTGACGGTGCACTACAACACCTTCAATTCCACCTACCTGACGCCGGACATCGCCAAAGCGGCGGAGTTGGTGCGCAGCAAGAACCAGGGCGTGATCAACGTCTCGCTGATCAAGGAAGGCAAGCCGGTGATGGCGCAAGTCAGCGGCTCGGTCAAAGACCTGACCAGCCAGACCGTGCCACTGAAGTTCAAGCAGATCACCGAACAAGGGGCGATCTACTACATCGCGCAATTCCCGGTAGACCAGCAGGAAGTCCGCACCTTCGAGATCAAGGTGCAGAACGGTGACAAAATCAACACCATCAATTTCAACCAAGAGCTCTTCCCCGGCGAATGATCAACTTCACGCAACTCGTATTGGCCAGCCATAACGCCGGCAAACTCAAGGAACTCCAGGCCATGCTCGGCGACTCGGTGCAACTGCGCTCGATCGGCGAGTTCAGCAGCGTGGAACCGGAAGAAACCGGTCTGTCGTTCGTCGAGAACGCCATTCTCAAGGCCCGCAATGCCGCGCGCATCTCGGGCTTGCCGGCGCTGGCCGACGATTCCGGGCTGGCTGTGGATTTCCTCGGTGGTGCGCCGGGCATCTACTCGGCGCGTTATGCCGATGGCCAGGGCGATGCGGCGAACAACGCCAAACTGCTCGATGTCCTCAAAGACGTGCCTGAAGCCGAGCGCGGCGCACAGTTCGTCTGCGTGCTGGCGCTGGTGCGTCACGCCGATGACCCCCTGCCGATCCTCTGCGAAGGCTTGTGGCACGGCCGCATCCTGACCCAGGCCAGCGGCGAGCACGGTTTTGGCTACGACCCGCTGTTCTGGGTGCCGGAGCGCGATTGCTCCAGCGCCGAACTGAGCCCGGCCGACAAGAACCAGATCAGCCACCGCGCCCGCGCAATGGATCTGCTGCGCCAGCGTCTGGGCCTGAAATGACCGGCGAATCATCCGCGTCGTCGCTGATCTTCGGCGGCGCCGCGCAATCGCCTCGGGCGGCCCTGCCAGTGCTACCGCCCCTGGCGCTGTACATCCACATTCCGTGGTGCGTGCGCAAATGCCCGTATTGCGACTTCAACTCCCACACCGCAAGCAAGGTGCTGCCGGAAGAGGAGTATGTGGACGCCCTGCTGGCCGACCTCGATCAGGACCTGCATGCCGTTTACGGCCGCGAACTGAGCTCGATCTTCTTCGGCGGCGGTACTCCGAGCCTGTTCAGTGCTGCGGCATTGGGGCGACTGCTTAAAGGCGTGGAGCAGCGCATACCGTTTGCCCACGACATCGAAATCACCCTGGAAGCCAACCCCGGCACGTTCGAGCAGGAAAAGTTCGTCGCCTACCGGGCACTGGGTATCAATCGCCTGTCGATTGGCATCCAGAGCTTTCAGCAAGCGAAACTCGAGGCGCTGGGACGGATCCACAATGGTGACGAAGCCATCCGCGCCGCTGGCATGGCGCGTCAGGCAGGGTTCGATAACTTCAATCTGGACCTGATGCATGGCTTGCCCGATCAATCCCTGGACGATGCCTTGGGCGATCTGCGTCAAGCCATCGCCCTGAAACCGACGCACCTGTCGTGGTATCAGCTGACCCTGGAACCAAACACCGTGTTCTGGAACCAGCCGCCGACGCTGCCGGAAGACGACACGCTGTGGGACATCCAGGAAGCCGGGCAAGCGCTGCTGGCCGAACACGGTTACGCGCAATACGAAGTGTCGGCCTATGCCCTGCCCGGTCGTCCGGCGCGCCACAACCTCAATTACTGGAGTTTTGGCGACTTCATCGGCATTGGCGCGGGTGCCCATGGCAAGCTCAGCCATCCGGACGGGCGCATCATTCGCACCTGGAAGACCCGACTGCCGAAGGATTACCTGAATCCGGCGAAAAGCTTCCAGGCTGGCGAGAAAGCGCTGGGCAACGAAGAAATGCCGTTCGAGTTCCTGATGAACGCGCTGCGTCTGACTGAAGGCGTAGAATCGCGGCTGTACCCGGAACGTACCGGCATGAGCCTGCAAAGCCTTGCTGAAGGCCGCCTTGACGCCGAACAAAGCGGCTTGTTGCAGGTCGAACCGTCACGTCTGGTGGCCACCGAGCGCGGACAACTCTTTCTCAATGACTTGCTGCAGAATTTTCTGACATAAGGAAATCGAATGGACTTGGTACTCGACCTGCTCGCCACGGTATCGCGCTGGAGCCGCAGCAACCTCTCGGAAATTGCCCTGGCCCTGGTGGGCTGCCTGCTGGTGCTGTTTGGTGCGGACTTCAAAGGCTGGGTCGAACAACGCCTGGGCAGCATCGCCGGCGCCTTGCGCGTCCCGCTGATGTCCCTGCTGTGCATGATCGGCAGCGGTGCGGCGCTGATCTATGCTACGCCGTGGATCGTCAAGGGCTTGAGCCAGTTCAACAACTACAGCCTGGCGCCGGTGTTGTTGGTGGTGTTGGTGTTGATAGGCGTAGTAGCTGACCGCCGCTGATCCTGCGGCACATACAAAACAACTGTGGGAGCGGGCTTGCTCGCGAAGGTGGTGTGTCAGACACATTTATGTCAACTGACACACCACCTTCGCGAGCAAGCCCGCTCCCACATTTGATTTTGTGTGACGCTTAGGACTGTTTCTCGAACTTCAAATCCCAAACCCCATGCCCAAGCCGTTCGCCGCGGCGTTCAAACTTGGTGATCGGCCGCTCGGCCGGGCGCGGTACGCACTTGCCGTCTTCGGCCAGGTTGCGATAACCCGGCGCGACATTCATCACTTCCAGCATGTACTCGGCATACGGTTCCCAGTCGGTGGCCATGTGCAGAATACCGCCGACCTTCAGCTTGCTGCGCACCAGTTCGGCGAACGAAGCCTGAACGATACGACGCTTGTGGTGACGGCTCTTGTGCCATGGGTCCGGGAAAAACAGCATCAGGCGATCAAGGCTGTTGTCGGCCACACAGCGGTTGAGCACTTCGATCGCATCGCAATCGTAGACCCGCAGGTTGGTCAAACCCTGGGTGAGCACGCCGTTGAGCAGCGCGCCGACACCCGGACGGTGAACCTCGACGCCAATGAAATCCTGCTCCGGCGAGGCCGCTGCCATTTCCAGCAGCGAATGGCCCATGCCGAAACCGATTTCCAGCGAGCGCTTTGCTGCGCGACCGAACACCTGGTCGAAATCCACCGGGGCGTCAGCCAGCGGCAGCACGAACAGCGGCGTGCCCTGCTCCAGACCTTTTTGCTGGCCTTCGGTCATGCGCCCGGCGCGCATCACGAAACTCTTGATGCGGCGGTGTTGGCGCTCGTCGCCTTCTTCCGGCTGGATAGGCGTGTCGTTCGATTCAGTCATCAATGGCTCTTACTTGATCAGACCATCCAGCGGCGAAGAGGCGCTGGCATAGAGTTTTTTCGGCATGCGGCCGGCGAGGTAGGCCAGGCGGCCCGCAACGATGGCGTGTTTCATGGCTTCAGCCATCATGATCGGCTGTCCCGCGTGGGCGATGGCCGAATTCATCAGCACCGCGTCGCAGCCCAGCTCCATGGAGATGGTGGCGTCGGATGCGGTACCGACACCGGCATCCACCAGCACCGGAATTTTCGCTTCTTCGAGGATGATCTGCAGGTTGTACGGGTTGCAGATTCCCAGGCCGGAACCGATCAGACCGGCCAGCGGCATCACGGCGATACAGCCGATTTCCGCCAGTTGCCGGGCGATGATCGGGTCATCACTGGTGTAAACCATCACGTCAAAGCCTTCCTTGACCAGGGTTTCGGCGGCCTTGAGGGTTTCGATCACGTTGGGGAACAGGGTTTTCTGGTCGGCCAGCACTTCCAGCTTCACCAGATTGTGACCATCGAGCAGCTCACGGGCCAGGCGGCAGGTGCGCACGGCTTCGATCGCGTCGTAGCAACCGGCGGTGTTCGGCAGGAAGGTGTAGCGATCCGGCGACAGCACTTCGAGCAGGTTCGGCTCGCCCTCGATCTGGCCAAGGTTGGTGCGGCGCACGGCGAAGGTGACGATCTCGGCACCCGAGGCTTCGATGGCCAGGCGGGTTTCTTCCATGTCACGGTACTTGCCGGTACCAACCAGCAAACGCGACTGGTAAGTACGACCGGCCAGAACAAAAGGCTTGTCGCTACGAACGATGCTCATGGGGAATCCTCTTTAAGGGTGAGGGTCTTGCAGAATTCTCGGCCCATGCGGGCCATTCGGCTAGCCGCCGCCGATGGCGTGCACGACTTCGACATTGTCGCCGTCGTTGAGCGTGGTCTCGGCATGCTGGCTGCGCGGGACGATATCCAGATTGAGTTCGACCGCCACCCGGCGTCCGGTCAGATCCAGACGGGTCAGCAGGGCCGCAACGGTTTCACCGTCGGGCAGTTCAAGGGATTCGCCGTTCAACTGAATGCGCATGCCGGATGCCGCCATCATTTTTAGGGGCTGGCATTCTAGCCCGATCAGTCAGGCTGACCCAAGCCATTCGTCTTGAAATGGACGGACGCATTGCAGGAGCCGGCTTGCTGGCGATGCAGGCTACTCGGCCTGGCTGTTTCACCGCATCGCCTTCATCGCCTGCAAGCCGGCTCCTGCAGATCAGGACAATCGGTAGGCAGCCAGACCCAGAGATAGCCAGCCTATCAGAAACGCCAGGCCGCCAAAGGGCGTGATGATGCCGAACTTGCTCACTCCGGTCAGCGTCAACACATAGAGGCTACCGGAGAACAGCAGGATGCCGATGGCGAACGATGCGCCGGCCCACGTAACCAGGCGCCCCGGGATCTGCGTGGCCAGCAGCGCCACGCCCAGCAGCGCCAGGGTGTGCACCAACTGATAGGTCACGCCGGTATGGAAAATCGCCAGATACTCGGCACTCAGACGGTTTTTCAGGCCGTGAGCGGCAAAGGCACCCAGGCCGACACCGGTGAAGCCGAAAAAAGCGGCCAACATCAAAAAGCCACGCAGCATGAAGAACTCCAGTCAGTGTCGATCAACAGGGTCTGTATAATGGCCCGCTCAACGGGTTCGGCCAAGCCATCTCTATGCTGCGTATTTATTTCCGTCGTTTCACCAAGGCCGTGCTGTGGTTCATGGGCGGCAGCGTTTTGCTGGTGCTGATTTTTCGCTTCGTTCCGCCACCGGGAACCGCACTGATGGTTGAGCGCAAGATCGAATCCTGGTTCGATGGCGAACCCATTGACCTGCAACGCACCTGGAAGCCGTGGGATGAAATCTCCGACGACCTGAAGCTGGCTGTGATTGCCGGTGAAGATCAGAAATTCCCCGAGCACTGGGGCTTTGACTTCGGTGCCATCCAGAAAGCCCTCGCCCACAACGAGCTCGGCGGCACGATCCGTGGTGCCAGCACCCTGAGCCAGCAAGTCTCGAAGAACCTGTTCCTGTGGTCAGGCCGCAGCTGGCTGCGCAAAGGTCTGGAAGCCTGGTTTACCGCGTTGATCGAGGTGTTGTGGCCCAAGGAACGGATTCTGGAGGTGTACCTCAATAGCGTCGAATGGGATGACGGGGTGTTTGGGGCAGAGGCTGCAGCCAGGCATCACTTCGGCATCAGCGCAAAAAATCTCAGCCGCCAGCAATCGAGTCTGTTGGCCGCCGTACTGCCAAACCCACGCGTTTGGAGCGCGAGTCACCCGACCAACTACGTCGCACGTCGGGCCGGATGGATTCGGCAGCAGATGAGTCAGTTGGGTGGCGATAGTTATCTGGCGGGCTTGAACGCTTCGCGCCGTGCGCCCTGGTCCCAATAGCCGATCACGATTTTCGGACACAACTTGCGGTGTGTCAGCGACGGGTGTAGCGGTTGACACGACGCCTTCGCGGGCAAGCCCGCTCCCACAGGGACCAAGGTGAATCTGTGAATGAGTACAAAAAAAACGCCCCGATCAATGACCGGGGCGTTTTTTATTGCCAGTACGCAGCTTATGCGGCGATCGACAACTTGAGCTTGTTCATCGCGCTCTTCTCAAGCTGACGAATACGCTCGGCCGACACGTTGTACTTCTGTGCCAGGTCGTGCAGCGTGGCTTTTTCTTCTGCCAGCCAGCGCTGGTAGAGGATGTCACGACTGCGGTCGTCCAGCACTTCCAGCGCTTCGTGCAGGTTGTGATTGGAGTTGTCGCTCCAGTCGGCGTCTTCCAGTTGACGGGCCGGGTCGTACCGGTGGTCTTCCAGATAGTTGGCCGGCGACTGGAAAGCACTGTCGTCATCCGCTTCGGCAGCCGGATCGAAGGCCATGTCATGGCCGGTCAGGCGACTTTCCATCTCGCGCACTTCGCGAGGCTCTACACCGAGGCTTTCGGCCACACGATGGACTTCCTCGTTGTTCAACCAGGCGAGACGCTTCTTCTGGCTGCGCAGGTTGAAGAACAGCTTGCGCTGGGCCTTGGTGGTCGCGACCTTCACGATACGCCAGTTGCGCAGGATGAATTCGTGGATTTCCGCCTTGATCCAGTGCACGGCAAAGGACACCAGGCGCACGCCCATTTCCGGGTTGAAGCGCTTCACGGCCTTCATCAGGCCGACGTTACCTTCCTGGATCAGGTCCGCCTGAGCCAGACCGTAGCCGGAATAGCTACGGGCGATATGTACGACAAAACGCAGGTGGGCGAGCACCATCTGCCGAGCCGCCCCCAAATCCTGCTCATAATAGAGACTCTCGGCCAGTTCACGCTCCTGCTCCGGCGTCAGCAATGGAATGCTGTTCACCGTGTGCACATAGGCCTCCAGGTTCGCACCCGGGACCAGAGCATATGCAGGTTGCAAAGAATTGGTCATACGAAAAAACCTCCCACTTACAAACTCGTGCAGTTCAGCACTGCGAAAATTGACCGGAAACCGAAAGACAAGTTCCCAAAAACGCTGAAAGGTCAATACGAGCAAAATGATACTACTTAGGCGCAAGCTCCCTCAGGTGGCGTGCGACTGCAATCCATGCACCGATATACCCCAACAGCACCGCGCCAAGCAAGAGAGACAGACCATCGGCAACTGGCACTCCGGCCAGCGCGAAATCACTGCCGTACAAACCGGCCAGCCCAACCACTGCGTCGTTCAGCCAGTCAAGGCCAAATGCCAGCACGCCCCAGGAGAGAATCCCCGCACCGAAGCCATACAGCGCGCCCATGTACAGAAAGGGCCTGCGCACATAGCTGTCAGTGCCGCCGACCAGTTTAATCACTTCTATCTCTGTGCGGCGGTTTTCAATATGAAGACGAATGGTATTGCCTATCACCAAAAGTAATGCAGAAACCAGAAGCACGGTCAGACCGAAGACAAAACGGTCACCCAGCTTGAGGATGGCTGCCAGACGCTCGACCCAGACTAAATCAAGTTGCGCCTGTTGTACCTTCGGCAGCTCGGAAAGTTGTTGTCGTAATGCTTCAAGCGCGGGCTTGTCGACCTCTTTCGGCGTCACCAGCACCACCCCCGGCAGCGGGTTTTCCGGTAGCTCCTTGAGCGCCTCGCCCAGACCGGACTGCTGCTGGAACTCTTCCAGCGCCTGTTCCCGGCCGACGTATTCCGCGTCGGCCACGCCAGGCATGCCCTTGATCTGTTCACGCAGCGATTCGCCCTCAGCGGAGCTCGCGTTAATTTCCAGATACAGGGAAATCTGCGCCGCACGCTGCCAGGACCCGCCCAGGCGCTCGACGTTACTTAGCAAAAGTGACAGCCCCATGGGTAAACTCAGGGCCACCGCCATCACCAGGCAGGTAAAGAAACTGCCGATCGGCTGCTTGCCCAGGCGGCGCAGGCTGTCCAGCAAGCTGGCACGATGGCTTTCGACCCACGCACGAAACAATGTGGAAAAGTCCGGCCCGTCGTCATCGTCGTGTTTTTTCTTCTGCGGCTGCGGATCGGCGGCTTTCGGGGCCACTCGCTCGGAAACCTTGGGGCTACGTGTAGCACTCATACGGCAGCCTCCCCGTCGCCGATCAATCGACCGCGCTGCAGCGTCAGCATGCGGTGGCGCATGCGGGCAATCAGGGCCAGGTCGTGGCTGGCGATCAGCACGCTGGTGCCCAGGCGGTTGATGTCTTCGAATACACCCATGATTTCCGCCGCCAGACGCGGGTCGAGGTTACCCGTTGGCTCGTCCGCCAGCAGCAAGGCCGGACGATGGACGATGGCGCGGGCGATGCCGACGCGCTGCTGCTGACCGGTGGACAGGTCGCCGGGGTACAAATCAGTTTTGTCCGACAGCGCCACGCGCTCCAGCGCCGAGTCCACGCGTTTGACGATCTCGGCCTTGGACAGGCCGAGAATCTGCAACGGCAGCGCAACGTTGTTGAAAACGGTGCGATCGAACAGCAACTGGTGATTCTGGAACACCACGCCGATCTGCCGGCGCAGGAAAGGAATCTGCGCGTTGCTGATGGTGCTCAGGTCTTGCCCGGCGAGCAGCAGTTTGCCGCTGGTCGGGCGTTCCATGGCCAGCAACAGCCGCAACAAGGTGCTTTTACCGGCGCCGGAATGGCCGGTAACAAACAAAAATTCGCCCCGACGGACTCGAAAGCTCAGCTCATGCAAGCCCACGTGACCGTTCGGGTAGCGTTTACCGACCTGTTCGAAACGAATCATGAACGCTCCCGCTCGGCAAACAGTGCCTGGACAAAGGGTTCTGCTTCAAAGGTACGCAAATCGTCGATGCCTTCACCGACGCCGATATAGCGAATCGGCAAGCCGAACTGCTTGGCCAGGGCGAAAATCACCCCGCCCTTGGCCGTGCCGTCGAGCTTGGTCAGCGCCAGGCCAGTGAGTGCGACGGTCTGGTTGAATTGTTTGGCCTGGTTGATCGCGTTCTGGCCGGTGCCCGCATCGAGGACCAGCAGCACTTCGTGCGGCGCGTCGGCGTCGAGCTTGCCGATGACCCGGCGAACCTTCTTCAGCTCTTCCATCAGGTTGTCTTTGGTGTGCAGGCGACCGGCAGTGTCAGCGATCAGCACATCGATGCCACGGGCCTTGGCCGCCTGTACGGCGTCGAAGATCACCGAGGCCGAATCGGCCCCCGTGTGCTGGGCGATCACCGGAATCTTGTTGCGCTCGCCCCAGACCTGCAACTGCTCGACCGCCGCCGCGCGGAAAGTGTCGCCCGCGGCGAGCATGACTTTCTTGCCTTCGAGCTGCAGCTTCTTCGCCAGTTTGCCGATGGTGGTGGTTTTGCCGGCCCCGTTGACGCCGACCACCAGGATCACGAACGGCTTGTTCTGCGAAGTGATTTTCAGCGGCTGCTCGACCGGCTTGAGCATGGCGGCCAGCTCGGCTTGCAGGGATTTGTACAGGGCATCGGCATCGGCCAGTTCCTTGCGTGCGACCTTCTGGGTCAGACGCTGAATGATCACCGATGTCGCTTCGACGCCAACGTCAGCGGTCAACAGACGGGTTTCGAGGTCCTCGAGCAGTTCGTCATCAATGGCCTTGCGGCCCAGAAACAAGCTGGCCATGCCTTCGCCGATGCTGGCGCTGGTCTTGGACAGACCCTGCTTGAGGCGGGCAAAGAAGCCGGCCTTGGTTTCTTCGCTACGAACAGGTTCGACGGGCGTCTCAGCAGTCGCGTCAGTGACCACTTCGACTGGAGCGATGACCGGCGCAGACGCTGGAGCAGGCACCGGTACAAAGGCTGGAGCGGATGCAACTGGAACAACCGGCTCTGGCTCTGGCTCTGCGTATGAATTCGCTACAGCCTCGACCACTACCGGTGCGGGTGCAGATGTAGATGTAGATGTAGATGCAGGCGCAGGCTCAGGCTCAGGCTCAGCCACGGTGGCAGGTGCAACGACCTGCTCAACAACCGGCTCAACGACAGGCTCAACAACTGCCTCAACAACCGCCTCAACGACAGGCTCCTGAACCGGCGCTGGTATGAATGCTGCCGGGGCTGGAATGGGTGGCGTCACGTGCGGCGCCTGATCATTTACAACCAGCGCCACCTGCTCTTCCGCCACCGGCAATGTCAGCCAGGGCTCGGCCGCTGGCGCTTGCGGCGATGGAGCGGCGACTTCAGCGACCGGTTCAGGCCGGGCTTCGAGCGTCGGCTGCAACACAGGTTCGGCAAGTGGCAGGACAACCGGTGCGGGCGCTTCTTCTATTACGGGTGCCGGCGCGGGCTCGGAAATGGGCTGTGGCTGTTCGACGACGGGTTCCTGCGGCTTTTTGCGCAGCCATCCGAACAGGCTTTTTTTCTCGCCAGCCGCAGCTGGGGTCTTCTTGTCGTCGTTGGAACCAAACATGGAGGACGGCTATCTCACGGTAGCGACGCGCCAATGGCGCCTCGGCAAATAAAAATTCGATGCAGAACAGACTGCGATTGATCCAGCTTGTTCACGCTCAACATTTTGTCGAGGTGCAAATGGCACCTTACAAAAAACGATTCACGAAGGACTGAAGCGGCAAAATCGGCGAAAAAGCAGAGTTTAGCTGATAAACCATAGCCTTCCGCCGCAAACCCATACAACCTGATCAAGCTTCGAGGCCTGATAGGCGTGGCCGCCAGTAAAACGGATCAGTATCCTAGCACCCTCTCGCCCGCTGACGCTAAGACCAAGCGGGCAGCCCCAAAGGTTTAAAAACGAATGAATGCTCTAGCCCGCCGCGCCGCAGGCCTGCTGCTCAGCACAGTTTGCCTGCCCCTTTCGGCCCTGGCTGCCGACCCGCAACCCACCCACGAATTCACCTTGGACAACGGGCTGAAAGTTGTCGTGCGCGAAGACCATCGCGCACCGGTGGTGGTTTCCCAGGTCTGGTACAAGGTCGGCTCCAGCTACGAAACGCCTGGTAACACAGGCCTGTCCCACGCCCTGGAACACATGATGTTCAAGGGCAGCGACAAGGTAGGCCCGGGTGAGGCTTCGCTGATCCTGCGCGACCTGGGCGCCGAAGAGAACGCGTTCACCAGCGATGACTTCACCGCCTACTACCAGGTGCTGGCCAAGGATCGCCTGGGCGTCGCTTTCGAACTGGAAGCCGACCGCATGGCCAGCCTGCGCCTGCCCGCCGACGAGTTCAGCCGCGAGATCGAGGTCATCAAGGAAGAACGGCGCCTGCGCACCGACGACAAGCCGATGTCCAAGGCCTACGAACGCTTCAAGGCCATGGCCTACCCGGCCAGCGGCTATCACACCCCGACAATCGGCTGGATGGCTGACCTGGAACGGATGAAAGTCGAAGAGCTGCGCCACTGGTACCAGACCTGGTACGTGCCGAACAACGCCACGCTGGTAGTCGTCGGCGACGTCACTGCGGACGAAGTCAAAACCCTGGCCCTGCGTTATTTCGGCCCTATCGCCAAGCGCGATGTGCCGGCAGCGAAAAAACCGCTGGAACTGGCCGAGCCGGGGGAGCGCCAGATCACCCTGCATGTGCAGACCCAACTGCCCAGCCTGATGCTGGCCTTCAACGTGCCCAGCATTGCCACCGCCGAAGACAAGCGCCTGGTCAATGCCCTGCGCCTGATCTCGGCCCTGCTCGACGGCGGCTACAGCGGACGCATTCCGACCCAGCTTGAACGCGGCGAGGAGCTGGTGTCCGGCGGTTCGTCGAGTTACGACGCCTACACCCGTGGCGACAGCCTGTTTACCCTGTCGGCAACGCCAAACACCCAGAAACACAAAACCGTCGCCCAGGTGGAAGCCGGTTTGTGGAAACTGCTCGAACAGCTGAAAACCACGGCGCCATCAGCTGAAGAGCTGGAGCGCGTGCGTGCCCAGGTCATCGCGGGCCTGGTCTACGAGCGTGACTCGATCACCAGCCAGGCCACTGCCATCGGCCAACTGGAAACTGTCGGCCTGTCGTGGCAATTGATGGACACCGAACTGGCCGATCTGGAAAGCGTAACTCCGGAAGATATCCAGAAAGCCGCCAAGCTGTATTTCACCCGCGAACGTCTCAGCGTCGCCCATGTACTGCCACTGGAGACGACTCATGAGTGAGCATAAAAAAACCCGTCTGACCCTGATCGGCCTGATCGCCATCGCCCTGATCGGCTCCGCCGCGTTCTACTTGTTGCGTTCCGGCGACACCAACGCCAGCGAGGCGCTCGACAAGGCCAAGGCCAGCCAGAAACTGCAATCTTTGGCCGAGCTCAACGGCAAGGCGCCGGAGCATCGCAAGCTGGACGTGCAAACCTGGAACACCGCCGAAGGTGCCAAGGTGCTGTTTGTCGAAGCCCGTGAGCTGCCGATGTTCGACATGCGCCTGATCTTCGCCGCCGGCAGCAGCCAGGACGGTGACGCACCGGGTCTGGCGCTGCTGACCAACGCCATGCTCAACGAAGGCGTGGCCGGCAAGGACGTTGGTGCCATCGCACAGGGCTTCGAAGGCCTGGGTGCCGACTTCGGCAACGGCGCTTTCAAGGACATGGCCGTCGCGTCCCTGCGCAGCCTCAGCGCCACGGACAAACGCGAGCCGGCCCTGAAGCTGTTCGCCGAAGTCGTCGGCAAGCCGACCTTCCCCGCCGATTCGTTTGCGCGGATCAAGAACCAGATGCTCGCCGGTTTCGAGTACCAGAAGCAGAACCCCGGAAAACTGGCCAGCCTGGAACTGATGAACCGCCTGTACGGCGACCACCCGTACGCCCACGCCAGCGATGGCACGGCGAAAACCGTACCGGCGATCACCGTGGCTCAGATGCAGGCATTCCACGCCAAAGCCTATGCCGCGGGCAACGTGGTGATCGCGCTGGTCGGCGACCTGTCCCGCGCAGAAGCCGAAGCGATTGCAGCCCAGGTTTCCACCGCACTGCCCAAAGGCGCGGCCCTGCCGAAGATTGCACAACCGAGCGAACCCAAGGCCAGCATTGGCCACATTGAGTTCCCGTCCAAGCAGACCACCCTGATGCTCTCGCAACTGGGCATCGACCGGGACGACCCGGACTACGCAGCGTTGTCCATGGGCAACCAGATCCTCGGTGGCGGCGGCTTCGGCACCCGCCTGATGAGCGAAGTACGTGAAAAACGTGGCCTCACCTACGGCGTGTACTCGGGTTTCACTCCGATGCAGGCGCGCGGCCCGTTCATGATCAACCTGCAAACCCGCGCCGAAATGAGCGAGGGCACCCTGAAACTGGTGCAGGATGTACTCGCCGAATACCTTAAAACCGGCCCGACCGAAAAAGAGCTCGACGACGCCAAGCGCGAACTGGCCGGCAGCTTCCCGCTGTCCACAGCCAGCAACGCCGATATCGTCGGCCAGCTCGGCGCCATCGGCTTCTACAATCTGCCGTTGAGCCATCTCGAGGACTTCATGCAGCAGTCCCAGAGCCTGACCGTCGAGCAAGTCAAAGCCGCACTGAACAAACACCTGAGCACGGATAAAATGGTCATCGTCAGCGCTGGCCCGACCGTGCCGCAAAAGCCGTTACCGGCCCCTACTGATAAACCTTCCGAGCAGCCGCTCGGGGTTCCGGAGCATTAATGGCCAGTCCAAAAAAACCCGCCAAAAACGTCCATAACGGCGTGAATCAACTGCGCATCATCGGCGGCGAATGGCGCAGCCGCAAACTGAGTTTTCCCGACGCTCCGGGCCTGCGCCCGACGCCGGACCGGGTGCGTGAAACCCTGTTCAACTGGCTCGCGCCTTATGTACCGGGGGCCAAGGTCCTTGACCCGTTTACCGGCAGCGGCGCGCTGTTCCTCGAAGCACTGTCCCGTGGCGCAGCCATGGGCCAGGCGCTGGACGCCAGTAATATCGCGGTATCCAGCCTGAAGGAGCACCTGGGCACCCTGCGCTGCACCAACGGCCAGGTGCAGACCGCCGATGCCCTGCGCTACCTGGAAACCCAGACAGCAACGGCTTACGACCTGGTGTTCCTCGACCCACCGTTCAACCAGAACCTGTTGCCCGCCGTTTGCGCCCTGCTCGAAGAGCGCCAGTGGCTGGCCGAGGAAGCGTGGGTGTACACCGAAAGCGAATCCGCACCGTCGACTCTGGGCCTGCCGGGCAACTGGCGCCTGCATCGCGAGCAGAAATCCGGGCGCGTGTACTACTCGTTGTGGCAACGTATGGCAGAGATCGCCGGTTAATTGACCGGCCTGAAAAAGGTGCGTACGCGTTGCGCACCGCTGCCTCGAGAATGATCGTGCCTCATCTGCCTGTACGCTTCACCCCTGCCCTCGGCCTCGGCAACCCGCACTTGCAAACCCTGTGGGGTCCGCTGTGGCGCAAAACCACGCACATCGAACGCGAGCGTGAACGTTTATGGCTTGAGGATGGCGACTTCCTCGACCTCGACTGGCATGGCCCGCATAGCGCCGACGCCCCCCTGGTGCTGGTGCTGCACGGCCTCACCGGCTCATCGAATTCACCTTATGTGGCGGGGCTGCAAAAAGCGCTGGGCGATCAGAGCTGGGCCAGTGTTGCGCTGAACTGGCGCGGCTGCTCTGGCGAACCCAACCTGTTGCCGCGCAGCTACCACTCCGGCGCCAGTGACGACCTGGGGGAAACCATCAGGCACCTGAAAGCCAAACGCCCCCTAGCGCCGTTGTACGCGGTCGGCTATTCGCTCGGTGGCAACGTCCTGCTCAAGCACCTGGGTGAGACCGGCAGTGACAGTGGCGTGATGGGTGCTGTCGCGGTGTCGGTACCTTTTCGCCTGGACCAGTGCGCCGACCGCATCGGCCAGGGTTTCTCCAGGGTCTACCAGGCGCACTTCATGCGCGAGATGGTCGCTTACATCAAGAACAAGCAGCGACAGTTCCAGCACGACGGACGCGAGGATGGCCTGGCAGCGCTGGCGGCCCTCGGCTCGCTGGAGAACATGCGCACCTTCTGGGATTTCGATGGCCGCGTCACCGCACCGCTGCATGGCTTCATCGATGCCGAGGATTATTATCGCCGCGCGTCTAGCCGCTACTTCCTGGGGGAAATTCGCACACCAACTTTGATCATTCAGGCCGCAGACGACCCCTTCGTCTTCCCCCACAGCCTGCCGCAGGCCGATGAACTGGCCGCCTGCACGCACCTCGAACTGCAGGCCAAGGGCGGGCATGTCGGATTCGTCGACGGTTCGATCAGGCAACCCGGTTACTACCTGGAGCGGCGCATCCCACAGTGGCTGGCCGCCGTCAGGGCAAGTGCCTGATGAAATCCCGCAGACACCAGTCCCCCTGCTCGCGATGGAGTGTCAGTCCGCAGCCCAACGGGGGCAAGCCCCCTCGCCACAAGTGTGTGACCCAACTCAAGTGAACAGCATTACGCTCCTACAGGGGATTGTGGCGACTACTCGCCAGTGGCGATGCCGCGAGACGGTTCATTGATCCACTCACTCCACGACCCGGCATACAACGAGGCCAGCGGATAACCTGCCAGGCACAACGCAAACAGGTTATGACAAGCCGTCACGCCCGACCCGCAGTACGCCACCAGTTCGGTCGGCGAGCGATCGCCCAGTTTCGCGGCGAAGCGGTGCTTGAGTTGGTCGGCCGCCAGGAAACGCCCGTCGGTGCCCAGGTTGTCGGTAAACGCCGCACACTGCGCACCGGGTATGTGTCCGGCAATCGGGTCGATCGGTTCCACTTCGCCCTTGAAGCGCGGCAAGGCGCGGGCATCGAGCAAGGTCAGTTGTGGCTTGGCGAGGCGTTTTTGCAGTTGCTCTGCGCTGAGCAGCAACGAAGCATCGGGGCTACCGGTAAAGCTGCCGCGAGTGTGCGACGGCGCATCCAGGCTCAGCGGCAAACCCGCCGCATGCCAAGCCTTGAGCCCGCCATCGAGGATGAACACGCCATCACGCTTGCCCAGCCATGCCAATAACCACCAGGCCCGCGCCGCAAAGGCACCCGGACCGTCATCGTACAAGACCACTTCACTGCCAGCGTCGATACCAAAGGTTTGCAGGCGTTCGATCAACTGCGCCGGCTCAGGCAACGGATGACGCCCGGTCACGCCCTTGACCACTGCACCACTGAGATCGCGCTCAAGATCGGCAAAACTCGCCCCGGCGATGTGTCCTTCGGCATAGCTGCGCTGGCCATAATCCGGGTCTTCAAGGGCAAAACGACAATCCAGAATCACCAACCCCGGCTGGTCCTTTTTCAGGTCCAGTGCCTGCGGGCTGATCAGTTGCGCAATGGGCATGACTTGCTCCTGTGGTGTCTGTGGAATCTCGATCCTACTGCACTTTCCAGCTCAAACCGGTCAATTCACCCCAGCTCACTCACAATTCTTCAAGGGCCTGGGCCAGCGGCACGTAAAACTCTTCGAACAATGCGTTGACGTCAGCGCGCGACTGATCCGTGACAAACCCGGCTTCCAGCACCAGCACCTGATAGACCCCGCGCTTGATCGCCTGCTCACTCAAATGACTGGAGTTCTCCCGGGTCGTGCACAGAAATCGCACCCAGGAGGTGAGGATGATCCAGGCATTGAGCGTCAGGGATTCGATCTGCACACGATCCATCTTGAGAATGCCGGCGGCGACAAACCCTTCGTAGATGGCCGCGCCCTGGATCAGACAGCGCTGGGAGAAACGCCGGTAGCGATCCGCCAGGTCCTGGTCACTGTCGAGCAAGTGTTCGAGGTCGCGATGCAGGAATCGGTAGCGCCACATCGCCGACAGCAATTCCTTGAGATAGAAACGTTTGTCTTCCACCGTGGCGGCACGGCCCTGGGGCGGGCGCAGGAAACTGTCCACGAGGCTTTCGTACTCACTGAACAGTACGGCGATGATCGCCTGCTTGTTAGGGAAGTGGTAGTACAGGTTGCCCGGGGAAATTTCCATGTGGGCAGCAATGTGGTTGGTGCTGATGCTGCGCTCGCCCTGCTGATTGAACAGCTCCAGGCTGTTCTGCACGATGCGCTCGCTGGTTTTGATCCTTGGGGCCATGGCTTGAGCTTTAATTCAGAGTGCGTTGACGGGCATCTTACGACCTAACGGCGAATGGATAAAAGAAAGCTGAACCAGGATGCCATTTGACATTCTAGAGCATAGACTCTAAAAAGACCTCATTACAATAAATCCGGAGCCGACGATGACCGCTGATATCTCCTACCTGCAAAACCTGCAGCAGCCGCTGGTAGAGCTGCAGGCACTGTTCGATGCTCAGCGCGCCGCCTACGCCGCCAATCCGATGCCACCCGCCGCCCAGCGCCAGCAATGGCTCAAGGCGTTGAAGGATTTATTGAACGATGAACGCCAGGCCCTGATCGACGCGATCAGCCAGGACTTCAGCCATCGCAGCGCCGATGAAACCCTGCTCGCCGAACTGATGCCCAGCCTGCACGGCATCCATTACGCCAGCCGGAACCTCAAGGGCTGGATGCGCGCTTCACGGCGCAAGGTCGGTGCTGCCTTCCAGCCGGCGTCGGCGAAAGTGGTTTATCAACCCCTCGGCGTAGTCGGGGTGATCGTGCCATGGAACTACCCGCTGTACCTGGCCGTCGGGCCGTTGGTCGGTGCCCTGTCGGCAGGCAACCGGGTGATGCTCAAGCTCAGCGAATCGACGCCCGCCACTGGCCTGCTGATGAAGCAACTGCTGGCGCGGATCTTTCCGGAAGACCTGGTCTGTGTCGTCCTTGGCGAGGCGGATATGGGTGTGGCGTTCTCGCGACTGCCCTTCGATCACCTGCTATTCACCGGTGCCACCAGCATCGGCAAACACGTGATGCGCGCCGCCTCCGAGAACCTGACACCGGTGACCCTGGAACTCGGGGGCAAATCCCCGGCCATCGTCTCCCGCGATGTGCCACTCAAGGACGCCGCAGAGCGCATCGCCTTCGGCAAAACCCTGAATGCCGGACAGACCTGCGTAGCCCCGGACTACGTGCTGGTGCCGGAAGATCGTGTCGGTGCATTCGTTGAAGCCTATCGCTCGGCCGTTCGCGGGTTTTATCCGACACTGACTGACAACCCGGACTACACCGCGATCATCAATGACCGACAACTGACCCGCCTCAATGGCTATGTCAGCGACGCCACCAGCAAGGGCGCATTGCTGATCCCGCTGTTCGAACAAGGCCAGGGCCGGCGCATGAGCCATAGCGTATTGCTCAACGTCACTGATGACATGACGGTCATGCAGGACGAAATCTTCGGCCCGCTGCTGCCGATCGTGCCGTACAAGGATCTGGATCAGGCATTTGCCTACATCAACCAGCGCCCTCGCCCGCTGGCGCTCTATTACTTCGGCTACGACAAGCGCGAGCAGGATCGCGTGCTGCAGGAAACCCATTCCGGCGGCGTATGCCTGAACGACACCCTGCTGCACGTCGCCCAGGACGACATGCCGTTCGGCGGCATCGGAGCCTCCGGCATGGGCCATTACCACGGTCACGAAGGGTTCCTGACGTTCAGCAAGGCCAAGGGTGTACTGATCAAGCAGCGCTTCAATGCGTCGAAGCTGATTTATCCACCGTACGGCAAGTCCATTCAGAAACTGATCCAGAAGCTGTTCATTCGCTAAAGATCACCACCGTCGGGTAATAACAATAATGAGCCCCAGCCTGTCCGATACACCCGCGCTGTCACGGCGCGGCCTGCTCAAATTCAGCCTCGGCGCCAGCGCCTTTCTCGCCACTGCCGGACTGGGCGCCAGCCTCAGCGGCTGCTCGTCCAGCGTCCCGGCCAACGGTTTTGCCTCCCTGCGCACCGGCGATTTAGCTTTCCTGCGCGCCTTGGTCCCGGTAATGCTCACCGGCGCCGTAAGCAGCGAACGCATGCCCGACGCCGTCGAAGGCACCCTGAAAAGCCTGGATTACAACCTCGATCACCTGTCACCGGAAATGCTCAAGTTGACCCGGCAGCTCTTCGACGTGCTGGGCATGGCCGTGACCCGCGGTCCGCTGACCGGGATCTGGGGCAGTTGGGAAAACGCCAGTGCCAACGATATCCGCCAGTTTCTGGATCGCTGGGAAAACAGCTCGTTGAGCCTGCTGCGCATGGGCCACAGCTCATTGCTGCAACTGGTGATGATGGCCTGGTATGGGCGCAAGGAGTCATGGGCGCATTGCGGGTATCCCGGGCCTCCCACAGTTTGAAACCGGGTCGCCCCCTTCGCGAAGACGTCGGTCGTATCACCACAGCACTTGAACCATAATAAAAAGAGAACCAGAAGATGCCCGTACCCGATCCGTTCCGCGAAGGCATGGCCCGAGGCTGGAAAACCTACAATGGCTCGCAACTGACCCGGGACCTGACCCTCGAAGCGGATGTGGCGATCATCGGCAGCGGGGCCGGCGGCGGTACCACTGCGGAGATTCTCAGCGCGGCCGGCTACAAGGTGCTGCTGATCGAGGAAGGCCCGCTCAAGACCAGCAGCGACTTCAAGCTGCTCGAAGACCAGGCCTACGCCAGCCTCTATCAGGAAGGCATCGGCCGCATGAGCAAAGACGGCGCGATCACCATCCTGCAAGGCCGTGCGGTGGGCGGCACCACGCTGATCAACTGGACCTCCAGCTTCCGTACTCCAGAGGCAACCCTGGAACACTGGGCCAGGGAGCATAACGTCAAGGGCCACAGCCCGGCGGACATGGCCCCGTGGTTCGAGAAAATGGAGCAGCGCTTGGGCGTCGCCCCGTGGATGGTGCCGCCCAACCCCAACAACGACGTGATCCGCAAAGGTTGCGAGAGCCTGGGTTACAGCTGGCATGTGATCCCGCGCAACGTGCGCGGTTGCTGGAACCTCGGTTACTGCGGCATGGGCTGCCCGACCAATGCCAAACAGTCGATGATGGTCACCACCATTCCGGCGACCCTGGAAAAAGGCGGCGAACTGCTTTACCTGGCCCGCGCGGAAAAACTCTCTCTCAGCGGCGACAAGGTCACCGGCCTGCAATGCTCGGCGATGGATGAACGTTGTGTCGCGCCAACCGGGCGCACCATTACGGTCAAGGCGCGGCATTACGTGCTGGCCGGCGGCGGCATCAACAGCCCGGCGCTGCTGCTGCGCTCCGGCGCACCTGATCCGCATAAGCGCCTGGGCAAACGCACGTTCCTGCATCCGGTGAACATGTCCGCCGCGCTGTTCGACGAGGTGATCAACCCTTTCTATGGCGCGCCGCAGTCGATCTACTCCGACCACTTCCAGTGGCTGGACGGCACCGCCGGCAAGATGTCCTACAAACTCGAAGTCCCGCCACTGCACCCGGCGCTGGCCACGACCTTGCTCGGAGGCTTCGGCGAGGAAAATTCGCAGCACATGGCGAACCTGCCGCACACCCACGCCATGCTGGCGCTGCTCCGGGACGGTTTTCACCCGGACAGCCCCGGTGGCAGCGTCGAATTGCGCAGCGATGACACCCCGGTGCTCGACTATCAGCTCTCGCCCTATGCCTGGGATGGATTGCGCCGGGCGTTCCACAGCATGGCCGAGATCCAGTTCGCCGGTGGCGCCAAGGCGGTAATGCCAATGCACGCCGACGCCCGCTACGTGAAAACCCTGGCCGAAGCGCGCACGCTGATCGATGGCCTGAGCCTGGAGCTGTATCGAACCCGCTTGGGCAGCGCCCATGTGATGGGCGGTTGCGCCATGGGTGAAGACCCGGTCCATGCCGTGACCGACAGCCTCGGCCGCCATCATCAACTGGGCAATCTGTCGATCCACGACGGTTCATTATTCCCCACCAGCATTGGCGCCAACCCGCAGCTTTCGGTCTATGGACTGACGGCGCAACTGGCGACCTCCCTGGCCGAGCGCTTGAAAAATCCGTGAAAAATATGATTATCCCTGTCGTCTATAGTGCTTTCTTATCCCACAGGCGACTTGGCCGACCGGGAAGGCTGCGATACCATCCGACTCCCCAACGGATTCCCGCCAGGACGACGCGATGAACCGAGTGTTGTACCCAGGTACCTTCGACCCTATTACCAAGGGCCATGGCGATCTGGTCGAACGCGCCTCGCGCCTGTTCGACCACGTGATCATTGCCGTCGCCGCCAGCCCGAAGAAAAACCCGCTGTTTCCTCTGGAACAACGAGTGGAACTGGCGCGCGAGGTCACCCAGCATCTGCCCAACGTTGAAGTGGTCGGCTTCTCGACGCTGCTGGCGCATTTCGCCAAAGAGCAGAATGCCAACGTGTTCCTGCGTGGTTTGCGCGCGGTGTCGGACTTCGAATACGAGTTCCAGCTGGCCAACATGAACCGTCAGCTGGCGCCGGATGTGGAAAGCCTGTTTCTTACCCCATCCGAACGCTACTCGTTCATCTCCTCGACGCTGGTCCGTGAAATCGCAGCCCTGGGCGGCGACATCACCAAGTTCGTACACCCTGCGGTGGCGGATGCTCTTACACTTCGATTCAAGAAGTAATACACGACTGTAGGAGCCCGCTTGCTGGCGATGAATACAACGCGGTGCACCTGATACACCGCCATCGCCAGCAAGCCGGCTCCTACAGAACGTCGCGTGCGCGTGCATAGCGCCCACCAATACGGCACAATTACGCGCATTGATTTATTGCGCCCGGGCCTGCCGCCCCGGCTGGAGTTAGCATGTCCCTGATCATCACCGACGATTGCATCAACTGCGACGTCTGCGAACCCGAGTGCCCGAACGCCGCCATTTCCCAAGGCGAAGAGATCTACGTGATCGACCCGAACCTGTGCACCCAGTGCGTCGGCCACTACGACGAACCGCAGTGCCAGCAGGTCTGCCCGGTGGATTGCATTCCGCTGGACGAAGCCCATCCGGAAACTGAAGAACAGTTGATGGAGAAGTATCGGAAGATTACCGGCAAGGCTTGAGTCATCTGGCGCCTGTCAGGGCGCCAAATTCTTAAAGGTTTACCGCGCGTATCAACTCTGACAACGCGGACAAAAAACGCTCGCACGCTGCCCAAGCTTCACTTCGCGCAGCCCCGTGCCGCAAACCTTGCAGTGTTCGCCGCCACGGCCGTACACAAACAATTCCTGCTGGAAATAACCCGGCTGGCCATCCCCGCCGATGAAATCGCGCAAGGTAGTACCGCCGCGCTCGATGGCGGCGGCCAGGATGCGTTTGATCTCGATCGCCAGCTTCAGGTAACGCGCCCGGGAGATGCTCCCGGCTTCGCGACGCGGGTCAATGCCCGCGGCGAACAGCGCTTCGGTCGCGTAAATATTGCCGACCCCCACCACCACCGCGTTGTCCATGATGAACGGCTTGACCGCCATTGAGCGCCCACGGGACTGCTGGAACAACCGCTCGCCGTCGAACAGATCGGTCAACGGCTCCGGCCCCAGGCGAATCAGCAACTCGTGGTTGAGCGGGTCGAGGCTCCAGAGCATCGCACCAAAACGCCTTGGGTCGGTGTAGCGCAGGGCCAGGCCCGACTCCAGCTCGATGTCCACATGCTCATGCTTGAGTGCCGGCAACCCGGCCTCCACCAGACGCAAATTGCCCGACATGCCCAAGTGACTGATCAAGGTGCCGACTTCGGCGTTGATCAACAGGTATTTGGCGCGCCGTTCCACCAGCACGATGCGCTGGCCCGACAAGCGCACATCGAGGTCCTCGGGAATCGGCCAGCGCAGACGCCGGTCGCGCACGATCACCCGGGTGACACGTTGGCCCTCCAGATGCGGCGCTATGCCGCGACGGGTGGTTTCGACTTCTGGCAGTTCAGGCATGGCGCTCTCGATCAGGCTCTCGAGTTGGAAAATCTCAGCGATGAGTACCGAGGTCGCGAATCGTCTGCTTCAGGGTCTCGAAGTCGTAGTCCGAGAGGCCAACGTAATCGAGCACCAAAGGCGCGATGCTGTTCCACTCGTGATCCTCGGTCTGATTCCCCAGGACCCGATAGGACGCGCAAATGTGCTCGGCCATCTTCAGGATCGCCAGCAGGTTCTTCAACGAGCTGTTGCGTGACGACTCATCGCTGAAAATCGCCAGGGCGTTATGGTGATTGGCGATCGCCGTGCTCACATGCTCCGGCAGGCGCCAGGACTTGGCCGTGTAGTAACCGACCACCGCATGGTTGGTGTTGAATTCACGGTTCTCGGTATCCACCACCCGGCATTCGGCACTGGCGTTGGCATAGGCCTGCTCCAGAACACCCATGTAGCTGGGGAAGCGCTGCAGCATCAGCGGCACGCCGCAGTCGTGGAACAAGCCCAATGCGTAGGCTTCGTCACCGTTCTGAATGCCGATGCGCTTGGCCAGTGTGAGGCAGGTCATCGCCACGTCCTGGGCGGTGTCCCAGAAACGGTTCAGGGTAACGATGGTCTCGTCGTTCATCTCACCCTTGATCGACTGCGCGTTGATCAGGTTGATGATCGAACGGCTGCCCAGCAGATTCACGGCGCGCTGGATCGACGCAATCTTGTTGCTCAGGCCGTAATACGGCGAGTTGACGATCTTCAGCAAGGAACCGGAAAGGCCCGGGTCCTGGGAAATAAGCTTGGCGATGACTTCCAGATCCGGATCGGGCATGTACTGCTCCATCTGCAAATCCACCATGATTTGCGGCTGGGCGGGCACGCTGATGCCCTGCAGGGCTTGTTGGATCTGTTCGGAAGTCAGCTCTTGGGACATAAGTGCACACTCTGGGTCAGGAGGCGATTCTAACCTTTATGAAGTTGGATCCGACACACCAGAGGGCATTTCGGCTGAACTTTCATTGAAGCCCAGTTTGCGGGCTTGTAAACGCCGATTACCGGGGGCTGCGATCTTTTTGGCCTTCCCGCAAGTCCGAAACTCCCGCGTTCATCGCACACCAGACCCGCCGCCACCCTCAACACGCTATAATCCCGCTCTTTTTTCCGGAGCGACGTCATGTCCCTGCCTAGCCTGCGCCTCAAAGCCAACGCCGACCGTCGCCTGCGCAACGGCCACTTGTGGGTCTACAGCAACGAAATCGACGTGGCCGCCACCCCGTTGCACGGCTTCAAGGCCGGCGATCAGGCGATTCTCGAATCTGCCGGCGGCAAGTCGCTGGGCATCGTTGCCATGAGCCCGAACAACCTGATCTGCGCGCGCCTGCTGTCGCGTGACATAAAGCTGCCGCTGGACAAGTCGCTGCTGGTGCACCGCCTGAACGTCGCCTTGTCCCTGCGCGACCGCCTGTTCGACAAGCCTTTCTATCGCCTGGTGTACGGTGACTCCGACCTGCTGCCGGGTCTGGTGGTCGACCGTTTCGGCGACATCCTCGTGGTGCAGATCGCTTCGGCGACCATGGAAGCCCATAAAGACGACGTGATCGCAGCACTGACCCAAGTGCTCAAGCCAAGCGGCATCCTGTTCAAGAACGATTCCGCCGCTCGCGACGCCGAAGGCCTCAATCGCTACGTCGAAACCGTGTTCGGCCTGGTGCCGGAGTGGGTCGCGCTGGAAGAGAACGGCGTGAAATTCGAAGCCCCGGTCATCCAGGGCCAGAAAACCGGCTGGTTCTACGACCACCGCATGAACCGCGCCCGTCTGGCTCCGTATGCCAAGGGCAAACGCGTTCTGGACCTGTACAGCTACATCGGCGGCTGGGGCGTGCAGGCTGCCGCGTTCGGCGCCAGCGAAGTGTTCTGCGTCGACGCCTCCTCCTTCGCCCTTGATGGCGTGGAGCGCAACGCCGCCCTGAACGGCTTCGCCGAAAAAATGACTTGCATCGAAGGCGACGTCTTCGAAGCCCTGAAAGAGTTGAAAGCCAGCGAAGAGCGTTTCGACGTGATCGTCGCCGACCCGCCAGCCTTCATCAAACGCAAGAAAGACATGAAAAACGGCGAAGGCGCCTACCGCCGCCTGAACGAGCAAGCCATGCGCCTGCTCAGCAAGGACGGCATCCTGGTCAGCGCATCCTGCTCGATGCACCTGCCCGAAGACGACCTGCAAAACATCCTGCTGACCAGCGCCCGCCACCTGGACCGCAACATCCAGATGCTCGAACGCGGCGGCCAGGGCCCGGATCATCCGGTGCATCCGGCGATTGCCGAGACTCGGTATATCAAGAGCATTACTTGCCGGTTGTTGCCAAACAGCTAAGACGCGCACCGCGCCCATATTGGAATGCAAATTTCCTGTGGGTGCGGCGGTGCAGCGATCCGACCTGGTCGCAAAAACGCCAGCCAACATGGATGTCGGCTGGATTGATGACTTCGCGAGTTTGTTCGCCACCAAAAAGCTCAGTCCCACAATGAATAGGGAATGATCCTACCCTCCCCGCATTGACTTCCCCCTCTCAACAAATCAATCCTCGGCCACCTCTCACGGAATGAGCAGACTGACTGATGGAGTACAGCAATAAATCCACGCAAAAGGTTTCAGCCATCCTGCTGCTGATGGCCATGACGTTGCTCAGCGTTTTTCCCCTTGATGTTTTGCTGCCCTCCTTCCCTGCTCTGGCGGAACACTTCCGGACCTCTCCTGCCGACATTGCGTTATCCATCAGTTTTTTCGCTGTCGGTATCTCGCTTTCCCAACTGGTGATCGGTCCACTTTCGGACTCATTCGGGCGTAAAAACCTGCTGCTGACGGGCATGATGGTTTCGATCATCGGCGCGCTGGGCTGTGTCCTGTCGACGGAATACACCTGGTTCCTGGTATTTCGGATGGTGCAGGCCATCGGCTGCGGTTGCTTCGTGCTTTCGCAGGCACTGATCCAGGATCTGTTCGAGGGCAAGGAGCGGGACCGACTGCGGATTCTGATGATCACTGCCAGCGGGGTTTTCATTTCCATCTCGCCACTGGTCGGTAGCGTGCTGCAACAGATTCTGGATTGGCCCGGCAGCTTTTTGCTGTTTATCGCCGTGGCCGCCGCCGTATTTGTGAAGGTTTGCTTTTTTCTGGATAACCCGCGCGCAATCAAAACCTCGCGTCAGAGCATCCTCAGCTCATACCGTCTGGTATGCGGCGATATAGGTTTCATCGGCTATTGGCTGATCGCGGCGATTGCATTCACCTGCCACTTTTCCTTCATCGTGGTCTCGCCGCTGATTTTCATGGAGCAGTTGCAGCTATCGACCTATGAGTTTTCGCTGACCCTGCTGCTCTACGGAGCGGCTTACATCCTCGGAGGGGTTCTCGCCCGGTTTCTCGCCGGCCGGATCGCCCCCAACACGCAAATCATCGTGGGTCTCGGTCTGATCTTCTGTGGCGGACTGGTGATGCTGGTACTCTCAAGCTTGCTGGTGCTTTCGATCCTGACTGTGCTGGCGCCGATGATCATCTGCACTGCCGGCACCATCATCGCCCGCCCGATCGCAACTTCCAAAGCCATGGAGGTATTCCCGGAAAACGCCGGCACGTCGGCATCGGCCGGAAACACACTGGTTTTCATCTGCGGTGGTCTGACCAGCGCATTGATCAACCTGAGTGGAACAGATCTGCAAGTCACCTTGGCACTGTCTTTCCTGCTGCTCAGCTCGGCGGCGCTTGCTCTCAATGCATTAATCAATCGTCAGACCAACACCTGTAGGAGCGAGCACGCTCGCGATGGACGTTAACGATAACGCGGGAAACCTGACACCCAGCGGTGTTCTCAGGTTCATCGCGAGCATGCTCGCTCCTACAGATAAAGCGACTGGCGACACATTTTGACTCTCTGTCTTTACGACAGCCTCACCTGTGGCGTCTAAGGTTTCTCTTCCAACCACAGAAGAGGACAACGGAATGTCCAGCACGCCACACGGCCACCGTTTGCGCTCCGGCCGGCACTCAGAGCAGGGCCGGATCTATCTGCTCACTGCTGTTACCCACGAGCGAACCCCGGTCTTCAAGGACTGGCGCATGGGGCGCCTGCTCGTGCATGAATTCAGAAAGGCTCATGACTCGGGAAAGGCCACTTCTATTGCCTGGGTCGTCATGCCGGATCACTTTCACTGGCTGCTCGAATTGCACAACGGCGATTTGCCGAAACTGATGCAAACCACCAAAGCCCGAAGTGCCCGCGCCATCAACCTCCAGCGAGGCCAGCCAGAGAGGCTGTGGCAGAAAGGTTATTTCGACCGGGCGCTGCGCCGGGAGGAAGACCTGAAGGCTGCTGCTCGGTACATCATCGCCAACCCGTTACGCGCAGGGCTTGTCGACCATATCGGCGATTACCCACTGTGGGACGCCACCTGGCTCTGACATCACCGTCTCCCGTCTCCTGTAGGAGCGAGCATGCTCGCGATGGTCGTCAACGATAACGCGGGAAACCTGACAACCCACGGCGGCCTTGAGTCCATCGCGAGCATGCTCGCTCCTACAGGGTTGCGTTTGCCCACACGTCTCGTGAATGCTTGCAGGCATTCCCTCCCGCCGCCAGCCGTGTAGAATCGCCACATTCATCGCCAGTCATCCCCGGCGGGTTTATGAGCTCAAGCTGAAGCGCGCGGCGATCCCGCAAAGTTATCGGCAACTTCCGGACACACGGCCATTTCTGGGTGTTCCAGACGTCAATAGAAGCTCACTTCCCTTTTGATACCTGATTAGCCGCCCGGAGTGCTTCATGCCTGATTACCGCTCGAAAACATCCACCCACGGCCGCAACATGGCCGGCGCCCGCGCATTGTGGCGCGCCACGGGGATGAAAGATGACGACTTCAAAAAGCCGATCATCGCCATTGCCAACTCCTTCACCCAGTTCGTGCCTGGCCATGTCCACCTCAAGGACCTGGGCCAACTGGTCGCCCGCGAAATCGAACGCGCTGGCGGTGTGGCAAAGGAATTCAACACCATCGCTGTCGATGACGGCATCGCCATGGGCCACGACGGCATGCTCTATTCGCTGCCGAGCCGCGAGATCATCGCCGACTCCGTCGAGTACATGGTCAACGCCCACTGCGCCGACGCCATCGTTTGCATTTCCAACTGCGACAAGATCACCCCTGGCATGCTGATGGCGTCCCTGCGCCTGAACATCCCGGTGATCTTCGTCTCCGGCGGCCCGATGGAAGCCGGCAAGACCAAACTCGCCTCCCACGGCCTCGACCTGGTCGACGCCATGGTGATCGCCGCCGACTCCAGCGCTTCTGACGAGAAAGTCGCCGAGTACGAGCGCAGCGCCTGCCCGACCTGCGGTTCGTGCTCCGGCATGTTCACCGCCAACTCGATGAACTGCCTGGTAGAAGCCCTGGGCCTGGCCTTGCCGGGCAACGGTTCGACCCTGGCCACCCACAGCGACCGCGAGCAGCTGTTCCTGCAGGCCGGTCGCACCATCGTCGAGCTGTGCAAGCGTTACTACGGCGAGAACGACGAGTCGGTGTTGCCGCGCAACATCGCCAACTTCCAGGCGTTCGAAAACGCCATGACCCTGGACATCGCCATGGGCGGTTCCACCAACACCATCCTGCACCTGCTGGCCGCCGCCCAGGAAGCCGAGATCGATTTCGACCTGCGCGACATCGACCGCCTGTCCCGTCACGTGCCGCAACTGTGCAAGGTCGCGCCGAACATCCAGAAGTACCACATGGAAGACGTGCATCGTGCCGGCGGGATCTTCAGCATCCTCGGCTCGCTGGCCCGTGGCGGCCTGCTGCACACCCAGCTGCCGACCGTGCACAGCCGCAGCATGGAAGAAGCCATCGCCAAGTGGGACATCACCCAGACCAACGACGAAGCGGTGCATCACTTCTTCAAGGCCGGTCCTGCTGGCATCCCGACGCAAACCGCATTCAGCCAGTCGACCCGTTGGGACACCCTGGACGACGACCGTGAAAACGGCTGCATCCGCAGCGTCGAGCACGCCTACTCGCAAGAAGGCGGCCTGGCCGTGCTGTACGGCAACATCGCCCTGGACGGCTGCGTGGTGAAAACCGCCGGCGTCGACGAGTCGATCCACGTGTTCGAAGGCAACGCGAAAATTTTCGAAAGCCAGGACAGCGCCGTACGCGGCATCCTCGCTGACGAAGTGAAGGAAGGCGACATCGTCATCATCCGCTACGAAGGCCCGAAAGGCGGCCCGGGCATGCAGGAAATGCTCTACCCGACTTCGTACCTGAAATCCAAAGGCCTGGGCAAAGCCTGTGCCCTGCTCACCGACGGCCGTTTCTCCGGCGGCACCTCGGGCCTGTCCATCGGCCACGCTTCGCCTGAAGCGGCTGCTGGCGGCGCAATCGGCCTGGTGCAGGACGGCGACAAAGTACTGATCGACATCCCGAACCGCTCGATCAACCTGTTGGTCAGCGACGAAGAACTGGCTGTGCGCCGCGTTGAGCAAGACAAGAAAGGCTGGAAACCGGTGGAAGTGCGTCCGCGCAAAGTGACCACAGCGTTGAAAGCCTACGCTTTACTGGCGACCAGTGCTGACAAGGGTGCTGTGCGTAATAAGGCGATGCTTGATGGGCTATAACGTTTAACGCGTTAAGTAAAGATGCCCCGCCAAGTGCGGGGTATTTTTTGCAGCGCCTATTGAGTACATCTTACTTGCCAGCGTATTCCGAAGGCATATTCAGAACCGAGTCACAAGCCAAATTCGTCATTCGCAAGAACTAGATGTCCGCAACATCTCTCCCAGATAGAAAAGCGCCAGTAATGTTGGACTAATCATTGCCACGCTAAACCAAATTTTATTGCTGGGATGGGTTAGTGAGCCTACTAACGGAGGGGTGATAGCTACCAGCCCCATTATTAACATTAACGATATAAAGCGCCTACTGTAATATCCTGTAACACTAGGTCTATTCAGTGCCGCAAGAGCAAGCCCTACAGTCCCAGACCATGCGAATAGGCCGATCAAAATACCGAAGGCTTCACCAAACATCATAAAGACCGAGCTTAGCAGGGCCAATCCAAAAGCAGGTAAGACACCTCCGATTAGATACATAACTGGCCAAAATATGCGTAGCACCATGTATATCCACTCCATTAAAAAAGCTCGAGCCGCATAAATTCTCAGACTGATATGGGCTCCCGCCGCCCTCAGACCTTCGATGAGCGAGTCAAGGATTTACCCATGGTCTGGCAACTTGTAGTTTTATGAGATAGCGCTCCTCTGTGGAACGTCGAGTAACAGCGGCTCGATTTGCGGGGACATTCGCAGACTTCTGACTAACCCATTACGATCGAAACTAACCGTAAAAAAACGAGCCAGCGGGGTCAAAAATCCGAGTTGGTCGTCGATAAAATGTAGGCGTGCGTCGGACTTGGGAGTACTGAACCAGGAGTACCCAGGAAAATCCGGATCGATGGCCGCGCTGGAGCGCAGGCGCATGGCTTCCCATGGTTCGTCGATCACCAGCGCAATTTCCGGCTTATCCGATAGCGCTCGCATCACCGCCATTATCAGCAGAGCCGCGACTGCAATGGCTAAAACCTTCCGTCGCCACTTCATGCGTCGCAGCGGATTCATCGCACGCCCCGGCCTGCGGCTATATCGAGAATCCCCTGTTCGATCAGTGGGCGATCAGAGCGCCGTAGGAGCTCATCGAATTGCGTCGCCGCCTTGAGCACAAAGGTCATGCGTTGATGGATATCAGCCAGATTGGCAGAGTAATCGCTGCTGAAGTCAACGGTGCGACCATCTTCGCTGGGGTGGCACTGACTGGCCAGTGTCAGCTCGACCGCTGCCGCAGCACCGGAGGGGAAGTTCGTGACGTAGGAGAGATGGTTGCCACGTAGCAAGCGTACCAATTGCACATCGCTGTACATCGATGGCTGCAGGATGTTCTTCTGTTCGTGCCAAGCCAGATGCACAACACTTTCGGCAATGTTGCCGGCCTCGACGGCTTCGAAAGCTTGCAGGATTTCCTTGTGGTCATAGCCAAATTCCAATCTTTCCTGCTCAATCGGCCACAGGACCGGATATTGATCATGCCCATAAATTTTATGACGTGACTCCAGACATGTCTTGAACGCCCACAACCCACGTTCTTTATAAAAAGCATGTAGCGGAAACACATCCAGAAACAGCGTGGTATTGCCCAGCGCCAGCATGTCGTGCACGTACTTGAGTTGCTCCTGCACGAGCGACAACGGCTGGTTCGGGCTTCGCACGTCGAGCCACCACGTCGGATTGTTGTTGCGGGCCTGCTCGTAATCTCGTTCAGCCTGCTCAAGCTCGCGTGCTGTGGTCTGCCTTTCGCTCTTGCTGAACCAACCGAACAAGCCAGCGGGCTTTCTCCTATGCGCCTCCACCCGCCGTTGTTTTGCCTCCTTTTCTGCCTCTATCTTTTCGATCGAATCCGCCGCATGCAACAACCCGCAACCCACCTGCTTGGAAGCGAACGCCGCGAGACCCGCCCATTGGAAGCGCTGATCCTCCAGCCACAATCGGGCGTATGCCGCATTGATCGCACGATTACGCGCCTTTGGGTCGGAGATCAGGACGCCGCCCGGCGCCACGATGGCTTCGGCTCTTTGCTGGTAGCTGCGCCAAAGATTCTGGCAGACCTGCCCCGGCTGCTCGCTGTAGCTCGTTACAGGAGGGCTCGGCGGCGGTGCGTAGCCGGATGTGCGCGGTTCAACGGTTGGTTGAGGTACTTCGACCGGCTTGACGGATTGCGCGGCGACTCGGGCAGGCGGCGCAACGGTGCCGGCTTCAATCTGTTGGCATCTGATGGTCTGGTTGGCAATCAGCTTGGGCGATGGATCGCACTTGCACTTGCACAGGTCGCCATCCAGCGCGGGCTTGCGTCCTTCCCAATCTTCCGACAGGCGTGGGCCGACACAGATAATTGTCCCGGTGCTGTCGCATTCCGGGCATTTGACTTCATCGCCTTCACGCGCCATGGCCTGGCCATTGATGTCGCCGCGATGCCACCCGCTGAGGACCGTGCCGCCGACGGTGGTTTTAGCCCCGACTGTGATGTTGTAGCGCTTCATGCGAAATGTGCCCTTGTCGGATCGAAAGGACACACGCTAGAAGAGGCGATACGGAGGAAAAATCAGATCATTCTTTGATTGATGTAGGTTGATTCTGAAATGGAGTGTGGAAGTCGGTGCGCTCGCGATACGCCAGGATTCGCCGCAATAAAAGTGCCCCGGCGAGTGCGGGACACATTTGTTTTAGCCAATCCTTCTGTAGGAGCGAGCATGCTCGCGAAAAACCTGAAGGTGCCTCGTCGAATCAGGCTTCCAGCGTTATCGTTGACGTCCTTCGCGAGCATGCTCGCTCCTACAGGAAAGCATTCGTCCGGGCGATGCTTGCGCTAACCCTGCGGGTCGAGGTTATCCAGCGCCTGATTTACCGCCAGTTCGCCCAGCATGATGACCTGGGCGATCCCCAGCATCGTGCTGCGTTGCGAGCCTTCGAGCAGTGCGGCGAAATCGCTGGCCATGACATTGGCCGAGGCGAGGGATTCGCAGGCGTGGGCCAGGAGGGTTTCGGTGTCGAGGCCGGGGGCGATGATGAATGTTCGGCTGGGTTTGCGCGGGGTGGTGTTGATGTGGGCGGACAGGTTGTCGGTATTTGGGGGATCGGGGGTAATTTTGAGCATTGATGATTCTCCTGGAAACAGGGAGCTATCACCTTCGCTACCAAACGAAAGGTGGCAGCCATACGCAGGTTGGTAGACCGGTCCAGGGAGCCGGCGCGCTCGAGAGCGCCCTACGCATGACCACCATAAAAGCAGAGTCGAAAAACCTGCTGACGGTGTAGTCATGCGCCTGGAAAATCCGGGCTACCAAACCCGATCACTGATGGGCAGCGACGCGGAGAAGATAGAACCCGCCAAACAGGCGCACAAGTCGGCGGATTCTGAAGTAGTCGTAGTCCGTTACGCAAGAACGTGCAGGTTGTGACTGTAGGAAGAAGCCGATCAAACAGAGGCTTTCATTGCCCGGACGGGCCTCTTCGCGAGCAAGCCCGCTCCCACACTGGATTTGCGTCGTTCACAGATACAGTGTGGGAGCGGGCTTGCTCGCGAAGGCAGCGCCGCGGTCTTACTGAATCTCTTCCGGCTTGACGATCACCCAGTTCTTGTCCGCCGTCACCGGCAGCCCTTCTTTGGCCTGTGCCGCGGCGTGCTTGGCCATCATGCCGTTAATCTGGGTCATGTATTTGTCTTTGCGGTTGACCCACAGGTGGATGCCACCCTTGGCTACGTCCACATCGTGGAACAGCATGTAGCCGTCGCTGGTTGGGGTGTCTCCGCCGACAAGGACCGGTTTTTTCCACTCATCGATGTAGGTCAGGATCGCCGCATGCTTGCCGGCCATCCAGGTCGCCGGGGTCCACAGGTACGGGGTCAGTTCAAGGCCCAGGTTGGCCTTCTCGTCATATTTGCCGGCGGTGATTTGCTTGCGTGCGGTGGTCAGTTCGCCGGTCTTGGGGTCCTTGAGCAGCAACGTCACACCAATCACGTTCTGCGGTTTGACGTTGTAGCCGTACTTCGGATCGGACGCGACCATACGCACCAATTCTTCGGAAGCGGCGGTCATTACGTAGACCTCGATGCCGTTCTCCATCAGCTTGTTGTACAGCTCTTGCTGGCCGGTGAAGATTTTCGGCGGGTTGACGTCGAGTTTCTTGACCACGTCGCCTTCGTAATAAGTGGCCGGTACCGGTTTGCCGGACGCCATCATTTCATCGACGTAGCCCTTGAGCTCCTGCAGGGTGAAGCCGGAAAACACCTGGGCGACCCATGGATAGCAAACCATGTCGTCGAGTTCGCAGAGGCGGTAGTAGTAGCTGAACAGGCTTTCCTTGTGGTCGGCGGTGTCCTTGAACGGAATCAGTTTCAGGGAGGGGTCGAGCTTGTCGCGGGTGATCAGGCCCTTGTTCTCCATGAACGGCAGCAACGACTCTTCAAGGTCGTAGCGGTAACTGGTGTTGTCCATGTCGAACACCGCGTAGTTACCTTTGTTGGCGTTGGCGGCAATCATTGCGTCCAGCGCCTTGGCCTGATCGGCAGGCCAGTGTTTCAGATCGGTCGCGAATGCCTGGCCGCCGAGGCCGATGCAAAGCGCCAAGGCCAAAAACTTCGGTGCGAACTTCATTGGAAAATCTCCCTGATTTAAAGACATCGACGCTAACAAATAAGTGTGACAGCTCCCGTCTGTCAGCGACCGCCTGCGTCCCTATCGCGCCAGTTGCTGTCCCGACAGCGACATCCGCTTATTCCAAAAACGACGGACACCCTACGCTTTTGATATTAAATCTTTAGTTTTCAAGCTGTTAGGCTTACCGGTTCGCAGCTGCCCCCCAAGGCAGCCAGCACAAGTCTCACTCGGAGTTTTCATGAATCTGCCGCTGATCCTCAATCTGCTGGTGTTCCTGGCCCTGCTCGTTGGCCTGGCGCAAACCCGCCACACTACATTCAGCCTGGCGAAAAAAGTCTTGCTCGCCCTCGTGCTGGGCGTGGTATTCGGTGTGGCCCTGCACACTGTCTACGGTGCCGGCAATCCGGTACTCAAAGCCTCGATCGGCTGGTTCGATCTGGTCGGCAACGGTTATGTGCAGTTGCTGCAAATGATCGTGATCCCGCTGGTCTTCGCCTCGATCCTCAGCGCCGTGGCCCGCCTGCATAACGCCTCGTCCCTGGGCAAGATCAGTTTCCTGACCATCGGCACCCTGCTGTTTACCACCGCCATCGCGGCGCTGATCGGTATCGGCCTGACCAATTTGTTCGGCCTGACCGCCGAGGGCCTGGTAGCCGGCACCCAGGAAATGGCTCGCCTGCAAACCATTCAGAGCGACTATGCGGGCAAGGTCGCTGACCTGAATGTGCCGCAGTTACTGCTGTCGTTCATTCCGCAGAATCCATTCGCCGACCTGGCGCGGGCCAAGCCGACGTCGATCATCAGTGTGGTGATTTTCGCCGCGTTCCTCGGCGTCGCGGCCCTGCAATTGCTCAAGGATGACGTGGAAAAAGGTCAGAAAGTGATCAATGCCATCGACACCCTGCAAGCCTGGGTGATGCGTCTGGTGCGCCTGGTGATGAAGCTGACCCCGTATGGCGTGCTGGCGCTGATGACCAAAGTGGTCGCCGGTTCCAACCTGCAAGACATCATCAAGCTCGGCAGCTTCGTGGTGGTGTCCTACATTGGCCTGGGCCTGATGTTTGTCGTGCACGGGCTGTTGGTGTCAGCCGCCGGGATCAACCCGCTGCGTTTCTTCCGCAAGATCTGGCCGGTGCTGACGTTTGCTTTCACCAGCCGGTCGAGCGCGGCAACGATCCCGTTGAGCATCGAAGCGCAGACCAGTCGCCTGGGCATTCCACAGTCCGTCGCCAGTTTTTCTGCCTCGTTCGGCGCGACCATCGGCCAGAATGGCTGCGCCGGCCTGTACCCGGCCATGTTGGCAGTGATGGTGGCGCCAGCCGTGGGCATCAACCCGCTGGACCCGCTGTGGATCGCGACGCTGGTGGCGATTGTGACCTTGAGCTCGGCTGGCGTGGCCGGTGTCGGTGGTGGCGCGACGTTTGCCGCATTGATCGTGCTGCCGGCGATGGGTTTGCCGGTGTCACTGGTGGCGTTGCTGATTTCGGTCGAGCCGTTGATTGATATGGGGCGTACGGCGTTGAACGTGAGTGGTTCGATCACGGCCGGGGCGATTACCAGCCAGGTGATGCAGCAGACGGACAAAGAACTACTGGATGCGGATGAGCATTCGGAGTTGGCTCACGCTTAAGCTTTGCAGCCACTGAGTAGGCCCCTTCGCGAGCAAGCCCGCTCCCACCTTGGATCTGTGAACGACACACATCCCCTGTGGGAGCGGGCTTGCTCGCGAAGCTCTTAAGCTTTTTCCCAGACTTCGAAGTTGTACGCCGGCTTGTCGCCCTCGGCCGGATTCGGCATATTCGACACCAGTTTCCACTGGCCCAAATCAAACTCCGGAAACCACGCATCCCCTTCCGGACTCAGCGCCACGCGGGTCAAATACAGGCGATCGGCCTGAGCCAACCCTTGCGCATACAACTGCGCGCCGCCAATCAGCATCAGCTCATCGACGCCCTGTTCCTTCGCCCATTCTTCTGCGCGAATCACTGCCGCTTCCAGCGACGGATAAACCTCTGCGCCTTCCAGCACCAGATCCGCCTGGCGGCTGACCACGATGTTCAACCGGCCCGGTAGCGGCCGACCGAGGGAATCCCAGGTCTTGCGACCCATGATGATCGGCTTGCCCAGGGTGGTGGCCTTGAAGTATCTGAAGTCCCCCGGCAAGTGCCAGGGCATGCTGTTGTCGACGCCGATCACGCGGTTTTCACCGAGGGCTGCGATCAGGCTGAGGGGGAGTGATTTAGTCATGTCGGCGAGGATACCAGAGCCTTGCTTTCGCCGATAAGCGCCACAGCGGTTATGCTCACAGCTCGATTAAGCGACGGAATGCCGCGTGACTGAACTGAATAACCTCTGGCTGACAGAAACCATTCGCCTGCGCGAAGAGCACGCCGGCCCCCTGGAGGACCTTGAAGCCAACCGACTGGCCCGTAGCGCCGGCGGCGATTTGCCGTCGCGCATTTTGCGCCGGGCCCTATGGCTGGCCGAGCGCGATGGTCTGGCCGACGCCCTGAAACACTGGCTGCAAGGTGCGCGGCTGGCATTGTTGGTCTTGGCGGCGCTGGCCGTGATCAGCGGCGCCGGCCTGGCGTTTGCCGCACTGGGCGACGGCCAGACTCCGGTGAACGTGTTCTGGGCCTTGGGCAGCCTGCTCGGGCTGAACCTGATTCTGCTGCTGAGCTGGGCGCTCGGCCTGGTGTTTGCCGGCGAGCACGGTGCAACGCTGGGACGCTTGTGGCTGTGGCTCAGCGAAAAATTCGCTCGCGATGCCAAAGCCGCCCAATTGGCTCCGGCGTTGCTGCTGTTGCTGCAACGACAGAAACTCAATCGCTGGGCGATCGGCGTGCTGGTCAACAGTCTGTGGTTACTGGCGATGCTCAGCGCCTTGGTGATCCTGCTGACTCTGATGGCGACCCGGCGTTATGGCTTTGTCTGGGAAACGACCATCCTCGGTGCTGATACCTTTATTGCCGTGACCCAGGCCCTCGGCGCGCTGCCGGCCCTGCTCGGTTTCAGTGTGCCCACCGTAGAGATGATCCGCGCCAGTGGCGACGCTGCCCTGAATATCGAAAGCGCCCGCCAGGCCTGGGCCGCATGGCTGGTCGGCGTGCTGCTGGTCTACGGCGTTGTGCCGCGTCTTGTGCTCGCCGGGTTTTGCCTGTGGCGCTGGAGAGCCGGGCAGGCCGCCTTGCATCTGGACTTGAACCTGCCCGGTTACGCCCAATTGCGTGAACGGCTGATGCCCACCAGTGAGCGTCTGGGTGTCAGCGATGCGGCACCGGCTCAACTGCACCGCGTGGAGAGCGGTGTCAGTGACCAGCAAAGCGATGGTGCGCTGCTCGTCGCCATCGAGCTGGACGATCAACGCCCATGGCCGCCGCAACTGCCGAAAAACGTCAGCAATGCCGGCATCCTCGACAGCCGCGAATCGCGCAACCGACTCCTTGAACAATTAAGCCGCTTTCCCCCTGCCCGCCTGGCCATCGCTTGCGATCCGCGGCGCTCGCCGGATCGCGGCAGCCTGGCACTGATCGCCGAATTGGCGCGCAACGCCAGCGCTACCCGGGTCTGGTTGCTGCAGGCACCTCCTGGCGAAGCACTGGACGCCGAGCGTCTGGGCGACTGGCACGTGGCGCTGCAACAACTGCAATTGCCGTTCGCCGACAGTGCGCCTATGAACTGGCTGGAGACCGGTCATGACTAATGCCTGGAAACAGCCCCTGAAGCTCGCGGTGGTCGGCCACACCAATGTCGGCAAAACCTCGTTGCTGCGTACCCTGACCCGGGACGTCGGCTTCGGTGAAGTCTCTCACCGCCCCAGCACCACACGGCATGTCGAAGGCGCGCGCCTGTCGGTGGATGGCGAGCCGCTGCTCGACCTTTATGACACCCCCGGCCTGGAAGATGCCATCGCCCTGCTCGACTACCTTGAACGCCTGGAACGTCCCGGCGAACGCCTCGACGGTCCGGCGCGGCTGGCGCGCTTCCTCGATGGCAGCGAAGCCCGGCAACGTTTCGAACAGGAAGCCAAGGTGCTGCGGCAACTGCTGGCCTCTGACGCCGGTCTCTATGTGATCGACGCCCGGGAACCAGTGCTGGCCAAGTACCGCGATGAGCTGGAGGTGCTGGCCGGCTGTGGCAAACCGCTGCTGCCGGTGCTGAATTTCGTCAGCAGCGCCAACCACCGCGAGCCTGCGTGGCGTGAAGCCCTGGCACGACTGGGCTTGCATGCCCTGGTGCGCTTCGACAGCGTCGCCCCGCCGGAGGATGGTGAGCGCCGATTGTATGAAAGCCTCGCCCTGCTGCTGGAAAGCGCCCGGCCGCAACTGGAACGCCTGATCGCCGACCAACAGGCTCAACGCCTGGCTCGTCAGCAAAGCGCGGCGCGGTTGATTGCCGAATTGCTGATCGATTGTGCCGCCTGCCGGCGCAGCGTGGTCAGCGACGTCGAGCAGGAGCAGCAAGCAATCGGCGAACTGCGCAAAGCCGTGCGCCAACGGGAACAGCGCTGCGTCGAGGCCTTGCTCAAGCTCTACGCCTTCCGCCCGCAGGACGCCGCAGCCAGCGACTTGCCGCTGCTCGATGGCCGTTGGGGAGATGACCTGTTCAACCCGGAAACCCTCAAGCTACTGGGCGTGCGGGTCGGTGGCGGAATCGCTGCGGGAGCTGCCGCCGGAGCCGGAGTCGACCTGCTGGTCGGCGGCCTGACCCTCGGCGCCGCTGCACTGGCCGGGGCTATCGCCGGCGGCGCCCTGCAAACCGCGCGAAGCTACGGCAGCCGCTTGATGGGCAAGATCAAGGGCCAGCGCGAACTCACGGTCGATGACAACGTGCTGCGCCTGTTGGCGCTGCGCCAGCGACAACTGCTGCAGGCGTTGAATGTCCGAGGACACGCGGCGCTGGACAGCATCCAGGTGGCCACGCCTCAGGACAAGACCTGGCGCGAAGGCAAGCTGCCCGAAGCCCTGAACAAGGCCCGGGCGCACCCACAGTGGTCATCGCTCAATCCGCACGCGAAGCTCAATCAGGCCGAGCGACAGGAACAGGTTGAGGCGCTGGCCGCAAAGATCCTTGAGTAGCCAGGTCAGCCCAGGACAGCCAGTGCCCGGGCAGCCTCGGCCAGTTCCAGCTCGCTGAACACCTGCACGCCATGGCGCTTGAGCAACGCCGCCGTCACCCCTTCGCCGCTGACCTTGACCCCGCTGAACGTGCCGTCATAGGTCAGCAGATTGCCACAGGACGGGCTGTTGGCCTTGAGTACGGCGATGCGGATGCCGTGCTGTTGCACCAGTTCCAGCGCTTGATGTGCTCCGGACAGAAACTGCGCACTGACATCCTCGCCCTCAGTGGTGATCACCAGCGCCCGGCCGTCGAGCACTTGCGCGCCCTGCCCACCCGGAATTTCCGCCGCCGCCCGTGGCGTTGGCAGCCCACCGGCCACCTCCGGGCACAACGGCACTACCCGGCCTTCGTCGAGCCACAGTTGCAGCAGATCGAACGGCCCGCTCGCCCCGCCGTCATAACGCACGCGGTGGCCCAACAGGCAGCGACTGACCAGAATCTTTTCCATCTCAGAACGGCTCGTTGCCACGGCGACGGAACCAGCCGGTCAACGACAGGCGATCACGGGTCGCGGGCAGGACTTCGTGGGGCACCTCACCCGACAGAAACACCACCAGACAACCACCTATAGGCTGCACGTCGTAGGCTCGGTCATTGTCCAGGTACATGCGCAACTGACCGCCGTGCTCCGGCAACCAGGCGTCATTGAGGTAAACCACCGCCGAGACCATGCGCCGGTCGTCATCGCGGAAGCGGTCGACATGCTTGAGGTAGAAGGCACCAGGTGGATACATCGCAAAATGGCTTTCGAAATCCTCCAGCCCCAGAAACAAGCCACGATTGATCGCCTCGCGCAGGCTGTCCATCAGGCTCAGGTAGCTGTCGCAGGCTTCGGCCTGACCGGGATCGATCCACTGGATATGATCACCACGGATTCCTTCGCGGATCTCCGACGTCGGCCCGCGGCCCACGGCGGCCGGGGCCAGTTCACCCTCGGCGGCACGTTTACGGCACTCGGCCGCCAGTGCCCGGGTCAGATCCAGGGGCAGGAAAACATTCTGCTGCGACCAGCCGTGCTCGGCCAGGTCGTCGACGATTCGTAACAGCAGCGGGTGATCAGAGGATATTTGCATGGCGCGCATAGTATTCCTGTGCCCGGAAATCCGACAGAGCCACGCAGCGGGTTGATACGAATTCTCGACAAGTAGGGATGCCACACGGAGAATAGTCGCCTGCTGACAGGAGTCCCTATGCGCCGTTTGCTTTTATCACTGTTGATGCTCTGCGTTTTGCCCGCCTGGGCAGACGGCCATGACCAGTTGTACAAGGTCGCCGGCTGGCCGGAACAACGCGCGCATTTCACCGACGCCCTTTCAGCCGCTCAGCAACGCTACCAGAGCAGCCTGCCACCGGCGGTATTTCAGGCGCTGCTTACCAACAGCAATCAACGCTTTGCTGCCAATGCGGTGGACCAGCGTGCCGAAGCGCAGTTGCGCAAGAACCTCGCCAACCCGAAACCGGCGCTGACCTTCTTTCAGTCGCCCTTGGGCAAGAAGGTCGTCGCCGCCGAGTTGCTGGCGACCCGTCGCGACCAACTGGCAAAAAATGCCAAGGGTTTGCCGAAGATGCAGGCCAGCGACAGCCGTATGCTGATTATCGGTCACCTGGCCCAGGCCCTGCCTGCTCGCGAGGCCGGCGCAGAAGTCAGCCTGGCGATTGCCGGCGTGGCTGCGGACAGCTTGAGTTCGATGATCCCCGGTTTGCTTGGCACCGGTCAGGCCCAAAGCATGTTGAATGGCCAGCGTCAGCGCCTGATGGACCAGATTGGCAGCGATCTGAACAACACGCTGCTGTATGTGTATCGCGACCTGTCGGACAACGAACTGGAAGAATTCGCCACCTTTGCCGAGTCGGCTGAAGGCCAGGCGTATTACCAGGCGGCCCTGGCGGCGATTCGGGCGGGGTTGGCGGTGGGGCAGAGTTCGTCGAATCTCACCCAATGATCTTCGGCGCCTTGTAAATAGCTTTCGCGAGCAAGCCCGCTCCCACGGGGATCTGCGTCGATCACAAATCCAATGCAGGAGCGGGCTTGCTCGCGAAGAGGCCCTGGCTGTCGCTAGGAATTGCGGCCCTTGATCCGCTTGCTCAAGAACCCGAAATACTCCTGGCGCATCACCAGCGTCTCATTCGCCAGATGATGCCGCCCCTCTGGCAACATCAACACCTGCGGCCGATCGAATTTGCCGCGCAGCACTTGCAGATTGTGCTGCCAGTCCACCGTCATATCCGCCTGCCCCTGCACAATCAGCGGGCGCCGGCTGCTCAGGGGAGCGGCTTCAATATGCTTGATCCAGCGCGACAGCGCGCCGACCCAGGCTGTGGGCAGCCGCAGCGGCTGCAACGGATCGGCCTGCAGGAATGGCAAAAAAGCCGGGTCGTTGGAGTTCTCGCTGAAGCGCCGGGCAATGGCTTTGACGAAAGGCTTGAGCAGGTAATAACTCAGCTGCGACCAACCCCAGGCCCGTGGCCGCACCAGCGGTGACAACAGAATCACCTGACCCTGGGCCGGGCTGCTCGCACCGGCATTGAGCACGTGATCGACCACAATCGCCCCGCCCGTGCTTTGCCCGCACAGGTGCCATGGCTGCGGCAGATCAAGGGACTGCGCCTCGCGAAACAGCCCTTGCAGCGTGTCCTGATACTCGGCGAAATCCTTGATGCTGGCGCGCTCGCCGCTGGATAGCCCATGCCCCGGCAGGTCGCAGGCAATTACCGCAAAGTCCTGGTCCAGCGCCCACTCGATCACATGCCGGTAAAGCCCGGTGTGGTCGTAGAAACCGTGGAAGACAAACAGCGTCGCCTTCGCCCGTTCCGGCCACCAGAACTGGCTGACCAGTTCATAACCATCGACCTCGAAGCGCCCCAGGCCACTGCGAACCTGACGCTGCGCGAAATCCAGCCCGTAGAACCGCTGATAGGCCTGCGCCTGCGCCGATAACGGCTGCATGGCCGCCAGTGGCCGCAGGCTGGCACGCAAATCATCAGGGTCAAAAGTGGCAGACATGAACAATTCCAGAGCATGAAACGGACTTTATAGACCTGCGATATTCATCTGTAGCGGCAAGCATGGCAAGCTGGGCGGCCTTCGAGGATTGATACCCATGCGCTCGCCCTACCGCACCACTTTGTTTGCCAGCCTGCTCGCCCTGGTGTGCGCCGGGGTGCTGTGGGCGGCTTACGACTGGTTCCAAGGGCGTTACCTGCGTGCCTTCAGCGAGCATACCGCAGTGTTTTCCGGCGACCCGTTGCGCCTTCCGGACAACCTCGCCGGCCCCGGCGCTATCCGTCTGGTGCATTTCTGGGACCCGGCCTGCCCGTGCAACGTCGGCAACCAACAACACCTGAGCGAACTGGTCCAGCGCTATGAGCCCCATGGCGTGGAGTTCTATGCGGTACAAAAGCCCGGCAGCCATGGCCAGTTACCCAACACCTTGAGCGACCTCAAATCCATCACCGTCCTGCCCGGCTCCGAACAGATTCCCGCCAGCCCGGCCGTGGCGATCTGGGATCGCAGCGGCAAACTGGCGTACTTCGGCCCCTACAGCGAAGGCCTGACCTGCAATTCGAGCAACAGCTTCATCGAGCCGATCCTGCAAGCGCTGGATGAAGGCCGTGCGGTGAGTGCCACGCATACGCTGGCTGTGGGCTGTTACTGCCCGTGGCCGGTCGATCCGGCGAAATAGGGACAAGCACGGCAAAACGAATCCCTCCTATGGGCGATGCGCCAAAGAGTCGGGCCGTGATAAACAATGGCACCAGGGAACACAATAACAACAAGGAGTTTTCATGAAACGTAGCCTGATCGCGCTTGTTCTTCTGATCGTTGTCCTCGCCGCCGGTGCCGGCGGGTACCTCTACAGCAAGCAGCCGTCACGCCAGGGCACGATGCAGTTGCACCACCTGCAAGGCCCGGTCACCGTTCGCTACGACGAACGCGGCGTCCCGCATATTCGCGCCGAGAACGAAACCGACCTGTACCGCGCCCTCGGCTACGTGCATGCCCAGGACCGCTTGTTCCAGATGGAAGTCCTGCGTCGCCTTGCCCGCGGCGAGCTGGCCGAAGTGCTCGGGCCGAAACTGCTCGATACCGACAAATTGATGCGCAGCCTGCGCATTCGCGAGCGCGCCGAAACCCACCTGGCGAACCTGGACAAATCGACCCCGGCCTTTATCGCCATGCAGGCCTACCTGGACGGCATCAACCAGTATCAGGACAGCCACGCCCGCCCCGTCGAATTCGATGTGCTGGGCATTCCCAAGCGCCCATTCACTACCCAGGACACCATCAGCATCGCCGGCTACATGGCCTACAGCTTTGCCGCGGCGTTTCGCACCGAGCCATTGCTGACCTATGTTCGCGATCAGTTGGGGGCGAACTATCTGGATGTGTTCGATCTCGGCTGGCAGTCCAAGGGCGTGCTGGCGAACCATCACAACGCCAGCGTGCCGCCACTGGCCAATGCCGACTGGAAAGACCTCAATGCCCTCGCCCGACTGAGCGAGCAGGCACTGGCCGACAATGGCCTGCCGCAATTCGAAGGCAGCAATGCGTGGGTGGTTGCGGGCAGCCGTACCCAAAGCGGCAAGCCGCTGCTGGCCGGTGATCCGCATATCCGCTTTTCCGCACCGTCAGTGTGGTACGAGGCACAGCTCTCGGCGCCGGGCTTCGACCTTTACGGCCACTATCAGGCCCTGATGCCGTTTGCTTCGCTGGGCATGAACCGCGACTTCGGCTGGAGCATCACCATGTTCCAGAACGATGACCTCGACCTGATCGCCGAGAAGGTCAACCCGGACAACTCCAACCAGGTCTGGTATCGCGGCGAGTGGGTGGACATGACCACCAGCGAGCAGCAGATCGCGGTCAAGGGCCAGGCGCCGGTGACGCTGGTACTGCGCCAGTCGCCGCACGGCCCGATCGTGAACGACGCCCTGGGTGCCAGCGTCGGCAAAACGCCGATCGCCATGTGGTGGGGCTTCCTGGAAAGCCAGAACCCGATTCTTGAAGGCTTCTATCAGCTCAACCGCGCCGAGACCCTGACCAAGGCCCGCAGCGCCGCCGCCAAGATCCATGCACCAGGCCTGAATGTGGTGTGGGCAAACGCCAAAGGCGACATCGCCTGGTGGGCAGCTGCGCAATTACCCAAGCGTCCCGCCGGCGTGCGCCCGGAGTTCATCCTGGACGGCAGCACGGCCGAGGCGGACAAGGACGGCTTCTACCCGTTCAGCGCCAACCCGCAGGAAGAGAACCCGGCACGGGGCTACATTGTCTCGGCCAACTTCCAGCCGCTATCACCAACAGGCATGGAGATTCCCGGCTATTACAACCTTGCCGATCGTGGCCAGCAGCTCGATCGCCAACTGGGCGACAACGCCGTCAAGTGGGACCTGGAAAACAGTCAGAAGCTGCAACTGGGTACCACCACCGCCTACGGCCCTCGCCTATTGGCGCCGCTGCTGCCGGTATTGCGTGAAGTGGTCAGCGATCCCGCTGAACTCAAACTGGTGGAACAACTGGCCCTGTGGCAAGGCGACTACCCGCTCGATTCGACCAGCGCCACGCTGTTCAATCAGCTCCTGTTCAACCTGGCTGACGCCGCCATGCACGATGAACTGGGCAACGACTTCTTCGAAACCCTGCTCTCGACCCGGGTGATTGACGCCGCGCTGCCGCGCCTGGCCGCCACCGCAGATTCGCCATGGTGGGACAACCGCGACACTCCCGGCAAGGAAACCCGCGCCGACACAGTGAAGGCTGCGTGGCAGGCGAGCATCGCCCACCTCAAGACCACTCTGGGTGCGGACTTTGCCCAATGGCAATGGGGCAACGCCCACACACTGACCCACGGCCATCCCCTGGGGCAGCAAAAACCGCTGGACCGGTTCTTCAATGTCGGTCCATTCGCCGCCCCTGGCAGTCATGAAGTGCCGAACAACCTTTCGGCGAAGATCGGCCCGGCTCCGTGGCCCGTCACCTACGGCCCCTCGACCCGGCGCCTGATCGACTTCGCCGACCCGGCCCACAGCCTGACCATCAACCCGGTTGGTCAGAGTGGTGTGCTGTTCGACAGCCACTATGACGATCAGGCCGAAGCCTATGTCGACGGGATGTATTTCCAGGCGCATCTGAGTGATGAAGAGGTCACGGCCAATACACGCAGTACGTTGAAGCTGGTGCCGGCGCGGGCTGCGCAGTAGGTCTTTGCTGGCCGGGCTGACGCCATCGCGGGCAAGCCCGCTCCCACAGGGGTCTGCTGTGTAGCGCAGGCAGCAACCACACCAGAGATTCGCTTAGGGATCAGGAGTCGGGGTTCTGGCCGATGAGCTTCGTTAAGGCCGTCCGGACAACCCACTGGATGGCATAGAAACCTGTAGGCGCCGGCTTGCTGGCGATGGTGTGTCAGTCGACATCAATGCTGCTGAACCACCATCGCCAGCAAGCCGGCTCCTACAAAGTATCTGGGTTGGCCACAGGATAGCGGTCAACCCGATTTCAGGCTCATGCCGCTTCCGGAGCCTGAGCGCGACGCACGTCCGGTTGTTTCCAGGAGTCGGCTGCCGCTTCTTCGATCGCCAGCTGGATCGCCCGCTTGCGGTTCTCTTCCGCGCGACGGCTGAAGAACCAGACGAGGAAGGTCACCAGCGAAACCGCCAACAGAATCAGGCTGGCCACGGCGTTGATCTCAGGCTTCACGCCCAGGCGCACTGCCGAGAACACTTCCATCGGCAGGGTCGTGGAACCCGGGCCCGACACGAAGCTGGCCAGCACCAGGTCGTCCAGCGACAGGGCGAAGGACATCATGCCACCGGCCGCCAGCGACGGCGCGATCATCGGGATGGTGATCAGGAAGAATACCTTCCACGGCCGCGCGCCGAGGTCCATGGCCGCCTCTTCGATGGACAGGTCCAGTTCACGCAGGCGCGCCGACACCACCACCGCCACATACGCCGCACAGAAAGTCGTGTGCGCGATCCAGATGGTGACGATGCCCCGCTCCTGCGGCCAGCCGATCATCTGTGCCATGGCCACGAACAGCAGCAACAGCGACAGACCGGTGATCACTTCGGGCATCACCAGCGGCGCGGTGACCAGGCCGCCGAACAGCGTGCGGCCCTTGAAGTGGGTGATGCGGGTCAGGACGAACGCAGCCAATGTACCCAGTGCCACCGCAGCAATCGCCGTGTAGCAGGCGATTTCCAGCGAGCGCAGCACCGAGCCCATCAGTTGGGTGTTGTCGAGCAGGCCGACGTACCACTTGATCGACCAGCCGCCCCATACCGTCACCAGTTTCGAGGCGTTGAACGAGTAGATCACCAGGATCAGCATCGGTGCGTAGATGAACAGCAAACCCACTACCAGCATCAGGCTGGAGAAACTGAAGCGCTTCATTCTTTGCCCTCCATTTCCTTGGCCTGACTACGGTTGAACAGGATGATCGGCACAATCAGGATCGCCAGCATCACCACCGCCAGGGCAGACGCCACCGGCCAGTCGCGGTTGTTGAAGAACTCTTGCCAGAGCACTTTACCGATCATCAGGGTTTCCGGACCGCCGAGCAGTTCCGGGATCACGAACTCACCCACGACCGGGATGAACACCAGCATGCAGCCGGCAATGATGCCGTTCTTCGACAGCGGCACGGTGATCTTCCAGAAGCTGTTGAAGGTGCTCGAACCCAGGTCGGAGGCGGCTTCCAGCAGGCTGTTGTCGTGTTTCACCAGGTTGGCGTAGAGCGGCAGGATCATGAACGGCAGGTACGAGTACACAACCCCGATGTAGACCGCCAGGTTGGTGTTGAGGATCTGCAGTGGCTCGTTGATCCAGCCCATGCTCATCAGGAAACCGTTAAGCAGACCGTTATTGCTGAGGATGCCCATCCACGCATACACGCGGATCAGGATCGCGGTCCAGGTCGGCATCATGATCAGCAGCACCAGCACCGTTTGCATTTCCTTGCGGGCGGTGGCGATACCGTAGGCCATCGGGTAGCCGATCAGCAGGCAGAGGATGGTGCTGATCAGCGCCATCTTCAACGAGCCGAGGTAGGCGGCGATGTACAACTCGTCGTCGCCGAGCATCGCGTAGTTGCCCAGGTTCAGCAGCAACTGCAGTTTCTGTTCGGCGTAGCTGTAGATTTCGGTGTAGGGCGGAATGGCTACGTCGGCTTCGGCGAAGCTGATCTTCAGGACAATGAAGAACGGCAACATGAAGAACAGGAACAGCCAGATGAAGGGCACCCCGATGACCAACTGGCGGCCACCGGGAATTATTCGATTGAGGCGCCGTTTAAACTTGCGCATGTTCATGAGCGAAGTACCACGCCGCTGTCGTCTTCCCACCACACGTAAACCTGATCGCCCCAGGTCGGACGCGCGCCACGACGTTCGGCGTTGGCCACGAACGACTGGACGATCTTGCCGCTTGGCAGCTCGACGTAGAACACCGAGTGGCCGCCCAGGTAGGCAATGTCATGCACCTTGCCGCTGGACCAGTTGTACTCGCAGGTCGGCATATCGGCGGTAACCAGCAGTTTTTCCGGACGGATCGCGTAAGTGACCGACTTGTCCTGCACCGAAGTGCTGATGCCGTGGCCGACGTAGATGTTGCGGTCCACGTCCTTGCAGGTAATCAGGGCGTGGCCCTCGGCGTCGTCCACCACTTCGCCTTCGAAGATGTTGACGTTGCCGATGAATTCGCAGACCAGTCGACTGGTCGGGGTTTCGTAGATGTCGATCGGGCTGCCGATCTGGGCGATCCAGCCCAGGTGCATGATCGCGATGCGCTCGGCCATGGTCATGGCTTCTTCCTGGTCGTGGGTCACCATGACGCAGGTTACGCCGACGCGCTCGATGATCTCGACCAGCTCAAGCTGCATTTGCGAGCGCAGTTTTTTGTCCAGTGCGCCCATCGGTTCGTCAAGCAGCAACAGCTTCGGCCGCTTGGCCAGCGAACGGGCCAGTGCCACACGCTGGCGTTGACCACCGGACAACTGGTGCGGCTTGCGCTTGGCGTACTGGCTCATCTGCACCAGCTTGAGCATTTCGGCCACGCGAGCGTCGACTTCCGCCGCCGGGATCTTGTCCTGCTTGAGGCCGAAGGCGATGTTCTGCGCCACGGTCATGTGCGGGAACAAAGCGTAGGACTGGAACATCATGTTGATCGGCCGCTCGTACGGCGGCATGTCGGTGATGTCTACGCCGTCGAGGAAAATGCGACCCTCCGTGGGCCGTTCGAACCCTGCCAGCATGCGCAGCAAGGTGGATTTGCCCGATCCAGAACCGCCGAGCAGGGCGAAAATTTCGCCTTTCTTGATTTCCAGGGACACATCGTCCACCGCAATCGTCTCGTCGAACTTCTTCGTTACCCGGTCGATTTTGACCAGGACCTGTTTAGGTGTCTGGTCGCCCTCGAGGGCTTTCTTATAGGCGCCGGAGGCAACTGCCATTTACGAAACTCCCAGAAAAAAAGAGTGCAGTTCGCTCAAGGTGAGCCAACCTTGGATAGTTTGAGCCTTGTCGCTATTTACCCGACTTGACCTTGGTCCAGCTGCGGGTCATCAAACGTTGAATGTTTGGTGGTAATTCGACCGACACGTAGGTCTTGTCGAGCACCTCTTGCGGTGGATAAACCGCTTCGTCGGTGCGAATGGACTGTTCCATCAGTTTGTCCGACCCCGGGTTCGGGTTGGCGTAGCCGACGTAATCACTGACCTGGGCGATAACTTCAGGCTTGAGCAAATAGTTGATGAAGGCATGGGCCTCTTTGGCGTTGGCCGAGTCCTTCGGAATCGCCAGCATGTCGAACCAGAGCGCACCGCCCTCTTTCGGAATCGAGTAGGCGATGTTCACGCCCTTCTTGGCCTCTTCGGCGCGGTTTTTCGCCTGGAAAATATCGCCAGAGAAACCGATGGCTACGCAGATGTCGCCGTTGGCCAGATCCGCGATGTATTTGGAAGAGTGGAAGTAGGTTACGTAAGGCCGCACCGCGAGCAACTTGGCCTCGGCCTTTTTGTAGTCTTCTGCGTTGGTGCTGTTGGCGTTCAGGCCCATGTAATTGAGCACTGTCGGCATCATTTCATCGGCGGAATCGAGGAACGCGACGCCACAGCTTTGCAGCTTCTTGATGTTCTCCGGCTCGAACAGCACGCCCCACGAATCAATGGTATCGACGCCCAGCACAGCCTTGACCTTGTCGACGTTGTAACCGATGCCGTTGGTGCCCCACAGGTATGGCACGGCGTACAGGTTGCCCGGGTCGTTCTGCTCCAGGCGCTTGAGCAACACCGGGTCGAGGTTCGAATAGTTCGGCAGCTGCGACTTGTCGAGCTTCTGGAACGCCCCCGCCTTGATCTGCTTGCCGAGGAAGTGGTTCGACGGCACGACCACATCGTAGCCGGTACGCCCGGCCAGCAGCTTGCCTTCCAGGGTTTCGTTGGAATCGAACACGTCATAGACCGGTTTGATCCCGGTCTCTTTCTGGAAGTCGGCCAGGGTGCTCTCACCGATGTAATCCGACCAGTTATAAATATGCACAGTACCGGCAGCCTGGGCACCGACAGCGATGGACAGGCCGGCGACGGCCAGCATGGTGTTGCGCAACAAAGAAAAAATAGGCAAGTGGAGGTCCTCTAAAATTAGTTGGGCCCAAGTTGCCCCGCGTTACATGACAACCGTGGTTGCCTGGCAACAAAACCGGCGCGCAACTTAACCTCGAAAAACCGTTCCAGCAAAACTTTTATGCACAGACACCTGTAGGAGCGAGCACGCTCGCGATGGTCTTCAACGATGACGCTGGGTGCCTGGCACCCCGCAGTGCTCTCTGGTTCATCGCGAGCGGGCTCGCTCCTACAGGTGTTTTTTTATTTACCGGATTTGATCTTGGTCCAGCTGCGGGTCAGGATCCGCTGGGTCGCGGCCGGCAAATCGGCAATCGCGTACAGCTTGGCCAGCACGTCCGCCGGCGGGTAGATGCCTGGATCTTCGGTGATTTCTTTTTCGACCAATGGGGTGGCGGCCGCGTTACCGTTCGGGAAACGCACGGCGTTGGTGATTTCAGCCATGATTTCCGGCTTCTGCAAGAAGGTCATGAACTTGTAGGCGCCTTCCACGTTTTCGGCATCTTTAGGGATGGCGACCATGTCGTAGAAGCTGCCTGCACCTTCTTTCGGAATGTTGTAGCTGACTTTTACCTTGTCACCAGCTTCAGCCGCACGGGACTTGGCCTGGTAGATGTCACCCGAATAACCAACGGCTACGCAGATGTTGCCGTTCGCCAGGTCGGAGATGTACTTGGACGAGTGGAAGTAGCCCACCGAAGGACGAATCTTCAGGAACAGTGCTTCGGCTTCGGCCAGTTGTTTTTTGTCCTGGCTGTCGGTTGGATAGCCCAGGTAATGCAATGCCACCGGAATCATCTCGGTTGGCGAATCCAGGAAACTGATACCGCACGATTTCAACTTCGCTGCGTTCTCAGGTTTGAAGAGCAGGTCCCAGGAATTGGTTGGCGCATCGGCACCCAGTGCAGCCTTGACCTTCTCGGCGTTGAAACCGATACCGATCGAGCCCCACATGTACGGGAAGGCATGTTCGTTGCCCGGGTCACTGACCGATACCGCCTTGAGCAGGTCGGTGTTCAGGTTTTTCCAGTTGGGCAGCTTGGACTTGTCCAGCTTCTGGTAGACACCGGCCTTGATCTGCTTGGCCAGGAAGTTGTTCGACGGTACAACGATGTCGTAACCGGACTTGCCTGCCAGCAACTTGGCTTCCAGGGTTTCGTTACTGTCGAAAACGTCGTAGACGACCTTGATGCCCGACTCGTCTTCAAACTTCTTGACGGTGTCCGGGGCAATGTAATCGGACCAGTTGTACACGTGCAGAACCTTGTCGTCGGCCTGAGCCGCACCTGCCATCACGCCCATCAGGGACATGGCGAGGAGTGTCTTGCCTGCGAGCTTTTTACCTAGTGCCTTCATGCGTGATGCTCCAAATTTTTCTTTTTTTGAACCACTTGTTCAGCAGCCGAACCAGGGCAACTGGAACTGCGGCTAGTCTGGCAAGATCCACATCGGTCTTTCAAGGAACTGCAATGTTTTATGACAGCTCTGAGCGAAAATTCCTGTTTCCGTAGAAGCACCCGGAATTCCCGCTCAAAGCCTAGCACTTAGGCCTGCAATGCACTCAGGGTCAGGTCAAGGCACTTGCGGGCCTTGGCCACCAGCTCATCGATCTCCGCCGGTGTAATCACCAGCGGCGGAGCGATGATCATGGTGTCGCCGACCGCGCGCATGATCAGGCCGTTGTCGAAGCAGAACTGCCGGCAGATCATGCCGACGCCTTTGCCTTCGTAGCGCTTGCGCGTGGCTTTGTCCTGCACCAGTTCGATGGCGCCCAACAGGCCAACCCCACGAACTTCACCCACCAGAGGATGATCGTTCAGTTCCCGCAGGCGTTTCTGCAAATACGGTGCCGTTTCTGCATGGACACGCTCGATGATTTTCTCTTCGCGCAGGATACGAATGTTTTCCAGGGCCACCGCAGCGGCCACCGGGTGCCCGGAGTAGGTGAAACCGTGGTTGAAGTCGCCGCCCTCATTGAGCACTTCCACGACTTCATCACGCACGATCAGGCCACCCATTGGGATGTAGCCGGACGTCAGGCCTTTGGCAATGGTCATCATGTCGGGCTTGAGGCCGTAGAAATCGGTACCGAACCACTCACCGGTGCGCCCGAAACCACAGATTACTTCGTCCGCCACGAACAGGATGTCGTACTTGGCGAGGATTTCCTTGACCCGCGGCCAGTAGGTGTCTGGCGGAATGATCACGCCACCGGCGCCCTGGATCGGCTCGGCAATAAAGGCACCGACGTTGTCGACGCCGACTTCCAGAATCTTCTCTTCCAGCTGGTTGGCTGCCCAGATGCCGAACTCTTCAGGGGTCATGTCGCCGCCTTCGGCGAACCAGTACGGCTGGGCAATGTGGACGATGCCCGGAATCGGCAAGTCGCCCTGTTCGTGCATGTAGGTCATGCCACCCAGGCTCGCGCCGGCCACGGTGGAACCGTGATAACCGTTCTTGCGGCTGATGATGACTTTCTTGTTCGGTTGGCCCTTGATCGCCCAGTAGTGGCGAACCATGCGCAGCATGGTGTCGTTGCCTTCGGAGCCGGAACCGGTGAAGAACACATGGTTCATGCCTTCAGGTGCGATGTCGGCGATGGCCTTGGCCAGCTCCAGCACCGGTGGGTGAGCGGTCTGGAAGAACAGGTTGTAGTAAGGCAGTTCGCGCATCTGCTTGCTGGCGGCATCGGCCAGTTCATCGCGACCGTAACCGATCGCAACGCACCACAGGCCGGCCATGCCGTCGAGGATCTGATTACCCTCGCTGTCCCAGAGGTAAACACCCTTGGCGTTGGTGATGATCCGCGGGCCTTTCTCTTTCAGCTGCTTGAAGTCACTGAACGGGGCCAGGTGGTGATCGTTGCTCAGGGTTTGCCATTCACGGGTTTGCGGGTTGTTGCTGGTCATGTGAATCTCCTAAAAAAAATCAGTGAAAGCGCCACCCGACAACGGCGGCGCCCGGCGTGTCAGACGGCAAACAGCAGGAATTCCCGTTCCCACGAGCTGATCACGCGCTTGAAGTTTTCATGCTCGGCCCGCTTGACCGCGACGTAGCCAGTGATGAAATTTTTACCCAGGTATTTCTCGATCGTCGCGCTGTTTTCCATGCGCTCCAGCGCATCTTCAATCGTCAGCGGCAGGCGCAGATTGCGGCGCTCATAGCCACGACCCACCACCGGCGCGCTCGGGTTCAAGCCCTCGACCATGCCGATGTAACCGCACAACAGGCTCGCGGCAATCGCCAGGTACGGGTTGGCATCGGCACCCGGCAGGCGGTTTTCCACCCGACGGTTCTGCGGCCCGGCATCCGGAACCCGCAGGCCCACGGTGCGGTTTTCTTCGCCCCATTCCACGTTCACCGGTGCCGAGGTGTCCGGCAGGAAGCGGCGGAACGAGTTGACGTTGGGTGCAAACAACGGCAACAGCTCGGGAATCAGTTTCTGCAGGCCACCGATGTGGTGCAGGAACAACTGGCTCATGGTCCCGTCTTCATTGGAGAAGATGTTCTTGCCGGTCTCGATGTCGATGATGCTCTGGTGCAAGTGCATGGCACTGCCAGGCTCACCGGTCATCGGCTTGGCCATGAACGTCGCGGCCACGTCGTGCTTGAGTGCGGCCTCGCGCATGGTGCGCTTGAACACCAGAATCTGGTCAGCCAGGGACAAGGCATTACCGTGACGGAAGTTGATTTCCATCTGCGCCGTGCCGTCTTCGTGAATCAGCGTGTCCAGATCCAGTTCCTGCAGCTCGCACCAGTCGTAAACGTCTTCGAACAGTGGATCGAATTCGTTCGCCGCTTCGATGGAGAACGACTGACGACCGGTTTCCGGGCGACCGGAGCGGCCGATGGGTGGCTGCAGCGGGTAATCCGGGTCATCACTGCGTTTGGTCAGGTAGAACTCCATTTCCGGCGCCACGATGGGCTGCCAGCCTTTGTCGGTATAGAGTTTCAGTACCTTTTTGAGCACGTTGCGCGGCGACAACTCGATCGGGTTGCCTTGCTTGTCGTAGGTGTCGTGGATCACCTGCGCGGTGGGTTCGATGGCCCACGGCACGAGAAATACCGCGTTCTGGTCGGGCCGGCAGATCATGTCGATGTCGGCCGGGTCAAGCAGCTCGTAATAGATGTCGTCTTCGACATAGTCGCCGGTTACGGTTTGCAACAGAACGCTTTCCGGCAGGCGCATGCCTTTTTCGGCGATGAACTTGTTGGTCGGCGAGATCTTGCCCCGGGTGATTCCGGTCAGGTCGCCAATCATGCATTCGACTTCTGTGATCTTGTGGTCTTTCAACCAATCGGTGAGCTGGTCGAGGTTGTTACTCATAAATGCCTCTAGGCTTGAGTTGTCTGACCCTTGAAAGTCAGGCGTTGTTTGACGCATCGGCGTCGCGTTGAAAGGCGTGTCTGCAGCAGGCTATCGTGTTGCCCGGCGGGGCTACAGAAATCAGGCGTGCACAATCGCAAGCGGCGCCTTTGCACGATGGCCAGGCCGCTATGGTGAATCGGTTCTATATTGAATGGAGTAACGGTAATGGGGGTGCCATTTCGGCCGTCCAGAATATCGGACGGGAATTGTCGAAACGCCAGCGACGGGATAATCAACACCGCCGCTTCAGCCACAGCGTTGGTATCGTTGTCGCCGCTGATGTGACAAGCATGCTGACCGAGCTGGCTTGAGCAGTCGGTGACGCCGATTAACGGCAGGCGAGACATGAAGCACCCCGGTATTATTGCTGTTATGGGTTTGATTCGAGCTTAGCCTTGTTCATTTTTTTACACAACACCCCCGTAAAAAATACAACACGGCCCGCTCAAGTCTGCGGCCGCCATCGCGTCCAAGGTTATAAAAACGCCCCAAAGTGCCCCAATAAAGCCATACGAGCGCTTTTTTAGGGCAAAAGAGGCCTTGCTTGACTTCGGCAGGCCGTTCGGGTTGACTGAAACCAGAAAAGATCAATGATTGATATTTTTAACAACAAAGGTGTTGCATCATGTCGGTACCCCCGCGTGCCGTTCAGCTTAACGAAGCGAACGCGTTCCTTAAGGAACATCCTGAGGTTCTGTACGTTGACCTTCTGATTGCGGATATGAATGGTGTGGTGCGCGGCAAGCGCATCGAACGCACCAGCCTCCACAAGGTTTACGAGAAAGGCATCAACCTGCCGGCCTCTTTATTTGCCCTGGATATCAACGGCTCTACGGTGGAAAGCACCGGCCTGGGCCTGGACATCGGCGACGCCGATCGAATCTGCTATCCAATCCCCGACACCCTGTGCAACGAGCCATGGCAGAAGCGCCCGACCGCGCAACTGTTGATGACCATGCACGAACTCGAAGGCGATCCTTTCTTCGCCGACCCGCGGGAAGTTTTGCGACAAGTCGTGACCAAGTTCGATGAGCTGGGCCTGACTATCTGCGCCGCGTTCGAACTGGAGTTCTACCTGATCGACCAGGAGAACGTGAACGGCCGGCCACAACCACCGCGCTCGCCGATCTCCGGCAAACGCCCGCATTCGACTCAGGTCTACCTGATCGACGACCTCGATGAATACGTCGATTGCCTCCAGGACATTCTGGAAGGTGCCAAAGAGCAAGGCATCCCGGCCGACGCCATCGTCAAGGAAAGTGCCCCGGCGCAGTTCGAAGTGAACCTGCACCACGTGGCCGACCCTATAAAGGCCTGCGACTACGCGGTCCTGCTCAAGCGCCTGATCAAGAACATCGCATACGACCATGAAATGGACACCACCTTCATGGCCAAGCCGTACCCGGGCCAGGCAGGTAATGGTCTGCACGTACACATTTCGATTCTCGACAAAGACGGCAAGAATATTTTTGCCAGTGAGGATCCCGAGCAGAACGCCGCACTGCGTCACGCGATCGGCGGTGTGCTCGAGACCCTACCAGCGCAGATGGCTTTCCTCTGCCCGAACGTCAACTCGTACCGTCGTTTCGGCGCCCAGTTCTACGTGCCGAACTCCCCGTGCTGGGGCCTGGATAACCGCACTGTGGCGATCCGCGTACCAACCGGCTCCTCGGATGCCGTGCGCATTGAACACCGGGTGGCTGGTGCCGATGCCAACCCGTACCTGCTGATGGCTTCGGTCCTGGCTGGCGTTCACCACGGTCTGGTCAACAAGATCGAGCCGGGGGCACCGGTGGAAGGCAACAGCTACGAGCAGAACGAGCAGAGCCTGCCGAACAACTTGCGCGATGCCCTGCGTGAGCTGGACGACAGCGAAGTCATGGCCAAGTACATCGATCCGAAATACATCGATATCTTTGTCGCCTGTAAAGAGAGTGAGCTGGAGGAGTTCGAACACTCCATCTCCGACCTCGAGTACAACTGGTACCTGCATACCGTGTAAGCGGTTGCAGTAAAAAACAACGCCGCGAGCCTCACAGCCCGCGGCGTTTTTTTATGGCCGCCTTCGGCGGATCGCCAGCAGGCTGGCTCCACAGGGATCGGCTGACATCAAACTTTGTGGCGAGGGGGCTTGCCCCCGTTGGGCCGCGAAGCAGACCTGAAACATGCGATTTCGTTGCATCAGAAACGCGGCAAGTGTCGGACTCGGGAGTGCTTCGCCCTCCAACGGGGGCAAGCCCCCTCGCCACAGGTATGGATCAATCCTGCGCTCTGCGTACAATGCCCGCTGCCCCGCAGGAGACTCCAATGACACGCGTAGCCACCGCCCGCAAACCCCGCGCACGCAGCCAGGCGCGGATCGACTCGATCCTCGATGCCGCCCGCACGCTGCTGGCCGCCGAGGGCGTGGCCAGTTTGTCGATCTATAGTGTTGCCGAGCGCGCGCAGATCCCGCCCTCCTCCGTCTACCATTTCTTCGCCAGCGTCCCCGCCCTGCTCGAAGCCCTGACGGCCGACGTCCACGCCGCCTTCCGCGCCTGCCTGCAAGCACCTATCGACCATGATTCATTGAGTGGTTGGCGTGACCTGTCGCGACTGGTCGAGCAACGCATGCTGGACATCTACGAAGAGGACGCCGCCGCCCGCCAGCTCATCCTTGCCCAGCACGGCCTGACCGAAGTCACCCAGGCCGACCGCCAGCACGACATCGAACTGGGCGACCTGATGCACAAGCTCTTCGACCAGCACTTCGAGTTGCCGAAGCTGCCGGGTGATGTCGACGTGTTTGCCCTGGCCATGGAGCTGGGTGATCGGGTTTACGCGCGCTCGGTGCAGCAGCACGGGCAGATTACGCCGCGCATGGCCGAGGAAGGGATGCGGGTGTTTGATGCGTACCTGGGGTTGTATTTGCCGCTCTATCTTCCCAAGCGAGATTTCCAGTAGCCTGACCGGCCTCATCGCGGGCAAGCCCGCCCCCACAGGTTTATTGGTCGAAAACAAAATCTGTGTCCGCTGGAGATCCTTGTGGGAGCGGGCTTGCCCGCGATGGCCGCACCACTTATCCCAAGACAAGCACACATGGAAAAACCCCGAAGGGCTCAAACCCTTCGGGGTTGTTGTTTACGCATGTGGCTCACAACTTGGCGATCGATACCTCGGTGGATTTAACAAACGCGATCACTTCGCTGCCGACCGCCAGTTCCAGCTCTTTCACCGAACGTGTAGTGATCACCGAAGTGACGATGCCGGACGCGGTCTGCACGTCGATTTCCGACAGCACATCACCGAGGACGATTTCCTTGATGGAGCCTTTGAACTGGTTGCGAACGTTGATGGCTTTGATAGTCATGGTGTTGATTCCTGTCGTTGGGGAAAACTTGAGTTATTGAGCCCAGCGCAACTGCGTGGGCAAGGGTGAAACAGGTTCCGGTTCCGGCGGCTGGCCCGGGAGCGCCAGCACGCGATTGAGCACTTCGGTTTCCAGCGCCGCCAGCCGATGAGAGCCTCGAACCCGAGGGCGCGGCAGTTCCACGTGCAGGTCCAGGCCGACTTCGCCGTCTTCGATCAGGATCACCCGATCGGCAATCGCCACCGCTTCGCTGACGTCATGGGTCACCAGCAATACGGTGAAGCCGTGTTGCTGCCACAGCCGTTCGATCAGTTGCTGCATTTCGATTCGGGTCAATGCATCCAGGGCACCCAAAGGCTCGTCGAGCAACAACAGGCGCGGCTGATGGATCAGCGCACGGGCCAGGGCCACGCGTTGCTTCTGCCCGCCGGACAACGCTGCCGGCCACTCGTTGGCACGATCGGCCAGGCCTACCGCGTCCAGTGCCGCCAGCGCTTGTGGCCGCCAGTTGCCCTTGAGGCCCAGCCCGACGTTGTCGATGATTTTTTTCCACGGCAGCAGACGGGCCTCCTGGAACATCAGTCGAGTGTCTTCCCGTGCATCGCTCAGTGGCGCGGCACCGGCGAGCAAATCACCGCCCGTGGGCTGGTCGAGACCGGCAAGCAAGCGCAGCAAGGTACTTTTGCCGCAGCCGCTGCGACCGACCACGGCGACGAATTGCCCCGCCGGAATATGCAGGTCAATATCGCGCAGCACCTGCCGCGCGCCGAAAGTCTTTTGCAGGTTGCGCACTGCCAGCGGAATCCCGCGCAGCAAGCGTGGAGGTTGTTGAGCCGTCATGCCGCACCTCCTTTGGCTACTTGATACGCCGGATGCCAGCGCAGCCATACGCGCTCAAGCCCTCGGGCCGCGAGGTCGGCGAGTTTGCCGAGCACCGCGTAGAGCAGAATCGCCAGCACCACCACGTCGGTCTGCAAAAACTCCCGGGCGTTCATCGCCAGATAGCCGATGCCGGAACTGGCCGAAATGGTTTCCGCAACGATCAGCGTCAGCCACATAAAGCCCAGGGCAAAGCGCACGCCGACCAGAATCGAAGGCAACGCGCCCGGTAGAATCACCTGCCAGAACAGGCTGAAACCGGACAAGCCATAACTGCGCGCCATCTCTACCAGCGCCGGATCGACGTTGCGGATGCCGTGGTAAGTGTTGAGATAGATCGGGAACAACGTGCCCAATGCCACCAGGAAAATCTTCGCCGACTCGTCGATGCCGAACCACAGGATCACCAGCGGAATCAGCGCCAGGTGCGGTACGTTGCGGATCATCTGCACCGAGCTGTCGAGCAGGCTTTCGCCCCACTTCGACAGACCGGTGATGAAGCCCAATACCAGACCGATGCTGCCACCGATGGTGAAACCCAGCGCCGCGCGCCAGCCACTGATCGCCAGGTGCGTCCAGATCTCGCCGCTGCGCACCAGACTGACCCCGGCCTCAATCACCGCGATTGGCGCCGGCAGAATCCGTGTCGACAACCAGCCAGCCGACACCGACAACTGCCACACCGCCAGCAACAACACCGGCAACGCCCAGGGCGCAAGGCTGTGGATGATTTTCTTCATGGCGCGCCTCAGCTCTGGGACGCAGCTTTAGGAAGAATATCGTTGGCGACCATCTCGCCAAACGGGCTGACGTAGCCAGCACTTTTCGGCAATTCAGGGCGTTCGATATCGAGGTGCGGGAACAGCAGTTCAGCCACTCGGAACGACTCTTCCAGGTGTGGATAACCGGAGAAGATAAAGGTGTCGATGCCCAGGTCCGCGTATTCCTTCACCCGTGCGGCCACGGTCGGTCCATCGCCCACCAGTGCCGTGCCAGCACCACCACGCACCAGGCCGACACCGGCCCACAAATTGGGGCTGACTTCCAGATTGTCGCGGTTGCCACCGTGCAGCGCAGCCATGCGTTGTTGGCCGACCGAGTCGAACCGCGCCAGCGAAGCCTGGGCACGCGAGATGGTTTCGTCGTCCAGGTGGGAGATCAGGCGATCCGCCGCTTTCCAGGCTTCATCGTTGGTTTCACGCACAATGACATGCAGGCGAATGCCGAAGCGCACGGTACGGCCAAGCTTGGCGGCCTTGGCGCGGACCTGTTCGATTTTTTCCGCCACGGCGGCCGGCGGCTCGCCCCAGGTCAGGACCATTTCCACCTGCTCGGCGGCCAGGTCCTGCGCGGCTTCCGACGACCCGCCAAAGTACAACGGCGGACGCGGCTGCTGGATCGGCGGGTAAAGCAATTTCGCACCTTTGACGCTGATGTGCTGGCCATCGTAGTCGACGGTTTCGCCTTCGAGCACACGGCGCCAGATGCGGGTGAATTCTACCGAAGCCTGATAACGCTCTTCATGGCTGAGAAACAGTCCATCACCCGCCAGCTCTTCCGGATCACCGCCCGTGACCAGGTTGAACAGCGCACGGCCACCGGACAGACGATCCAGGGTCGCCGCCTGACGCGCGGCCACCGTCGGGGAAATGATCCCGGGGCGCAGGGCGACAAGAAATTTCAAACGCTGGGTTACCGGAATCAGCGACGCCGCCACCAGCCACGAGTCTTCGCAAGAACGTCCGGTGGGAATCAGCACGCCGCCAAAACCCAGACGATCCGCCGCTTGCGCGACTTGTTGCAGGTAGCCGTGGTCGACGGCGCGTGCGCCTTCAGCGGTGCCAAGGTAATGGCCGTCGCCGTGGGTAGGCAGGAACCAGAAGATATTGAGGCTCATTGGAGTGGTCTCCTTCGGAAATCGGTTTACTGGGCTTTGGTTGCAGAGTTTTGGGCAACGGCTGCAGGTGGCGTCCAGATCACATCCTTGATGCTCAAAGGCTTGGGAATCAGCTTGAGCTGGAAGAAGGTGTCGGCGATTTTCTGCTGGGCAGCGACCACTTCCGGAGTCAGGAACAGCGCACCGTAGCCCTGGCGTTTTACCGAGGTCAGGGTGATGTCGGCCGGCAGGCCGAGCAGCGGCGAAACCTGTTGGGTCACGTCTTCAGGATTGGCTTTGGACCATTCGCCGACGGCGCGCACTTCTTCGACGAGGGTCTTGATCACCTCGGGATTTTTCTGCGCGTAGGGTTTGGTCGCCAGATAGAACTGGTGGTTGTCGACGATGCCTTTGCCGTCGCGCAGGGTGTGCGCTTGCAGCTGTTTCTCGGCGGCCGCCTGATACGGATCCCAGATCACCCACGCATCGACACTGCCTCGTTCGAAGGCAGCGCGGGCATCGGCTGGCGGCAGGAATACGGTTTGAATGTCGGTGTATTTGAGGCCGGCGTCTTCCAGTGCGCGCACCAGCAGGTAGTGAACGTTGGAGCCTTTGTTCAAGGCAACTTTCTTGCCCTTGAGGTCCGCGACCGATTTGATCGGTGAGTCTTTCGGTACGAGGATCGCTTCGCTGTTCGGCGCAGGTGGTTCATAGGCAACATAGAGCAGATCGGCACCGGCGGCTTGAGCGAATACCGGAGGGGTCTCGCCAGTGACGCCGAAGTCGATGGAGCCGACGTTCAGGCCTTCGAGCAGTTGAGGGCCGCCGGGGAATTCAGTCCATTGCACGTCCACGCCTTGGGCGGCGAGGCGTTTTTCCAGAGTGCCCTTGGCTTTGAGCAGCACCAGGGTGCCGTACTTTTGATAGCCGATTCGCAGAGTCTCGGCCTGAGCTTGTGTAATGGCGCCGAAGGTTACAGCCGCAGCAAACAGAGCGACCAGACCACGACGCAAAATGACAGTGCGCATAGCGCTCTCCTTTTTGCAGTTGGGTTTTGGCTGCACCTGCTTGCCCGTTAGCGGGCGAGTAAGGCCAGTACATCAATAGTTTTGGTAAGGCTTAAATGCTCCAGCGAGCACTCAATAAACGTTCATTCAACAGGTTCGGATCGAGCGGCTTGGGCCGTCGTGCCATGGCGCCTAAAAACAGTTCCAGCGACTCTTCCAGGCGTTGCTCAAGCTCCGGGGCCAACTGCGCCAGGGCACTGCCTTCGCCGTAAGCGATCTGACTGTCCACCGCGAAAATACCGTGGAGCATTTCCTGCGCTTTCAGCGCCGAGAGCACCGGTTTGAGCGCGTAATCCACCGCGAGCATGTGAGCGATGCTGCCCCCGGTCGCCATCGGCAACACCACCTTGTGGCTTAAGGCCCGTTCAGGCAGTAAATCCAGCACGGTCTTCAATGCACCGGAAAACGAAGCCTTGTACACAGGCGTGGCGATCAGCAGGCCATCGGCATTTTCAATCTGTTGCAGCAGGTCGATCACCTTGGGGCTGTCGAAGCGTGCGTGCAGTAAATCTTCAGCGGGGAAGTCCCGTACCTGATAACTCACCACTTCCACGCCCTGCTCTTGTAACCAACGCCGGGAGCGATCCAGCAGCACCCCTGACCGGGAGCGTTGACTGGGACTGCCACCAAGTGAGACGACCAACATTCAGACGATTCCTTGAATGGTGCTGGCGATTCGCGGTTTGCGATCTCGCTTCGATGGAGTGACATTAACAGTTGATTTATATATCCATAAATCATATTTATTCATTTGGTTATTCCTTTAAGAGATATAAGGGCCGATTTTCTCCAGGCAAAAAAAAAGGCCGTCGAAACGGCCTGAAAGTCGCCTACCTTCTTGAATAAATCGCAGCCTGCGCCAGCTCCTGCAGGACGATGCGCCTCTGTAAAGATCGCCAGCAAGCCGGCTCCTACAGCAGCCGTTAGCGATTCGGCTGCGGCGTCAGACGCAAGTATGGCTTCACCGCCCGATAGCCCTTGGGAAACCGCTGTTTGATTTCATCCTCATCCTTGAGCGATGGCACGATCACCACTTCGTCACCGTCTTGCCAGTTGGCCGGGGTGGCCACCTTGTAGTTGTCGGTGAGTTGCAGCGAGTCGAGCACCCGCAGGATTTCGTTGAAATTACGACCAGTGCTCGCCGGGTAGGTGATGGTCAGCCGAACCTTCTTGTTCGGATCGATCACAAACAGCGAGCGCACGGTCAGGGTGTCATTGGCGTTGGGATGGATCAGATCGTAGAGATCCGAGACCTTGCGGTCCGCGTCATCGAGGATCGGGAAGTTGACCTGGGTGTTCTGGGTCTCGTTAATGTCCTCGATCCATCTGTGATGGGATTCCACCGGGTCCACGGACAAGGCGATGGCCTTGACTCCACGCTGGGCAAATTCATCCTTGAGCCTGGCCGTGAAGCCGAGTTCGGTGGTGCACACTGGCGTGAAGTCCGCCGGATGGGAAAACAGCACGCCCCAGCTATCGCCCAGCCATTGATGGAAGCGGATGATACCGGCGCTGGAATTCTGTTCGAAGTCGGGGGCGATATCGCCAAGTCTGAGGCTCATGGTGCGGCTCCTTGTGAGTGCTTGATGAACTCAACTGTGCCTGTGTTTGTTATCTATTAAAAAGAATAGATATCGATTTACTTAGATCATATTTGAATATTAAAAATCTGTTCACTGGACGCACACACGCATCACGACGAACATCGCCCCCAAGGTTCGAGAAGGCCTTGAGTTGCTGTAAAGAAGGGAATTTCAAGGCGGATTTACGGGGGTGAACCCGCTTTGGAGACGCAAAAGCCCCGCCCGGCGTGATGCCGGGCGGGGCTTTTTTATCGCTGTTACCGAACGCTATTACAGCAGCGGGAGCGAGTAACTGAGGATCACGCGGTTTTCGTCCTGGGAGCGTGTGTTCGGCAGGTCGGTGCGCCAGGTGGCATTTTTCCAGGCCACGCCAAGGTTCTTCAACGGGCCTTCCTGTACGACGTAAGCAACGCTCAGGTCGCGTTCCCACTCGGAAGCTCCGCTGGCCGCCTCACCACCGCGAGCGTTGACCGTATCGATGTCGTCACCGTGCAGGTAAATCAGACCCGCCGTCAGGCCTGGCACCCCGACTTTGGCAAAGTCGTAGGAGTAGCGTGCTTGCCAGGTACGTTCGCCGGCACGGCCGAACTTCTGGATTTGCATGTCGGTGATGGTGTAGTTCGACGAACCGTCACCCTGGTTCAACCACGGGAAGTCGCTGCTACCGTTGCTGACCTGGTAACCACCACCGAAGGTGTGACCGGCAACCGTGTACAGGAACAGGCCGCTGTACAGGTTGTTGTCGACCTTGCCTTTGCCGTTGGCTGCGCCTTTGTAGTTACCCGTGGTGTAGTACAACGGGTTGCTGCCGTTGGCACCGTCGTCGGAGCTGTTGAAGTAGCGCAAGTCAGACTTCAGGATGCCCGGTCCGATAGCCCAGTTGTGCACCAGACCGAGGAAGTGCTGCTTGTAGAAGTCTTCCAGATTGCCATAGTAGTACTGGGCGGTCAGGTCTTTGGTGATTTTGTAGTCACCGCCGCCATAGATGAATTTGTTGCTGTCGCGAGCCGCTGCGCTACGGCCGTTGGCGCCGGAAATGGATAACTGTTGGTTGTTGCTCGAGTTACGCCCTTTGACCTGCTCGATCTGGCCACCGATCAGCGTCAGATCCTTGAACACGTCGTTGGAGGTGAGCTGACCACCCTGCCAGGTTTGCGGCAGCAGTCGACCGTCGTTGGTCACGATAACCGGCAGTTTTGGCTGCAGGGTGCCCAGTTTCAGCTCAGTCTGGGAAATCTTGGCTTTGGCAGTCAGGCCCAGGCTGGAGAAGTCATCAACCGCTTCGCCGTTGGACTTGCTCGGGAACACGGTGCCGCCGTACGAGTTACCGCTGGCGCCGTTGGTGCCGCCACCCGAATCCAGCTTGACGCCCAACAGGCCGATCGCATCGACACCGAAGCCGACGGTACCTTGGGTGTAGCCGGAGATGAAACGCAGGTCGAAGCCCTGGCCCCACTCTTCGTTTTTGTTCGGACCGGTACCGTCACGGTAATCGGTGTTGATGTAGAAGTTGCGCAACCCCAATGTTGCCTTGCTGTCTTCGATAAAACCCGCGGCGCCTGCCTGTTGGGCCACAACCCCAACGGCCACAGCCATGGCCAAGGTGGATTTGTTCATGTTTCGCTCCTCTGATTTCTAATTCTGTGTTTCTGGTCCTGGATCTGTCGCCCGGGATCCTCAAACGCATATTTCGCGGCAACCGTCTAAACCGGTCTTTTGGCCGCGGCAGGATACAGCTTCATAATTCCAAAAAGAATTGATTGAACAATCCTTCATACCAGTTAGGAATATGCCCATTCAGGGCAAGTTCGAGTATCGGCCGTCTGGCCAATGCCTGAACCGATCAATGTGTTGGGAGATGTAAAGTAGACACAATCCAGGACTCATCCGTGACTCCGGGACGGCGTTACTTTAGGCCGAAAGATAAAAAAGCTAAAAAGAATAAAAAATAACAATGATATTCTTTTTGGAAATATAAGAAAAACCGCGTAAAAAAGCCCCGCCAGCAGGCGAGGCTCTTTTACGCAGTGATTACAGGAAGCTGTAGGTGTAGTTGAAGATCAAACGAGTCTGATCTATATCGGGGCTGTTGGTGACTTCACTGCCACGGTAAACAGCATTACGCAGCGTTACGCCCAAACCTTTGAGGGCACCCTGCTGAATGGTGTAGTCGATGCGCATATCGCGTTCCCACTCGGATGAATCAGGGCCACGGCCGTTCGTTGCCTTGATGTTGTCACCGTGCAGATAAGCAATCGCGGTTTTAAGGCCCGGTACACCCAGTGCCGCAAAGTCGTAGGAGTACTGACCGAACGTGGTGTTTTCACCGGCACGGATAAAGCTGTTAACCATGGCGTCGGTGAACGAGTAGAAGCTGGCGCCACCGTTGCCTTCCGGGCGACCTCTACCATCGACTACGCTGCCCTGGTTCAGGAAGACGAAACCACCGTCATCGCTTACACGCTGGTGGCCCAACAGGAACGCGTTGCCACCCAGGGTGTAGGTGAACATGGCGCTCCAGGTCTTGTTGTCGACCTCACCCAGGTTCTTGGCGTAACCGCCGTTGTTGTTGAAGCGGTAGCCTGGATCGCCGTTCTTGCCGTCAGAGCCGCTGTCGAAATAGCGGATATCCGTCTTGAAGGATTGTTTGGCATCGATCGTGAACACATGGACCAGACCAAGGAAGTCCTGCTTGTAGTAGTCCTTCAGATTCGAATGGTAGTACTGCAGGGTCAGGTCTTTGGTGACCTTCCAGTCGGCACCGGCGTAGCGGAACTGGTTGCTGTCCTGGGTACCACCATTGACGGCCAGGCCGGTGGAGTTGGACGAGGCACGACCGGCTGCATGTTCCAGCTGACCTGCGTTGAAGGTTACGTTGTCGATTTCCTTCGACGTGATGGTGCCACCGTCAAAGGTCTGTGGCAGCAGGCGACTGTCGTTCGCTACCAGAATCGGCAGGCTTGGCTGCAGAGCGCCACCCAGGTGAGCTTCGGTTTTCGAGAAGCGAGCCTTGACGTTAGCGGCCGCACGGCTCCACTCGTCTACGGCCGAACCATCGGTATCGCTTGGGAAAAACGTGTTGGCGTCCGGATGATGGCCCTTGCCACCGTCCAGATGGATCCCCACCAGCGCCTGGGCGTCGATACCGAAACCAACAGAACCCTGAGTGAAGCCCGACAGATAATCAAACTTCAGGCCTTCGGCAGACTCTTTCTGATCCGCGCCGCCTTCGCGGTTATCGTTGTTGAAATACATCGTGCGGGAACTGACGGAAGCCTTGCTGTCTTCGATGAAACCTGCGGCGCCTGCCTGCTGCGCCAAAACCCCTACGGCTACGGCAAGAGCCAAGGTGGACTTGTTCATTGTGAAGCTCCTCTGGATTCTAATTGTTGTGTTCCTGGTTTCGAGTCGACGCCCGAAAATCCTAAGATGAGCGATTAGCGCCAGACCGTGACTCACAAGTCAATCGTAACCATGTGTGTCTACGACCATCGTCTAATGCCCGGCTTTTGGGTCACTGCAAGGTCTTGCGTGTGTCATAAACCTGAAAAGATTTAGCTGGCTCTTTTCTAAGACCATTTAGGCATTCAGCTCTGCGCCGCAACCGCTGCGGCCTAGAGCTAGAACCGCTCGCAAGCTAATTACTAAATGGTATTTATTGGTGGTTTTTTAGTTCGTTTAGCGCTCACGCAATTCGGAAACAATGCTTTTACCGAAAGGCGGCCCATGCCAATCAGACGCGCACTATCCGGATCAATTGTTACAGCTTGTGTATCGACGGCGGTTTCTTCGGCGCCCAAACGGGGAGTCTCACGGTTGGTTATCAAACCGGCATCGACCCTAGCGTTTCCGGATGCCAAGGCACAGCAAAGCACTGCGCTGCTGGACGGCGGCATGGCCAAGGCGATTGGTAGACGGCGAAGTTCCTGAAGGAACAAGGGAAGGTTGAAACGGTGCTGGCGGACTATTCGCCCTATGTCAGTGCGAAGTTTGTGGCTGAGTAGTGATCGTTCCCACGCGCGGGAACGATCAGGTGGGCCAACTCGGTTACAGGGCTTTTTCGAAGATCTTCGAATTACGCTGGTAGTTGTACAGCGATGCCCTCGCCGACGGCAGGCGCTCGACGCTGCTCGGCACGAAACCACGTTCGCGGAACCAGTGCGCAGTACGGGTGGTGAGGACGAACAGGGTTTTCAAACCCTGAGCCCGGGCACGGGTCTCGATGCGCTCCAGCAACTCATCACCACGACCGCCATGGCGATACTCCGGGTTCACCGCCAGGCACGCCAGCTCCCCGGCATCCGAATCGGCAATCTGATACAACGCCGCACAGGCGATGATCATGCCCTCTCGCTCAACCACGCTGAACTGCTCGATTTCGCGCTCCAGTACTTCACGGGAACGACGCACCAGGATGCCCTGCTCTTCCAGCGGGCTGATCAGATCCAGCAAACCGCCGACGTCCTCGATGGCCGCTTCGCGCACCACCTCGAATTGCTCCTGGGCCACCAGCGTACCGCCACCGTCGCGGGTGAACAGTTCGGTCAGCAGCGCGCCGTCTTCGGCGTAGCTGACAATATGGCTGCGAGCCACACCACCGCGGCAAGCCTCGGCCGCCGCATCCAGCAGTTCCGCCTGATAGTTGCTGCCCAGACGCTGCAGATGCGCCGGCACTTGCTGCGGACGCAACTCGCGAACCAGACGACCGTTCTCATCGATCAGGCCCGGCTCGGAGCCGAACAGCAGCAGCTTGTCCGCGCCCAATTCGATAGCCGCGCGGGTCGCGACGTCTTCACAGGCGAGGTTGAAGATCTCGCCGGTCGGCGAATAACCCAAGGGCGACAGCAGCACGATGGAGCGTTCGTCGAGCAGGCGATTGATACCCTTGCGGTCGACCCGGCGCACTTCGCCGGTGTGGTGATAATCGACGCCTTCAAGCACGCCGATCGGTCGGGCCGTGACCAGGTTGCCGCTGGTCACCCGCAGGCGCGAGCCCTGCATCGGCGATGAAGCCATGTCCATGGACAGCCGCGCTTCGATGGCAATGCGCAACTGGCCGACGGCATCGATTACGCATTCCAGGGTCGCGGCGTCGGTGATGCGCATGCCGTGGTGGTAGTGCGGGGTCAGGCCGCGAGCAGCCAGGCGCGCTTCAATTTGCGGACGCGAGCCGTGAACCAGTACCAGCCGCACGCCCAGGCTGTGCAGCAGCACCAGGTCGTGGACGATATTGCCAAAATTCGGATGCTCGACCCCGTCGCCGGGCAGCATGACGATAAAGGTGCAATCGCGGTGGGCATTGATGTAAGGCGAAGCGTGACGAAGCCAATTAACGTATTCGGGCATGAACCTGGGCCTGTAACAAATAGCAGCCAAAAAATGGGCGAAGCGGAAAACGCACAGCGGGCTGATGGTTATCGTCGGAACAGGCTTGGCGACACGCGCGGTCTCCTCATGAATACGGGTAGAAACATTGGCAATTTATACCTGCTGGAGCCGGCTTGCCGGCTCCTACAGCTTATGTGGGGCCGCTGTCAGGCAGTAATGTTCAATCAACTGACGTAATAGATGCACCGTAGGCTGCAAACGTGACATTTCCAGGTATTCCCCCGGCTGGTGGGCGCAAGCGATATCACCCGGACCAAGCACCAGCGTTTCGCAGCCAAGGCGCTGAAGATAAGGTGCTTCGGTGCCGAACGCTACTGCTTCGGCAGCATGGCCAGTGAGCTTTTCAGCAATTCGCACCAGTTCCGCATCCTCGGCCTGCTCGAAGGGCGGCACTTCGGGGAATAAGGGTGCGTAATCGATCTTCACCTGATGGCGCTCGGCAATCGGGTTGAGTTTGTGCAAGATCTCGGCGCGCAGGGCTTGCGGGTCCATGCCCGGCAACGGCCGCAAATCGAACTCCAGCGAACATTGGCCGCAGATGCGGTTGGGGTTGTCGCCGCCATGGATGCAACCGAAGTTCATTGTCGGGGTCGGCACACTGAACTGCGGATTGCGGAATTCGCGCTGCCACAACAGGCGCAGACCACGCAGTTCACCGATGGCATCGTGCATGGCTTCCAGAGCGCTGTGGCCCAGGCGCGGATCGGAGGAGTGACCGCTCTGCCCGAGAATGTCGATGCGCTCCATCATGATGCCTTTGTGCATGCGAATCGGCTTGAGCCCGGTCGGCTCGCCGATCACCGCCGCGCGCCCCAGAGGACGACCCGCGACTGCCAGCGCCCGGGCGCCAGACATTGAGCTTTCCTCGTCGCAGGTGACCAGAATCAGCAACGGCTGCTTGAACGGTTGGTCGAGCAACGGTATGACCGCTTCGATAGCCAAGGCAAAAAAACCCTTCATGTCGCAACTGCCCAAGCCCACCCAACGGCCGTCGACTTCGGTCAGTTTCAACGGATCGGTCTGCCATAGCGCGCCATCGAACGGCACGGTGTCGCTATGCCCGGCCAGCACCAGGCCCCCAGGACCGCTGCCGAAAGTGGCGAGCAGGTTGAATTTGCCGGGATTGACCTGCTGGATGTCGCAGGTAAAACCCAGCTCACCCAACCATGTCGCCAACAGATCGATAACCGGGCGGTTGGATTGATCGAGCCCGGGCTGGGTACAACTGACTGACGGTGCAGCGATCAGCGCAGCGAACTGATCTTTCATGGACGGCAATGGCATCGCTGACTCCCGGCTCCCGAATTGAGGTCCATCATAGAACCATCCGATGGCAGGAATAAACCGTTGCGGCGCGCAGGTTTTGCCAGTGCTGTACACTGCACGACCTTGGCAGCCACACATTCCCCCGGCTGCGCTCCCGATCCTGGATTTTCCGGCCATGCAGAAAGAAACCGAAATCAAACTCCGCGTCAGCCGCGAAACCCTCGCCGCCTTGCGCGAGCACCCACTCCTGAAAAAACGCAACAAAAGTGGCTGGGAACGCCGTGAGTTGATGAATCAATACTTCGACACGCCTGAACGCGACCTGGCCCGCGCCAAGGTTGCCCTGCGCCTGCGCCGCGATGGCGAAGAAGTGATTCAGACGCTCAAGACCCGTGGCCAGAGCATCGCCGGTCTGTCCGAGCGTAACGAGTACGACTGGAACCTGCCCAAAGCCAAGCTCGACGTTAAGAAACTCGACGGCGAATGCTGGCCCGAAGCGTTGGCCGACCTGGACAAAAAAACCCTCAAGCCGATCTTCACCACTGATTTCGTCCGCGAGCGCGCCGAAATCGCCTGGGGTCGTGGCAAGGCCAAAGTGGTGATCGAAGCCGCGCTGGACCTGGGGCATGTAGTCGTCGGCAAGCAGAAGGAAGAAATCTGCGAGCTCGAGCTGGAACTGCGCGAAGGCGAACCGGCGGCCCTGCTGGAACTGGCCGCCGAACTGGCCGAGACCCTGGCCTTGATGCCGTGCGACATCAGCAAGGCCGAGCGCGGTTATCGTTTGTACGACGCCCACAGCTATTCCCTGAGCCTCCCGGCGCCGCAGATCACTGCCGAAACTCCGCTGGACGACGCCTTCGCCGCGCTGAGCTGGCACTTGCTGGGCAGCAGCCAGCGCCTGGCCGAACAGTATCGTTTCAACGGTCACTGGCGTTTGTTGCAGGATTGGGTCGAAAGCCTCGCGGAAATGCGCGCCCTGATCAGCAGCCTCGGCCAAGCCGCTCCACGTCAGTCGACCCACGACCTGCGTGTCGCGCTCGATGCCCTGCTCGAAGACTGGCGCCCGCTGGTACAAGCCGGTGTCGACGACGAAGACGTGCGCAAAGCCGCGCCGGAGCAGTTCCTCGAAGAGCTGCAAGACCCGCGCTGGGGCCTGTTCTCCCTGACCACTTCGCGCTGGCTGCTGGCCCGCACCTGGACCGCCGAGCGCAACACCCGTGGCAATCGCCAAGGCGCTGCGCAACTAGGCAGCTGGCTGCCGCGCCTGCTGGGCGAAGAAGCCAACTCGCTGCAATTGCAGCGTTATCAGCAACAACCGGAAGACCTCGCCGAGCAACTGCCGCGCATCGAACGCATTCAGGTTTGGCTGCACCATGCGCGCACCGTGCTGGAAATCCCGGAGATGGACCGCTTGTTTGGCGAGCTGAAACAGTTGGCGCAACTGGCTAACGAGCCGATCACCGATGAATCGCTGGATGCACGCAAGCAGCAGGCGATTGCTGTTTATCAAAATCGCGCCTGGAAAATGCTGCTGCGCCTGTAATACCGCCATCGCCAGCAGGCTGGCTCCCACAGGGGATTTGTGGCGTACACAAAACCAATGTGGGAGCCAGCCTGCTGGCGATGGGGCCCACACAATTGCCGCAGAATCTCAGACCGGCAAACTGGTGGTCGACTTGATCTCCGATAACGCCACGATCGAATTCACCTCCTGAATCCCCGGTACCAGCGACAGCTTCTCGAAAAAGAACCGCTCGTACGCCTCGATGTCAGCCGCAACGATGCGCAGCATGAAATCCACTGCCCCCATCAGCACGTAACATTCCAGCACTTCGGGAAAACCGCGAATCGCCTCGGTAAACTCGGTGAAGTTCGAACGCCCGTGGGCGTTGAGTTTGACCTGCGCGAAAATCTGCGTGTTCAGGCCGATTTTCTTGCGATCGAGCAAGGTTACCTGGCCACGGATTATGCCCTCCTCTTTCATCCGCTGAATCCGCCGCCAGCACGGCGACTGCGAGAGCCCCACCTGCTCGGCGATCTGTGCGCTGGAAAGTGATGCGTCTTCCTGCAGCAACGCGAGGATCTTGCGGTCGTAGCTGTCCAGCTCGCTCTGCATAAAAAAACCCTGAATTGACTAACAAGCGAATTCAACAATTCTTGAAATGCGCCTTTTAGACCATCATAGAGAAGAAATACCCGGCGGCGGATGTAAAAATTTCTCCATGGAATCTGGAGCCCTGAACATGCCGCATCTCGAAGCCGTGAACACCCCACACACCCGCGCCGATGTCTGGAATGCCGGCAATGCCCATTGCCGGGCCCACTATCAATTGCTGGCCGAAGCCGAGCCGGACCTGCTGTGTCGCGCCCTTAACCTGTTCGCCTTGCAGTTGCTCACACCGCAACAAGTGAATGTGCAGCGTCAGGGCGATTTGCTGAACATCGGGATCGTCGTCGACGGTTTGAGCTGGCACCGGGCCCAAGTCATTGCGGAAAAACTTCGTAACCTGATCAGCGTCTGCTCGGTCGATCTGCAAGAGGCTGATTGCACATGGGTTGAAATGGCTCAGGCTGCGGGCTGAAAAACCCCGAAACGGCTTCATCGGGTAGTGGCCCAACGGTCTGCCGGGCCACGGCTATCCTTGGCGAACTGTTGTTCAAAAGGAGCCCGCATGTCCGTTCAACTCGTCTCTCAGGACCGCTGGCTGGATCTCAATGACGTACTGCGCGAGCTGGTCGCCCAGGGTTTTATCAGCCAGGATTCAGCCGAACACGCGCTCAACGCCCGGCGCCGCCATGCCGCCAATGGCCAGATGCATCCGCTGGAATTCATCGCCAATCAACATCTGGCCGATCTCAGTCGACCCGACAAATACCTGGACCTCGAAAGCCTGACCCTGTGGTTATCCCGGCAAGCCGGCCAGCCGTATTTGCGCATCGACCCGCTGAAAATCAATGTCGCGGCCGTCACCCCGTTGATGTCCTACGCCTTCGCCCAGCGCCACAAGATCCTCGCGGTCTCCATCGACCGTGACGCGGTAACGGTAGCCAGCGCCCAACCCTATGTCAGCGAATGGGAGGCCGACCTGACCCACGTGCTCAAGTTGCCGATCAAGCGCGTGGTGGCCAACCCGGTAGACATCCAGCGCTTCAGTGTGGAGTTCTTTCGCCTGGCCAAATCGGTCACCGGGGCGAACAATACCGATCAGCAGTTGAACAGCCTGGGCAATTTCGAACAGTTGCTCAACCTCGGCGCCAGCGACCAGGAGCCGGATGCCAACGACGCGCACATCGTCAACATCGTCGACTGGCTGTTCCAGTACGCCTTCCAGCAACGCGCCAGCGATATCCACATCGAGCCCCGACGTGAACAGGGCACGGTACGCTTTCGCATCGACGGCGTGCTGCACAACGTCTACCAGTTCCCGCCGCAGGTGACAGTGGCCATTGTCAGCCGCCTGAAAAGCCTTGGGCGCATGAACGTCGCGGAAAAACGCAAACCCCAGGATGGCCGGGTAAAGACCAGGACGCCCCACGGCGGCGAAGTCGAGTTGCGCCTGTCGACGCTGCCTACGGCCTTCGGCGAAAAAATGGTCATGCGGATCTTCGATCCTGAAGTGCTGCTCAAGGATTTCGACCAGTTGGGTTTTTCTGCTGATGACCTGCGTCGCTGGCAGGACATGACCCGACAGCCCCACGGGATTATTCTGGTTACCGGGCCTACCGGCTCGGGCAAGACGACTACCCTCTACACCACGCTGAAAAAACTGGCGACGCCAGAGGTCAACCTCTGCACCATCGAAGACCCGATCGAAATGGTCGAGTCGGCGTTCAACCAGATGCAGGTCCAGCACAACATCGACCTGACTTTCGCCGCCGGCGTACGCGCGCTGATGCGGCAAGACCCGGACATCATCATGATCGGCGAGATCCGTGATCTCGAAACCGCGGAAATGGCCATTCAGGCGGCGCTGACCGGGCACCTGGTGCTGTCGACCCTGCACACCAACGACGCGCCAAGCGCCATCAGCCGCCTGCTGGAGCTCGGCGTACCGCATTATCTGATCAAGGCCACGGTACTCGGCGTCATGGCCCAGCGCCTGGTACGAACGCTGTGCCCGCACTGCAAGGCCCCCCTGGCGTTGGGTGAAGAGGACTGGCAGACCCTGACCCGTCCCTGGCAGGCTCCACTGCCGGGCAGTGCCCACCGCGCCATCGGCTGCGTCGAATGCCGCGATACCGGCTATCGCGGTCGCGCCGGCGTCTACGAAATCATGCAGTTCAGCGATAGCATCAAAGCACTGATCAATCCCGACACCGATTTGCTGTCGGTGCGGCGCCAGGCCTTCAAGGAGGGCATGCGCAGCTTGCGCTTGTCGGGGGCGCAAAAGGTTGCGGCTGGTTTGACCACCATAGAGGAGGTGCTGCGAGTGACACCGCAAAGCGAGCAGAACTGAATTCTGCGCAGGGACGGTTCTTATCCGTGACCGGCGCCGATACACTCGAGCAATTGCAACTCCACGGATTCATACATCAACAAGGAATCGTTATGCAGATCGGTAGTGTTCTTTTACTTTTTGTCGGCCTGGTGGTCGCCATTCTGTTCATGGGTTTCAAAGTCGTGCCCCAGGGCTTTGAATGGACCGTCGAGCGTTTCGGGCGCTACACCAATACGCTCAAACCGGGACTCAACATCATCATTCCGGTCATGGACCGCATCGGGCGCAAGATGAATGTGATGGAAAGTGTGCTGGATATTCCGCCACAGGAAGTCATCACCGCCGATAACGCCACGGTACAAATCGACGCGGTGTGCTTCTTCCAGGTGGTCAACACCGCCCAGGCCGCCTACGAGGTCAACAACCTCGAACACGCCATTCGCAACCTGCTGCAGACCAATATCCGTACGGTGCTCGGCTCCATGGAACTCGACGCCATGCTCAGCCAGCGAGACGGCATCAACGAAAAGCTGCTGCGCACCGTCGACGAGGCGACCGCGCCGTGGGGCATCAAGATCACCCGGATCGAAATCAAGGACATCAGCCCGCCTGCGGACCTGATGGCGGCAATGTCGGGACAAATGAAGGCCGAACGTATCAAACGTGCGCAGATCCTTGAAGCCGAAGGCCTGCGTGCCGCTGCGATCCTGACCGCCGAAGGCAAGAAGCAGGCACAGATCCTCGAAGCCGAGGGTAGTCGCCAGGCCGCGTTCCTCGAGTCCGAAGCCCGGGAGCGACAAGCAGAGGCAGAAGCCCAGGCAACCAAAGTGGTGTCAGAAGCCATCGCCAGCGGCAACGTCCAGGCGGTCAATTACTTCGTGGCGCAGAAGTACATCGATGCCTTGGGCAAGCTGTCCTCGGCCAACAACAGCAAGGTGATCCTGATGCCACTGGAGGCCAGTTCGATGATTGGTGCAATCGGCGGCATCGGCGAAATCGTCAAGGCCACCTTCGACAACAAGAAAGCCTGAGGCTCGTCATGTGGTCATTTCTGCAGCATTTGTCGTACTGGGACTGGCTGGCGCTGGGCACGGTGCTGTTGATTCTTGAAGTATTCGGTGCTGGTGGCTACCTGCTGTGGATCGGCATGTCCGCCGCAGCCGTGGGGGTGTTGACCTTTATCGTGCCGGACCTGTCCTGGGAACTGCAGTTTCTGCTGTTCGGCCTGCTCTCGATTGCCACCGCCTTGTACTGGTGGCGGCGCCAGCGCACGGCGGTGCGCGTCAGCGATCAGCCCAACCTCAACCTGCGTGGTCAGGAACTGATCGGCAAAACCTTTGTGGTGCACGAAGCGATTGTCGACGGTCGCGGCAAAATCAAGGTTGCCGACGGTGTGTGGATGGCCCGCGGACCGGATGCTGCTACTGGCAGCCGCGTGCGGGTGGTCGGCCAGCAAGGGGCGATCCTGCTGGTCGAGGTGGCTGAGTAGGCGGCAACGGAACTGGATTGCGCATTGGCAATCCAACGCCGCAGTTAATCACTGGAGTCACCTTTATGCGTTTCAAACTTGCTATCGCTACCATTGCGCTGCTGTCCTTGCCTGTCGGCTCGGCGATGGCCGATAGCTTTTGGCAGAACGTCATCTCATCCGGTGCAACGACCGGCTCGACCTACCTGACCTTCAAGGATCACAAGCTGATCGTCGCTGCCCAGGACGATGCCGGCAGTTTCGTCGCCAGCGACGGCGGCATCCGTGGCCCGTACCTGGAATCGGCGATGCAGAAAGTCCGCGCCGACAATCCGGGGCTGCAGGCCACGGACATGGAGCTGGCGAATGCGATCCTTGCGAAGAATGCCGTAGCGTCCCAATAGATCGCCCGAGACACACACTAAGGGTGCGAGCATTTGTGGCGAGGGGGCTTGTGTGGCGAGGGGGCTTGCCCCCGTTGGGTCGCGCAGCGGCCCCAAAAAAAACAGGGCCTGCTTCGCAGTCCAACGGGGGCAAGCCCCCTCGCCACACAAGCCCCCTCGCCACAAAAAGCCCCCCCCTCTTAGCAAAAAGCCTCCCCTCTCCACACAGCCTCCCACGCTGGCTGTGTGCTGCCGGATATCAGCGATATTCATCCACCGGCACACACGCACAAAACAGATTGCGGTCGCCGTACACGTTGTCCACCCGGTTCACCACCGGCCAGTACTTGTGAGCCTTGGTGTGGGCGTCCGGCGTGACCGCCTGCTCGATGCTGTACGGCCGCTCCCAGATCCCGGTGATATCGGCCAAAGTATGAGGCGCGCCTTTGAGCGGGTTGTCTTCGGCAGGCCAGTTACCGTTTTGCACCTCGTTGATTTCTGCGCGGATGCTCAGCATCGCGCCGATGAAGCGGTCCAGCTCGGCCTTGGATTCACTTTCGGTCGGCTCGACCATCAATGTCCCCGGCACCGGAAACGACATGGTCGGCGCATGGAAGCCGTAATCCATCAGCCGCTTGGCGACGTCTTCTTCGCTGACGCCGGTCAGCGCCTTGAGTGGACGCAGGTCGAGGATGCATTCGTGAGCCACCCGCTCGTTACGCCCGGTGTAAAGCACTGGAAACGCGCCCGACAAATGCCGGGCCAGGTAGTTGGCCGCAAGGATCGCCACTTCGCTGGCGTCCGCCAGTTGTGGCCCCATCATGGCGATGTACATCCAGCTGATCGGTAGAATGCTTGCGCTGCCCCAGGGCGCGGCGCTGACGGCACCGTTCTGCGGCTGCGGCCCATCGATCGGCACGACAGGATGATTGGCCACGAACGGTGCCAGATGCGCCCGCACCCCGATCGGCCCCATGCCCGGCCCACCGCCGCCATGGGGGATGCAGAAAGTTTTGTGCAGATTCATGTGCGAAACGTCGGCGCCGATGTCCGCCGGGCGCGCCAACCCGACCTGGGCATTGAGGTTGGCACCATCCATGTAGACCTGGCCGCCATGCTGGTGGATCACTTGGCAGATTTCGCTGATGCCTTCCTCATACACGCCGTGAGTCGAAGGATACGTTGCCATCAGGCAGGCAAGCTTGTCTGAAGCGGCCGCGGCTTTTTCTTTCAGGTCGTCCAGGTCGACATTGCCCGCCTCGTCACACTCGACAATCACCACCCGCATCCCGGCCATTTGCGCCGATGCCGGGTTGGTGCCGTGGGCGGACGAAGGAATCAGGCAGACATCCCGCCCACCCTGGTCGCGGCTCTCGTGATATTTGCGGATCGCCAGCAACCCGGCGTATTCGCCCTGGGCCCCGGAGTTGGGCTGCATGCAAATCGCGTCGAAACCGGTAATCGCGCAGAGCCAGCGCTCCAGCTCTTCGATCATCAGTGCATAACCCGCAGCCTGCTCCTTGGGTACGAACGGATGCAGATTGGCGAACTGCGGCCAGGTAATGGGGATCATCTCGCTCGTAGCGTTGAGCTTCATGGTGCAGGAGCCGAGCGGGATCATCGATTGATTAAGCGCCAGGTCCTTGTTTTCCAGCTGTTTGAGGTAGCGCAGCATTTCGGTTTCGCTGTGATGGGCGCTGAACACTGGATGGCGCAGATAGGGTGAAGTACGTGTCAGCCCTTCGGGAATACCTCCGGTCAAGGTTTGCACATCCAGTTCCTCGACCTTCAGTCCATGGTCGGCTCCGAGAAACACATCGAAGAGTTTCGCCACAGTGGACTCATCGCAGGTTTCGTCCAGGCTCAAGCCCAATTGCCCGCGCCCCAGAATGCGCAGGTTGATCTGCGCAGCCCGGGCACTGTCGATGATCGCGGTCTGGGTGCCGCCGACCTCCAGCGTCAGGGTGTCGAAAAAGTGTTTATTAAGGCGACTGACACCCTTGCGTTCCAGGCCGGCGGCGAGGATGCAGGTCAGCCGATGAACACGCTGGGCAATCCGCTTGAGTCCTTCCGGACCGTGGTAGACCGCATAAAAACTGGCGATATTGGCCAGCAGCACTTGGGCGGTACAAATGTTCGAGTTGGCCTTTTCCCGACGAATATGTTGCTCGCGGGTTTGCAGGGCCATGCGCAGGGCGGTGTTGCCTCGGGCATCCTTCGACACGCCGATGATCCGCCCGGGGATCGCCCGCTTGTATTCATCGCGGCTGGCAAAAAATGCTGCGTGGGGCCCGCCGTAGCCCATGGGCACGCCGAAACGCTGGGATGAACCGAACACCACATCGGCGCCCAACTCGCCCGGGGGGGTCAGCAACAGCAGGCTGAGCAAGTCCGTGGCCACGCAGGCCAGCGCTTGCTGGGCATGCAGGTGATCGATCAACGGCCGCAGGTCATGGATTTCGCCATGGGTATCGGGGTATTGCAGCAGCGCGCCGAACACCTGGTGCTGCTTCAAGTTATCCACAGCGTCGACGATCAGCTCGAAGCCGAACCCGTCGGCGCGGGTCTGCACCACGGAAATGGTCTGCGGATGGCAGTTTTCGTCGACAAAGAACAGGTTGCTTCTGGACTTGGCGACCCGCTTGGCCAGGGCCATGGCTTCCGCAGCGGCCGTGGCTTCGTCCAGCAGCGAGGCGTTGGCCAGTTCCAGCCCGGTCAAGTCGATGGTCAACTGCTGAAAATTCAACAGTGCTTCGAGGCGCCCTTGGGCGATCTCCGGTTGATACGGGGTGTACGCGGTGTACCAACCAGGATTTTCCAGCACGTTGCGCAGAATGACGGCCGGCGTCAGCGTGCCGTGATAGCCCATGCCAATCAGGCTGGTCCACACCTGATTCTGCTCGGCATAGCCGCGCAGCTTTGCCAGCGCCGCTACTTCATCGAGTGCCGGAGGCAAGTCCAGCGCACGATTCAGGCGAATGCCGGGCGGTACCGTTTGTTCGATCAGTTCGACCCGGCTGCCCAGACCGAGACTGTCGAGCATCGCCTGTTGCTCGGCGGCATCGGGCCCGAGGTGGCGGCGAAGAAAGGCATTGGGGTCGCGTAACTGGCTCAGGGACGGCAACTGGGACATGACGGGCTCTCTTTTGACTGGCGCTCAACGTCGATGCAACACGGTCAAAACAGCATAGCAGCCACTACCAACAGTGAACCCTGTAGGAGCGAGCATGCTCGTGATGGACTTGAGAGCGCCGCGGGGTGTGAGGCCCCCCGCGTTATCGTTAACGACCATCGCGAGCATGCTCGCTCCTACAAAGGGAATCCGCACAACAAAAAAAGCCCCGACAAGTCGGGGCTTTGGGATGACGCTGAACACTTACTCGCCGATGGCAGCCTTGTAGCCGGCAGCATCGAGCAGCTTTTCCAGGTCAGCGGCATTGCTTGGTTTGATCTTGAAGATCCACGCGCCGTACGGGTCGGAGTTGAGCAACTCAGGCTCAGCGCTCAGCGCGTCGTTGACCGCGATCACTTCACCGGCAACCGGGGAGTAAATGTCGGAAGCAGCCTTGACCGACTCAACGACGCCGGACTGATCTCCAGCGGCAAACACGTTACCCACTTCCGTCAGTTCGACGAACACTACATCGCCCAGCGCTTCCTGCGCGTGATCGCTGATGCCCACGGTGACGGTGCCATCGGCTTCCAGACGTGCCCATTCGTGACTTTCGGCAAAACGCAGGTCGGCAGGGATATCGCTCATGTTGTGTGTCCTCAGGAAAATTATCAGCGGTCGTTGCCCGCCGGAAAAGGTTAGATCAAGGTTTTACCGTGGCGTACGAAGGTTGGTTTGACCACCCGGACCGGGTACCACTTGCCACGGATTTCCACTTCAGCGCGGTCGGCAGTTGCCATCGGCACGCGCGCCAGTGCAATCGACTTGCTAAGCGTAGGAGAGAAACTACCACTGGTGATCTCCCCTTCGCCAACATCGGCGATGCGGACCACCTGATGAGCGCGCAAAACTCCACGCTCCTCAAGGACCAGACCGACCAGTTTGTGCTGTATACCCGCCGCCTTCTCAGCTTCCAGGGCCGCGCGGCCGATGAACTGGCGGTTGGCCGGTTCCCAGGCGATGCTCCATGCCATGTTCGAGGCCAGCGGTGAAATGTCCTGCTGGATATCCTGACCGTACAGGTTCATGCCCGCTTCGACGCGCAAGGTGTCCCGGGCACCGAGGCCAATCGGGGAAATCCCGGCACCGACCAGATCGTTGAAGAAGCCGGGGGCCTGATCGGCGGGCAGAATGATCTCCAGCCCGTCTTCGCCGGTATAGCCGGTGCGCGCGATGAACCAGTCACCGTCGGGCTGACCTTCGAAGGGTTTGAGGAGCTGGATCAGGTTGCTGCGGGACTGGTTCACCAGTTCGGCAATCTTGTGACGGGCGTGAGGGCCCTGAATGGCCAGCATCGCCATCTCCGAACGCTCACTGAGCTGCACGTCGAAGCCGTCCAGATGAGCGCTCATCCAGGCCATGTCCTGATCGCGGGTGGAGGCGTTGACCACCAGGCGATAGCCTTCATCGAGTCGATAGACAATCATGTCGTCGACGATACCGCCGTGCTCGTTGAGCATGGTGCTGTATTGCGCACGGCCGGGGCTGTGCAGGCGTTCGACATCATTGGCCAGCAAATGCTGGAGCCAGGCTTTGGCCTGGGAGCCGCTGACATCGATCACGGTCATGTGGGAAACATCGAAGACACCGCAATCGCGGCGCACCTGATGGTGTTCCTCGACCTGCGATCCATAATGCAAAGGCATGTCCCAACCGCCAAAATCGACCATCTTCGCGCCAAGAGCGAGGTGAAGGTCATACAGAGGCGTACGCTGTCCCATGGGTTTCTCCTTCCGGGCGTGGCGAAGGTGCGGACAAGTGCTGAACGGAGTGCAGGCCTTGAATTACAAAGCCTTTAGCCGATTTCAGCTACCTGGTCTGTAGGACAGACCGCACCGAATGCCGCGCATTGTAGCTGCAAGGTGTAGGACTGGCACCTAGGTGTTTCGATGCGCCGAACGTCGGATCAATCCGATGACCGGTAACAGCCCGACCAAAACCAGGGTCAATGCCGGTAACGATGCCCTCGCCCACTCGCCTTCGCTGGTCATTTCAAAGATCCGCACCGCCAGTGTGTCCCAACCAAACGGGCGCATCAGCAGCGTCGCGGGCATTTCCTTGAGCACGTCGACGAACACCAGCAAAGCAGCACTCAACGTGCCGGGCAGCAACAGCGGCAGATACACCTTGAAAAACAGTCGCGGCCCACTGACGCCAAGGCTACGTGCCGCTTCGGGCAAAGATGGCCGTATACGCGCCAGACTGTTTTCCAGTGGCCCGTAGGCCACAGCGATGAAACGCACCAGATAGGCCAGCAGCAGCGCCGACAGACTGCCCAGCAAAAGCGGCTTGCCAGCGCCCCCGAGCCATCCGGAGAGCGGGATGACCAGCTCCCGGTCCAGATAGCTGAACGCCAGCATGATCGAAACCGCCAGCACCGAACCGGGCAAGGCATAGCCCAGGTTGGCCAGACTGACGCCGGAACGGACCGCGGGCGTGGGCGCCAATCGTCGGGCAAATGCCAGCATCAGGGCGACGCAGACGGTGATCAGCGCTGCCATGCCGCCCAGGTACAGGGTATGAACGATCAGCCCGGCGTAACGCTCATCGAGATCGAAGCGCCCGCGCTGCCAGAACCACGCGATCAGTTGCAGCATCGGGATGACGAAGGCACAGGCGAATACCAGACCGCACCAACCCATGGCTGCCAGCGCCTTGAGTCCCCGCAGGTGGTACAACGCCTTGACGCGCGGTCGCTCGTTGCTCGCCCGGTTGGCCCCGCGAGCGCGACGTTCGCCGTACAGCACTAGCATCACCACCAGCAGCAAAAGGCTGGCCAGTTGCGCCGCTGTGGACAGGCTGAAAAATCCGTACCAGGTCTTGTAGATCGCGGTGGTGAAGGTGTCGAAATTGAACACCGAAACCGCGCCGAAATCCGCCAGCGTCTCCATCAGCGCCAAGGCCACGCCCGCGCCGATGGCCGGTCGTGCCATGGGCAACGCCACCCGCCAGAACGCCTGCCAGGGTGTCTGCCCAAGTACCCGCGCCGCTTCCATCAGGCCTTTGCCCTGGGCGAGGAACGCGGTGCGCGCCAACAGGTAAACATAGGGATAGAACACCAGCACCAGCACCACAATCACCCCGCCGGTGGAGCGCACCCGGGGCAGTCGCAACCCGCTGCCAAACCACTCGCGCAACAACGTCTGCACAGGTCCGGCGAAATCCAGCAGGCCGACGAAGACAAACGCCAGCACGTAGGCCGGAATCGCGAAGGGCAGCATCAATGCCCAATCCAGCCAGCGCCGGCCGGGGAACTCACAGAGGCTGGTCAGCCAGGCGAGGCTGACGCCCAGCAGAGTGACTCCCACGCCAACGCCGAACACCAGGGTCAGAGTGTTGCCCAGTAAGCGTGGCATCTGCGTGTCCCAGAGGTGGGACCATATTTGCTGGTCGATGCTTTGCCAGGACAGAAGCAGGACGCTCAGGGGAAGCAAGACCAGCGCAGCGATGGCGAAGACGATGGGGTACCAGCGGCGTTGGGCGGGGTGGGCCACGTTTGGGTCTCTGAAGATTTGGGTAGTTTTTGGACGATGTGGATGGCTTTGGTTCCGCCCCTCACCCTAGCCCTCTCCCGGAGGGAGAGGGGACTGACCGCGTAGTCTATTTGAATTTTTGCGACCTGATATTCCGAGTCGAACTCAGGATTCGAAAACTACGCAAATCGGCCCCCCCAGAGGCCATCCGAATGGCCGGGGCGAGGCAGCGATGTTAAAGCATGACGCCCAATACCAAACGACTCAGTTCCAGCCCGCCCGATCCATCATGCGAATCGCTTCAGCCTGACGTTTACCAGCGACCTCAACAGGCAAGGTATCCGCCACAAACTTGCCCCATGCCGCCACTTCTTCCGAAGGTGCCACAGCCGGGTTGGCCGGGAACTCCTGGTTCACGTCAGCGAAGATTTTCTGTGCCTCAGGTGTGGTCATCCACTCCACCAGAGCCTTGGCGGCTTCCGGATGCGGCGCATGTTTGGTCAGGCCAATGCCCGAAAGGTTGACGTGCACACCACGGTCAGCCTGGTTCGGCCAGAACAGCTTCACCGGCAGTTCCGGCTTCTGCTTGTGCAGGCGCCCGTAATAGTAGGTGTTGACGATGCCGACGTCGCACTGACCGGCGTTGATCGCCTCGAGCACCGCGACGTCGTCGGAGAAGACATCGGTGGACAGGTTGTTGACCCAACCCTTGAGGATTTCCTCGGTTTTGGCAGCACCGTGCACTTCGATCATGGTGGCGGTCAGGGACTGGTTATAGACCTTCTTCGCCGTACGCAGACACAGGCGGCCTTCCCAGTTCTTGTCGGCCAGGGCTTCGTAGGTGGTCAGTTCACCGGGTTTGACCCGCTCGGTGGAGTAAGCGATGGTCCGCGCCCGCAGGCTCAGGCCGGTCCAGGCGTGAGAGGACGCGCGGTATTGCAGGGGAATGTTGCTGTCGATCACTTTGGAGGTGAACGGCTGCAGGATGCCCATTTGTTCAGCCTGCCAGAGGTTGCCGGCGTCGACGGTGAGCAGCAGGTCGGCGGTGGCGTTCTCGCCCTCGGCCTTGATCCGCTGCATCAGCGGCGCTTCCTTGTCGGTGATGAACTTCACTTTCACACCGGTTTTTGCGGTGTAGGCATCGAAGACCGGCTTGATCAGCTCGTCGATACGCGAGGAGTAAACCACCACCTCGTCAGCGGCCTGGGCGGCGGTGCTGCCGATCAGGGTCAGGGCGATTGCGGTCAGTAGACGCTTCGGTGCCAACATGGGAGCGGTCTCTCGATTGAAAAATGAGGCCAAATGATAAGGACTCACATTTGCCTTCTCAATCGAACAGTGCGTCGAGGAGTTACCAGATGTTGCACAGCCTAAGTTTTCCACCTGTGGCGAGGGGGCTTGCCCCCGTTGGGCTGCGAAGCAGGCCTGCATTTACTCAGAAATCCTGGGCAACCCGTCTGCGACCGCTACGCGCTCGAACGGGGGCAAGCCCCTCGCCACACGTCAGGGTTTGGCGAGGGCGGGCAAATCCCCGGTCAGCCCGAGCGCTTCTCGCACGAACAGCGCTTTCGCCTCGGGCATCTGCTCGACCATCTTCAAACCGGTATTGCGCAACCAGCGCACCGGCAGCGGATCGGCCTGGAACAAGCGCTCGAAGCCTTCCATCGCTGCCATCAACGCCAGGTTGTGCGGCATGCGTCGGCGCTCGTAACGGCTAAGAACCTTCACGTCCGCCAGGCGTTCGCCGCGGGCATTGGCTTGCAGCAGCACCTCGGCCAGCACTGCAGCATCAAGGAAACCGAGGTTCACACCCTGCCCGGCCAAAGGGTGAATGGTGTGGGCCGCGTCGCCGATCAAAGCCAGACCTTCAGCGACATAGCGCTTGGCATGGCGCTGACGCAGCGGTACGCACAGGCGCGGGTCAGCGCTGAGCACTTCACCGAGCCGGCCTTCGAAGGCGCGTTCCAGGTTCTTGCAGAAGCGTTCGTCGTCGAGAGCCATCAGGCGCTCTGCTTCCGCTGGGGTGGTCGACCAGACGATCGAGCACCAGTCTTGCTGCCCGTCCCGCTCCAGCGGCAGGAACGCCAGAGGTCCGTCATCGGTAAACCGTTGCCAGGCGGTCATTTGGTGCGGCTTGGCACAGCGCACGCTGGTGACGATGGCATGATGCAGATAATCCCATTCACGAGTGGCGACCCCCGCCAGGCGCCGCACCGCTGAATTGGCACCATCTGCCGCAATCACCAATGGCGCGCGCAGGGTACGGCCATCGGCCAGGGTCAGCAGCCAGTCGTCGCCGGAGCGGCGCATCTGTTCCACGCGTGCATTGGCCAACATGCCCAGATCACAGTCGTGCAGGCGGTCGAGCAAGGCGTCTTGAACCACGCGGTTTTCGACGATATGCCCCAGCACATCAGCGTGTACGCTGGCCGCTGCAAAATGAATCTGCCCGGTGCCGCTACCGTCCCAGACATGCATGTCGGTGTAGGGGCTGCTGCGCCGTCTGGCGATGCCGTCCCACACACCCAGACGTTCGAGAATCCTCTGGCTGGCGGCCGACAGGGCACTGACGCGCGGTTCGAACGGTGCCTGCCCGTCGAAAGGTTTGACGCTCAGGGGGCTGCCGTCCAGCAGCAGGACTTCCAGCCCGCTGTCCTGTAACGCCAGCGCCAGGGCGCTGCCGACCATTCCGGCCCCGACAATCAGCAGATCTGCGCGCATTTCCATGCTTTAAGCCTGTCTCTCTTGCGGCTTGAGCCGCACATATAGGGTTTTTCCGACCCGCGCCACCAGGTGGCCGGCGCCGTCGTGAATGTCGACCTGCAATTGCGGCAGGTATTTTTCGCCATTGGCGGTCTGGCGGCGGATCTCATCGAGCAAGGTATCGTCGATGGTGAAACGGGCGAACACCGGGCCTTTGCCCGGCGCGATGAAGTCGATGTCGGCCGCCTTGTCCCAGACGATGTACTGGCGCCCGAGATTTTCCATCAGCATCAACATGAAGAACGGGTCGACCATCGAATACAGGCTGCCACCGAACTGGGTGCCGACGTAGTTGCGGTTATACCAGCCCAAGCCCATCGACACCCTGACGTCACGAAAATCATCGCTGATGTGCTGCACCCGCACACCCGCGCCGAGGTACGGCGGGTAAAGCGCCATGAACCTGCGCAGCAACCGCGCCTTGCCGAATCGGCGGATCAACCAGCTACGCATCCGGACGTGTACCCAGACCCATGGCCTGACGGGCGAACCAGCGTTTCGCCGGCGGCAGCAGATCAAGACCGAGCAAACCGATGTTGCGCCCCAGGGACACCAGCGGCTGCTGACTGCCGAACAGGCGGGTGACCTGGTCGGAGAAGCCCACGGTGAGGCTCTGATCGAGGCGCTGGCGCTCGCGATAAGCCTGCAACGTGGCGAAATCGCCCAGTGACTTGTCACTGGCGAGCAAGGCGTCAGCCAGGGCCTGGGCATCGCGAAGGGACAGGTTGAACCCCTGGCCGGCAATCGGATGCAGGCTGTGGGCCGCGTTGCCGAGCACGGCCAGGTGCGGTCGCACCTGTTCTTCCGCTTCCACCAGGGTCAGCGGATACAAATGCCGCGCACCCACCTGCTTCAGGGTGCCGAGGCGATAGCCGAACACACTCTGCAATTCGCTGAGGAAGCTACGCTCGTCGAGAGCCGCCAGGCGTTGCGCGTCCATACCCAGGCGGGTCCAGACCAGCGCACAGCGATTGTCCGGCAGTGGCAGCAGCGCCATCGGGCCTTCGTCGGTGAATCGCTCGAACGCCATGCCGTTGTGCGCTTCGCTCGGTGTGATGTTGGCGATCAACGCACTCTGGTTATACGGGCGCTTCCTGATGCCGATCCCCAACTGCTCACGCAACCCGGAACGGCCGCCATCGGCGAGCACGGCGAGATCGCATTCCAGGGTGGTTTCATCGTTGAGGGTCAGGCGATAACCATCGGTCAGTGGCTCCATGCGCGTGACTTCGGCCGGACAACGCCAACTGATCACGTCCTTGTCCAGGCCTTGCCACAGGCATTGGCCGAGCCAGGCGTTTTCCACCACGTAGCCCAGCGCCGGAACGCCCTCTTCCATCGCAGACAGCCGCGCGGTGGAGAAGCGCCCTCGGTCGGAAACGTGTATCTGCTTGATCGGCTCGGCGCGGCGGGAGATCTCCTGCCATACGCCCAGCCGTTGATAAATCTGCCGGGAACCGAAGGACAATGCCGAAGACCGGGCGTCGTAGCTCGGCTGGTAGGTATCGCCGGGGGCGAACGGCTCGATCAGCACGATCTTCCAGCCCCGGGCACGGGCCCCGGCCTGCAGGGCCAACGCCAGGCTGGCACCGACCAGGCCGCCACCGATGATTGCCAGGTTGACTCGACTCATGCCGCTTGCGTCCGCGCAGCAGCCATCAAGGCTTCGATCTCGGCGACCGTTTTCGGAACGCCGCCCGTCAATATTTCACAGCCGGTTCTGGTGACCACTACATCGTCCTCGATACGCACGCCAATGCCGCGCCATTTCTTCGCCACGCGCAGGTTGTCCGGGGCAATATAGATCCCCGGTTCCACGGTCAGCGCCATGCCGACCTCCAGCACGCGCCACTCGCCGCCGACCTTGTATTCGCCGACATCATGCACGTCCATGCCCAGCCAGTGGCCGGCGCGGTGCATGTAAAACGCCTTGTAGGCTTCGCTGGCGATCAACTCGTCGACATCGCCCTGGAGCAGCCCCAGTTTGACCAGGCCAGAAGTAATGACCCGTACCGTCGCCTCATGCGCCTGGTTCCAGTGTTTGTTCGGGGCAATTTCGGCGAATGCCGCTTCCTGGGAAGCCAGCACCAATTCGTAGATCGCCTTCTGCTCCGCTGAATATTTGCCGCTGACCGGAAAGGTGCGGGTGATGTCGCTGGCATAGCAATCGATTTCACAACCGGCATCGATCAGGACCAGATCGCCATCCTTGAGCGCTGCGTCATTCTGCTGGTAATGCAGGATGCAACTGTTGCGCCCCGCCGCGACGATCGAACCGTAGGCCGGCATCTTCGCCCCGCCCTTGCGGAATTCGTAGTCGAGTTCGGCTTCCAGGCTGAATTCGTGCAAACCGGCGCGACAGGCCTGCATCGCGCGCACGTGTGCCCGGGCGGAGATCCTGGCGGCTTCGCGCATCACCTTCACTTCTGCTGCCGACTTATACAGGCGCATGTCGTGCAACAGGTGATCCAGGGCAACGAATTCGTTCGGCGGCTGCGCACCGAGGCTGGCCTTGGAACGGATCACGTTGATCCAGTCCATCAAGTGCCGGTCGAATTCCGGGTTGCTGCCCATTGCCGAATACACGCGGTCGCGCCCCTCGATCAGGCCCGGCAGGATGTCGTCGATATCCGTGATGGGGAAGGCATCATCGGCGCCAAAGTCGCGAATCGCACCTTCCTGCCCCGCCCGCAGCCCATCCCATAATTCGCGCTCGGCGTTGCGTTCGCGGCAGAACAGGATGTACTCGCCATGCACTCGCCCCGGCATCAACACCAGGACGGCCTGAGGCTCGGGGAAACCACTGAGGTACTGGAAGTCACTGTCCTGACGGTAGACGTGCTCGACGTCGCGGTTACGAATCGCCACCGCCGCGGCGGGCAGGATGGCGATGCTGTTGGGTTCCATCTGCGCCATCAAGGCCTTGCGGCGACGACTGTATTCCGTTTTCGGGATATGAATCATGGGCAGATGGCGTTCCCTGGCATTGATCAGTGCAGCGATGGTTTGGCGGCAGCCGCCGCGTCTTTTCTGGTTTCGGAAAACAGCAACAGCGGTGCGATGCGCACGTATTCCATGACTTCCATGTAATCGCTTTCGCCGTCATCCGACTCTTCCAGGGCGTCTTGCACCTGGGAAATAGCGGCCAGATCCTGCAACACTTCGTTAGCCTCGGTGCTCAGGGTGCTGCTGTCACGGCAATTGAGGCCGAAACCGCTGAGGAAACCCTGGCACCACAGGCCCAGTGCAGCGGCACGCTCGGTGAGCGGGGCATCGTCGGTCGGCAGCAGTAGAACCACGGTCACGTCGTCACCGGTGAGCTCACCCTTGACCATCTGTTGCAGGCCGATCAGGGCGTTGCGGACGTTGTCCTGAGGCTCGTTTTCGAGCAGCTCGGCGGCATCGACCAGCCAGCCATCGGCTTCGAAACCGGCACCGGCACAGCTACGGCCGAGCAACAGGCCGTGCAATTCGGCGGGCGAGACGGGGTGACCGCTGCTGTTGAGCAGAGTGGCGAAGGCTTGGTACGGGGAATTCTGAATGGTCATGGGCAGCTAGGCGCCAGACGGCGCTATGTCTAGAATGAAGGCCTTGTATCCTACATCGACTACCCCTGTAGGAGCGAGCATGCTCGCGATGGTCGCCAACGATAACGCTGGGTAGCTGATACCCTGCGGCGCTCTCGGGCTCATCGCGAGCAGGCTCGCTTCTACACAGTCCAACCCCATCAGACAGTGAAGACAATGGAAGACACCGACCTGCAAGCGCTGATGGCCAGACTCGAACTGCTGATTACCCGAGTCGAGCAACTTAAGAGTCAAAACGCACTCTTACAAGCTCAGGAAAAGACCTGGCGCGAGGAACGCGCGCACCTCATTGAAAAAAACGAAATCGCCCGGCGTAAGGTCGAATCGATGATTTCGCGCCTCAAGGCCCTGGAGCAAGACTCATGAGTTCAAGCAATAGCGTCACCGTGCAGATCCTCGACAAAGAGTATTCGATCATCTGCCCCCAGGAAGAACGCAGCAACCTGGTCAGCGCCGCCCGTTACCTGGACGGCAAGATGCGTGAAATCCGCAGCAGCGGCAAAGTCATCGGCGCCGACCGCATCGCCGTGATGGCCGCGCTGAACATCACCCATGACCTGCTGCACAAGGAAGAACGCCCGGACATCCAGGCCAGCGGCTCGACCCGCGAGCAGGTTCGCGACCTGCTCGATCGCGTCGATCTGGTGCTCGCTACCGATCCGGACGTCACCAAAGGCTGATTCACGTTGCCGCTTGAGGTATACTCGCATCACTCCCTGGGGTGCTTGCCAGTTGACCACGTCCCTGAGCCGATTCGCACTACCCTGGAGGCTGCACGTTGGGCTGGTGTGCATGTCCGCTAGACGGAAAGCCTTAAAGCCTACTGCATCTTCCACCTTGAACTTTCGGGTTCAAGGGCTAAGTCAGCAGCGGTTCATCCGGGGAGCCTGATTCCAGTCCGATGCCGGTTTAAATACCGGCATCGGCTTTTCTACGGATACGCTTTATGTATTCGTCCTGTCGAAGCCTGAATCCATGACCGAACCTGCGCTGCTGCCCCGCCCGCAACTTCGACGCATGCTGCGCAAGGCCCGCCGCGCACTGACACCCAATCAGCAGCGCCAGGCCGCCCGCGGGCTGTACAAACAACTGGCCCAGCAGCCATTGTTCCGCCGCGCAAGACACATCTCGCTTTACCTGCCCACCGATGGTGAGATCGATCCGCAGCTGCTGTTGCGTGCAGCGCAGCGCAGGGGCAAAGCGACCTATCTACCGGTACTGAGTGCCTGGCCGCGCACCAAAATGGTGTTCCAGCGCGTCCGACCGGGGGAAAAGCTCAAGCCCAACCGCTTCCGCATTCTCGAACCGCGGGCCAACATTGGCCGGCAGCGCAAGGTCTGGGCGCTGGATCTGGTATTGCTGCCGCTTGTAGGGTTTGACGATGTCGGCGGACGCCTGGGGATGGGCGGCGGGTTCTACGATCGAAGCCTGGCCTATCTGGCGCGTCGCAGTGATTGGCACAAGCCGACATTGTTGGGGCTGGCCCATGAATGCCAGAAAGTGGAGCGATTGGCTCAGGCTAGCTGGGATGTGCCGTTGCAAGGAACGGTGACAGACAAGGCATGGTATTACGCAGGCTAGGCACCACTTCGATCAGTGGCGCCGTGGCAACAGGATCAGCGCTTGAAAGCTGTCGACTGTTGTTGCAGCTGTGCAAGCTCGACCGGTGCGTCGGTCTTGTTGGCCCACAGACTTTGGGCATAGCCGGTGGTCACGACACCCAGGCCAAACAAAATGACCAAAATCCATAGTAAATCCGGTTTGCGTTTCATCGATTGCCCCCCAAAGGCATATCAACACGATGACAGCAGCGGTTTCCGTTTGTAGGCCGTGCAGCAGCGTCAAGCTTTAAAGGCCGGCATTTTGCGACAACGTGATCCAGCACGCAAATGCTGGCGTCAACCGACCGTCGGTTTGTCATAAAATTGCCGGACAACCTGCCCAATCACCCCGCAAGGAGCAAAAGACATGGCCTATTGGCTGATGAAATCCGAGCCTGACGAACTCTCGATCAAAGGTCTGGAGACGCTCGGCAAAGCTCGCTGGGACGGTGTGCGCAATTACCAGGCGCGCAATTTCCTGCGGGCCATGGCGGTAGGGGATGAGTTTTTCTTTTACCACTCCAGCTGCCCGGAACCGGGCATTGCCGGGATCGGCAAGATTATTGAAGCCGCGTATCCGGACCCAACGGCGCTGGAGCCGCAGAGCCATTACTACGACCCGAAGGCCACACCTGAGAAGAACGCCTGGAGCGCGATAGATGTTGCGCATGTGGAGACTTTCCCCCGGGTGCTGAAACTCGACTATCTGAAACAACAGACGGCACTGGCTGAGATGCCGCTGGTGCAGAAAGGCTCGCGGCTGTCGGTGATGCCGGTGACTGCGGAACAGTGGGCTGCGGTGATTGCGCTCAAACCGTAGGATTTTCGCCTGTCTGTACCGGCCTCTTCGCGAGCAAGCCCGCTCCCACAGGTTTCTGCGCCGAAAACTCGGTTGTGCCCGACACAAAACACTGTGGGAGCGGGCTTGCTCGCGAAGAGGCCCGACTGGACAGCAAAAGACTTATTGGATGATCAGGTTGTTGAACAACAAATCTTCAACCACCGGCTTGCCGGTTTCATCGCTCATCACCTGCTGAGTCTGCTTCAAGGCTTCCTGACGCAGCTTCTCCTTGGCTTCGACGTTGTTCATGGTCTCGCTGGTCTGCTGGGCAAACAGCGCCACCAGTTGGTTACGGATCAAGGGTTCGTTGGCCTTCACTGCTTTGGTGGCCTCATCGCCGGTCACCCGCAACGCCACATCGGCCTTGTAGACCTTGAGCTTCGGCGTGCCGTCCAGCCCGTAGTTACCCACGAACGGTGGGCTCAGGGTGATGTAATTGACCTTCACAGCCTCACCCTCTTTGGCTTCTTCGGCCAACGCTGCCAGAGGCAACGACAGGGCAGCCAACAACATGATCCACGCTTTCACAATTCGCTCCTTATCCGGTTTGCGGCCTAGCATAACGACCCGCCACGCCAGCACAAGCTTATGGCTGACTATCAGGGGCGGGCATGCTCGTTGACCCGTTGACTCACACACCTACACTTATCGGCCATCACTCCAAAAGGAATAGCCCTGATGAAAGCCGTGCTGTGCAAAGCCTTCGGCCCTGCCGAATCGCTGGTGCTGGAAGACGTCGACAGTCCTGTCGCAAAGAAGAACGAAATCCTGCTGGACGTGCACGCCGCCGGGGTGAATTTCCCCGACACGCTGATCATCGAGGGTAAGTACCAGTTCAAACCGCCCTTCCCGTTTTCCCCGGGCGGCGAAGCGGCCGGGGTAGTCAGCGCCGTGGGCGAAAAAGTCAGCAATCTGAAAGTCGGCGACCGGGTCATGGCCCTGACCGGCTGGGGCAGCTTTGCCGAGCAGGTTGCAGTACCAGGTTACAACGTGCTGCCGATCCCTCCGTCCATGGACTTCAACACCGCCGCCGCGTTCAGCATGACCTATGGCACCTCGATGCACGCCCTTAAACAGCGTGGCAACCTGCAACCGGGCGAAACCCTGCTGGTGCTCGGCGCTTCCGGCGGAGTCGGCCTGGCGGCCGTAGAAATCGGCAAAGCCATGGGCGCCCGGGTGATCGCCGCCGCCAGTAGTGCTGAAAAACTCGCTGTGGCCAAGGCTGCAGGTGCCGACGAACTGATCAACTACAGCGAAACCAGCCTCAAGGACGAAATCAAACGCCTGACCGATGGCCAGGGCGCCGATGTGATCTACGACCCGGTCGGCGGCGACCTGTTCGACCAGGCCATCCGCGCCATCGCCTGGAACGGCCGCCTGCTGGTGGTCGGCTTCGCCAGCGGACGCATCCCCGAATTGCCGGTGAACCTGGCCCTGCTCAAAGGCGCCGCGGTGCTCGGCGTATTCTGGGGCTCGTTTGCCCAACGCCAGCCGCAGGACAATGCAGCGAATTTCCAGCAACTGTTTGGATGGTTCGCTGAAGGTAAATTGAAACCGCTGGTGTCGCAGGTTTACCCGCTGAGCAATGCGGCGCAAGCCATTAACGATCTTGGGCAGCGCAAGGCGGTCGGGAAGGTTGTGGTACAGGTTCGCTGAGGCATTGACTGCGCTCACGCCGCCCTTGCACCTAGGGCGACGTGAGTCGATTCAAGTTAAAGCAACACCCGGATCTCCTCCGGAAGAAACCGCACATAGCGGCTCGCCGGATAGGACTTGCAGCGCCTGACAATCGAAGGGACGCTCGCGTTGAGCGTGTTGATCAGCTCCAGACGCTCTTCGTCTGGCAACTGCGCTGGTGATAGCGAGTAGGTCAGGTAACTGCGGGTCCAATCGAACACTGGCAGGTCCACCCAGGTGGCAACTGGAGTGCCCGATGCTGCACGGGCGATACTTGCGCACTTCAACTTCGCCAGCTGCTTGTTGGCGTGAAACGGCAGCTGGCTATCCAAACGGAAATCTATTGGCGCGATTACGGCGATTTCTGCGGGATGGTCGCTGGTGATTTCCCAGGGCTTGAATCGCCATTGGCTAACCGCTGTCACGGATGCTTCGCTGAGGTCTGGATGAGCGTCTTCCATAACAGCAACCTTACTGACAGAGCCATCGGCATGCACGGTCAGGCTGACTTGCAGCTTGCCCGTTATGCCAGCCCGATGAAGCTCCACAGGATATAACGGCTTGGGATTGTACTCGGGGATCAGAAACACCTCCCCGGCCCGGACATCCAGCGCCATCACCCATAAAAACACGCCCACAAGCCACCGCATTTCTCCTCTCCTTTAGTCACTGCACACCAGGCCTGGCGGCAGGACAAAAGGTTAAAGAGCGATGGCATCGAGCTGAAGACCACAACTTCCTGTAAAAACGCAGGACATTTCCCAAAGAACTGACCTACATCCCTTGGCTAGGGGTCGTCTTAACGAAATGGGTAACGCTTCCTACAACCTGTTACCTGGACGGTAGGGTCGCAGACAGTCCAGAGCCAGTATCAAGGTGGCGAAGCACTCGCCTGATCAGCCTTTGATTTACAACGCTTGAGCCGCGCCTCCAGATTCCGGTCTGGCATGGCGTGGCTGCGCAGGGCGTGGGCGGTCTGCTCGACATAATCGCGAGTGGTGCCGTAACGTCCGCAAGCGTTTTCGAACACGTGGCTGAGCACATGGTCCGGCAGGTTGCCGGCATAGCTGGGCAGGTGCCGCTCCAGCACAAAGCCCAGGGCCTGAACCTGACTTCCGTCTTCAAGCCGGCAGTTGAGCCAGTGCGGACGATAGGACGGGAACGGCATCTCGCGCTGCCACAACGCGTAGAGCGAGGCTTCGAGCTGCTCTTCGGGCAGGCGATAGGCGAAACCGCTGCAAGAACCGCCACGATCCAGGCCAAACACCAGGCCGGGCATTTCCGGGGTGCCGCGATGTTCGTGGGACCACAGGTACAGGCCGCGATGATAACCATGCACCCGTCCGCGAACCCGCTCCACCGCCGTGCATTCAGGGCGCCAGATCAGGGATCCGTAAGCGAACAGCCAGACCGGACCGCCCTTGTGGCGCGCCATGGTCGAATGCATCGAACCGAGCAATTGTTCGTGAGTCAGCTGCGGCCCCAGATCGAGCCGCGGAGGATAAGCCATATTCAGAAAAGCAGATTCAATGGCGCTCATGGCGAATAGCGTTCAGCTCCCCGCGGGTGAAGAATTACTTAATAGAACGCACCGCTGTAACAATAAGGCACATATGTTTTAAGGCAATTTGAGTGCCATGGCACAAATTTTTCTAATTGCCCGCAAGATATATAACCTACCGGTATTTATATGATTTTATAAATACCGATAAGCTATATATGGAGTTATAACCCTGTAGGAGCGAGCATGCTCGCGATGGTCGTCAACGATTATGCGGGGCGGCTGGTTCCCCGCGGTGTTCTTGAGTCCATCGCGAGCGTGCTCGCTCCTACAGGGCGGAGTGGCAGCATCAAGAGCGCGTCTCAGGAGCGCGGATCAAGATCGCGGATCAAGATCGCGGCGCATACGCAAATACGTCGGCGCGCATCTGGTGGGCGTCCATCCCCGCTTCGACCAGCGCATCCAGCGTGCCGTAGACCATGGCCGGTGACCCGCTGGCGTACACATGCAGGGGCTTGAGATCAGGAAAGTCCTCGCAGACCGCCTCATGCAACATGCCGCAACGCCCTTCCCAGCCGCATTGATCGCTGACGACTTTATGCAGGAACAGGTTGGGTAGCTTCAGCCATTCGTTCCAGTGTTCGATCTGATAAAAATCTTCGGGACGACGCACACCCCAATACAGATGCACCGGATGCTTGAAACCGGAGGCCCGGCAGTGTTCGATCAGGCTATGGATCTGGCCCATGCCGGTACCTGCGGCGATCAGCACCAGCGGACCGTCCGGCAGTTCTGCCAGATGGGTATCGCCGAACGGCAACTCGACCCGCACCGTGGTGTTGCGCCTGAGCTGGTCGATCAGGTTCAACGCACTGGTTTCGCGCGCCAGCACATGGATTTCCAGGTCGCGCCCGGCGTGTGGTGCAGAGGCCAGGGAAAATGCCGACTTCTCGCCGCTCTCGCGCTGGATCATCAGATACTGACCGGCGTGATAGCGCGGCGGTTTGCCAGCAGGCGTCCGCAAACGCACGCGCCAGGTATCGCCCCCCACGTCCTTGCACTCAATGACCTGACACGACAGGGTGCGCACCGGCAGTTCTCCCAGCGCGAGCACGCCATCCCACAGCACGATGCAGTCTTCCAGCGGCTCTGCTATGCAAGTGTAGAACTCGCCATGGTCACGCACATTGCCGGCTTGTTCGACACGGCCTTCCACCAGCAACGCAGCGCACACGTGGCAATTGCCGTTGCGGCAGCTTTGCGGGCATTCATAGCCCAGGCGCCGCGCACCATCGAGAATCCGCTCGCCGGGCAGAATCTCTAGCACCGCTCCGGAGGGCTGCAAGGTTACACGCATCAATCTATTCCTAACTGATTCCAGATGGCATCGATCCGTTGGGTCACGGCGTCGTCCTTGACGATCACCCGACCCCACTCGCGAGTGGTTTCGCCCGGCCATTTATGCGTGGCATCGAGCCCCATCTTCGAACCCAGGCCGGAAACCGGCGAGGCGAAGTCGAGGTAATCGATCGGCGTATTGTCGATCATCACCGTGTCGCGCTTGGGGTCCATGCGCGTGGTGATGGCCCAGATCACATCGTTCCAGTCCCGGGCATTGATATCGTCGTCGGTGACGATAACGAACTTGGTGTACATGAACTGTCGCAAAAACGACCAGACACCCAGCATTACCCGCTTGGCGTGGCCGGGATACGACTTCTTCATGGTCACAATGGCCATGCGGTACGAGCAGCCCTCGGGCGGCAGGTAGAAATCGGTGATTTCCGGAAACTGCTTCTGCAGGATCGGCACGAACACTTCGTTCAGCGCCACCCCGAGAATCGCCGGCTCATCTGGCGGCCGGCCGGTGTAGGTGCTGTGGTAGATCGGCTTGATCCGGTGGGTGATACGTTCGACCGTGAACACCGGGAAGCTGTCGACTTCGTTGTAATAGCCGGTGTGGTCGCCGTATGGACCTTCATCAGCCATTTCGCCCGGATGGATCACGCCCTCAAGGATAATTTCGGCAGTGGCCGGCACTTGCAGGTCGTTGCCACGGCACTTCACCAGCTCTGTACGGTTGCCACGCAGCAGACCGGCGAAGGCGTACTCGGAAAGGCTGTCGGGAACCGGGGTGACCGCGCCTAGAATAGTCGCAGGATCCGCGCCCAATGCCACGGACACCGGGAACGGCTGGCCTGGATGCTTTTCGCACCACTCACGGAAATCCAGCGCGCCACCACGATGGCTCAGCCAGCGCATGATGACCTTGTTACGGCCAATCACTTGCTGACGATAGATGCCGAGGTTCTGCCGGTCCTTGTTCGGGCCTTTGGTGACGGTCAGGCCCCAGGTGATCAGCGGGCCGACATCGCCAGGCCAGCAGGTCTGCACCGGCAGCATGGCCAGATCGACGTCGTCGCCTTCGATCACGACTTCCTGGCACACCGCGTCCTTGACGACTTTCGGCGCCATCGAAATGATCTTGCGGAAGATCGGTAGCTTCGACCAGGCATCCTTCAGGCCTTTGGGCGGCTCCGGCTCCTTGAGGAATGCCAGCAGCTTGCCGATTTCGCGAAGCTCGCTGACAGATTCGGCGCCCATGCCCATGGCCACCCGCTCGGGGGTGCCGAACAGGTTGCCGAGCACCGGGATGTCGTAACCGGTCGGTTTCTCGAACAGCAGCGCCGGGCCCTTGGCCCGCAGCGTGCGGTCACAGACCTCGGTCATCTCCAGCACCGGCGAAACGGGAATCTGGATGCGTTTCAACTCTCCGCGCTGCTCAAGCTGCTGCACGAAATCCCGAAGATCCTTGAATTTCATTGACGATGGCACCCTCAAAATAGGCGTACATCCTACCTGCTATGCCGGCCGCTGGCAGCCCGTTGCGCTTCACTTGGCTGCATTCACCGGGCCTTTTTTCAGCTTTTGCGTGGCTTGCAGATCGACAAACAGCGGCTCGAGGATCGGCGCCACCAACCGTGCACCGACTTCCGAGAGGTGATTATCGTCGGTGTACAGCGAATAACCGCCGAGTTCGGCGCGGCACAGCCCGCTTTCACCACACAGTCGTGGCGCCGGATCGACCACCCGTACCGCCGGGTCTTGCGCCAGTTGTGCGAACAACTGACTGATGAACGTCTGACGCTTTTGGTGTTCGCCAACCGCCAGCCCGACGTCATCCACCGGGCGATCGAGCATTGCCAGGCGCGTGAGTCGATAAGGCGGGCTGAAAGCCTGCAACGGCGCCTCTTTCACCAACCAGACGCGGTGACCGCCGGCGCGCAATTGCATCACCCGCGCCCGCAAACCTTCGGCCAGACGCTGTTCGGCAACAGCACGGTCGTAATGACCGTCGGACTTTTTCAGCGCGTGGCCCAGATCACCTCTGACGTCGCCATAGAGGTACAGGCTCCAGCGCGCGACAAGCACTACATCACTAACGGTCTGCGACTTCAGGGCCTGCTCGATGCGCTGGTTGAACCGCGCGCAACGTGCATCGTGCTCCAATCCCTCCACTGGCACGCAGCCGGGAGAGCTGGCAAGGATCACACTGACGTCATGGGCGGTGGCACCGTCATCGAACACCGGGATCAGCGCCGTGGCATGACTGTCACCCCAGACCAGCGCCCGGGTCTGAGTATTTTCCGCGCCGTAGTGACAAAAGAGTTTGTCATCAGGCGTTTTGTCGTCCGCCAGGCACGCCATCAGCTCCGGCCGCCATTCGCGGCCCTTGGCATACTGCAGGGCCTGATCGGACAAGCGCCACGGCAAGCCATCGGTCCAGCGCAGGGTTTGCCCGGCCAGCCCCAGCACCACCACGCCAAAAGCTCCGGCAAGCAGAATTTGCCGGCGCCCGGCGAGCAGGCGACGTTCGCGAAACGGGGTCTCGATGAGCTTCCAGGACAGGTAACCGAGCACCAGCGTCAACAAAATCAATCCGGCGCTGTCGATCGCACTCGGCTGATCGACACTGGCGTAGCTGGAGAACACGAACACCGGCCAGTGCCACAGATACCAGGAGTAGGAGATCAGGCCGAAGCCGACCATCACCCGAGTGCTCAACAATTGTCCCACCCAGGTCTGGCGATGACCGTTGGCCAGAATCAGCGCGATGACACCGAGGGTCGGCAGCAGCGCGGCAGCACCCGGAAACGGCGTGGTCTTGTCGTAGCCGAACACTGCCAACAGGATCAGTGCCATGCCGAGCAGGCTAAGCGCCTGCGCCGCCATCGGCTTAAGCCGCCAACCATGTTTTGGCGCGACAGCCAGCATCGCACCGGCCAGCAACTCCCAGGCGCGCATCGGCAGCAGAAAGAACGCTTTCTCCGGATGGTGATTGACCGCCCACACACTCAGGCCGAAAGAAACCAGCAGCACACCGAACAGCGCCATGCGCCAGTGTTTCAAGCGACTGGACAGCAGCGTCAGCAATAATGGAAAGATGATGTAGAACTGCTCTTCCACTGCCAGCGACCAGGTGTGCAGCAGCGGCTTGAGGTCAGAGGCAACGTCGAAATAACCATCCTGGCGCATGAACAGGATGTTCGATACGAACATTACCTGATAGCGCACCGAGCGCCCCAACTCTTCGTAATCCTTGGGGGCGAGCAGGAACCAGCCCAGCGCCAGCACCGCGATGATCATGGCAAACAGTGCAGGCAGGATCCGTCGCGCGCGCCGCGCCCAGAAATCGACAAAGCTGAAACGCCCGGCCTGGCGCTGGTTCCAGATGATCGAAGTGATGAGGTAGCCGGAGATTACGAAGAATACGTCTACGCCGACAAAACCACCGGTAAAACCCGGGACGCCAAAATGGAACAGCACCACGGCAATTACCGCGACTGCCCGCAAGCCGTCGATATCCCTTCGATAAGCAAGTGTGCTCATAAATCTTTAATGCCAATACGTTGGTTGTTTTTTGTACAGCCGCACGCCCGACTCAGAGACGGTCACCTGCGCTGCTTGATGTTTTACCAGGTCACAGACCTTACCAGATCCGGAACCTCCCATGGCCCGGACAAAAAACAGACAAAAAAAATGGCGCCCCAAAAGGACGCCATTTTCGGATTCAACCCGCGATGTTACTTGCGCTTCATCGACAGGAAGAACTCATCGTTGGTCTTGGTCGTTTTCAACTTGTCGACCAGGAACTCGATGGCAGCGATTTCGTCCATCGGATGCAGCAGCTTGCGCAGGATCCACATGCGCTGCAACTCGTCGTCTGCGGTCAGCAACTCTTCGCGGCGGGTGCCGGAACGGTTGATGTTGATGGCCGGGAACACGCGCTTTTCAGCAATGCGGCGATCCAGAGGCAGCTCCATGTTGCCGGTGCCTTTGAATTCCTCGTAGATCACTTCGTCCATCTTCGAGCCGGTTTCAACCAGCGCGGTGGCGATGATGGTCAGCGAGCCGCCTTCTTCGATGTTCCGCGCGGCGCCGAAGAAACGTTTCGGTTTCTCCAGGGCGTGGGCATCGACACCACCGGTCAGCACCTTGCCGGAGCTCGGGATCACGGTGTTGTAGGCACGGGCCAGACGGGTGATGGAGTCGAGCAGGATCACCACGTCTTTTTTGTGTTCGACCAGGCGCTTGGCCTTCTCGATCACCATTTCGGCAACCTGCACGTGGCGGGTTGGCGGCTCGTCGAACGTCGAGGCAACCACTTCGCCGCGCACGGTGCGCTGCATTTCGGTTACTTCTTCCGGACGTTCGTCGATCAGCAGCACGATCAGGTGAACTTCAGGGTTGTTACGCGCAATGTTGGCCGCGATGTTCTGCAGCATGATCGTTTTACCGGCTTTCGGCGGTGCAACGATCAGACCGCGCTGGCCTTTACCGATCGGGGCGCACAGGTCGATGACTCGACCGGTCAAGTCTTCGGTGGAACCGTTACCGGCTTCCATCTTCATGCGCACGGTCGGGAACAGCGGGGTCAGGTTCTCGAAGAGAATCTTGTTTTTCGCATTTTCCGGACGATCGAAGTTGATCGTGTCGACCTTGAGCAGGGCGAAATACCGCTCGCCTTCCTTCGGAGGGCGGATCTTGCCAACGATGGTGTCACCGGTGCGCAAGTTGAAACGGCGGATCTGGCTTGGCGAGACGTAGATATCGTCCGGGCCGGCCAGGTAGGAAGCGTCAGCGGAGCGCAGGAAGCCGAAGCCGTCCTGGAGAATCTCCAGCACGCCATCACCGGAGATTTCCTCACCGCTTTTCGCGTGCTTTTTGAGCAGGGAGAAAATCACGTCCTGCTTGCGCGAACGGGCCATATTTTCTATGCCCATCTGTTCGGCCAATTCGAGCAGTTCGGTAATCGGCTTTTGCTTGAGTTCAGTCAGATTCATATAGGAATGACGTAATCATTTATGGAGGGGGGAAATTAAGCTTTTGGCTTAATGAGGCCGCGCCGCGGAGAAGGCGACAGGATCGCGTACTTATTCGAAAAGGAGTGCGTCGGCGACGGCTAGCAGGGGGCAATGGAGAAACCAGTGCGGGGCCGAATGTACCACCTGAGTTTAGGAGCGTCTAGCCCTCAATAACGAAAAAGCCCCGCTATTTGCGGGGCCTTTGACTGACGCCTTGTTGACGCTTAGATGTTGGCGTCGAGGAAAGCAGCCAGTTGCGACTTCGAAAGAGCACCAACCTTGGTCGCTTCAACGTTGCCGTTCTTGAACAGCATCAACGTAGGAATACCACGAACGCCATGCTTGGCAGGGGTTTCCTGGTTTTCGTCGATGTTCAGCTTGGCGACGGTCAGCTTGCCTTTGTAAGTCTCGGCAATTTCGTCCAGAACCGGAGCGATCATTTTGCAAGGGCCGCACCATTCAGCCCAGTAGTCGACCAGTACAGCGCCCTCGGCCTTGAGTACGTCAGCCTCGAAGCTGGCATCGCTAACGTGTTTGATAAGATCGCTGCTCATGGAATTCTCCAGGTTGTAAGCAAAAAAACGTGGCCCATCATAGCTGCCCTTCCCGTGTTCAGGAAGGTGCAGATGATTGACTCTTGCTATGGTGTTCCATGAGTTTTGGTATAGCTCATGTCCCTGCATGCCGGGATTTTGCAGGGAGGGGGTGTGCTGAATCAAAGCTTTGAACACTTCGCGTTGGCGCCAGCCTTTGATCGTGGCACGATGGCGAGGTAATCGACCGAGACCCCCTGACCATGCCGCAATCCAAAGCCAAGAATCTGTCCCTGATCGCCGCAATCGACTTGGGCTCCAACAGCTTTCACATGGTCGTGGCCAAGGCCCAGAATGGTGAAATCCGTATTCTCGAGCGTCTCGGGGAGAAGGTGCAGCTGGCTGCCGGTATCGACGAAGAACGTCACCTCAACGAAGAATCCATGCAGCGCGGGCTCGACTGCCTCAAGCGCTTCGCCCAACTGATCAACGGTATGCCCACTGGTTCCGTGCGGATCGTTGGCACCAATGCCCTTCGCGAAGCCCGCAACCGCAGCGAATTCATCCGCCGCGCCGAAGAAATTCTCGGCCACCCGGTGGAAGTCATCTCCGGTCGTGAAGAAGCGCGCCTGATCTACCTTGGCGTGTCCCACACCCTTGCGGACACTCCGGGCAAGCGCCTGGTGGCCGACATCGGCGGCGGCAGTACCGAGTTCATCATCGGCCAGCGCTTCGAACCGCTGCTGCGCGAAAGCCTGCAAATGGGCTGCGTGAGCTTCACCCAGCGTTACTTCAAGGACGGCAAGATCACCCCGGCCCGTTACGCCCAGGCGTACACCGCGGCGCGACTGGAGATCATGAGCATCGAGCACGCGCTGCACCGCCTGACCTGGGACGAAGCCATCGGTTCCTCGGGTACCATTCGCGCCATCGGCCTGGCCCTGAAGGCCGGCGGCCAGGGGTCCGGCGAGGTCAATGCCGAAGGCCTGGCCTGGCTCAAGCGCAAGCTAATGAAGCTTGGCGATGTCGAAAAGATCGACTTCGAAGGCATCAAGCCGGATCGCCGGACGATTTTCCCCGCAGGCCTGGCCATTCTCGAAGCGATTTTCGACTCCCTCGAGCTGCAACGCATGGACCACTGCGAAGGCGCCCTGCGCGAAGGCGTGCTCTATGACCTGCTCGGTCGCCACCATCACGAAGACGTGCGCGAGCGTACCCTCACTTCGCTGATGGAGCGCTACCACGTTGATCTGGAACAGGCAGCACGGGTCGAGCGCAAGGCCCTGCATGCCTTCGACCAGGTGGCCGAGGACTGGGATCTGGAAGACGGCGTCTGGCGCGAGCTGCTCGGCTGGGCGGCCAAGGTCCATGAGGTGGGCCTGGATATCGCTCACTATCAGTACCATAAGCATGGTGCCTACCTGATCGAACACTCCGATCTGGCCGGTTTCTCCCGGGAAGACCAACTGATGCTCGCGCTACTGGTGCGCGGCCATCGACGCAACATTCCCAAGGACAAGTTTGCCGACTTCGGCCATGACGGCATCAAGCTGATCCGTCTGTGCGTGTTGCTGCGCTTTGCGATCCTGTTCCACCACATCCGTGGTACCCAGCAAATGCCCCAAGTGGCTCTGAAGGCCAAGGGTAACCAACTGGAAGTCGTGTTTCCGGAAAATTGGCTGAACGAAAACCAGTTGACCCAGGCCGACTTCGAAATCGAAGCGCAATGGCTGACTCGGGTCGACATCGTCCTGACCGCTCGCTGATTCGCCCCCCGTAGGAGCGAGCAGGCTCGCGATGAACCTGAGAGCACCGCGGGGCGTCAGGTTGCCAGCGTCATCGTTGACGATCGTCGCGAACAGGCTCGCTCCTACAGAGAGCGGCGCTGACACAAAAAAAGGGCGATCCACATGGATCGCCATTTTTTCACCCGCCGACTGCCGTTACCGCACCGTCAGAATCGGGCTGCCCAACCGCTCCAGCAACGTCGCCTGGGCGCTGCGTGGATTCTGATTGCCAGTCGGTGTGTTGCGGATGTACCGGCCGTCCGACTGCAGGCTCCAGCTGTGGGTGTTATCGGTGAGATACAGCTCCAACTCTTTCTTGACCCGCATGATCAGCTTCTTGCCTTCCACCGGGAAGCAAGTCTCGACACGCTTGTCGAGGTTGCGCTCCATCCAGTCGGCACTGGACAGGAACATCTGTTCATCGCCACCGTTGAGGAAGTAGAAGACCCGCGTGTGCTCCAGGAAACGACCGATGATCGAGCGCACGTGGATGTTGTGCGAGACCCCGGCAATGCCCGGCCGCAGGCAGCACATGCCGCGTACCACAAGATCGATGCGCACACCTGACTGACTGGCCTTGTACAAGGCGCGGATGATCTTCGGATCGGTCAGCGAGTTGAACTTGGCAATGATGTGCGCCGGCTTGCCATCGACGGCGAACTGGGTTTCCCGGGCAATCATGTCGAGCATGCCCTTCTTCAGGGTGAACGGCGCATGCAGGAGCTTCTTCATGCGCAGGGTTTTACCCATGCCGATCAATTGACTGAAGAGTTTGCCGACGTCTTCGCACAGCGCGTCGTCGGAGGTCAACAGGCTGTAGTCGGTATACAGGCGAGCATTGCCGGCATGGTAGTTACCGGTGCCCAGGTGCGCATAACGCACGATTTCGCCGGCCTCGCGCCGCAGGATCAGCATCATCTTGGCGTGGGTCTTGAAGCCGACCACGCCATAGATCACCACCGCACCGGCCGCTTGCAGACGGCTGGCCAGCTGCAGGTTGGACTCTTCGTCGAACCGCGCGCGCAGCTCGATCACCGCCGTGACTTCCTTGCCGTTACGCGCCGCATCCACCAGGGCATCGACGATTTCCGAGTTGGCGCCAGAGCGGTACAGCGTCTGGCGCACGGCCAGAACGTGCGGATCCTTGGCCGCCTGGCGCAGCAGGTCGACCACCGGGGTGAACGACTCGAACGGGTGCAGCAGCAGGATGTCCTGCTTGCTGATCACGCTGAAAATGTTCTCGCTGTTTTGCAGCAGTTTCGGGATCTGCGGGGTGAACGGCAGGTATTGCAGCTCACGCTGGCTGTCCAGACCGGTGATGCTGAACAGGCGCGTCAGGTTCACCGGACCGTTGACCTGATACAGCTCGGTCTCGCTCAGGTTGAACTGCTTGAGCAGGTAGTCGGACAGGTGTTTCGGGCACGTATCGGCAACTTCAAGACGCACCGCGTCGCCGTATCGACGGGAGAAAAGCTCACCACGCAGGGCGCGGGCCAGGTCCTCTACGTCTTCCGAATCCAGCGCCAGGTCGGCGTTACGGGTCAGACGGAACTGGTAGCAGCCCTTGACCTTCATGCCCTGGAACAGGTCATCGGCATGGGCATGGATCATCGACGACAGGAACACGTAGTTATCGCCGGCGCCGCCGACTTCTTCCGGCACCTTGATGATCCGCGGCAGCAAGCGCGGTGCTGGAATGATCGCCAGACCGGAGTCGCGACCGAAGGCGTCGATGCCTTCGAGCTCGACGATGAAGTTGAGACTCTTGTTCACCAGCAACGGGAACGGGTGCGTCGGGTCGAGACCGATCGGGGTGATGATCGGCGCGATCTCGTCGCGGAAGTAACGACGGACCCAGGTCTTGAGCTTGGCGTTCCAATGGCGGCGACGAATGAAGCGGACCTGATGCTTTTCCAGTTCCGGCAACAGAATGTCGTTGAGGATCGCGTACTGGCGGTCAACGTGACCGTGCACCAGTTCGCTGATGCGAGCCAGGGCTTGGTGCGGTTGCAGGCCATCAGCGCCCGCCTGTTCCCGGGCGAAGGTGATCTGTTTCTTCAGGCCGGCGACGCGAATCTCGAAGAACTCGTCGAGGTTGCTGGAGAAGATCAGCAGAAACTTGAGCCGCTCCAGCAACGGGTAGGACTCATCCAGCGCCTGTTCCAGCACGCGGATATTGAACTGCAGTTGCGACAGCTCGCGATGGATGTACAAGCTGCTGTCATCCAGGCCGGGAATGGCAATGGCCGGCGCCGCCGGGGCGGCCTCGACCACTACCGCGGGTGGAGCAGGCTCCAGTTCCGGCGGGGTTTCGGCAATTTGCTCGACCACGGGTTGAGCGTCTTTTACGGCAACTTCAGTGAGTCCTTCGGTATTCATTGAATGTTCCTGGGAGGGCTATTTCTGCTCTCGTAACAATTGAGCTGCGCGAACGGCAAAGTACGTCAGGATGCCATCAGCGCCTGCACGTTTAAAAGCGGTCAGGGATTCGAGGATAACCCCTTCGCTCAACCAGCCATTCTGGATCGCCGCCATGTGCATGGCGTACTCGCCGCTGACCTGGTAAACAAAAGTCGGCACTTTGAATTCTTCTTTGACCCGGCAGAGGATGTCCAGATACGGCATGCCTGGCTTGACCATGACCATGTCCGCGCCTTCTGACAAGTCCGCCGCCACTTCGTGCAGGGCTTCGTTGCTGTTGGCCGGGTCCATCTGATAGGAGGCCTTGTTGGCCTTGCCCAGGTTCAGCGCAGAGCCGACGGCGTCACGGAACGGCCCATAATAGGCACTGGCGTACTTCGCCGAGTAGGCCATGATGCGCACGTTTACATGACCGGCCACTTCAAGCGCCTCGCGGATAGCCTGGATGCGGCCGTCCATCATGTCCGACGGCGCCACTACCTGCGCGCCTGCCTCAGCATGGGAGAGGGCTTGCCTGACCAGCGCGTCGACGGTGATGTCGTTCTGCACGTAGCCTTCTTCGTCGAGGATGCCGTCCTGACCGTGGGTGGTAAATGGGTCCAGGGCGACGTCGGTGATCACTCCCAGCTCGGGGAAGCGGGCACGCAGGGCACGGGTGGCGCGCTGGGCAATGCCTTCAGGGTTCCAGGCCTCTGCGGCGTCCAGCGACTTGAGCTCTGTCGGCGTGACCGGGAACAGCGCCAGCGCAGGAATCCCCAGCTCGACCCACTTCGCGGCTTCTTCGAGCAGCAGATCGATGGTCAGACGTTCGACGCCCGGCATCGAGGCCACGGCTTCGCGACGATTTTCACCGTCCAGCACAAACACCGGCAGGATCAGGTCATCGACAGTCAGAACGTTTTCACGGACTAGACGACGCGAAAAATCATCACGACGATTGCGGCGCAGGCGGGTTGCAGGGAACAAGCGGTTGGCGGGGGTAAAGCTCACGGCAGACTCCTGAGCCCGCGCTTACGGGCGAGCGTGACAGTTATAAGCGACCATTATGACTAACGTATTACAGTTATGTGCACCCATGTGACAGGTAGTCGCATTCCATTGTCGTTGTAGGAAATGTTCACGTCGAGACACATTTGGACACTTTCATGAATGTGTCCGAAGGGTTAGGCTGCGCGTTCATTTCGCCAGCACCCAGACAATGCTCCAACAATTCCTGCAGGACTTCGGCTATTTTGCCTTGTTTCTCGGCACGTTCTTCGAAGGCGAAACCATCCTGGTACTCGCGGGCTTCCTCGCGTTCCGTGGATACATGGACATCAACCTGGTGGTGGTCGTGGCCTTCTTCGGCAGCTATGCCGGCGATCAGCTGTGGTACTTCCTGGGACGCAAGCACGGGCGCAAATTGCTGGCACGCAAACCCCGCTGGCAAATGATGGGCGACCGGGCGCTGGAGCACATCCGCCGGCACCCGGACATCTGGGTGCTGAGTTTCCGCTTCGTTTATGGCTTGCGCACGGTCATGCCGGTAGCAATCGGCTTGTCGGGCTATCCACCGGGACGCTATCTGCTGCTCAACGGCATTGGTGCGGCGATCTGGGCGTCGGCGCTGGCCGCTGCCGCCTATCACTTCGGCGCGGTGCTCGAGGGCATGCTGGGCAGCGTCAAGAAGTACGAGCTGTGGGTGCTCGGCGCGCTGCTGGTACTGGGTCTGGTGCTGTGGCTGCGTCGTCGCTTCAAAAATGCCCGTCTGGCCAGAAAGATCTACGCCGACGAACAAGCCCTCAAGGCCAAACAAACCAAAGTCGACGGCCCTACGACGCCCACCGAGTGATGCGGTTTCTGCAGCAGTAGAGACCGATACCGCTCACCAGGCTGTAACTGAGCAGGCCGACCCAGCCCACCACGCTGGCCGGCCACAGCCCGACCAGCGGCGCCAGCCACATCAGCGGCACGTTCGACGCCAGCCGCAGCAGTTCCAGCTTCAACGCCCAGGGGCGACTCTCCAGCGCCACACCCAGCACGAACAATCCCCATGCCACGGCTCCCCAGCCCAGCACCAGGGCGGCCGTCGGCAAGTGCGCCTGCAGATTCATAACATAGCTGCCAAGAGCGATGTAGACGCAGAACTGCAGCAAGACATAAAGCTGCTGCCTGGGGTCCAGCGCCACCTCGAATTTGCGGAACTGACTCAGGTCCGGCTTACTCATCGGGTATTTGGCAGCGACGTCCGCCGGCCGCCAGCCGGTGCGCATGAACCAGATTCGCAGCTTGTCCCACAAGCGCTCGGCACGTCGTGCGTCCGCCCATAACTGCACGTAGAACTGTACGTTCGCCCACAGCGGGTTCCAGCTCGCCAGTGGCGTGGTCACGCCAAAAACAACCGGCTCGTTGTCGTCTTCTTCCTGGAATGACCCAAACAGACGGTCCCAAATAATGAACACACCGCCGTAGTTGCGATCCATGTAGAGAGCGTTCTGTGCATGGTGGGCCCGATGATTGGAAGGTGTGACGAAAAACCACTCGAACCAGCCGAGCTTGGGAATGTGCCGGGTGTGCACCCAGAACTGGTACAGCAGGTTCAGCGCCGCGACACTGACGAACACCAGCAAAGGCACACCGAACACCGCCATCGGCAGATAGAAAATCCAGCTCAGCAGAAAACCGCTGCTGGTCTGGCGCAACGCCGTGGAGAGGTTGTAGTCCTCGCTCTGGTGGTGCACCGAATGGGCGGCCCAGAGGATGTTGCGCTCATGCCCCATGCGGTGCAGCCAGTAATAACAGAAGTCGTAAAACACGAAGGCGAACAGCCAGACCCAGACACTGTCGACCGACAGCTCGAACAGTGCCAGGTGCTTGAGCGCAAACCCGTAGGTCAGCAGTCCCACACCCTTGGTCAGCAGGCCAGTGGTGGTCGACAGCACGCCGGCACTGATGCTGTTGATCGAGTCCGCGAGCCGATAGTTGCGCACTCCGCGCCAACGGTCAGCCAGCAATTCGATGGCGATCAGCACGAAGAAAAACGGCACCGCATACAGAATGAAGTCCATGATGCGTCCCGATCGGATTCCAGAGGGCTGATCGTATGTGTAGCCGCGAATTTACCCTATGGCAACGAGTGACAAATTAGTGGACATTTAGCGCCATGAATCTGGAGAAAAGCCCATGAGCAAAAAAGTTGCAGTGATCCTTTCCGGTTGTGGCGTGTACGACGGCGCCGAGCTCCACGAGAGCGTCATCACCTTGCTGCGTCTGGACCAACGCGGTGCTCAGGTGCAGTGTTTTGCACCGGACATCGCACAGATGCATGTGATCAATCACCTGACCGGCGAGCAGATGCCCGAGTCGCGCAACGTGCTGGTGGAATCGGCGCGCATCGCCCGGGGCAACGTCAAGGATATCCGTGACGCGAACGTCGAAGACTTCGACGCCCTGATCGTGCCCGGAGGTTTCGGTTCGGCCAAGAATCTTTCCAACTTCGCCAGCGAAGGCGCCGCCTGTAGCGTACAACCCGATGTCCTGGCTTTGACCGAAGCCTTTGCCGAGGCCGGCAAACCGGTCGGGCTGATGTGCATCTCGCCGGCCCTGGCGGCAAAAATCTACGGCCCCGGCGTGACCTGCACCATCGGCAACGACACTGACACGGCCGCCGCAATGAACAAAATGGGCGCGACTCACACCGACTGCGCGGTCAGTGACATTGTCGAAGACAAGGCACGCAAGCTGGTCAGCACTCCGGCGTACATGCTGGCGCAAAGCATCAGCGAGGCCGCAACCGGGATCAACAAACTGGTCGACCGCGTGCTAGAACTGACCCACGAAAATGATGCCTGACACACATACACTGTAGGAGCTGGCTTGCCAGCGATGGCGCCCGCCGATTCAACATAGATGCTGGACGTTAGATCGCTATCGCTGGAAAGCCAGCTCCCACAGGGGTTCAATGCAGTTCTCAAGGCTTGCGTGATAGCCGGGTAAGAATTCGGTCCAGCGCATTGGCAAACGCCTGTTTTTCCCGCTCGCCAAACGGCGCCGGCCCCCCGCTCATTTGCCCCTGTTCGCGCAAATCGGTGAACAGGTTGCGCACCGCGAGCCGGTCTCCCATGTTCTGCGCATCGAATTCCTTGCCCCGCGGATCCAGTGCGGCCACGCCTTTCTTGACCAGACGGTCGGCCAGCGGCACATCGCTGCAGATCACCAGCTCACCGGGAACCGCGTGCTCCACCAGGTAATCATCGGCCGCATCCGGACCACTGGGCACCACGATCAATTTGACCAGCGCCAGGCTCGGCTTGATCTGCGGCTGCCCGGCCACCAGCACCACTTCGAACTGACGTTTGAGGGCGAACTTCACCACCAGGTCCTTGGCTGCCCGGGGGCAGGCGTCGGCATCGATCCAGACACGCATGTGTTTTTTCCTCATCTGAAAGCACCACGGGCAAGCCACGCCCCTACAGGTTAACGCTAAACCTGTGGGAGCGTGGCTTGCCCGCGAATGTGAGCGCAGCGAATGCTGTTTAAGAAACCTGCACCCGCCGCTTCTCAGCTACCCAACTACGACCATACAGCACGATGATCGCAATGATCGCCACGGCCTGGGCACTCAACGAATACGCATCCGCGTGGATCCCCAGCCAGTCGAACTCAAAGAACGGCACCGGCCGCGTTCCAAAGATCCCCGCTTCCTGCAATGCCTTCACGCCGTGCCCGGCGAACACCACCGACAACGCGCACAGCAGGCCGGCGTTGATGCTGAAGAACAACGACAACGGCAGCTTCGCCGAACCACGCAAAATCACCCAGGCCAGCACAACCAGCAGCACCAGCGCCGTCGCACCACCGGCCAGTACCGCGTTGTGCCCCGCCGGACCTGCCTGCAGCCACAGGGTTTCGTAGAACAGAATCACCTCGAACAGCTCGCGATACACCGAGAAGAAGGCCAAGGTCGCGAAACCGAAACGCCCCCCGCCGCCCACCAGACTGCTCTTGATGTAATCCTGCCAGGCTGCCGCGTGGCGACGGTCGTGCATCCACACGCCGAGCCAGAGCACCATGACGGCGGCAAACAAGGCTGTCGCACCTTCAAGCAACTCGCGTTGCGAACCGCTGACATCGATCACATACGCTGCCAGCGCCCAGGTCCCCAGGCCGGCCAGCAACGCCAGGCCCCAACCGACGTTGACGCTGCGCACTGCCGACTGCTGCCCGGTGTTGCGCAGGAAGGCAAGGATGGCTGCCAGCACGAGAATCGCTTCCAGGCCTTCGCGCAGCAGAATCAGCAGGCCGGAAATGTAGCTCAGGGACCAGCTCAAACCGTCGCTGCCCAGCAACCCGGCAGACACTTTCAACTTGGCCTTGGCCTCCTCCAGACGCTGCTCGACCTCGGAAACCGGCAGGCCGTCCTGCAATGACTGGCGGTACGCCATAAGCGATTTTTCGGTGTCTTTGCGCACGGTGGCATCGACGTTATCCAGCGAGCTTTCAACCAGTTCGAAACCTTCGAGGTATGCCGCCACCGACAGGTCATAGGCTTGATCGTGGTCACCGGCGCGGTACGCCGCAATGCTCTTGTCCAGGGTCGCAGCGGTGTAATCGAGCAACTGCCCCGGGCCACGCTTGACCTGCGGCGGTTGCGAACGCTGTGCACGGAACGTCGCCGCCGCCTGCGGACCTTCGGCGCCCTGCACTTCTGCCGGAGTCTGACGGGCAAGGTCGGCGATGTTGTAGGTTTTGTCGCTGCTGGCATTGGCCAGGTCGACGCTGAAGCTGGCGATGTAGGTGGCCAGGTCCCAACGCTGACGCTCATCCAGTTGATCGCCGAAGGCCGGCATGTCAGTACCTTCGACCCCCAGGCCAACGGCGCCGTAGATGGCGTAAAGGCTCAGACGATCCAGACGTGAGGTATCACGCAGATTGGAGGGTGGGGGCGTCAGGCCGACTCCCGCCGGGCCGTCGCCGGCACCTGCGGCGCCATGGCAAACCGAGCAATGCTGAGCGTAAAGCGGCGCGCCGCGGGTTGGGTCCGGCGTAATGATAGGCGCCTGGCTGACTTCATAGGCGACCGCCAGTTTCGCACCCAGTTGCCGAGCCTGGCGAGCCACATCGGTGCCGTCCTGACGGGCACTGACTGCACTCAGCAAGCCGGCCACCCCCTGCTCCAGCGCGGCCTTTTCCGGTTTGTCCGGCATGCCTGCGACCAGGTCTTCCAGGGTTTTGATCGACTCTTGCTGCGCGCGGTACCCGGTCTGGTTGGTGATGCTGCCAGCTTGCACAGTGTCCGGGTAATCCGCGCTGATGTAATCGAGCAAATGCAACGCCTGCGGCGCGCCATCGACGGTGTCGGCCAGCAGTTGAAAGCTGCACGACGCGAACAGCGGCAGCAGCAACCAGGCCAGGAAACGGGATGGGGCAATCATGAATGAATCTCAATTGGAAATACGAAGTAACATATTGTTCACTTCCAACGGCTTTCACTCAAGCTTTGTCGGTCTTTCTTGTTTCGACAGTCGTGACCGCGCGCTGATGCCGGCAACGAAAAAGGCGACCACAAGGGTCGCCTTATTTATACCTGACAGTTTTACACCGTGGCTTTGCGCAGCGTGGCCATGAAAGCCGCCGCACCGATGAACAGACCGGCAAAGGTCCGGTTCATGCGTTTCTGCTGCTGGGGTGTGCGCAGCAGACGCAGCACTCTGGATGCAAGCCCGGTGTAACCGGCCATGACGATCAGGTCCACGGTCACCATGGTAGCGCCGATGATCAGGTACTGAGCCAGCAGCGGCGCATGCGGGTCGATGAACTGCGGCAACACCGCCAGCATGAACACCAGAGCCTTGGGGTTGCTCATGTTCACCAGGAAGCCCCGGAACACCAGGACCAGCGGCTTGCCCATTGGGCGCACGGCCGAATCATCGCTCATGTCACTTGGCAGCGCGCGCCATTGCTTGACCCCGAGGTAAACCAGGTACGCCACACCAAACCACTTGATCGCATAGAAGGCCGTAGCCGAAGCAGCGAGGATCGCGCCCACGCCGGCACCGACAATCGCGATCTGCAACGCCAGACCCAGTTGCAGGCCCAGCGCATTCCAGTACCCGCGCCAGAAGCCGTATTGAAGACCGCTGGACATCGATGCGATAGCACCGGCACCGGGAGTAAAACTGATCAACCAACAGGCGGCAAAAAACGCCAGCCACGTTTCAAGCTCCATCGCACACCTCGGCTCTTACACGTCACAGACGTCTAAGCTAATGCGGCTTTGGAAAGTTGACTACGACTTTTTTGTAGGAATTGGTCGAATATGCGGCTACTTCTCGAAACCGCTCGCAGGGAACACGTCACTGCCGCGCCAGCGCCGTACCGAGCGCTGGAAGAACAGGCTATTGGGCACCTGGACCATGGCACTGCCAGTGCCAAGCTCTTCAGCTTCGATCAGCGTGGTGTAAAGCAGATTGATCGCCACCACCCGCCCCTTCACGCCGGGTTTGTCGGTGGTGTCCACCAGTTCGACCACATCGCCGAGGCGAAACGGGCCAACGGTGAAGATCAGGATCGCGCAGAGCAGGTTGGAGAGCACGCTCCACATGGCGAAAAACGCTACCGCGGCCACCGCCACGAAACCGGACAAGGCAGTCCAGAGCACCGTCGCCGACACCCCGAGGCGTTCCAGCACGAAGATCAACGCGCTGCCCATGATCAGCCAGCGCAGGCCGCCACGCAGCGGCATCAGCAACTGCGGCGGAAACGGATAGCGCTCGCCCAGTCGAGTCAGGCCCTTGGCAACGAACCGCTGGGCGAGGTAGCCGGCCAGCAGGATCATCAGGATCTGCACGCCGAGCCAGATCGGCTCGACCCAAACCTGCGGCAGAGGCAATCTGAAGGCATCCATCAGGACAACGTCTCCAGCTCCGCCTGCATGCTCTCAAGCAGTTCCAAGGCTTCCATCCAGGCTTCTTCCAACTCTGCTTCACGCACTTTCAGTTTGGCCTGTTCGGCCAGCAGATCGCGCAATTCGTTCTTGCGCGCAGGCTCGTAGATATCACTGTCGCCAAGGCTGGTGTCGATCTTCGCGAGCTTCTCATGCAGCTTGCCCAGTTCGGCTTCGAGCTTTTCCGCTTCACGCTTGTGCGGAGCCAGTTGCTGGCGCAAGGCAGCCGCAGCCTGACGCTGGGCCTTCTTGTCGGTCTTGTCCGGATTGACCGGCGTGGTGCTGACCGGCGCATTGCGCTGACGATAATCCACCAGCCAACGGGTGTAGTCTTCGAGGTCGCCATCGAACTCTTCGACCTTGCCGTCGGCCACCAGGAAGAAGTTATCGGTGGTGCTTTTGAGCAAGTGACGATCGTGGGAAACCACCAGCACCGCACCACTGAATTCCTGCAAGGCCATGGTCAGGGCCAGGCGCATCTCCAGGTCCAGGTGGTTGGTCGGTTCGTCGAGCAGCAGCAGGTTCGGCCGGTCCCAGGCGATCAGTGCCAACGCCAGACGGGCCTTCTCGCCACCGGAAAAGTTCAGAACCGGTTCATCGATGCGCGCGCCGCGGAAGTCGAAGCCACCCAGGAAGTCGCGCAGGGTCTGTTCGCGCTCGGTCGGTGCCAGGCGCTGCAGGTGCAGCAACGGGCTGGCCTTGGCGTCCAGCGAGTCGAGCTGGTGCTGGGCAAAGTAGCCCACGACGGTGTTCTCGCCACGGGTCAAGCGGCCAGCCAGCGGTTCAAGCTCTCCGGCGAGGTTCTTGATCAGGGTCGACTTACCGGCGCCGTTAGGGCCGAGCAGGCCAATTCGCGCGCCGGGGGTCAGTTGCAGCTTGACCTTCTCCAGCACGGTTTTGTCGCCGTAGCCCAAGCGCGCATCGGACAGGTCGATCAGCGGGCTGGAAATCTTCTGCGACTCGCGGAAAACGAAGTCGAACGGCGAATCGACGTGGGCCGCGGTCAGCTCCTCCATCCGCTCCAGGGCCTTGATCCGGCTCTGGGCCTGACGGGCCTTGGTTGCCTGGGCCTTGAAACGGGCGATGTAGCTTTCCATGTGCGCACGTTGCACCTGTTGCTTCTCGTAGGCCTGCTGTTGCTGGGCCAGACGTTCGGCGCGGGCGCGTTCAAAGGCGCTGTAGCCACCGCGATAGAGGGTGATCTTGCGCTGATCGACGTGGGCCACGTGATCGACCACGGCATCGAGGAAATCCCGGTCGTGGGAAATCAGCATCAGAGTGCCGGGATAGCTCTTGAGCCACTCTTCGAGCCAGATGATGGCGTCGAGGTCCAAGTGGTTGGTCGGTTCGTCGAGCAGCAGCAGGTCCGAAGGACACATCAAGGCCTGCGCCAGGTTCAGGCGCATCCGCCAGCCACCGGAGAAATCTCCGACCTGGCGATCCATCTGCTCGTTGGTGAAGCCCAGGCCGGCCAGCAGCTTGCGAGCCCTTGCGTCGGCGGTGTAACCGTCGGCGCTATCGAGCTCGGAGTGGTAGCGGGCCTGTGCGGCACCGTCATGGGCCGCTTCGGCTGCTGCCAGGTCGCGTTGCACCTGGCGCAGGCGCAGGTCGCCATCGAGCACGTAGTCGACCGCCAGGCGCTCGAGAGTGTCGACCTCCTGGCGCATGTGGGCGATACGCCAGTCGGCCGGCAGGAAGCAATCACCCGAGTCAGGGTGCAGTTCGCCCCTGAGCAAGGCGAACAGGCTCGATTTGCCGGCGCCGTTGGCACCGATAAGGCCGGCTTTCTGGCCGGCGTGCAGGGTCAGCTCGGCGTCTTCTAGCAGACGTTGCGGGCCACGCTGTAAAGTCAGGTTCTGAAGTCGAATCATAATGGCGGCGGAGTCTACCAGCTTCGCTCGCAACTGGCGCGAGTAGCACTATGTCCTCTGACCTGTGGAGCTTTTCCCTGACCACTTATGCCCATCCGGGTGTTGAGCAGGCATGCCTGCAATTGCAATCGGCGGGTGCCAATGTGTGCCTGCTGCTGTGTAGTGCGTGGTTGGGACAACGAGGCGTGGCCTGCGAAGAGCAGCGCTTGCAGCAACTGCGCAGTGTAGCTGTCTCGTGGGACACCGACGTCGTGCGCCCGTTACGCGCCTTGCGCACACAGTGGAAGGCCGCGGCCACGCAAGACGCCGATTTGCAAAGCCTGCGTGAACAAGTGAAGGCGCTGGAGCTGGAAGCCGAACGGCATCTGTTGTTGCGGCTGGAGAGAGCGGCGCAGAGTTGGCCGCAAAATGCCGGGGCCGATCTATCGGCCTGGCTGGAAGGTGCGGCGGCCGAGGCCGCCCACCTGCACCGCGACGCGCTGCATCAGCTGCGAGTCGCGGTAACCGGCACTTAGGAAGCGCTGGTTGGGGTCGTTGCTGCGATCGATGCGGCGGCCGGCGTTGGCGCTGGCGTGGCTGTCGAGGTGGCTGCTGCCAGAGCAGACGTTGCTGCCGGGGCCGGGTTGGCTGGCTTGGCAACCGGCGCGCTGGCTGGCTTGGCGGCAACCGGTTTCTTCACTGCAGGTTTCGCTGCAGGTTTCGCTGCGGGTTTCGCTGCGGGTTTTGCAGCAGCCGGTTTGGCGGCTGGCTTGGCAGCGGCAGGCTTGGCGGCAACAGCTGGTTTCGCTGCAGCTGGTTTAGCGGCGGGTTTTGCAGCAGGTTTGGCAGCCGCTTTTGCCGCAGGTTTAGCTGCTGGTTTTACAGCGACCGGTTTTGCAGCCGGCTTGGCAGCAGGTTTCGCCGCAGCGGTGCGGGCAGCTGGTTTAGCGGCCGGTTTTGCAGCCGGTTTAGCGGCGGCGGTTTTAGCCACAGGTGGCTTGACAGCAGTGGCTCTTGCTGCGGCAGGTCGTGCGGCGGCTGGTTTGGCAGCCGTGGTTTTAGCCGCAGGTTTTGCAGCGCTGGCAGCAGCCGGTTTTCTCGCAGCCGGTTTGGCAGCAGGTTTGGCTGCGGCAGTTTTAGCTACCGGCTTGGCAGCTGCAGGTTTTGCAGCAGCAGGCTTGGCCGGTGCTTTCGCAGCAGCGGGCTTGGCAGCGGCTTTCTTCGCAGGTGCCGCAGCAGGTTTGGCCGCTCGCAGGGACAACACCTTGCCGACAGCCTCTTGTACACGACCGACGCCCTGGGCCAGTTTCAGGCTTTCTTGAGCATCGCGTTTGAGTTGCAGGATGTAGCCACGAGTTTCCGACTGACGATCTTTGAGAGCATCAAGCAACTCCTCGAGATCGGTCACCGCCCCCTTGGCTTTGGCTTGTGCCTTGGCTTTGCCGGCTGCCGCAGCGTCCTGCAATTTGGTGCGGGACTTATGCAGTTTTTCTTGCGCTTTTCCACGCTGCTTTTCCAGCTTGGCGAGCAATTTTTCAGCATCAGCCAAGGCTTCGGAACAAGCGGTTTCCAGATGCTCGAGCAAGCTGCTCGAGAGTTGTTGGAGCAAGTGCAACGGAGTGTTTACTGGCTTCTTGGTGGCCGACATGGTTTACCTCCTGGCTGAAGTGAGTGCGGCTCATACTAGACCTCTGCTGCAACCGCCGCTAGGGCATGTTGACACTATCGAAAGCGTTGTGTTGCAACGGACCGGAAAACTTCTTCGCCAACGCAAAAGCAGTTCACCGTAGCGCTCCTTCACACTGGCATAATCGCTCGCATTTCAGATCGGAGATTGCCCATGTCGCGCTACCTGTTTTTATCGCTGTGCGTGTTTTTTTCGGTAGCCCAGGCAGTCGAAAACACCCCGGAAAAAGAAGCTCACGATCTCGCTTACAGCCTGGGCGCCAGCCTCGGTGAGCGCTTGCGCCTGGAGGCACCGGACCTGCAACTTCAGGCTCTGATCGAAGGCCTGCAACAAGCCTATCAGGGCAAGCCACTGGCCCTGAAAGACGAGCAGATCGAACAGATCCTGACGGAGCATGAAGCCCGGGTATCCATGCCGTCAGCTGAACCGCAGAGCGAAGCGGCGCTGGAAAAAGAGCACCGTTTTCTTGCCGAAGAAAAAGCCAGGCCAGGCGTGCGTGAGTTGGCAGATGGTGTGCTGTTGACCGAGCTGTCGCCAGGCAATGGTCCCAAGGCAGGCCCCAATGGCAAGGTACAAGTTCTGTACATTGGTCGCTTGCCTGACGGCACGGTTTTCGACCAGAACAATCAACCCCAATGGTTCAGTCTCGACAGTGTGATTGCAGGATGGCGAAGCGCACTGCAAAACATGCCGACAGGGGCGAAATGGCGACTGGTCATTCCTTCGGCTCAAGCCTACGGCGCCGACGGTGCCGGCGACGTCATTGCCCCCTTCACTCCGCTGATATTCGAAGTCGAATTGCGCGGCGCAACCAGCTGACTGCAGATATGAAAACGGCGTGCCGTGGCACGCCGTTCCCGGAGCTTGCGGGAAACGATTCAGGCCTGAACCGAATCGACTTCCTTGTGAGCGGTGTGCAGCACTTCGATCAGACAGTCTTCCAGTTCGAAGCGTTCGTGCAACAGCCCGCCCAGTTCCTTGAATTTTTCGACGACGCATTTGCCTTCATCGCAAAGGTCGTTGAATGCGAGCAGCTTTTCGGTGATGACATCGATGCGCGGGTAGAGAGTCTCGGCGAGCTCCAGACCACGCTTGTCATTGAAGGCCTTGGCCTCCCCTGTCAGCTGTTCGTAGATCTCGAAATGCCCCGCCGACACGTAATCGACCAGCACGCCGCAGAACTCCTGCAAGTGCTTTCGATTCGTGGACAGTGCCTGCGGATCGGCTCCGAGCTTGTCGTATGCATCGATCAGCTCCTTGCGCTCCTGCAACCAGCGGTCGATAAGCAGGTGCACTCCGCCCCAGCGTTCCTGAGCATTCTGACAACTTTCGAGCATGGTGATCTCTCTTCCCTTGTGGGTCAGCTGCTCTGTGCCCGTTCGCCTCTTGTCACATCGGTGGGCGGTCAGGCAGAGCGTCATCGAGCAACATAATTCCAATGACACGTGCGGGCCAGATTATGCCCGCGCGACACTGGCTTCAAGGTACGCAGGCGACAAAGTTCATACAAGTGTTTAATCACTTCGCAACGATCGGTGCGACGACTCGCCGCCGAGCGGTCGCTGATAGCTGATCCAGACGAGGCGCACCAACTGATAGACACTCAGAATCATCATCGGGACGAAGAACAATAAACTCCACTCCGCGATGCTCAGATCGAACAAGGTCCAGGAAATTTCCACACAATCGACCGTGCCCTCAAACATTTGTCGTATCGCAGACAGCCACGATGAGGAAGCGAAAGCATCGGCCTGACCAGGCAAGCAGGTCGACAGGTGAGCTGCCGGATCACTTTGCAGCAATACTTGCCGCCCTGCCGTGACCGTCCCGGCGAGGCTGGAGAACAGTCCGAGCAGCCAGTACAGAAAACTCCCGACGCGGGACGGCCCGTGGACCGAAGCCATCAGGCAGACACCCGTAAAGAATGCCAGGCAAATCCGCTGCAGCACACACAAGCCACAGGGCCGCAGACCGACCACGTACTCAAGATAATAGGAAACACCCAGCGCCAGGGCACCCGCAATGAAAGCCATGAAGAACAAGGAGCGTGAGCAGGCCAAAGACATGGCTTTTCCAGTAACAGTTGAGACCGGTAGTTACGGTAGAGGAAAGCGCTCCGGCCTTTCAAGGCAGGTTGTCAGGGACACTTCAGCAGAGGCGTACGGATTTCTCGACACAGCGAGAGGATTAATGGAGTTCTGTCGTAGGACTTTTCTGATAAGGCCCGGGAACGTCCAAATCCTACGCGTTCATCAATGTTGCAGCAGCTGGCGCCGGACTCGCCAGTTACTACAACAATGCGTACTTCAAGCGCGTGCGGGCACCGGCAAGGGAGCCGCGAGCAAGCGTTCATCCAGCAAGCCCAGGCCCTCCTGAAACAGCTGGTTGCTGCGCTCGGTATCACCCATTTGCGCAAGCAGCCGCGCCAGCTCGGCACAGGCTTCCGGATTACGCTGCACACGCAGGCTGCTCTCCAGATAGTCCCGGGCCTTGCCCCACAAACTGCTTTGCAGACAAAGCCGCCCCAGGGTCAACAGAAGGCTCGGATCAGCCGGATGATCCTTCAGCCAGCCTTCGGCAGTCTGCAACTGGCGGGCTGGATCAGCGCCGCGAGTCAAACCGTAAAGACGCGCCAGATGGCTGCTGTATTGACGCTTGAGCGCCGTGCGCAGAACCTCCTCGGCCTCGACCTGAGCCCCCAGTTGACGCAACTGCTCAGCATAAGCGAGCACCAGCTGTGGTTCCTGACGCTGGGCCGAAGTCAGTTGCTGCCAAGCGCGCTCGAGCGACTGCAAACCGACCGTTCCATCTTCTTCGCGCTGCGCCGCCAACGACAGATTCGCGCCCCAGGCTCGACGTTCCAGATCGGCGAGTTCGGACGCTGGCAAGACTTTGTCTTTGCGCAGCTCCGGCAGCAGACGGATCACTGCCGACCAGTCCCCCCGCTGCTGATGCAATCGTTGCAACTGGCGCAGGGCTTGCGCATTACGGGGATGACGTTCGTGCATGGCTTGCAGGGTCGTCAGCGCGCCTTCCGTATCACCACGGTCCGTCTGTAACTGGGCATGAGTCAGGGCAATGGCCAACTCGGCCTGGGGTTGACGCTCGAGTGCGCGCTCCAGCAAGTTGTCGCTTTCCTCATAGTGCCCTTGTTCGTTGGCGGCACGGGCAGCACCAAGATAGTAAAGCAGTGGCTGGCGCTCGGCTTCGGCAGCCCGAGACAAATGGCGTTGCGCGCTGGCCCAGCGCCCCTCGGCCAAATCCAGCTGACCGTGCTCGATCGCCACTTGCACCCGGCGACTTCGATTACGCCGCGACCACGGATTGACCACGCCACTGGAGGTCATCACCAGTTCGATCAATGCCTTGATGCTCCAGACCACCAGCCACAACACCGCCACCAGCGCCAAAGTTGCCCACAGGCTCGACTCATAGCGGAAAGACTTGTAGGCCACCAGCACATAACCGGAATGTTCGGCAATCGCCAACCCGAGTGCAGCTGTAGCGGCGATAACGAGAAACACGATCACATAAAGACGTTTCATGGCGTGGCCTCCTGCGCAGGATTAGCGGCAGGTTTGGCCATTGGCTTGATCGAGTCCTCGGCGTTGACGTTGCGCCGCTCCAGATAGCCCTGCACCGCGCTCAGCGTGCCGGTCAGGTCTGGTGTGATCACGGAGACGGGCTGCTTGCTCAATTCAACAACCTGCTCAAGCATCACTTTGCTTTGCGGGTTGTCCGGGTTGAAGTTGCCCTGGAGTACGTCCCGCGCTTCATCCAGCGCCTGGGTGTAAACCGCTGCCTGACCGTTGAGCGCAGCCCATTGCGCCTGCTCCAGCGCCAGGCTCAGGGCCAGGCGCACCTGGCTCAGGCTTTGACCGGCCAGCAGGGGGCGAACATTTTTGTCGGCATTGAAATCGATACGGATATAGCGTGAGATCTGATCCCACCACTGCGCCCAACGACTGGCACCGTCGCCATCGGCAGTCAGGCCCAGCAGGGAATCGCCACGATCCTTGTACTCGGGTGCCAGCTCAGTGAGGCTGATGACCTGGTCACGCAGCGCGCCCAGACGCAGGAACAGCCCGGTGCGATCCGGCTGATCGGTGCTGCGCAAGGCCACCAGGGTTTTGGCCACTTGCTCGCGGGCAGCGAAGGAGCCGGGATCATTTTGCTCGCGCAGAATTTCATCGGCGCCCTGCACCAACGCCTGGGCGCTGCTGATGTCCTGCAATGCAGACAGGCGCAGGCTGGCCAGTCTCAGCAAGTGCTCGGCCTCGGCCAGGCGCCAGTCTTTGCGGCTGGCGCCAAGGACAGTTTCCAGGCGCTGATTCAAGCGCTGCTGATCACCCTGCAGCTGCGTCACCAGACGGCGACGCTCTTCCAGCTCATCTACGCCGGGCAATTGCTCAAGGCGTGCACTCAGGCGCTGCTCGCTGAGCTTGAGGCTTTGCGCCTCGTCGCTCAAAGCTTGCACCCGACTCAGTTGCTGCTGAGTGGTCGCCTGCAGGTGCCGTACCTGCCAGACACCCCAGCCGCCCACCGCGACACCGACAGCACCAATCAACAGCGCGACTATTGCCAGCCCGTTGCCCTGGCGCTGTACCGCAGCAGGTGGCGGAGTTTCATCAACCGGTGCATCAAGCACTGGCCGGACGTCATCTTTAGGCAAGGCAGTTTCGCTCACGTATCCATCCTTTGCGTTAGAAAACGGGCACGGGGTGCTCCCGTAACGCCGTCAGCAAGGCCGCGGCATTGGCGCCACGACAATCCACAACAGTTTCAGCCCCGGCGGCACGGGCCATCTCGGCGACCCTGGGGCTTGGTACAAACACCGGCAACCGCGCCAACTGTGGCCACGCAGTGCCAGCCAGTCGATGCAGATGCTCAAAACCTTGTCCACTGCTGACCACCAGCCCGTTCAGGCGTTCCGCTTCGATCTGCCGGGGCAGAGCGGCTGGCGGGTATTGCGGCAGGTCGCGGCGGTATAACTCCAGATACTCGACACTAGCACCAAGCGCACGCAAACGCTCAGCCAGCAACTCGCGCCCACCCTCCCCGCGCAGGATCAGCACGCGCGCATCGGGCTGCGCGATAGCCTGGCGCAATACGCAAAGTTCGAGCAAGGCTTCGCTGTCATCACCCTCGGCGGGAAAGCTGACGTCCAGGCCGCGCTCTTGGAGTATCTGCGCGGTGGCCGCACCGACGCTGAACCACTTGATGCGCGGTGGTTGTGGCCAATATTGGTTGAGCAGTTCAAGACCGATCCGGGCGGCCGGCTTGCTGACGACGATCACGGCACAGTAACGATCCAGCGTCTGAATCACCTGGCGCATTGTGTCAGTGGCCGCAATCGGCACGATGTCCAAAAGCGGCAGGCAGCTACTGAAAATATCGTTTTGCGCCAAAAAACGGCTCAGCGCTGCCGACTCATCCGCCGGACGCGTCAGCAACAGGCGCCAACCGGTCACTCGTGGCCTGCCTCGCCATAGACCGCCTTGAGTATATCGTCGGCACCCTGGCTCAGAAGATCTTCAGCAACTTGCACGCCCAGCGCCTCGGCATCGCTACGCGGTGCACGGGCTTGCGCACTGAGCAGCAGACCACCGCTCGGATCGCCTACCAGTCCACGCAACCAGACCTGATCGCCCTCAAGCACGGCGTAACAGGCGATCGGCACCTGGCAACCGCCATTCAAATGTTTATTGAGGGCGCGCTCGGCAGTCACGCGGGTGGCCGTATCCTGGTGATGCAGCGGTGCCAGCAAGGCATGGATCTCGCTGTCGGCAGTGCGACATTCGATGCCCACCGCACCCTGCCCGCCGGCCGGCAGGCTGTCGTCGACACTGATGGCCGAGGTGATGCGGTCTTCAAAGCCCAGGCGAATCAGCCCCGCTGACGCAAGGATGATGGCGTCGTATTCACCGGCATCGAGTTTCGCCAGGCGGGTATTGACGTTGCCGCGCAGGAAGCGGATTTCCAGATCCGGACGCCGGGTCAGTAACTGGGCCTGACGGCGCAGACTGGAGGTGCCGACGATGCTGCCCTCGGGCAAGTCATCGAGGCTCGCGTAGGTGTTGGAAACGAAAGCATCGCGCGGGTCTTCACGCTCGCAAATGCAGAACAGTCCCAGACCTTCGGGGAAGTCCATCGGTACGTCTTTCATGGAATGCACGGCGATGTCGGCTTCGTTTTCCAACAGCGCGGTTTCCAGTTCCTTGACGAACAGTCCCTTGCCACCGATTTTCGACAGCGGCGAGTCGAGCAGCTTGTCGCCACGGCTGACCATGGGCACCAGGGTCACGAGCAGACCCGCGTGGGCGGCTTCAAGACGGGCTTTGACGTATTCGGCCTGCCACAGGGCAAGCGCGCTTTTGCGGGTGGCGATGCGGATTTCGCGAGTGGACATGGATCAATCCGTACTGAATAGATACGGCGGATAATAACAGCTCAGCCAAATCCACTTTGACTTGTATCAGATACTGCCCGGCCTCCCTGGCCCCGGATGTCCGGCAATCGGGTGTGCAATCCGCCTGTAAATGGCGAATTAAAGCTGTTGCATCATTTTTCGCACGCCAGCTACATGGCGCCGGCTGACGATCAGGGCATCACCATTGAGGCCTTTGAGAAACAGCTGGAAATGCCCCAGGGGTGTGCGCTGCAATCGTTCGATGCGCTCACGGGCGACCAGGGCGTTGCGATGGATGCGCACAAAACGGTCGCCGAACTCGTCTTCAAGAGCCTTGAGCGGCTCATCGAGCAGCACTTCGCCGCCTTCGTGGCGCAAGGTCACGTATTTGTGGTCGGCAATGAAATAGACCACCTGATCCAGCGGAATCAGCTCGATACCCTTACGGGTCCGGGCGCTGATATGGCTGCGCGGGCCGCTGCCGCTGTCGGCAGCAGGGCGGGTCAGTGCGGCGAGCTGAGCGCGGTTGGGGCGTTCGGCTCTCTTTAATGCGTCATGTAACTGTTCAGTTCTCACAGGTTTCACCAGATAGCCTACGGCGCTGGCCTGTAAGGCTTCCACGGCAAATTCATCGGGCCCGGCGCAAAATACTACGGCGGGCGGTGTTTCGCGTTCGCATAAACGCGCGGCCACTTGCAGGCCATCGAGACCCGGCATGCGAATATCGAGCAACACGATATCCGGTCTATGGCTGTCAATCAGTGCCAAGGCCTCTTCGCCATTCGTGGCGCTGGGCTCCAGGACACTGTATCCCTCGAGTTCGCCAACCATTCGGCTCAGGCGCTCGCGGGCCAGGGTTTCGTCATCAACGATCAGGACATTCATATTGCGCTGGATTCCTGCGTGAGTCTCGCACAAGGATAGCGTAGACAGGTGAAGTGACGTCTGTCACCGCGATCCACGCTAAGACTAGCGCGAGCGTCAAAAAGTGCCGCGAATCCGGCGGCTAAATTTTCATCCGCCGGGCGATTGGCGGTCCATGCCCGCACTGGCGATACATCGCCAAAGGGTTTGTTGATACGCAATCTGAACACCCCCCCTCTTCTTATAGCCTGCAGCCGCACAAAGGAGTGCGCCGATCCTACTTTCCAACTGTAGACGGTTGGCGGGACGTTATTGCTCAATTGGTAAATATCGTTTTGCAAAATTGCACAGGACCTGACCCGAGCGGGCTCGCATTGCGAAAAAAAACCGGTCGACCAGCGTCAACGCCAGCAATGACAACCCTGTTATTATCCGCGCCAGCGTTCCACGCCTTCTTACTTCAAGCCGATACGAGCGAATTCATGAGCACTGACAAGACCAATCAGTCCTGGGGCGGCCGCTTCAGTGAACCCGTCGACGCCTTCGTCGCCCGCTTCACCGCCTCCGTCACTTTCGACCAGCGCCTGTATCGCCACGACATCATGGGCTCGATCGCCCACGCCACCATGCTGGCCAAGGTCGGCGTGCTGACCGATGCCGAGCGCGACAGCATTATCGATGGCCTGAAGACCATCCAGGGCGAAATCGAGGCCGGGCAGTTCGACTGGCGCATCGACCTCGAAGATGTACACATGAACATCGAAGCGCGCCTGACCGACCGCATCGGCGTCACCGGTAAAAAGCTGCACACCGGTCGCAGCCGTAACGACCAGGTCGCGACCGACATCCGCCTGTGGCTGCGTGACGAAATCGACCTGATCCTGGCCGAGATCACCCGCCTGCAAAAAGGCCTGCTGGAACAGGCCGAGCGCGAAGCCGCCAGTATCATGCCCGGCTTCACCCACTTGCAGACTGCACAGCCGGTGACCTTCGGCCACCACATGCTGGCCTGGTTCGAAATGCTCAGCCGCGACTACGAACGCCTGGTCGACTGCCGCAAACGCACCAATCGCATGCCTTTGGGCAGCGCCGCTCTTGCCGGCACTACTTACCCTATCGACCGTGAATACACCGCTCAACTGCTGGGTTTCGACGCGGTGGGCGGCAACTCGCTGGACAACGTTTCCGATCGCGACTTCGCCATCGAGTTCTGCTCGGCCGCCAGCATCGCCATGATGCACCTGTCGCGCTTCTCCGAAGAACTGGTGCTATGGACCAGCGCGCAATTCCAGTTCATCGATCTGCCGGACCGTTTCTGCACCGGCAGCTCGATCATGCCGCAAAAGAAAAACCCGGACGTGCCAGAACTGGTGCGTGGCAAGACCGGCCGGGTGTTCGGCGCACTGATGGGCCTGCTGACCCTGATGAAAGGCCAGCCACTGGCCTATAACAAGGATAACCAGGAAGACAAGGAACCGCTGTTCGACGCCGCCGATACCCTGCGCGACTCGCTGCGGGCCTTTGCCGACATGGTTCCGGCGATCAAGCCCAAGCACGCCATCATGCGCGAAGCGGCCCTGCGTGGTTTCTCCACCGCCACCGACCTGGCCGACTACCTGGTACGTCGTGGCCTGCCTTTCCGTGACTGCCATGAAATCGTCGGCCATGCCGTGAAGTACGGTGTGGACAGCGGCAAGGACCTGGCGGAGATGAGCCTGGAAGAACTGCGCAAGTTCAGCGACCAGATCGATCAGGACGTGTTCGCCGTACTGACCCTGGAAGGCTCGGTGAATGCCCGCAACCATATCGGCGGCACTGCACCGGCGCAGGTGAAGGCTGCCGTGGTTCGCGGCCAGGCGTTGCTCGCCAGCCGCTAAAGCTTCGCGGGCAAGCCCGCTCCCACAGGGTCAGGTGTATTCAACACTTTCCACTGTGGGGGCGGGCCTGCCTGCGACGACTGACTTCAGCACACTACAAACTTCACTTCCTGGACGCGATCATCGCCATAAATGCTGGCATCGCCGCTTCCTTGTCCGCTGCGATTTTCTGCACATTCGGGTTCTGCTCCAGCTTCTCCAGCAGCGCCTTGGCTGCCGGCAGTTCTGCCAACAGATCAATTCCAAACAGCTTTTTGGCAACTGCACAGGCCAGCGGCACGCTGTAAAGGAAGTACAGATCCGCCACGCTCAGGCTGTCGCCGGCCACGTAAGGACTGAATTTTCCGTGGCGGCCCAGGGCCGCGATTCCCTGTAGCAGTTCGGCCTTGGTCTTTTCCTTGATCGCCTCTGGCACTGGCGTACCAAAAAACGCCTCGCCGTAGCAGGCACGGCCCGGCAGTTCGAGGTACAGCTCGATTTCCTTGGCCAACGCCAACACCTGCGCACGTTCGAACGGATCTGTCGGCAACAGCGGTGTGCCCTTCTGGCTCTGTTCGATGTACTCGAGAATCACGCTGGTCTCATTGATGAAACCCTGCTCTACCTTCAACACCGGGACCTTTCCACGCGGGCTGATAGCCAGTGCCTCGGGGCTGGTGCCTGCGTAAAAAGGCACTTCTTCAAATGGCAGGCCTTTTTCCAGCAGCGCCAGTTTGACCATGTTGTAGTAGTTACTGACGGAGAATCCATAAAGCTTGATCATCACAAAGCCTCCAGGCCGTGCGGGGGTTGGCGGTGCCTGTTTATAGAACGCCTGTGCGTTTCTTGCCAGCAGCATCACGCACCTGAATGCGGGTAAACTGGCCGCCTTTACCTGAGGAGCCTGCCATGAGCGAGCCAACCGATATCGACAACGACGAAGAAGAGTTCGCCGAAAGCACCCTGATCCAGGCCATCGAAAACCAGATCGAAAGCGACAACCCTCCAGCGGCCAAAGCCACCTTCAACAAGCTGACGCTGGTGGGCTACGAGCGCGAAGAAATCCTTAATTTGATGGCCCACGTATTAGCGGTGGAAATCGACGCGATCCTCGAAGAAGACCGCGCGTTCAACACCGAATGGTACGAGGCGGCGCTGCGTGCGCTGCCAGAGTTGCCCCCGGAAAAGCAGTAGGCATCGACACCGATTCCTGTGGCGAGGGGGCTCGCCCCCGTTGGGTCGCCAAGCGACCCACCAACAATTTCGCGACTGCTGCGCAGCAAAAACAGGGCGATTCGGCGTACCTGCAGGCCCCCTCGCCACAGCGAAGCGAGCCTCACACAATTTGTTGCCAATCATGCCTGCCACCTTTCAGCCCCTGACTACACTGGGTAAACCCCGCTGCCTCGCAGCCGGCCGGGGAATGCATCCCAAGACAAAAAATCCCTGTCGCAAGCACTGGACATGCCGCGCAAGTGAGCTCACCTTAGTGGCGCTGTCGTCCAATTCCTAGAAAGTCTGGAGTCCTTATGTCGCTTACCCCTGAGTTGGTTGCCGAACTGGAAATCCTCGCACTCTTCAACCTGGACAGTTCCCAGGAAGGTTTGAAAATTCATCAGACCGCTGCTCCAAAAGCTATTGCCGCTGCCCAACGCCTGTTCGAAAAAGAATTGATCGATCAACCTGATGGCGGCTACCTGACCAGTCTGGGTCGTGACGCCGCGCAGAATGTGCAAACGCTCCTGACCATACTGAGCGTCCAGGAAACCGCCTGAATTTCGCCGTATAGCCCACGGAAAACCACATCAGAGGATTTCCGCGGGCTTGCTCTTTGACCTGCCATCGGCAAGCGATGGAAATCTGACGTCAAAATCACAAAATCAGCTTAAAAATCCCGGAGCCGAGGCGCTACACTGCGACTCATCCCGAGATTCCTTCCTCCGAGCCCTGCGAGCCGGTTTGAGCTGACATGACGAGCAACTATGAAATCCGCCCCGATCTGGACGAGGGAATCGACCGCAAGGTACTCGGCCAGCTGCGAGCACGCTTTCTGAAGCTCAACGAAGGTCGTCTGGCACGGGCCATGGAAGGGCTGTCGACACGCCAGCAAGGGGTTTTGACCCTGCTGCCGCTGTTTTTTCACGTCAATCATCCGTTGTTGCCAGGCTACGTTTCAGGCAGTACGCCGGCCGGGCTGTCGAAATTCGAGCCCGATGCCAATGTCCTCGCCGAAGCCCAGCGCCTGACCCGGTCCTTTTCCTACAAGCCACGCCATGGCAGCAATCCGCCGCGACCGATTCACGGCCTGTTCCTGATGGGCAGCCTCGGCACCCTGGCACAGGCCGACCAGAGCGATATGGATGTATGGGTCTGCCACGCTCCGGATCTGAGCGAAAGCGAACTCAACGAACTGCGCAAGAAATGCCAGTTGCTCGAAACCTGGGCGGCCAGCCAGGGAGCCGAGGCGCACTTCTTCCTGATTGACCCGACCCGATTCGTGCGCGGCGAACGCGATACCCAACTGAGCTCGGAGGATTGCGGAACCACCCAGCACTATCTGTTGCTGGACGAATTTTATCGAACCGCCATATGGCTGGCCGGACGCACACCGATCTGGTGGCTGGTACCGGTCTACGAAGAATCGAGCTACGACCGTTACACGCACACGCTGCTTTCCAAGCGCTTCATCCGTGCCGATGAAACCCTTGACCTGGGCAATCTGGCCTTGATCCCGCCAGGGGAGTTTATCGGCGCCGGGCTTTGGCAACTGTTCAAGGGCATCGAGTCACCCTACAAATCAGTGCTGAAGTTACTGCTGACCGAGGTTTACGCCAGCGAACACCCCAGGGTCCACTGCCTGAGCCTGCGCTTCAAACAAGCGGTGTTCGCCAATCAGCTCGACCTCGACGAGTTGGACCCCTACATCGTGGTATACCGGCGCATCGAGGAATACCTCATCGCCCGTAACGAACCGGAACGCCTGGAACTGGTGCGCCGCGCGCTGTACCTGAAGGTCAATCGCAAACTGACCGGCACCAGTCGAGCCCAGAGCTGGCAACGCGCCTTGCTCGAGCGCCTGGCCCGGGAATGGCACTGGGATCAACGTCAGCTGGCACTGCTCGATAGCCGCAGCCAGTGGAAGGTTCGCCAGGTCAGCTCCGAGCGCACGGCCCTGGTCAACGAACTCAATTACAGCTACCGCTTCCTCACCCGGTTCGCCCGCCATGAACAGACCGCCAGCCGCATCAACAAGCGCGACCTCAGTGTGCTGGGCCGGCGCTTGTACGCAGCCTTCGAGCGCAAGACAGGCAAGGTCGAATTCATCAATCCCGGTATTGCTCCGGACCTGGCCGAAGACACCTTGACCCTGGTGTATGCGCCAAACCGCAAAGAGCCCGGGCAAGGCCAGTGGGGTTTGTACAACGGCAGCCTGACGGCACTGGAGTGGGAACATTTCGCGCCGATCAAACGCAGCCGCCATTTGCTGGAACTGCTCACCTGGTGCCATCGCAACGGCGTGATCGACAGCAGTACCCGCCTGGCCTTGCACCCCGGCAGCAGCGATTTGAGTGAGTTTGAACTGTTCAACCTGCTCGGCAGCCTGCAACAGAGCATTGCCCTGCCCCTTGCCACTGTCGCTGAAGAGCCTTTGCTACGCGCCAGCGTGCCAAGCGAGGTGCTGATTCTGGTGAACGTCGGCGTCGACCCGCTCAAGCACCATCGTGATCTGAACATCCTGATGACCACCGAGCGCACCGACTCCCTGAGCTACGCAGGCGTGCGCGAGAATCTGGTCCTGACCCTGGATCAGGTCACGATCAACAGCTGGAACGAAGTGCTGGTCAGCCACCATGATGGCCCCAACGCCTTGCTCGACTGCATACGCGACTACCTCAACAATCTGCCGGTCGGTGCGCAACAGCCCAGGCTGCGAGTGCGGTGCTTCTGTCATAACCGCGCGCCATTCATCGCGCAGCGGGTGGAAGAAACCCTCGATACCGCACAGAACCTTCTACTGAGCCGACTCAACTACCGCTACCTGATACAGGTCCAGCAGCACTACCACGTGCTGGAACTGATACCAGGCCAGGTCAATCACGTCGCCCTCGCCACGCTGCCAGCGCTGATCGACTATCTGGGCAAGGAGTTGACCCGCTACAGCCCGCTACACCTGGATGCCATGGCGCTGGAAGAGCATGACCTCGCACTGTTGCTGCCGATGGGCCAGCCGGACTGCGTTCAAGTGTTCTATCGGGTCAATGAAGACCTGGTCGATCTTTACGTGCTCGATGAGTTCAATGCCCTGTGGCAGCAATGCCTGCCCTGGCACGATGAGCAAAGCCTGCTGGTGCCGTTGCAGCGGTTCCTGCAATCGATCCAATACCGGCGCGATGCCTTGTTGCCGAGGGCCGCCGCCCAACCCCTGAATCTGGATACGTTGTATTGCCAATTATTGCCGTCTGGCCAAGGCAGGGCGCGCCGGATCGAACCCCGACCAGCACCGCAAACCCCTGCCAACAAAGCGTTTTACGATGTCCAGGCGATCATCGGCAAAGCCGCACCTGGCCAGGTGCGGGTGACGTTGTACTGCAATCAACGGGAATTTTCGGAGTTGGAGCATGGCAACCAACTTTTCAGCGCGGTCGCCCGGGAAATCATCGGGCAGCGCCGGGAAACCGAACGCTACCGCTGCTATATCACCGACCTGGACCTCTCAGGCCTGCTCCGTGACGGGTCGGGATCCACTCATTTGTATCTGCGCTATAAAGCCGACCTGGAGCGCGCACTGAACGAGGCGCTCGATCAGGTCTGAGGGATCATTCCGGGAATGCGCCGCCATTGGCCGGCTGCGATTCGACTTCAAGCAGGGTCAGTTTCAGGGTCTTGCCGCCTGGAGCCGGCCAGTCGATATGCTGACCCACCTTCAGGCCCAGCAACGCGCTGCCCACTGGCGCCAGGATCGAGATCTTGCCTTCATCGGCGTTCGCGTCCTTCGGGTACACCAGCGTCAGGTGATAGTCCTTGCCACTGCCTTCTTCGCGACAGTGCACACGGGAGTTCATGGTCACGACATCGGCGGGCACTTCATCGTGACCAACCAGAGTATCGGCGCGATCCAGTTCGGTTTGCAGCGCGATAACGCCCGGCAGCGTGTCATCCAGGCTTTCGATCAGGCGCTCCAGACGTTGCACGTCCAGACGGGTAAGAGTGATGGAAGGTGCGGTCATGATCAGGGCAGACTCCTTTCTTCTGCACGAAAAAAGCAAAACCCCGCCAGAAGAAGACGGGGTTTTCACAAGCCTCGATGGGTTGAGGCGTATCCGGACACTATCACAGCTCAATAAATATACAAGCTGGGCGATCCAGCGGTCGCCAGGTCTTTCGTGGTGAGGTGGCTTGCCCCCGCTGGGTTGCGTAACGCCCCCAGAATCTTTACGACTGCTTCGCAGCCGAACGCGGCGATGCGGCGTTCCGACAAGCCCCCTCGCCACAAAAGACTTTACGATGGGCAGCCTGCTCACAAATCACCCGCCGGCGCTGATCATCGGCCGAGCGCCACTCGCGAATATCTTCGACATGGCGAAAACAGCCCAGGCAGACTTTCTGCTCGTCCAGGCGGCACACACCGCTGCATGGTGAAGGCACCGCCGGGCTGACATTGCTGTAAAGCGGTTTGGGTGCACGGACGGGGGTTGTTTCAGTCACGAAATTACAGGCCTTCGAAGTCGAGTTCGACGTCGGCCTGTTGCTTGACGATGCGCTCGAGCATTTCGCCCAACTGCTCTTCGCTCTTGTCACACATCCAGCGCTCGCTTTCTTCGTCGTAATCGAAGTGGAAGCCACCGGACACTGCCGCCAGCCACAGCTGACGCAGCGGCTCCTGACGACTGAAGATCAGTTGGCTGCCGTTTTCAAACTTTACGGTCAGTACACCCGCCGAACTCTCCAGGTCGATATCCAGGCCACTGTCATCAAAGATGTCCTCCAGCGTCTGCTGTGTGGCATCGACCAGGTCATGGAAACGCGCTTCGGACAAACTCATTACGGCAACCTCAAAAAGTGTCTGATCAGGCTCAAGCGCCGCAAGATACGACCGAGCCCCGTCGATTGCAAAGAATAACGAATAAGCGCCATACCAGCACATCCAACACTGATCCCTGTGGGAGCGGGCTTGCTCGCGAATGCGGCGTATCAGGCAGCATCAATGTCGACTGACACTACGCCTTCGCGAGCAAGCCCGCTCCCACAGGGGATCGCAACTGGCCTGCCGACATCAGCCAGACCCCGCCGGACGGGCGGTCCGTTGCATAGGCAAGCTGACGGGTGGCCGGTATACTCCGGCGCAATTAACGCATTTTCAAGGATTTCGCCATGAAGCGCCTGATCTCTTCCCTTGCTGCGCTCCTCGCGGTTGCCTGCCTTGTGTCGGCCTGCGGTCAAAAAGGCCCGCTGTACCTGCCCGATGAAGACCAGGACCCTGCCGAGCAGGCTCAGTCCTCGCAAAAGCAGCCGTCCAAAGCACACAAGCACGACGTCTACCAATAATAAGGGAACCTCATGGACGCTTTTAACTACCGTGACGGTGAACTGTTCGCCGAAGGTGTTGCCCTGTCTGCCATCGCCGAGCGCTTTGGCACACCGACCTACGTTTACTCGCGCGCGCACATCGAAGCCCAGTACCTGGCCTACGCCGATGCGCTGGCCGGCATGTCGAGCCTGGTTTGCTTTGCCGTCAAAGCCAACTCCAACCTGGGCGTACTGAATGTCCTGGCGCGCCTTGGCGCCGGTTTCGACATCGTTTCCCGTGGCGAGCTCGAACGTGTTCTGGCTGCCGGCGGCAGCGCCGACAAGATCGTCTTCTCCGGCGTCGGCAAGACCCGTGACGACATGCGTCGCGCACTGCAAGTCGGCGTGCACTGCTTCAACGTCGAATCCACCGACGAGCTGGAACGCCTGCAAGTGGTCGCCGCCGAGCTGGGCGTTCGCGCGCCGATCTCGCTGCGCGTCAACCCGGACGTCGATGCCGGCACTCACCCGTACATCTCCACCGGCCTCAAAGAGAACAAGTTCGGCATCGCCATCGCTGAGGCCGAAGACGTGTACGTGCGTGCCGCGCAGCTGCCGAACCTGGAAGTGGTTGGCGTCGATTGCCATATCGGCTCGCAACTGACCACCCTGCCACCGTTCATCGATGCCCTCGACCGCCTGCTGGGTCTGGTCGACCGCCTCGGCGACTGCGGTATCTACCTGCGCCACATCGACCTCGGTGGTGGCCTGGGCGTACGTTATCGCGACGAAGAACCGCCACTGGCTGCCGACTACATCAAGGCCGTGCGCGAGCGTCTCGACGGTCGTGACCTGGCACTGGTATTCGAGCCGGGCCGCTTCATCGTGGCAAACGCCGGCGTGCTGCTGACCCATGTCGAGTACCTAAAGCACACCGAGCACAAGGACTTCGCCATCGTCGACGCGGCCATGAACGACCTGATCCGCCCGGCACTGTATCAAGCCTGGATGGACGTCACCGCCGTACGCCCGCGTGACACTGCTGCCCGCGCCTACGACGTCGTCGGCCCGATCTGCGAGACCGGCGATTTCCTGGCCAAGGATCGTCAGCTGGCCCTGGAAGAAGGCGACCTGCTGGCTGTGCATTCGGCCGGCGCCTATGGGTTTGTCATGAGTTCCAACTACAACACCCGTGGCCGCGCCGCCGAAGTGTTGGTGGACGGTGATCAGGCATTTGAAGTGCGTCGCCGTGAAACGGTAGCCGAGTTGTTTGCTGGCGAAAGCCTGCTGCCGGAGTAAAACCATGCTGCTGCGTTTTACCAAGATGCACGGCCTGGGCAACGACTTCATGGTCCTTGACCTGGTCAGCCAGCACGCGCATATCCTGCCCAAGCACGCCAAGCAATGGGGCGACCGGCATACCGGCATCGGCTTCGACCAGTTGCTGATCGTCGAGGCGCCGAGCAATCCGGACGTGGATTTCCGTTATCGGATCTTCAATTCCGACGGCTCGGAAGTGGAACAGTGCGGCAACGGTGCGCGCTGCTTCGCCCGCTTCGTCCTCGACAAGCGCCTGACCGCAAAACGGCAGATCCGCGTCGAAACCAAAAGCGGCATCATCGAGCTGGATGTGCGCAACGACGGGCAGATCAGCGTCAACATGGGCGCCCCGCGCCTGGTACCGGCCGAGATTCCATTCCAGGCTGCGGATCAGGCCTTGAGTTACCAGGTCGACGTCGATGGCAACCCGGTCGATCTGGCCGCCGTATCGATGGGCAACCCCCATGCCGTACTGCGCGTCAGCGACATCAACAATGCACCGGTGCATGATCTGGGTCCGAAAATCGAGCATCACCCGCGCTTCCCGGCGCGGGTCAATGTCGGTTTTCTCCAGGTGATTGACCGCAGCCGCGCGCAGTTGCGCGTCTGGGAGCGCGGGGCCGGGGAAACCCAGGCCTGCGGTACCGGCGCCTGTGCCGCAGCAGTGGCCGCGATCAGCCAGGGGTGGATGGATTCGCCGCTATTGATCGACCTGCCTGGCGGGCGCCTGTCCATTGAGTGGGCAGGCCCTGGCCAACCGGTGAAGATGACCGGCCCGGCAGTCCGCGTATACGAAGGACAAGTGCGTCTTTGAGCGAGCGAAATCCATGACCGACAAGCCTCAGGTACCCGCACGAAAAGCCGACGAATCTGCGCCCGAAAGCCTGGAGGCGGCGGCTGTTGCCGCGTACCTGGAGGCTCATCCGGACTTTTTCATCGAGCACGAAGAACTGCTCCCGGCCTTGCGTATTCCCCATCAGCGCGGTGACACCATTTCGCTGGTGGAACGGCAGATGACCATCCTGCGCGACCGCAACATCGAGTTGCGTCATCGCCTCTCGCATTTGATGGATGTGGCCCGCGACAATGACCGGCTGTTCGATAAGACCCGCCGCCTGATCCTTGCGCTGATGGACGCCACCAGCCTCGAAGACGTAGTGATCTGCGTCGAAGACAGTCTGCGCCAGGATTTCCAGGTGCCCTTCGTCAGCCTCATCCTGCTGGGCGACAACGCCATGCCAGTCGGCCGCTGGGTCACCCACGCCGAAGCGCAGGTGGCCATAGGCGGTTTGCTCTCGGAAGACAAAAGCGTCAGCGGCAGTCTGCGCGAGCATGAACTGGACTTCCTGTTCGGTGAGGATCAGCGCAAGCAGATCGGCTCCACCGCCGTCGTCGCCATCAGCCATCAGGGCATCCACGGTATCCTGGCCATCGCCAGCCGAGATCCACAGCAATACAAAAGCTCAGTAGGCACCTTGTTCCTGAGCTACATCGCCGAAGTCATGGGCCGCGTGCTGCCACGGGTCAACAGCAACCTGCGCTCGGTACGCTGACCATGGAACGGCAACTGGACGCTTACTGCGAACACCTGCGCAGTGAGCGGCAGGTGTCGCCGCACACTTTGTCGGCTTACCGCCGCGACCTCGATAAAGTGCTCGGCTGGTGCGTCAAGCAGAACATCGACAGTTGGGCGGCGCTGGATATCCAGCGCCTGCGCAGCCTGATCGCCCGCCTGCATGCCCAAGGCCAGTCGTCCCGCAGTCTGGCGCGTTTGCTGTCGGCGGTCCGCGGGCTCTATCACTACCTCAACCGCGAAGGCCTGTGCGATCACGACCCGGCCAATGGTCTCGCGCCACCTAAAGGCGAGCGCCGCCTGCCGAAGACCCTCGACACCGACCGCGCCTTGCAACTGCTTGAGGGTGCGGTGGAAGATGACTTTCTGGCCCGTCGTGATCAGGCGATCCTGGAACTGTTCTACTCTTCCGGGCTGCGACTTTCGGAGCTGACCGGGCTGAATCTCGACCAGCTCGATCTGGCCGACGGGATGGTCCAGGTGCTCGGCAAAGGCAGCAAGACCCGTCTGCTACCCGTGGGAAAAAAAGCTCGCGAGGCGCTGGAACAGTGGCTGCCATTACGAGCCCTGGCCAACCCGGCGGACGATGCGGTGTTTGTCAGCCAGCAAGGCCAGCGCCTGGGCCCACGGACGATCCAGCGTCGGGTCAAGGCAGCCGGCGAACGCGAGCTAGGGCAGAACCTGCACCCACACATGTTGCGACACTCTTTCGCCAGCCACATGCTGGAGTCTTCCCAGGACCTGCGGGCCGTACAGGAATTGCTCGGTCACTCGGACATCAAGACCACGCAAATCTATACCCACCTGGATTTCCAGCACCTGGCAACGGTCTATGACAGCGCCCACCCACGAGCCAAACGCATGAAAGGCGATGATTCATGAGCATTCAGTTGATCACCTTCGATCTCGACGACACCCTTTGGCACACCGCCCCGGTGATCGTCAGCGCCGAAGCCGTTTTGCGTGAATGGCTGAGCGAACATGCTCCCGCCCTCGGGGCGGTGCCGGTGGAGCATCTGTGGGCCATTCGCGAACGCATCCTGAGCATCGAGCCGAACCTCAAGCATCGCATCAGCGCATTGCGTCGACGGGTGTTGTTCCAGGCGCTGGAAGAAGCCGGTTACGCTCACGCAGTAGCGTCCGACCTGGCCGACCAGAGCTTCGAAGTGTTTTTGCACGCCCGCCACCAACTGGAAATCTTTCCGGAGGTGCAACCGACCCTGCAAGCACTGGCCAACCATTACACCTTGGGCGTGGTCACCAACGGCAACGCTGATATCCGGCGCCTGGGGCTGGCGGATTATTTCAGGTTTGCGCTGTGCGCCGAAGACATCGGCATTGGCAAACCGGATGCGCGATTGTTCCATGAGGCGTTGCAGCGTGGAGACGCCACTGCCGAGACGGCAGTACATATTGGCGACCATCCGGGCGACGACATTGCCGGTGCCCAGCAAGCAGGGCTGCGGGCGATCTGGTTCAACCCGGCGGGCAAGGCCTGGGAAGCCGAGCATCTGCCGGATGCAGAAATCCGCAGCCTGACCGAGTTGCCGGCGTTGTTGGCGCGGTGGAACCCCAGACACCCGGCCTGAAATCACACACACCCCCTATGGTAGCGAGCCTGCTCGCGATGAGGCCGTCACATTCAAAATTGATCCTGCCTGACCCACCGTTATCGCGAGCAAGCTCGCTCCCACAAGGAGATTGTCGGCGTATCCTCGATTTTCAGGCATGAAAAAGCCCGCAGCGACGGCGGGCCTTTTCAGTAAGCAAGACAGCCTCAGATAGGCCGGCTGCCGTACTTGTTGTCAGGCTTCTTGGGAGGATCGGCGACCACATTGGCCTCCACTTCCTGCACCTTGCCGCCGCGAGCCAGGAACTCTTCCATGGCCTTGGCCAGGGCGTCTCGTTCCTTGTTCTTGGCTTCGACACTCGGCAGCTCATCGACCGATACCGCTGCCTTGGCTTTGCCTTTGGCGGTCGGAACGGGCGCATCACCGCCGTCGTCTTCAGCGACGTCTTCCGCCGCTGCTTCCAGACCTTCTTCGGTTTCGTCGTCGCCTACTTCGAGGTCGTCGTTTTCCAGATCATCGTCGCTCATGTTCTACCTCATGACTTGCGAAAAGCAGATTAGTTATAGCCCAGCTTTGCCCTATGTCGAAGGCTGCCGGAAAAAATTCAACAACCGCTGCTGACCAGCGGTTATGCCCCTTCACCGTGCACGGTGGCGAGGACTTTACGAGCACCGCCATGATCACGGTGCTCGCCCAGATAAACGCCTTGCCAGGTACCCAACGCCAGCCTGCCTGCCGCAATCGGCAAACTGAGCTGACAGCCAAGCACGCTGGACTTGAAGTGCGCCGGGAGGTCGTCCAGGCCTTCGTCGTTATGCTCATAGCCGTCTGTTCCTTGTGGGATCAGACGATTGAAAAATCGTTCGAAGTCGCGACGTACCGCCGGATCGGCGTTCTCGTTGATGGTCAACGACGCCGAGGTATGCTGCAGCCACAAGTGCAACAGACCGACCCGACACGCCTTGAGTTCAGGCAGGCCGGCGAGTAACTCGTCCGTTACCAGATGAAAGCCCCGGGGCCTCGCCCGCAGGGTAATCAGAGTCTGTTGCCACATACAGTTCTCCGCACGTTCGGGGCGCATTCTAGCGTGCTCTGGGAAAAAACAAAGGCCCTAATATTCCTTCAATCATGTAAGCCTTCGACCGCACAAAAACACCGGACATCGACGACATACAACTTGCAGGTAAAAACCCTTCAGCCGCTAGTTGAATGACTAATTCCAGACAAAAAAATGCCCGGCAAGCCGGGCAAGTTTTCATACGCTTGCTTACAAGTTGTAGCCGCGCTCGTTATGAAGCGCCAGATCGATGCCGACCGCCTCTTCTTCTTCGTTGATGCGCAGGCCCATGACCGCGTCCAGCACCTTGAGAATGATGTAGGTAGCGACTGCGGTGTAGATCACCGTGAAGCCCACGCCTTTGCACTGAATCCAGACTTGTGCAGCGATGTCGGTCACGGTGCCGAAGCCACCCAGGGACGGTGCAGCGAACACACCGGTCAGGATTGCGCCGAGAATGCCGCCGATACCGTGGACGCCAAACGCATCCAGGGAGTCGTCATAGCCGAGCTTGCGTTTCATCGTGGTAGCGCAGAAGAAGCACACCACGCCAGCCGCCAGACCGATCACCAGTGCGCCCATCGGGCCAACGGTGCCAGCAGCCGGAGTGATGGCTACCAGACCGGCGACCACACCCGAAGCAATGCCCAGCGCGCTTGGTTTGCCGTGGGTGACCCACTCGGCGAACATCCAGCCCAGTGCCGCAGCAGCGGTTGCGATCTGGGTCACCAGCATCGCCATACCGGCGGTGCCGTTGGCCGCAGCGGCGGAACCGGCGTTGAAACCGAACCAGCCGACCCACAGCATGGCCGCGCCCATCAGGGTGTAACCGAGGTTGTGCGGAGCCATCGGGGTGGTCGGGAAGCCTTTACGCTTGCCCAGTACCAGGCAGGCGACCAGACCGGCCACACCGGCATTGATGTGCACCACGGTGCCGCCGGCGAAGTCCAGTACGCCCCAGTCCCACATCAGGCCGCCGTTGCCGGACCAGACCATGTGCGCGATCGGTGCATACACCAGGGTGAACCACACACCCATGAAGATCAGCATCGCGGAGAACTTCATCCGCTCGGCGAAGGCACCGACGATCAGCGCCGGGGTGATGATGGCGAAGGTCATCTGGAAGGTGATGAACACCGCTTCAGGGAACAGCGCCGCAGGGCCGGTCAGGCTCGAAGGCGTGACACCGGCCAGGAAGGCCTTGCCCATGCCACCGAAGAACGAGTTGAAGTTGACGACGCCCTGTTCCATGCCCGTGGTGTCGAACGCGATGCTGTAGCCATAAATGACCCACAGGACGCTGATCAGACCGGTAATGGCGAAGCACTGCATCATCACGGAAAGAATGTTTTTGGAACGAACCATGCCGCCGTAGAACAGCGCGAGGCCAGGAATGGTCATGAACAGCACGAGGGCTGTCGAGGTCAGCATCCAGGCGGTGTCGCCGGAGTTGAGGACTGGGGCCGCCACTTCGTCTGCCGCCAAAGCAAGGCTGGGCATTACGATGGACAACAGGGCTCCTAGCCCTGCGAATTTACGCAGAGTCATATTGTTTTCTCCTGGGGCGTTGGGTTTGTAGCGGCTTAGATCGCGTCGGTATCGGTTTCGCCGGTACGGATGCGAATCGCCTGTTCCAGATTGACCACGAAGATCTTGCCGTCACCGATCTTGCCGGTGTTGGCGGCCTTGGTGATGGCCTCGATGACCCGGTCCAGATCCTTGTCGTCGATGGCGACGTCGATCTTCACCTTTGGCAGGAAATCGACCACGTACTCCGCGCCGCGATACAGCTCGGTGTGACCCTTCTGCCGACCGAAGCCTTTGACCTCAGTGACGGTAATGCCCTGCACGCCGATCTCGGACAGCGACTCGCGTACGTCGTCCAGCTTGAACGGCTTGATGATGGCAGTGACTAGCTTCATGAAAACTCTCTCCCGAATTTGGTGGACTTGCCCCAGGAAAACAAACCCGTCTCAAGTCTAAGCGCAGTGCCTGGCTTTGTAACGCATCGTCGGCCCTGACCTGCCCGTCCGACGCCCCTCACGAAACACTCCCCCGCTTCGCTTGGCGCACTGCGTTCGTCACAGTGACTGCATCAGTGCATGGGTCATCAGGGTCTAAGCAGAAAGCTTGCCATCTCCACAAAAACTACTGTTTTCAAGCCTTTACCCGCAGATGACTGCTTCTTCGCCACAACACGCGACGCGATACGCACAACAACGGTGCGACACCGTCCGTCCATATGCGCGAAAAGCGTGCATCCCTTGCCCGCGCAAATGACTATAGATGCTGCGTGATACACTGCCCGCCATTGCTATCAGGACATTTCCCCATGCTCGCGCCCAAAGACTTCCTCGACGCCCTGAGCGGCACCGCCTCCCGCCTCTTCAGCGGTGACACCCCGCTGCCGAAAAGTGAAATCGAAAGCCAGTTCAAAATGTTGCTGCAGAGCGCCTTCAGCAAACTGGATCTGGTCAGCCGGGAAGAATTTGATAGCCAGATGGTTGTATTGGCGCGGACCAGGGCGCGGCTGGAGGCACTGGAAACGAAAGTGGCTGAGATGGAAGCGAAGCTCACTCCACCCACCGAGTAAACACCGCGATCCCTGTGGGAGCTGGCTTGCCAGCGATAGCGCCCTCAAGATCGCCATCGCCAGCAAGCCGGTTCCTACAGCTTGTGCGATGGAGCGGTGGTATCAGCAACATCCTGAGAAAGTTTGTCTTCTCTGCCGCGACGCGAAAACCTCACCCCGCAACTACCCTTGAAAAACCCGCAGGAAGCGGCTCCCCGTCACCTCAAGGAACGACCATGTCCCTCTCCATCGTCCACAGCCGCGCCCAGATTGGCGTGGATGCGCCCGCTGTCACCGTTGAAGTCCACCTGGCCAATGGTTTGCCGTCACTGACCATGGTCGGTCTGCCAGAGGCGGCGGTGAAGGAAAGCAAGGATCGGGTGCGCAGTGCGATCATCAATTCAGGGCTGCAATTTCCGGCGCGACGGATCACGCTGAATCTGGCGCCCGCAGATTTGCCCAAGGATGGCGGGCGGTTCGATCTGGCGATTGCCTTGGGGATTCTGTCAGCCAGCGTGCAGGTGCCGACGCTGACTCTGGATGACGTGGAGTGCCTGGGGGAGTTGGCGCTTTCGGGCGCGATACGTGCCGTGAAGGGCGTATTGCCGGCTGCGCTGGCGGCGCGCAAGGCCGGGCGGGTGCTGATGGTGCCACGGGCGAATGCCGAGGAAGCCTGCCTCGCGTCCGGGCTAAAGGTGATCGCTGTGGATCACTTGCTGCAGGCCGTGGCGCACTTCAACGGGCATACGCCTGTTGAGCCCTTCGTCTCCGATGGGTTGATGCACGCCAGCAAGCCCTACCCCGATTTGAATGAAGTACAAGGTCAGCAAGCCGCCAAACGGGCCTTGCTGATTGCTGCGGCGGGGGCGCATAACCTGTTGTTCAGCGGGCCGCCCGGCACGGGCAAGACGCTGCTGGCGAGTCGTTTGCCGGGCCTGTTGCCGCCCTTGGCCGAAAGCGAGGCACTGGAAGTCGCGGCGATTCAATCGGTCACCAGTTGTGTGCCGCTCAGCCATTGGCCACAGCGCCCCTTTCGACAACCACACCATTCCGCCTCAGGACCGGCACTGGTGGGCGGTGGCTCGAAACCACAACCCGGCGAAATCACCCTGGCCCATCATGGCGTGCTGTTCCTCGATGAACTCCCGGAGTTTGATCGCAAGGTATTGGAGGTGTTGAGAGAGCCACTGGAGTCCGGCCACATCGTGATTTCCCGCGCCAAGGACCGCGTACGCTTCCCGGCGCGCTTTCAACTGGTCGCCGCGATGAATCCCTGCCCCTGTGGATATCTTGGCGAACCGAGTGGCCGTTGTTCCTGTACGCCGGACATGGTTCAGCGCTATCGCAACAAACTGTCGGGGCCACTGCTGGATCGTATTGATCTGCACCTGACGGTTGCTCGCGAAGCCACGGCATTGAATCCTGCGTTAAAACCCGGCGACGACACTGCCACCGCCGCCGAGTCGGTTGCCGATGCACGGGAACGGCAACAAAAGCGCCAAGGCTGTGCCAATGCCTTTCTCGACTTGCCGGGCCTGCGCAGACACTGCAAGTTATCCACAACAGACGAAACCTGGCTGGAGACGGCGTGTGAACGACTGACCTTGTCACTGCGAGCGGCCCATCGACTGCTCAAAGTAGCGCGCACCCTTGCGGACCTTGAACAAGTCGATGAGATCAGACGCGAGCACTTGGCCGAAGCGCTGCAATACCGGCCAACAAGCCAGTAGCTCAAAGTGCTTTGTGACCGGCGAATCCCAGCCCATGCGCATATTGCCGATCCGGTCCTGCAAGACGTTCATGCCGCGAGTCGGCACCACCGAGAGTTTCATCGTGCCGTTATCGTTGTCGACGATGCTGACGCCCTTCGCTCGAGCCTTCCCAAGCCAATTAAATTTGACCTTATGCAACCTCCGCACGCTTACGTTAGTCTCATACGGATTGAACCTCCGGCAGATTGTCTGCGATATCATAATGACATCAATGTCGCACGCTAAATGCAGGAGCAAGTACAGACACATTTGTCTGTCATTTTTGCGCAACGGATCGTATGGAGTTTGAATGCGCGGGGCACTATTACGCAGCGGTAAGAGCGGGTCATTCACTGCCCTCGGCGAAACAGGTCAACCGGTCTACCGGGCAGCCCTGCAATTGCGCGAAGCCATTCGCCGCAAGAACCCCGATTTGGTCGATCATCTGGCCATCCCTCAAAGCGATGAACTCGGCAACCAGATCGATTGGTACAGCGCCCTCGAAGGCGATGTTATTCCCTGGAGCAGCGCGACCGAAGAAGAACGCGCCCCTGCCCGTCGCCAGCTTGAATCGCTGAAAACTGCGCTCGAGGAATTGAGCCAGCGTTTCCTGGTCACTGATTCCGGCGAACCGCAGCAAGGCGACAAAGCCGTGTTCGGCAAGCTGCTCAAGCGCGTCATTCATTTCCCCGACGAAAACTTCGTCTACCTGGTGCAAGGCAAACCCGTGCTCACCTTTTGGGGTTTCGAGCATGCCGGCACCGGCATTGGCGATCCATTGCACTGCCTCTATCAGATTCCGCCCGCGTTCACGCCGCCACCCGCGGTCGAAGCGCCTGTTGTGGCGCCCGTCGTGCCGGTGGTTGCTCGTCCATGGTGGCGCCGCTGGTGGTGGCTGTTGCTGCTGCCGCTCCTGCTGCTGCTTTTGTGGTTGCTGCTCGGCCTGCGCGGTTGCGTGCCGATTCCGTCGGTGGCGGTAGACCTGCTGCCTGAGGGCATCGTGCCGGTGGAAAAACAACTGGAAGATCCGAAACTGCCTGGCAATGTCACGACGTTGAATGGCGTTCCGGTGAATGGCACTGTCGTGGGCTCCACCACAGGAACTGGCACCGCTGTGACCGGAACTCATGGCGTGGAAGCGCCGGCGGTCGAAGGTAGCGAGGCTGACGCAGCACCCACCGGCGTGACCCAAGACCCGGCCAAAGACCCGGCAGCGGACCCTGCCGCCGAATCGCCAGCCACACCACCCGAAAACAAAACCGCGCCGCCGGATATCACATCACCCGAGGCCGAAAAACCTGCGGCCCCAAAAGCCGGCCCTCCCCTGAGCATCCCGCCAGACGCCGCCGACGGTGCCGCCAAGTTCCTCGACGGTCAGTACAACGCAGGCGCCGGGATACAAGACCGCCGGACTGGCAAACCGCTGCGTCTGGAATACCAGCTCAAGGACGGTAAGGGCCAAGTCACCGTACACCAGGCCGACGGTTCCAAATGCAGCGGACCGGTAAGCGCTACCATGAAGGGTGGCAGCCTGGCCATCGACAGCCAGGGCCAGGCCGTTTGCGGCGATGGCAGCACTTACGACATGCCCAAGGTCAACTGCCGCCCAGGGGCCACCACGGTCGCGGACTGCACTGGCGGTTACGGAAAAGAACAATTCCCCATGTCCATGCGGCAAGCGGCCGAAAAAACGGAATAACCCGACATGTTGCCTGAAGTCACTCAATTCGAAGACACCGTCACGCTGGTCAGCGACACCGGCATCCAGTTCATGGATTTCGCCCTGCGCCTGGATCCCCGCAAGGAGCCGGCGGGCGAGTTCGCACCGATGATCAGCGGGCTGATCTGCCGCTTGGCATACAACGAAGAGAAAGACTTCTTTTTCTACGAGCCCGAACCGGAAAAGGTCGAAAAAGCCAAACCTGCGTTCAGCCTCGACATGAAAAGCAGCCTCGAATTGCTCGACGGTATCTGGCTACCGACCCCGTTTTTCCGCTTCATGCCGCCCCATCGCTTCGATGAAGGTCCGACCAACTGGTCGCGCATGCGTCTGGTGAAACTGGCGACACCCGACATCGACGGTAACACCCACCGCCTGACGATGGCCTTCGACAGCCGTGTGATGCCCAAGCGTGACGGCACCGCTTACCTGGCGCCAAATGAAGAAGACATCAGCTCCGGTGTGTCTTTCAAACTGGCGACAAAAGCCAGCGAAACCCGCTGGTTCCTGGCACAGCCGTGGGTCAACGAGTGGCTGCTGGAAGTGTTCAACGAGGGCAATGCCCACCGTTCGCGCGCGGAGTTGGACACCGATATCCGCGCCAGCTATCACCTGGCGCACTACCTTAACTTGCTCAGCCTGTTGAGCACGCCGTCAGCCGCCCAGCAGTCGACGGCCCGGGCGAAAGTTGAAATCCCCGAACTGAAGGTGGTCGCCAACGACAGCAATGGCCTGGTCAAACCGATTCCGGTGGACCTGGTGCTGGACGTCGGCAACTCGCGCACCTGCGGCATCCTGATCGAAAACCACGGTCAGGCCGGCTCCGGGCTGAAGCAGAACTACGTGCTGGAACTGCGCGACCTGATCACTCCCGAACACACCTACAATCTGCCCTTCGAAAGCCGCGTGGAGTTCGCCCAGGCGTACTTCGGCAAGGACCACTGCTCGGTCAAGAGCGGCCGTCACGACGCGTTCCAATGGGCAACGATTGCCCGTGTCGGCAATGAGGCCAGCCGTCTGGCCAGCCGTCGCCGCGGTACCGAAGGCTCCACCGGCCTGTCCAGCCCGAAACGCTATCTGTGGGACGAAAACGCCTATGGCCACGGCTGGCGTTTCAACTGCTCGTACATCAAGACCGACAGCGAGCCGTACGCCACCGCCGCGCCGTTCTCGCACCTGATCAACGAAACCGGCGAGGCGCTGTACAGCCTCGAAGAGGACGATCGTCTGCCGGTGTTCATGCCGCGTTATTCGCGCAGTTCGCTGATGACCTTCATGCTCGCCGAAGTGTTGGCCCAGGCGCTGTCGCAAATCAACAGCCCGGCCCAGCGCTCGCGCCAGGGGCACACCCGCGTGCCGCGCCAGCTCAACAGCATCACCTTGACCGTGCCGCCGGGCATGCCACAGGCCGAGCGCAGCATCCTCAACGAACGCATGCTGCAAGCCATCGGCCTGGTGTGGAAAAGCCTCGGCTGGCATGCCGGTGAGGAAGATCCACACCAGGATCAGGCCGTCAGCCCGCGCACGCCGATCCCGAGCATTCGCGTGGAATGGGACGAAGCCTCCTGCGGCCAGTTGGTGTACCTGTACACCGAGGTCAACGAGAATTTCGCCGGTCACCCGGAAGAGTTTTTTGACACCATCGCCCGACCAGACAAGACCGACCGCCAACGCATCACCCTCGCGACCATCGACATCGGCGGCGGCACCACGGACCTTGTGATCACCGACTATCGCCTCGACCGCGCGAGTAATACCGGCAGCGGCAGCAATGTGCACATCGTGCCCGAGCAGCGCTTTCGCGATGGCTTCAAAGTGGCCGGCGACGACATCCTGCTGGATGTGATTCAGGACTTCGTCCTGCCGAGTTTCGAAAAGGCCTTGCAGAACGCAGGCGTAAAAGCCCCGGATTCGCTGATGTCACGGCTGTGCGGCGACGAATCGGTCAGCGCCCAGGACATGATCCTGCGCCAACAATTGAATCTCCAGGTGTTCGCCCCGCTGGGTCTGGCGCTGCTCAAGGCGTACGAGCATTACGATCCGCAGGTGCCGCAAGAAGTCACCCCGCAAAGCTACCGCCAATTGCTCGGTGACAACGCGATCAGCAAGAGCGTGCTCGACTACGTCAATGCCGCTGTGCGCCGCGATGTCGGCGGTCAGAGTGGTTTTGACCTGTATGCCGCACCGATCAGCTTCGACCTGCAAAAACTCCACGCCGCCTTCCTCAACGACCAGATCAACATCACCAAGATCCTTGGTGCGCTGTGTGAGGTGGCCGCGCAGTACCCCTGCGATGTCTTGCTGCTGACCGGCCGCCCTTCGCGCCTGCCCGGCATCCAGGCGTTCATTCGCAAGGTGTTGCCGCTGCCACCGGGGCGCATTCTGGCGCTGCAAAACTACCGCACCGGCGGCTGGTATCCGTTTCACAAGAACGGCCGGATCGACGACCCGAAAAGCACCGCCTCGGTCGGCGCCATGCTCTGCCTGTTGTGCGCCAACCACAGCGTGCCGAACTTCTACTTCCGTGCTTCGGCACTCAAGCCGTATTCGACGGTCAAGCACATCGGCGTCATCGACCTGAACAACGTGATCAAGGATGCGGACGTGCTGTACCGCGACATCCAGTCCGAAGACTACAAAATCAAGCTGCCGGAAATTGGCGTGGGCGACGCCGCCGACACGCCACAGCTGGAAATGCGCGGCGATCTGCGCCTCGGATTCCGCCAGTTGGCCACCGACCGCTGGGCCGCCTCGCCGCTGTACACCTTGCGGTTCACCAAGGCCGGTCGGGAGAAGTTTTCCCGCGCCATCGGTGAAAACGGCAGCGCGCCGCTGCTCAAGGTGCGGTTCGAGGTCAAACCGGCGGACAAGTACACGCGCAAGCAGGATCTGGTCAGCGACCGCCTCTCGGTTCGCGACATCGAATCCAACAGCAACAACGTCAACTTCAACCCGCGCAGCGACCTCGAGCTGGAACTCAATACCATGCTCGACGCCGGCCTGAGCGAGACCAAGTACTGGCTCGACAGTGGAAGTGTGAAACGCAAATGAACGACCTGACCCCCGATCAAACTCAGCTCTCTGCCAGTTGGGCCGCTGTTTATGAAGGCGCCGGTCAGGCGCTGGACTGGATTGGCCAGACGCGCGGGAATGCGCCGCGCCTGGACAGCGAAGCCGACAACCTGAACATCCGCCTGCACCGCGCCCGCAACCTGGCTCAAAGCCTCGGTCGCGTGGCCTGCACGCCGATGACCATTGGCTTTTTCGGCTTGTCCCAGGCCGGCAAGTCTTACCTGATATCGGCCCTCGCCGCCGGTCAGAACGGCAAACTGGAAACCGAGTTCGGCGACCATCGTCTGGACTTCATCAAACACATCAACCCGGTGGGTGGTGGCAAGGAAGCCACCGGCCTGGTGACGCGATTCAGCCGTCGGGCGAGGGAAAGTCAGGACAAGGACTTCCCGGTAGAACTCACGCTGTTCAAGGAAATCGAGCTGGCGAAGATTCTCGCCAACGCATGGTTCAAGGATTTCGACCTTGAACGAATTTCCTACGAGATCGACGAAGAGCGCATCCAGCGCGCACTCAAACCGTTCGAAGGCCGCGAAACCGGGCCGCTGCAAACGGGCGTCAACACCGACGATCTGGTGTCGCTGTGGGATTACCTGCGCGACAACTTCCGCAACTCGGTGAAAAAGCTGGAGCACCTGTACTGGCCCAAAGCGTTGCAACTGGCGCCACGCCTGAATTTCCAGGAGCGGGCCGAGCTGTTTTCGATTCTCTGGGGTGAGCAACGCGAGTTGACCGGCGTGTACCAGCAACTGGCCGGCGCGCTGCACAAGCTGGGCCTGCCCGAGACGGTGTTCGCACCGCTGAAGGCATTGGTGAGCTTCGACAACGACACCTACAGCCAGCGCGATAGCATCATGAACGTCGACATCCTCGAACGTTTCGGCAGCCCGCTGGACTTGCCGATCGATGTTCGACCGCTGGTAGGCGAACGACTGCAAAACAGTCAGGCGATTCCCGTCGCGCAGCTGGCGGCACTGACCGCCGAAATGACCTTCCCCCTGATCGAAGCGCCGGTGGATGACATCGTCAATCAGGTCGACTTGCTGGACTTCCCCGGTTATCGCGGACGCCAGAAACTGCATGAGATCGCCGATTCCAGCGACCCGCAGTCCACCGCCAAGGACAACTCGGTTTCCCAACTGATCCTGCGCGGCAAGGTCGCCTATCTGTTCGAACGCTACACCGACAACCAGGAAATGAACGCACTGGTGGTTTGCACAGGCACGACCAAGCAAAGCGACGTCAACGACGTGGGCCCGGTGCTGACCCGCTGGATCGAAAAAACCCAGGGCGCCGACTCGGCCGAGCGCAGCAAGCGCGACACCGGCCTGATCTGGGCGTTGACCATGCTCGACCTGCGCATTACCAACTCCCTGAGCCTGACACCCGATCAGTACGACGAGAGCTGGAACGGCATGGTCAAGCTGACCATGCTGGAGCGCTTCGGCAGCCTGAGCTGGATGAACGACTGGGCCGGCACACCGTTCCAGAACACCTATCTGGTGCGCAAACCGCGTATGGATGCGGCGTTCATCGGGCAAGACGCGTCCGGTGCGGAAACCGGCCTCAATGCCATCTATCAGGAACGTGTCGACGCGCTGGGTTCCAGCTTTGCCAGCAACGCCCTGGTGTGCAAACACATCAAGAACCCGGCCAACGCCTGGGCAGAAATGCTGCGCAACGATGACGGTGGCATTAGCCACTTCAGCGGCAGTTTCAAAGGCGTGGCCAATATCGAATTCAAATTGCAGCGCATCCGCGAGCAATTGAGCGAATGCCTCGAAGGCCTGACCACTCACGGCCTGAGCACCTGGTACCACGCTGACGACGACAGCGCCGCAGCCGCCAAGAAAGCCAAGGCGCAAATGATTCTGACAGGCCTGGGTCGTCGTCCGGCGGTGCTCGGTGAGTTGATCGATCAACTCGACATACCGAGCGAAGAGGTGCGCGACCTGTACCTCAGCGGCGTGTACGAAACCGATGACGGGCCGGCCGCGAAAGACGAGCCGATCGCCCCGACACCGAGCCAGAGCCTGTATGGCAACGACGCCGGTTTCGATTTCGATTTCAGTGACGACCTCAGCCACGAAGCACCGGTCAGCAGCAAAACCGGTGCCCCGGCACCCGAGTTGCAAAGCAACGAGCACCGTTTTGCCAAAGCGGCCTTCAAGGCCTGGATCGCACACCTGCGTGAACTAACCACCCGGCAAAGCCTGCTCAACCTGCTGGGGCTGGAAAAAGCCTTGCTGGAGGCGGTGGTCGATGAGTTGATCACCGCCGGCTATCGCCAGGACTTGCCGGGGCAACTGAGCCGCGCCGTCCTCAAGCGCGCACAAAGTGGCGCGCGACGCGATCAACTGGTTGAGCGCCAGGTACTGGAAGTGCAACGTGTGCTGCGCGATTTCGTGTCTTGGTTCGGCTACCTCCAGAAGCCGGTGAGCGAGCGTCCAAACAGCCGCGCCGGAGCCAAGGCGCCGTTGTTTTCGTTCTACACCGACATTGGCCCGGGACAAGTCCCCGTGCTGCCGGCGCAACCGGCGAATCAGGCACAGCGGTATCTGGGCGACTGGCTCTCGGGCCTGGCCTACATCACGCAGGACAATGCCGGCCATGGTGCCGGACGTGAAATCACCCCTGAACAGAACGAACGGCTGGGCCAAGTGCTCACAGCCTTCGCAGCGAGATAAGCAATGCCCATTCGTGTCGACCTGCTCGCGTTAGAGCCCAATCTGCCTGGCCAGGCCCGCCTCACTGTGAAGAAATGGCAGGGTGGCGAGGAACAGCTGGAGTTTTCCCTTCAGCGTAACCAGGACGGTTTTTACCTCCAGGACCATAAGGCCTGGAGCAACAATCCATTCTGGTTCAAGGTCTCGCGTTTCAACCTCACGGCCAACGGCGAAGCCCTGGAAACGCAGATCGGCCCGAATGTGGTCGACCCGCTGCTGGAAGGCGGCGCCAACGCGCAATTCCAGATCGAACTGCGTGAACAGAACCATGGTCATGCCGACAAAGGCGTGGTTCGCCCAGGCATTGGCGTGCTGCCGTCAATGGCCGGCGGCCAGACGCGCTCGACCTATGGCGGGGCTGAACTGACAGCGCCGAGCGTACCGGCGCAGGACATCCCGGAAATCCCGGACATGCCTGAACTGGTCTTGTCCACCGCCGAGCCTGACTTGGAGTTGGAGTCGGTGCTCACCGAGACCGACTACACACCGCCTCCCCCACCGGCGAAGAAAAGCAACAAAGGCCTGATCGGCCTGTTGATTGTGGTGCTGCTGCTGGCAGCGGGCGCCGGATTCTGGTTCTACAAACGCACCCCGGCCCCTGCCGTTGCAGCCACTGCCGCCGCACCCGCCGGCGCCGATGCCCAGGCGTGCACCCTCGACAGCATGAACAGCCTGCCCGAACTGACCTTCGTCCAAACCTGCATCAAGGCAGCACCCGACAGCGCCAAGTTGCTGGAGATCATCAACCAGGCCAAGGCTGGCAAGCACTGCGGCGTCGCCCAGCGCCTGTACGCCAACCGTGCCCAGGCCGGTGACACGTTGATCGCCAACGCCTATGCCCGCGAATACGACCCAAAATACCTGAAGGCCAGCGAGTGCTTCCCGGCTGCGGACAACGCCACCGCCGCCTACTGGTATGAAACCATCCTCACCCAGGACCCGAACAACGCCGAAGCCAAGCAGCGCTTCGAGGAGTTGCAGAAGTGATGCGTTCACCCCTGAGTCGATTCCTGTTGAGCGCTGCCGCCTTGCTCGCGCTGTGCATCAGCCCGCTGTCCCAGGCCGAAGACAAACCGCTGATCCAGGCCGGTAAAAAGACCCTGTTCCAACGCGTGCTGACCACTCCAGGCTGCAAAATCAGCCCGACGGCGGGCGGGGCGGCAGGCGACCCACAACCAGTCTTCAGCCGCTTTTATGTGTACGAGCGCGCCCAGGCGAACAACGCCGAGTGGCTGAAAGTCGGCCCTGACAGCTACGGCAAAACCATTGGCTGGCTGCCCGCCAGCTGTACCACCGACTGGAAGATGCAACTGACGCTGGCCTTCACCAACCCGGCCAACCGCGACCGGCTGCTGTTCTTCAAGGACCGCGCCACCGTCGAAGGCATTCTTGATGCACCGGACCCGGTCAGCAAAGTCGCTCCGTTGCGGGCCGCGTTGAAAAAGGGCCAACAGGCACCAGGCGTACTGGCTGAAGAACCGGAATACTTCGTCGACCTGCAAAAGCAGTTCTACCTGCTGCCGGTGCTCAGTGGCGAAGAAGTCATGACCGAAAGCGGTTTCCGCACGCGCCTGCTCAACGTCGCCTCCGTCAGCAAGCTGGATGACAAGAACGCCAAGGGCGGTGCTGCAACCAGCGCGGCCGGTGGCAAGGAAGCCGAAGACAATAAGGCCAACCAGTTGAAGGAATTCAGTGCGGCCGTGGTATTTGTCATCGACTCGACGATTTCGATGGATCCCTACATCGACCGCACCCGCGAGGCGATCCGCAAGGTTTACCAGAAGATCGAAGCGCAGAATCTCGGCAAGCAGGTCAAGTTCGGCATGGTAGCTTTCCGCTCCAACACCCAGGCGGTGCCGGGGCTGGAATACACCACCAAGATGTACGCCGACCCTACCAAGGTGAAAGACAGCGCCGACTTTTTCGCCAAGATCGCCGACCTCAAACAGGCTACCGTGTCGAGCAGCAGCTTCGATGAAGACTCGTTTGCCGGCGTCATGGAAAGCATCGAAAAGGTCGACTGGAGCCAATTCGGCGCGCGCTACGTGGTGCTGATCACCGACGCTGGCGCCATCGAAGGCGACGACAAACTGTCGAAGACCGGCTTGAGCGCCGCGCAGGTGCGTATCGAAGCTTCCAACCCGGGTGTGGCGATTTACACCCTGCACCTGAAAACCCCGGCCGGAGCCAAGGACCACGCCAAGGCTGAAGCGCAATACAGGAACCTGTCGACTTACCCGGGCACCAATACCTCGCTGTACTACCCGGTGAATGCGGGCGATGTGCAGGAATTCGGGCGCAAGGTTGACGCTCTGGCCGGGGCGATCACGACACAAGTGAAAGCCGCCTACATGGGCGAAGACGCCATCGGCAGCGCGGCGAACGCCAAGCAGGACCCGGCCGAGAAGAAAATGCTCGAAGACGCGGCGCTGATCGGCCACGCCATGCAGCTCGCCTATCTCGGCGAGAAGACCAACAGCAAAGCCCCGCCAGTGTTCAAGGCTTGGATCACAGACCGCGACCTGATCAAGCAGAACATCCCGACCACCGATGTGCGGGTGCTGCTGACCAAGTCGCAGCTCAGCGATTTGAGCGACGTGATGAAAAAAATCCTCGATGCCGCCAACGAAGGCCTGATTTCACCCACGGAAATGTTCGATCGCCTGCGCACAGTGGCGGCGACCATGGGCGCCGATCCCAATCAGCTCAAACAGAACAGCAACGCCAAACTGGCGGACATGGGCGTGCTCGGTGAATACCTCGAAGACCTGCCCTATCAGAGTGAAGTGCTGAACCTGGATGAAGAGACCTGGAAGAGCTGGGACGGTCTGGCGCAAGAGAAATTCATCCGCACGCTGAACACCAAACTGCGGCATTACCAGCGTTACAACGCCGATGTCGACCGTTGGGTGGCTTTAGCCAAGGACAGCGATGCGCGGGACAACGTGTACCCCGTGCCACTCGAAATGATGCCTTAACGAGACGCTGATGCTCGATATCAAGAACCTGCTGGTGCGCCGTGGTGAAGGCGCGCTGGCCCATCACGTACGCCTGCCGCATTTGCAGGTCGGTGCCGGAGAAATCCTCGCCATCACCGGCGAGAGCGGCAGCGGCAAAAGCACATTGCTCGAAGCCATCGGCCTGTTGCTCGCGCCGGTGGAACTCGAGCGCTTTCGGCTGGGCCCGACGCCCGCTCAGGATATCGCGCACCTGCTGGCGACTGACGACCAACCGGCGCTCGCAGCGGTACGTTCACGGCACTTGGGCTTCATTTTGCAGAGCGGCGGCTTGCTGCCGTTCCTGAGTGTGCGCGACAACATCAGCCTGCCGCGACGTTTGCTCGGGATGTCGGCGAAGAGCGAACACATCGACCACGCCGTTGACGTGTTGCGCCTGCAAGGGTTGCTGGATAAACAACCTCAGGCCTTGTCGATCGGCGAACGCCAGCGCGTGGCCTGCGTTCGCGCGATTGCCCATGAACCACTGCTGCTGTTGGCCGACGAGCCGACCGCCGCGCTCGACCCTCACAGCGCCCGGCGTTTGTTCGAGTTGCTCCTTAGCCTGGTGTCGAGCATGGGTTTGAGCGCACTCGTTGTGTCCCATGACTGGGCCTTGCTGAAGGCTTTCGGCTTGCCGCGACTCGGCGCTATCAGCCGCCAGGGAGAGACTTTGTTTGAACCGATGGACTGATCGCTTGCACCTTCTGGGCTCACTGGCGCTGCAAGACCTCTGGCACGACCGCAAGGTCTCGCTGTGCATCGCCGCCTCCCTGGTGGCGGTGATTGCGCCTTTGTTGCTGCTGTTCGGGCTCAAACACGGGGTGGTCAGCCAGTTGCAGGACGAACTGCTGCGCGACCCGCGCAATCTTGAAGTGAAGATGCTCAGCAACGGCAACTACGACACGGCCTGGATCGAGCGTTTGCGCCAGCGACCCGAGACCGGTTTTGCCCTTGGCCAGACCCGCTCGCTCAATACCCAGGCTGACCTGCTGATCGGCATGCAGCGGTTTGTCGAAGGTGCGGAAATCATCGCCACCGAGCCGGGCGACCCACTACTGAACCTGGCGTCACTTAACCCCGTCGGCAATCAAGTGATCCTCAGCGCCAGTGCAGCACAACGCTTGCAGGCCAAGGCCGGCGACAGCGTGCAGCTGCGCGCCTTGCGTCGCCTGGATGGGGTCAATGAACGCGGCGAGATGACGCTGACGGTACTGGCCGTGCTCGACGCTGCCCGCTTCGGTCGCGCGGCCGGGTTTGTCGCCCCGCCGCTGCTGCTGGATCTGGAACGCTTTCGCGACGGTTATCAGGTCATCGGGTTCGGTGTGACCACCGGCAAGCCTCAGGGTAATCTACAACCACTGTATGCCCGCGCCCGCGTCTATGCGCGCGACATCGATCAGGTCGCACCGCTGGAACACTGGCTCAACGAACAACACATCGAAACGTCCAGCCGGCTGGCTGACATCGATAACGTCAAAGCCATCAACCATGTGCTGGGGCTGATTTTCGGCGTGATCGCCATGGCAGCGCTGATCGGTTGCGTGGCGTCGATGGTCGGTGCGTTCCTGGCCAACATCGACCGTAAACGCAAAAGCCTGGCGGTCCTGCGCCTGCTGGGTTTCAAGCGCAGCGCCGTCGGTGGTTTCGTGGTCCTGCAAGCGCTGGTGCTGAGCTTTGCCGGCTACGTTGGCGGACTGGGGTTTTATGCCGTGGGCAGTCATTTGTTCGACTACTTGCTCGGCAGCAGTCGCGCCACCGGTACCTTCGTTTGCCACATCACTGTTTGGCATGGCCTGGCCGCCCTGCTCCTGACCTTTTTGGTCGCTGCATTGGTGGCCATGATTGGCGCCCTGCGAGCGATCAACATCCAACCTGCGGAGAGTCTGCGTGAGCTATAAACGTTTTGGCTTGCTGTTACCCCTGACCCTCGGCTACGTGCTCGACGCCTCGGCGGCAGGCTGGGAAGAGAAGTATTACAACCCCATGCCCGAGACTGGCGACGTCGTGCTGCCGATGCCTTGCGAAGGCTCGATGGTGTTTCGCAAGGTGTTCATTCCGGTCGCCGGACCGCTCGACGACTATCCGATCAATATCGGTCAGGACGGCGCGGAATACGGCTACGTCGAGCAGACCCGTCCGACCTTTATCGCCGGCAGTTTTACCGGGGCCAAAAGCGACAAATCCCGCTACTACCTGATGGCCAAGTACGAGATGAGTCAGTTGCAATACGCCGCGCTGACCGAAGCAACCTGCCCCACCGCCGCCACCAAGATGCGCGTGCCGCAAACGGCGGTGAGCTGGGTGCAAGCCATCGATGCCGCCGACAAGTACAACCTGTGGCTGCGCAAAAACGCCGCTGACAAGGTGCCCAAGGAAGACGGCGCCCAAGGGTTCCTGCGCCTGCCGACTGAAGTCGAATGGGAGTTCGCCGCGCGCGGCGGGCTTGAAGTCAGTGCCGCTGAATTCCGCGACACGCACTACCCGATGCCGGAAGGCATCAACGCCTACGAGTGGTTCGCCGGGGCGCAATCGTCCAACGGCAAAGTACAATTGAGCGGACTGCAAAAGCCCAATCCGCTGGGCCTGCATGACATGCTCGGTAACGTCGACGAAATGATGTTCGAGCCGTTTCGCCTCAATAAACTCGACCGCCAGCACGGTCAGGCCGGCGGCTACGTCGTTCGTGGCGGCAACTACCTGACCGCCCAGGCCGACCTGCGTACGGCATTGCGTCAGGAAGAGCCGTATTACAACGCCGAAGGTCAGGTGAAAAACAAGACCACCGGCTTGCGACTGGTGCTGGTCTCCCCGACCCTCACCTCTCGCGAACGGGTCGCCAGCATCGAAAGCAGCTGGAAGAAACTCGGTACAGGCAGCAAAGAAGCTGAATCCGCCGACAAAGGCACCGTGCAATCCCTGAACAGCCTCGCCTCGGGCGTCGAAGACAAAGCGCTCAAAGAAAAGCTCCAGGCCCTGGAAAACCAGCTGCGCGCCAGCAACCAGCAGCAGGAAGAAACCCGCGACCAGGCGATTCGCGCCAGCCTCAACCTGGGCGCGTTCCTGTGCACCAAGATGCTCGACGATGGTCAATATGTGGACTTCCTGCAAAAGAACTACAAGCTCAATTGCGAAGGCACGGACAAGGACGCCAGTTGCGACATGCGCAAAACCAAGCTCGACGAGCAAAAGGATCGCCTGCACAAACTCAGCCGTTACTACGCCAGCAGCCTGGTGGAATCAGCTACCTTGTACGGCCAGCCACTGCTTGAAACGCAAGTCCCGGTAATGGAAGAAATCATCAGCCGCAACAAACAGCTGCAGGACCTCAAACCTTACTTGCGCACCCACTGGGCCAATCAGAAGGCGTTCCTGCAAAAGCAGAAAATCGATACTCAAGCCTGGCTGAACAGCTGCAAAACCGTCACTCAATAACAATGCGTCAACACCGTTACCCAGGAGTTTTCACCATGTCGCGCAGCCTTTTGACTCGCTTCAAGCTACAGATCGCTTTCGTGGTCGCCGGCAGCCTGTTAATGACCGGTTGTGCCAACACCGGCAGCTCCATGCTCGGCGAAGGCGACGGTGCCGATCCGCGCCTGACCCAGGGTAATGACGCAGAATTCTTCAGCAAGTCCGGATACCAGGCCTGCGCCGTCGGCGCCGGTGTCGCCATCCTCGCTTGCGCACTGTCCAACAGCAACAACAAAACCGTGTGCGTCGTCGCCGCCGGTATTACCGCGTGCGGCGTGGCCATGGGCGCGAACTATTACCTGGATCAACGTCGTGCCGAATACGCCGACACCACCACTCGTTTGGCGAAGATGAACCGCGACGTCGAACAAGACACGCAAAAGGTGATCGCCCGTACCGCGACCGCTCAGCAAGTGATCAATGACGACCAGGCGCAAATCGCCCAGATCAAAAAGGACATCGCCAGAAAGAGAGTCGACCATTCCAAGGCTCAGGCGCAAATCGCCGGGATCGATTCGGACATCGCGCGCCTGCGTAAAGACCTGGCCAACATGCGTACCAAAGTCACCGAGTACAGCAAAGTGGCAGACGCCGAGCGCTCACAAGCCACCAGCGCCGAGATCAGGCAGGTGGACATGAACATTCAGAAAATGAACCAGAAAGTCGTCACCCTCCAGAAGGAAGTCGACGCTCTGTACAGCCAACGCTCCGCAATCACTCTGGGTTAAAGACATGACGCTACAACAACTGGTGATCATCACTGCCGTCCTGGTCCTGAGCGGTTGCGCGACCACGCCTGGCGAGTGCGATGCAACCAATCGCGACAGCAGCATGCTGACCAAGATGAACTGCGACTACTCCGGCGGTTACAGCGAACAGGTCAAACAGAAGGAACTGGCCCTGAGCGAGTCCCGCCAGCAAAACGCAATGTTCCATCAGGTGTACCAGAACATTCAGGCCCAGCAACTCAGCACCAAGACCGATCTGGCCAGCCAGCAGAAATCCCAGAACGCGCTGAATCAGTCGCTGACGCAACTGCTGGCCTCGCTCAAGGCCCGGCGTGGCAATGAAGCCCACGTGCAGAAGCAGATTGCCGACCTCGAGAAGCAGCTCAAGGCTTCGCAAGCAGCGCCAATGACCCAATCAACGCCAGCAACTCTGGCGGCCAAGCAGCAAGAGCTCAAGACGCTGCAGAAGAAGGTCAATCAGCTGCAATTCAGCCTCGGCTACGAAGAGTAACTTTTTACCCCGCAGGGCATCCCGACGGATGCCTGCACTTTTTCAGGAATCGTCGTCATGCAGCGGGTCATCAGGGATGCGCAAGCCACATCGGAGGGGATGAGTGCGCTGCAAGCCAAAGTCGCCCTTATCCAGAAACACTTTCCGCCGACCGTCGCCAGTCTGTTTGCGATCCCGAGGATGGGCAGCGGTGACGTACTGGAATGGTGGACCGAACTGGGTGGCCAACCCACGCCCTATGCCGACCTCAACGAGGACGCGCAACGACGTTTGCTGGAAACCTATGAAGTGCGCCAGACGTCCCTTGGACAGCTGGCGGACGAACTGCAAAAACGCGGTCAACCGACGGAAGCGGATGACCTGCGCAGCCTGCTCGGCGCGCCTGAGCTGGACAAACTCTACAGCCTCAACGGTGAGCCTTTGGTGGTGCGCTGGAACCTGCGCCCGCCCAAACCGATCGTGCCGCCGGTGATTCTGGTGGCGCCGATCGTGCCGCCATCGCGTCGTGGCTGGTGGATCGCAGCGGCCTTGCTCGCGCTGCTGTTGTTGCTTCTGGCGCTCTGGCTCTGGTGGTTCCTGCACCGTGAGCCGGTTGTCGTGGTTCCGCCGGTCGCGCCTGCGGCGCCGGTGGTGACGCCGGCTGAGAAACCAGTTGAGAAACCGGTTGAGCCGGTCCCCGAGCCTGTCGTGGAACCTGAACCGAAACCTGCTCCGGTACCTGAACCCGCGCCAGAACCGGTACCGGAACCCAAGCCGGTACCGCCACCCAAACCGGCACCGGAACCCAAGCCGGTTCCACCACCAAAACCGGTAGTGGCTGCCCCGCCACCTCCACCTCCACCGCCACCGCCACCGCCACCGGCCCCGACGCTGGACAACTTCGCCTGCCGTAAAAATGCGCCGCCCGCAGAGGTCCCGCAATTCGTGGTGGTGCTCGACACCTCAGGTTCGATGAACTTGAACATCAAGTCAGTGAAAGCCGACGAGGACTGGTACTTCGGTGGTAATGACCTCAACAAGCTCCTGGACCCGGACCGCACCATGCGGCTCACCGCCAAACCCAGCCGCATGGACGTCGCCAAGGACTCGCTGGCCGGCATGATCAACGGGCTGGACCCGAAAATCGATACACGCCTGATCACCTTCGCCGGCTGTGAAAGAACACCGGACCGGGGTGTGTTCAGGTTCGGCGACCGCCCGCGGCTGATCAACGGGATTCGAGGTCTGGCTCCCGACGACGGCACACCTCTGGCCGACAGCCTGGCTCACGCGGCGAGTACCGTCGACGGGCGCAATAACGATGCGGTTATCGTGATGTTTGTCGACGGAGAAGACGGTTGCGGGCAGGACGTTTGCGCAGTATCCCGTCGAATCGCCAGGGAACAACCGCGCCTGCGGGTCAACGTAGTGAAAATCGGTGCTGGCGGCCCTTCACGCTGCATCGCCGAAAACACCGGTGGCCGGGTTTACAACAGCACCAATGCGGCTGAACTGGCGAACCAATTGAAACAGGCGAGCAAGGAAGTCTCCAGCAATACCAAGTGCAATTAGCTTGGCGACTGCTCCGCAATTGAGGTGAGCCCATCGCGGGCAAGCCACGCTCCCACAGGGTTTGTGTCATTCACAAAAAGGGCGGAACGACACTTAACCTGTGGGAGCGTGGCTTGCCAACGATGATTCAGCTCAGGTGCTCGACCGCCGGTAACTCCATCGCCCGTACCTCTCCCAAGAGGAAATCGCTGAGCCGGCGCAAACGTTCACCTCCGGGACGGGTTTTCGGCCAGACCAGGTAATAATTCTCACCGCTGGCGACGGCTGTCGGCCACGGCAAACTCAGACGTCCCTGCGCGACATCCTCTGCCACCATCAGCAAATCGCCCATGGACACCCCGTAGCCACGGGCGGCTGCAATCATGCCCAGCTCCAGCGTGTCGAACACCTGCCCTCCCTTGAGCGAGACCTGATCGGTCAGGCCCATGCGCTCTAGCCAGTTGCGCCAGTCACGGCGGTCCGGCGTCGGGTGCAGCAACTCGGTACTGGCCAGGCGCGCGACGCCCCATGGTTGGTCCTTCAGAAGATTCGGCGCACCCACCGGGATCAGCTCTTCGGGGAACAGGAAAGTTGCCTCCCAATCCGGTGGAAAATGCCCATTGCTGAGGATGACGGCACAGTCGAAAGGTTCGTGGTTGAAGTCCACGGTATCAATGTCCATCCAGGCGCTGGTCAATTGCACCTCGTTCCCCGGTCGCAAGTGCCGAAACCGACTGAGCCGCGCCAACAACCAGCGCATAGTCAGGGTCGACGGAGCTTTCATGCGCAGGATGTCGTCTTCGGCGCGCAAGCTATTGCAGGCCCGCTCCAGGGCGGTGAAGCCTTCGCGAATGCCCGGCAGGATCAGCCGCGCCGATTCGGTTAATTGCAAGTTGCGTCCGCTGCGATGAAACAGCCGACAGGCAAAATGCTCCTCGAGCGTACGAATATGCCGACTGACCGCACTTTGGGTAATCGACAGTTCTTCGCCCGCACGGGTAAACGAACTGTGCCGAGCCGCGGCTTCGAATGCGCGCAGGGCATACAAGGGAGGAAGACGACGGGACATCGGGAAAGCTCCTGCAGCGGGGTTCGGCGCACTGGCAGAAACTTTACCAGCATGAGTTTGACTCATGCCATCCATCCTTTTTATCCCTTTGTGCAAACCCCGCAGAGCGCCGAGAATCGACGTTTTCCTGTTCACTTCGAGAATCGGGCGTGATGACCATGCAGCATCCAGCACGTATAGAACTCCGGGCCATCCTGCGGCTGGCGGGGCCGTTGATTGCCTCGCAGTTGGCGCACATGCTGATGGTCCTCACCGATACGTTGATGATGGCGCGCCTGAGCCCGGAAGCGCTCGCGGGCGGCAGCCTGGGTGCAGCGAGTTACTCGTTCGTGGCGTTTTTCTGTATCGGCGTCATCGCTGCGGTCGGCACGCTTGTGTCCATCCGTCAGGGTGCGGGTGATACCGCCGGCGCCGCACGGCTGACCCAGGCCGGCTTGTGGCTGGCCTGGCTGATGGCGCTCGTAGCGGGCGTGCTGTTATGGAACCTGAAACCGGTGCTGCTGTTGTTCGGCCAGACCGAAAGCAACGTCCAGTCGGCCGGCCAGTTTCTGATTTTTCTGCCGTTCGCCCTGCCCGGCTACCTGAGCTTCATGGCCCTGCGCGGGTTCACCAGCGCCATCGGCCGGGCAACGCCGGTGATGGTCATCAGCCTGGCCGGTACGGTGGCCAACTTCCTGCTCAACTATGCATTGATCACCGGGATGTTCGGTTTGCCGAAACTGGGGCTGATGGGTATTGGCCTGGTCACGGCAATTGTCGCCAACCTGATGGCCGTGGCGCTGGCACTGCACATTGGCCGGCATCCGGCTTACGACGCCTACCCGCTGCGTCAAGGCCTGTCGCGACTCAACCGCCAGTATCTGAAAGAACTGTGGCGCCTGGGGCTGCCGATTGGGGGTACCTATGCCGTGGAGGTCGGCTTGTTTGCCTTCGCCGCGCTGTGCATGGGCACCATGGGCAGTACGCAATTGGGCGCGCACCAGATAGCCCTGCAAATCGTTTCGGTGGCGTTCATGGTACCGGCGGGGCTTTCCTACGCGATCACCATGCGCATCGGCCAGCATTACGGCGCCGGGCAATTGCTCGACGCACGCTTGGCCGGCCGGGTCGGTCTCGCCTTTGGTGCAGCGGCGATGTTGTGTTTCGCCATGGTTTTCTGGCTGCTGCCGAACCAGTTGGTAGGTCTGTTTCTCGATCAGAACGATCCGGCGTTCCGCGACGTCATCAACCTCGCTGTGAGCCTGCTGGCAGTGGCTGCATGGTTCGAACTGTTCGACGGTACGCAAACCATCGCCATGGGCTGCATCCGCGGCCTCAAGGACGCCCGGACCACTTTCCTGGTCGGACTGGGTTGCTACTGGCTGATCGGCGCGCCGGCGGCGTGGTGGATGGCGTTCCACCTGCATTGGGGGCCGACAGGCGTCTGGTGGGGATTGGCGCTGGGTCTTGCGTTCGCGGCGGTGAGCCTGACGCTGGCGTTTGAGTGGAAGATGAAGCGGATGATTCGCCGGGAGTCGGTACATCCGCACTTCGAGGCCATTCGAAGCGAATAAGATGCCCTTGTGGGAGCAAATACTGTGGCGAGCTCGGCTGCGCAGCAGTCGTAAAATTGGGGCCGCTGTGCAGCCCAATGGGGGCAAGCCCCCTCGCCACAAAGCTCATCCCCACATTTGATGGCGACTAAATCACGAACTCCAAAGCCGGCTGCTGATTGCTGCCGAATGTCAGATACTCCACCAATTCCGCCAACGGCAACGGCTTGCTGATCAGATAACCCTGCACCTGATCACAGTCAAAGCCGCGTAACAATTCCAGCTGCTCCGGCGTCTCTACACCTTCGGCGACCACCTCGAGGTTGAGGTTGTGCGCCAGATTGATCATCGCGTGCACCAGTTTGCGGTTCTCTTCTCGCTGCTCCATGCCGCCGACAAAGCTCTTGTCGATCTTCAGCAAAGTGATCGGCAGGCTGTTGAGGTGCACGAATGACGAGAATCCGGTACCAAAGTCGTCGAGGGAGAAGCGCACACCCAGGCGCCCGAGGGCGTCCATCGTCTGCTTGACCAGATCGCTGCGGCGCATGACCGCGGTTTCGGTCAGTTCGAACTCCAGCCACTGCGCCTCCACACCGCGCTCGGCAATAAGGCGGCTGAGGGTCGATAGCAACTGGCTGTCCTGAAATTGCCGGAACGACAGATTGATCGCCATGTGCAAAGCCGGCAAACCGCGCTCGCGCAAGGCCTGCATATCGCGCAGGGCACGGGAAATAACCCAGTAACCCAGCGGTACGATCAAGCCGCTCTGCTCGGCCAGCGGCACGAATTCGCTCGGTGGCAGCAAGCCCCGCTCGGCATGGCGCCAGCGCACCAGCGCTTCGAGGCCGACGATCTGCCCGTCCTCGAGGTTCAACCGTGGCTGGTAATGCAATTCCAGCTCGTCGCGGCGCAACGCCCGGCGCAGTTCGGTTTCGAGGTCGGCGATGCTGCGGGCATTGCGGTTGATGCGTTCGTTGAAAATATGAAAGGTGCAGCCCTGAGTGCTCTTGGCCTGTTGCATGGCAATGTGCGCATGCCACATCAACGGGTCCGCGCCAGCCTGGGCCCGGGCATAGGCAATGCCCAGGCTGGAGCCGATCAACAGGCTTTCGCCGTCGACCCAATACGGCTCGGCCAACGCTTCGCTGATGCGTTCGGCGATCCATTCGGCGCGCTGGGGAGCACGGCGAGTGTCGATCAGCAGGGCGAATTCGTCACTGCCCAACCGCGCCAGCTGATCGCCAGCCTCCAGCTGACTTTTAAGCCGCGCGACCACTTGCAGGATCAGGCGATCACCGGCCTGGTGGCCGAGGGCATCGTTGGCGTGACGGAAATTGTCGAGGTCAAGGTGACCGAGGGCCAGGCCACGACCGTCGCTTTCCGCCAGTCGCGCCGTGAGCAAAGTCTGGAATCCCTGACGGTTGGCGATACCGGTCAACGGGTCTTGTTCGGCCAGGCGTTGCAGGGTGGTTTCCAGCACGCCCCGCTCACGCACATGGCGCAGGCAACGGCGCAACATGCCAGGATCCAGATGGTCGCGTACCAGCCAGTCACTTACACCATCAGGCGGGTTCGGCGGCTCGTGATCGAGCAGCAATACCACTGGCAGACTGCAACGGCCTGGTGCCGGTTGAAGTTGCGGGATGGTCAATAACACCGCGTTGCGGTTGTCATCGAACAGACTGCTGACCGATTCCCAGCTCGGCGCGCTGATAAGCACCGCCGAGCTCCCCATCGGAGCCAGACACTCGCGCAACAACGCTGCCCACGCTGGCTCTTCGGCCAGTAACAGCAAACGCAAGGGTTCGACAGGCGTAGACAAGCTAGCTCCCTAGACTCTGCAATGATGTAGGCGGCAGGCATTATGCCGCGCCCATAACCAATGACCAATGGCATCAGTTATCAAAAGTCAGGTCTTTTTATTTTGAGTCACGAGACACTCGCCGTGATTTCGTTGCGCATCCTGCGTGAAAGTATCAAAACCGGCAAATATAGATCGCGTTCTACGTCACAAGTCGGACAGAGCAGCACAATTCGCTGAGCCTGTTAAAATGCCGGCCCATTTCGTGACTGACTCCTGAATTTAGCTATGTCCCGACTCAATCCCCGGCAGCAAGAAGCCGTGAACTACGTCGGCGGCCCTCTATTGGTGCTCGCCGGTGCAGGCTCCGGCAAGACCAGCGTGATCACGCGCAAGATTGCGCACCTGATCCAGAACTGCGGCATTCGCGCCCAGTACATCGTCGCCATGACCTTCACCAACAAGGCCGCCCGCGAGATGAAGGAACGGGTCGGCACCTTGTTGCGCGCCGGCGAAGGACGCGGGCTGACGGTGTGCACCTTCCACAATCTGGGCCTGAACATCATCCGCAAGGAACACGTGCGGCTGGGCTACAAACCCGGTTTCTCGATCTTCGACGAGACCGACGTCAAGGCCCTGATGACCGACATCATGCAGAAGGAATACTCGGGCGACGACGGCGTCGACGAGATCAAGAACATGATCGGCGCCTGGAAAAACGACCTGATCCTGCCGCCCCAGGCCCTGGAAAACGCGCGCAACCCCAAGGAACAGACCGCCGCCATCGTCTACACCCACTACCAGCGCACGCTCAAGGCGTTCAACGCGGTGGACTTCGACGACCTGATCCTGCTGCCGGTAAAGCTGTTCGAAGAGCACGCCGACATTCTGGAGAAGTGGCAAAACAAGGTGCGCTATCTGCTGGTGGACGAATACCAGGACACCAACGCCAGCCAGTATTTGCTGGTGAAAATGCTCATCGGCAAACGCAACCAGTTCACCGTGGTGGGTGACGACGACCAGTCGATCTACGCCTGGCGCGGTGCCCGTCCGGAAAACCTGATGCTGCTCAAGGACGACTACCCGTCCCTGAAAGTGGTGATGCTGGAGCAGAACTACCGCTCCACCAGCCGCATCCTGCGCTGCGCCAACGTGCTGATCTCGAACAACCCCCACGAATTCGAAAAGCAGCTGTGGAGTGAAATGGGCCACGGTGACGAGATCCGCGTGATCCGCTGCCGCAACGAAGATGCCGAAGCCGAGCGCGTGGCCGTGGAAATCCTCAGCCTGCATTTGCGTACCGACCGCCCTTACAGCGATTTCGCGATCCTCTATCGCGGCAACTACCAGGCCAAGTTGATCGAACTGAAGCTGCAGCATCACCAGGTGCCGTATCGCCTGTCCGGCGGCAACAGCTTCTTCGGTCGCCAGGAAGTGAAAGACCTGATGGCCTACTTCCGCCTGATCGTGAACCCTGACGATGACAACGCTTTCCTGCGGGTGATCAACGTGCCGCGCCGCGAGATCGGTTCGACGACGCTGGAAAAACTGGGCAACTACGCCACCGAGCGCAAAATCTCGATGTACGCCGCCACCGACGAAATCGGCCTGGGCGAGCATCTGGATAGCCGCTTCACCGATCGCCTGTCGCGCTTCAAGCGCTTCATGGACAAGGTCCGCGAGCAGTGCGCCGGCGAAGACCCGATCTCGGCCCTGCGCAGCATGGTCATGGACATCGACTATGAGAACTGGCTGCGCACCAACAGCTCCAGTGACAAGGCTGCCGATTACCGCATGGGTAACGTCTGGTTCCTGATCGAGGCGTTGAAGAACACTCTGGAGAAAGACGAAGACGGCGAAATGACCGTCGAAGACGCCATCGGCAAGCTTGTATTGCGCGACATGCTGGAGCGTCAGCAGGAAGAGGAAGACGGCGCCGAAGGCGTGCAAATGATGACCTTGCACGCCTCCAAGGGCCTGGAATTCCCCTACGTGTTCATCATGGGCATGGAAGAGGAAATCCTCCCGCACCGCTCCAGCATCGAAGCCGACACCATCGAAGAGGAACGCCGCTTGGCCTACGTGGGCATTACCCGCGCGCGCCAGACCCTGGCCTTCACCTTTGCCGCCAAGCGCAAGCAGTACGGCGAGATCATTGATTGCGCACCCAGCCGCTTCCTTGATGAGCTGCCGCCGGACGATCTGGCCTGGGAAGGCAACGACGACACCCCGACCGAAGTCAAAGCCGTACGTGGCAATAGCGCATTGGCGGATATACGCGCGATGTTAAAGCGTTAGAATTGACCACTTTTAATTAGACCTTCGGCGTAAAACACGCCAAATGAGGACAAGCTTCATGGAAGCACTGCACAAGAAAATTCGCGAAGAGGGCATCGTGCTTTCCGACCAGGTCCTGAAGGTCGACGCCTTTTTGAACCACCAGATCGACCCGGCCCTGATGAAGCTGATCGGCGACGAATTCGCCACGCTGTTCAAGGATTCGGGTATCACCAAAATCGTCACCATCGAGGCCTCGGGCATCGCACCGGCGATCATGACCGGCCTGAACCTTGGCGTACCGGTGATCTTCGCGCGCAAGCAACAGTCCCTGACCCTGACCGAAAATCTGCTGTCGGCGACCGTTTACTCGTTCACCAAGAAGACTGAAAGCACTGTGGCCATCTCCCCGCGTCACCTGACCAGCAGCGACCGCGTGCTGATCATTGATGACTTTTTGGCCAACGGCAAGGCGTCCCAGGCGCTGATTTCGATCATCAAGCAAGCCGGTGCGACAGTGGCAGGCCTGGGGATCGTGATCGAAAAATCGTTCCAGGGCGGCCGTGCCGAGCTGGATTCGCAGGGTTATCGCGTTGAGTCATTGGCGCGTGTGCAATCGCTGGCCGGTGGTGTCGTGACCTTTATCGACTAAGTCACACCGTCTACCTCCTGTGGGAGCGGGCTTGCTCGCGAATGCGGTGTGTCAGTCGAGAGGTTTATTGACAGGTACACCGCATTCGCGAGCAAGCCCGCTCCCACAGTTGTTTTGGGTTGTCTGTTATTGCTCGGTTGCTTTCAGGCCGGCCAGCAGCAACCGCTGATACAAATCTTCCTTCAACCCCTCCGTACTGGTCAGTTGCATCCGCGCCAAATGCTCTGGATACAACGATGCCTGCGGCGCATCCAGCGCTGCCTTGCCCAGCTCCAGCACTTCGCTCAGTTTGAACTTGCTCTTCAACCAGTTCAGCGCCCGCAACAAATCCCGCTCTACCCCGGTGAAATCGCACCCCAATGGATATTCCGCAAACAGATGCGGATGCCGCGCCTGAATCGCCTGCAAACGCTGTGGGTTGTTCTCGGTGAACCGTGGATCAAGAAGGAAATCCTTCGGCAACTTGCCGACCTTCTGCGCCTGCTTGATCAACCCGGGCTGAAACCGCGAATCGCTGATATTGAGCAACGCTTCGATCACCGCCGCATCGGTCTTGCCGCGCAGATCGGCAATGCCGTACTCGGTGACCACGATGTCGCGCAGGTGCCGGGGTATCGTGCAGTGACCGTATTCCCAGACGATGTTCGAACTGACCTCCCCGCCTGATTCGCGCCAGCTACGCAGCAGCAACACTGACCGTGCACCTTCCAGCGCATGGCCCTGAACCACGAAGTTGTACTGTCCGCCAACACCACTGAGTACACGCCCGTCCTCCAGCTGATCCGCTACGCCAGCACCGAGGAGGGTCACGGTGAACGCGGTGTTGATGAACCGCGCATCGAGACGTTGCAAGCGCTTGAGTTCTTCCTGGCCGTGAAGCTCGTTGATGTAGCTGATGCGGGTCATGTTGAATTCCAGGCGCTTGCTCTGCGGCATCTCGCGCAAGCGCTCATAGAAAGTGCGCGGGCCGAGGAAGAAACCGCCATGCACCGAAATACCGTCAGCCTGCGCGGCTTCGTCCAGCGTACCGGCATTCGCCTGCTGCTGGGTCGCGACGTCCGGGTAAACCTTGCGCCTCACGATACCGGCCTCAGCCAGCACCAGCAGGCCGTTGACGAACATTTCGCTGCAACCGTACAAGCCCCTGACAAAGGGATCGACACCGCCTTCACGGGCAATGAGCTGCGCCCACAGGCCGAGGTCTACATCCTCCAGCAAAGCCTTGTAACCACCGTTGTCGGCCTGTCTCGCCAACAGCGCTGCCGTCAGGGCATCGCCCATGGAGCCGATGCCGATCTGCAGCGTGCCGCCGTCGCGCACCAGTGCACTGGCGTGCAGGCCGATGAAATGGTCCTGGAAACCCACCGGCATGTTCGGCGTGGAGAAAAGTGTGCTGTTGTCCTTCTCGTCGATCAGCAGGTCGAAGGTGTCGATACCGACTTGCGCATCCCCATGCATGTAGGGCAAATCGTTGTGCACCTGGCCCACCATCAGAATGGTTTCGCCGCCAGCGCGGCGCCTGGCGATCATCGGCAACAGGTCGAGGGTGATGTCCGGGTTGCAGCTCAGGCTCAAGCGATCAGGATGCTCGCCGTGGCTGGCCACCAGTTGCGCCACCAGATTCAAGCCGGCGGCGTTGATATCCCGGGCGGCATGGCTGTAGTTGCTGCTGACGTAATCCTGCTGCGCCGTTGCGCTATTGAGCAGGCTGCCGGGCTGCATGAAAAACTGCTGGATGTGAACGTTGTGCGGCAACTTGTCCTGCTGCAGATCGGCGAGAAAATCCAGTTCCGGATAATCGCCGAAAACCTCTTCTACGAAGGGTTCCAGGAAGCGCTTCTGTAAGCCATCGCCCAAGGCAGGCCGGCCCAGGCACAGCGCGGTGTAGACCGTCAGCCGCCGCTCGGGCAACTGCGCAATACGCCGGTACAGCGCGTTGACGAAGTGGTTGGGTTTGCCCAGCCCTAGCGGCAGGCCCATGTGAATATGCGCCGGCAAGCGTGCCAAAACGTCATCCACTGCCTGTTCGATCGAACACAACTGCACCATCTGAAGCCTCCCAACCGTTCCGTGAATAGGGTACGACCGAGCTTGCCGGGAGTTTGCTGCAAAGAACAGCCCCTCACCCTAACCCTCTCCCAAGGGAGAGGGGACCGACTGAGGGTTGTTCAAGAGCCACATCGACCTGAAAGTACCGTACCGAATCCATAATCGACCCGATCTTTTCAGGTCGATGTATTACACAAGACACCACGGGCGGCCGGACGTTTCGGGAGGGCTGGCACCAGGCCTGGGGGGCTGCCAAAGAATCGCAAGTACCGCTCTGAATCCATAATCAACCCGATGTTTCAGGTCGATGTATTACACAAGCCACCACGGGCGGCCGGACGTTTCGGGAGGGCTGGGACCAGGCCTGGGGGGGCTGCCAAAGAATCGCAAGTACCGCTCTGAATCCATAATCAACCCGATGTTTCAGGTCGATGTATCACGCAAGACACCTCGGTCGGCCCCCTCTCCCTTTGGGAGAGGGCTGGGGTGAGGGGACGGCTCTCTATCACCCCACACTATCCAACCCTGAACGACACGCACAAAAAAACCGCTCGAAAGCGGTTTTTTTGGCGAAAGGTTCGGCGAATTACAGGCCGGACATCTCTTTGATAGCGCCCTTCAGCTCATCGTCAGAGCAGTCAGCGCAGGTGCCTTTTGGCGGCATTGCGTTAATGCCGGTGATGGCTTTGGCCAGGATGCCGTCGAGGCCGCCCTGGTGATCAGCACGCTCTTTCCAGGCAGCCTTGTCACCGATTTTCGGTGCGCCCAGCAGGCCGGTGCCGTGGCAAGCATTGCAATGTTTTGCAATGACATCTTTAGGCGCTTTTGCACCTCCGCCACCACCGGTAGAGGCAGCGACTTCCATGCCCTTGCACTCTTGACCCTGAACACAGACTTGACCGACCGGTTCAAGGCGTTTGGCGATATCGTCGTTGGTCGCAGCTTGAGCGCTGACAGCCCATAGGGCCAATACGGTTGCTGGTGCAGCCAGCATTTTCATAATTAGATTCACGCGTTCACCCTCAATGGTGGCTAGTCACGCCTACGGCCACGGTTCGCAGGCGGGCGCAAGTATAGCGGTAAGCCCGCGTCACTGAAACAACCCCAAAGTCGAAGGGGTCTTAGGCGCTGGCGAAAAAACACCCCGGACGCCTCTGCGATACTGGCAGGACGCCTCTTCCCCTTAGAAATTCGCCGGCGTGGCTGCGCTGATTAGTCGCGCAGGCACATCGAACGGATTACGGAAACGGTGAGGCTTGGTACTTTCAAAGTAGTAGCTATCGCCAGCTTCGAGCACAAAAGTTTCCAGCCCGACCACCAGCTCCAGCTTTCCTTCGACCAGAATGCCGGTTTCCTCGCCCTCATGGGTGAGCATCTCGTCCCCGGTGTCGGCGCCTGGCGGATAGATTTCATTGAGAAACGCGATAGCCCGGCTGGGATGCGCCCGACCGACCAGCTTCATGGTCACCGCACCATCGGAGATATCGATCAGCTCGTTGGCCTTGTAGACGATCTGAGTCGGTTTTTCCTGCAGGATTTCTTCGGAAAAGAACTCGACCATGGACATGGGAATCCCGCCCAGTACTTTCCTCAGCGAACTGATCGAGGGGCTGACGCTGTTCTTCTCGATCATCGAAATGGTGCTGTTGGTGACCCCCGCCCGTTTGGCGAGTTCACGCTGGGAAAGGCCCTTGAGCCTACGGATGGATTGCAGTCGTTCACCGACGTCCAAGCTTGCGCCTCCAGGAATCAGGTTTGTTGGAATAATGAGCGTTATCATGGCGACAGCGTTCAGTATTTACAACACTTTGGCCCGAATCCTGTCCGGTGAGGCGACTTCCGGTCTGGCGTTCCTGGCACTAAGCCCCGGAATAGAGCATTGGCACCCGGCGCAGGTTGCAGAAGATCTGATAAGGAATCGTCCCGGCAGCCATGGCCACTTCGCTGGCGAGGATGTTTTTACCCCACAATTCGACGGTCGAACCCAGGCCGGCTTGCGGCACATCGGTCAGGTCGATGCACAGCATGTCCATCGATACCCGGCCGATCAATTGGCTGCGCTGCCCGGCGACCAGCACCGGGGTACCGGTCGGTGCCTGGCGCGGATAGCCGTCGGCGTACCCCATGGCTACCACGCCCACGCGCATCGGTTTGGACGTAATAAACCTGGCGCCGTAACCAATCGGTTCGCCGGCCGGCAGTTCACGCACGCAGATCACTTTCGATTCGAGGGTCATCACCGGCTGCAGGCGCGAGGCGACTTCATTGGCTTCTTCGAACGGCGTGGCGCCGTAGAGCATGATGCCCGGACGTACCCAATCGCTCGGAATCTGTGGCCAACCGAGTACCGCCGGGGAGTTGCGCAGGCTGACCTCGGCGGACAAGCCCTGACGCGCCGCCTCGAACACAGCCACCTGCTCGGCGCTGGTTTGTTCGTGCAGCTCATCGGCACGGGCGAAGTGGCTCATCAGCACGATCTTCGCGACCTTGCCGCTGGCCAGCAGGCGTTGATAAGCCGCCTGGTAATCCGCCGGATGCAAGCCCACCCGGTGCATACCCGAATCAAGCTTGAGCCATACGGTAATCGGCTTGCTCAATACGGCTTTCTCGATGGCTTCGAGTTGCCATAACGAATGCACCACGCACCAGAAATCATGCTCGATGATCAGCGACAACTCTGAGGCTTCGAAAAAACCTTCCAGCAACAACACCGGCGCGTGAATGCCCGCCGCCCGCAACTCCAGAGCCTCTTCGATGCACGCCACAGCAAACCCGTCCGCCTCGGCTTCCAGCGCCTGGGCGCAACGCACCGCGCCATGGCCATAGGCATCGGCCTTGATCACTGCGAGGGCGCGAGCCCCCGTCAGTTCACGGGCGATCTGGTAGTTGTGACGCAGGGCTTGAAGGTCGATCAGGGCACGGGCAGGACGCATGGCGGCAGACTTCTGGTCGGGTTTTGTAAAAAAAACCGGCGCTGGCTGTCGGCGTAAACCGCCAGCAGCACCGGAAGAGGGATCTTTGTGACAGGCTTATGGCAGAGCCGCTACAACCGACAGCTCAACCAGAATTTCCGGCTCGCACAGTTTCGATTCAACGGTGGCACGGGCAGGGGCGACGCCTTTTGGCAGCCACTTGTCCCACACCGCGTTCATGCCTTCGAAATGCGCGTCGATGTCTTTCAGGTAAATAGTTACCGACAGCAGATGATTCTTGTCGGTACCGGCCAGGTCGAGCAAACGCTCGATATTGGCCAGGGTTTCACGGGTCTGTTGTTCAATCCCGGCGTTCATGTCGTCGCCGACCTGCCCGGCCAGGTACACCGTGCCGTTATGGGTGACGACCTGACTCATGCGCTCATTGGTGAGCTGGCGCTGGACTGACATGCTTTGCAGACTCCTGGATTTTGCTGCCATAACGGGAAATATCGAGGCCTTCGGCGCTGATCTGCGGCTTTTTCTTCGCCATCAGGTCAGCCAGCAAGCGGCCGGAGCCACACGCCATGGTCCAGCCGAGCGTGCCGTGACCAGTGTTCAGGAACAGGTTCTTGAATGGGGTAGCGCCGACAATCGGCGTGCCGTCCGGGGTGGTCGGACGCAAGCCGGTCCAGAAGCTGGCCTGGGCCAGATCGCCGCCCTGAGGATAAAGATCGTTGACGATCATCTCCAGGGTTTCGCGTCGACGCGGGTTCAGCGACAGGTCAAAACCGGCAATTTCCGCCATGCCACCAACGCGGATGCGGTTGTCAAAACGGGTGATCGCGACCTTGTAGGTCTCGTCGAGAATGGTCGAGGTCGGAGCCATCGCCGCATTGGTGATCGGCACGGTCAGGGAGTAGCCCTTGAGCGGATACACCGGTGCCTTGATGCCCAGCGGCTTGAGCAGTTGCGGCGAGTAGCTGCCCAGAGCCAGCACGTAGCGGTCAGCGGTTTCCAGCTTGCCGTCGATCCACACGCCATTGATACGGTCACCGGCGAAGTCGAGGCGCTGGATGTCCTGGCCGAAACGGAACTGCACACCAAGTTTCGTGGCCATTTCAGCCAGGCGAGTGGTGAACATCTGACAGTCGCCGGTCTGGTCGTTCGGCAGGCGCAGGGCACCGGCGAGAATATCGGTCACCTGGGCCAGGGCTGGTTCGACGCGGGCAATGCCCTCGCGGTCGAGCAACTCAAACGGTACGCCGGACTCCTTCAACACGGCGATGTCTTTCGCTGCGCCGTCAAGCTGGGCCTGGGTACGGAACAATTGGGTAGTACCGAGGCTGCGGCCTTCATAGGCAATGCCGGTTTCAGCGCGCAGTTCGTCGAGGCAGTCACGGCTGTACTCGGACAGGCGGACCATGCGCTCCTTGTTCACTGCATAGCGGCTGGCCGTGCAGTTACGCAGCATCTGGGCCATCCACAGGTATTGATCGATGTCGGCAGTGGCCTTGATCGCCAGTGGCGCATGGCGCTGCAACAGCCACTTGATGGCTTTGAGCGGCACACCCGGCGCAGCCCACGGCGAGGCATAACCCGGCGAGACTTGCCCGGCATTGGCGAAACTGGTCTCCATGGCAGCAGCCGGCTGCCGGTCCACGACCACCACTTCAAATCCGGCACGGGCCAGATAATAAGCACTGGTGGTACCGATGACGCCGCTACCCAAGACCATGACGCGCATTTTCATATCCCTCATCGCGGCGAACCGCTGACGTTTGTTGATCAGAGCTACAGATGTGCGCAGTGTAAAAAAGATCTGCCAGTGCATTTCACTATATAAACGCCTATATTTGGCGACAATTCTCGGCAAAAACCCTTTTCACGGAGGCGCATCCCCTATGCGGACCAACACTCAGACCAAACGGGAGCTCGACAAGATCGACCGCAACATCTTGCGAATCCTGCAGGCGGACGGGCGCATCTCCTTTACCGAGCTGGGGGAAAAGGTCGGGCTCTCGACCACGCCCTGTACCGAGCGGGTCCGGCGCCTGGAGCGCGAAGGGATCATCATGGGCTACAACGCCCGGCTCAACCCGCAGCACTTGAAGGGTAGTCTCCTGGTGTTCGTGGAGATCAGCCTGGACTACAAATCCGGTGATACCTTCGAAGAGTTCCGACGCGCGGTGCTGAAATTGCCCCATGTACTGGAATGTCATCTGGTGTCAGGGGATTTCGACTATCTCGTGAAGGCGCGGATTTCCGAGATGGCTTCGTACCGCAAGCTGCTCGGCGACATCCTGCTCAAGCTGCCCCATGTGCGGGAGTCCAAGAGCTATATCGTGATGGAAGAAGTGAAAGAGAGCCTGAGCTTGCCGATTCCGGATTGAAGCTTGCGGCGTCTGTTCGACAGCCTTCGCGAGCAAGCCCGCTCCCACATTTGATCGCGTTCATCTGGGACAACCCGGTCAAATGTGGGAGCGGGCTTGCTCGCGAAGGTAGCGACTCGGTCTACCTAGACCAGCACCTGCCGGGTGCTGGCCATGTACTCGAACACCTGCTGTTCCACCCGCGGATGTATCAACTCCACCGGCCCCCGTCCATTAGGGCATGGCAATGTCCTGGTGGTACCGAACAGCCGGCAGATCAGCGGCCGCTCGTCATACACCGTGCAACCGTTCGGCCCCAGATGCACACAATTGAGCTCGTCCATCGCAGCATCCTGCTCGGCGCGGGTCTTGCGCGGCAGGCGCGACATTTCTTCCGGCGAGGTGGTCACCGGTCCACAGCAGTCGTGGCAGCCAGGCACGCACTCGAAAGAGGGAATCTGCTGGCGCAGCGTACGGATTTTCTGACTGTTGCAGTCCATTGAAGCGGTGGCCAATAGCGGATTGGAGCGCGATTCTGACGCAAAAGCCCGGATCCAGACAGCAGCAACCGACCAGTGTTGCCCGCTCGGGAAAGTCCGGCTTATGCTCCGTCAAATTTTCTAAACACATGAATCGGGAATACGCACATGAATGCCCGTGCTCAACAGCCTGCTGCACACCACCAGCACACCGCCTCGTATTACGCCGCCAGCAGCCTTGCGCAGCCTGAGCACCCGGTGCTTCAGGGCGAAGTGGTGGCCGATGTGTGCGTGGTTGGCGGCGGATTTTCCGGGTTGAACACGGCGATCGAGCTCGCCGGGCGCGGGCTCAGTGTGGTGCTGCTCGAAGCCCACAAGATCGGTTGGGGCGCCAGCGGTCGCAATGGCGGGCAGCTGATTCGCGGCGTCGGCCACGGCCTTGAGCAATTCACCAATGTGATCGGCGTGGACGGTGTACGCCAGATGAAACTCATGGGCCTGGAAGCCGTGGAAATCGTCCGCCAGCGGGTCGAACACTTTCAGATCCCCTGCGACCTGACCTGGGGTTACTGCGACCTGGCCAACAAGCCCCGCGACCTTGAAGGTTTCGCCGAGGATGCCGAAGAGCTGCGCAGCCTCGACTATCGCTATGAAACCCGCCTGCTGCAAGCCAACGAAATGCACACCGTAGTCGGCTCCGGGCGTTACGTCGGCGGACTGATCGACATGGGTTCCGGGCACTTGCATCCACTGAACCTGGCTTTGGGCGAAGCCGCTGCAGCGCAGCAGTTGGGAGTCAGGCTGTTCGAGCACTCAGCTGTCACTCGCATCGATTACGGCCCGCAGGTCAAGGTTCATACCGCCCAAGGTGCGGTACGCGCCAAGACTCTCGTGCTGGGTTGCAATGCCTACTTGAGCGGACTTAATCCAGAACTCAGCGGCAAAGTCTTGCCCGCTGGCAGCTACATCATCGCCACCGAGCCACTGAGCGAAGAACAGGCCCAGGAACTGCTACCGCAGAACATGGCAGCCTGTGACCAACGGGTGGCGCTGGATTACTACCGGCTCTCGGCGGACCGACGCCTGCTGTTCGGCGGCGCCTGCCATTATTCGGGGCGCGATCCGAAAGACATCGCCGCTTACATGCGCCCGAAAATGCTGGAGGTCTTCCCGCAGTTGGACGCAGTGAAGATCGACTATCAATGGGGCGGCATGATTGGCATCGGCGCCAACCGTCTGCCGCAGATTGGACGTCTCAAGGACCAGCCGAATGTCTACTACGCCCAAGCCTATTCCGGGCATGGTGTGAATGCCACGCATCTGGCGGGCAAGCTGCTGGCCGAAGCCATCAGCGGTCAACAGAGCGGTGGGTTCGATCTGTTTGCAAAGGTGCCGCACATTACCTTCCCAGGTGGAAAGCATTTGCGTTCGCCGTTATTGGCGTTGGGGATGCTTTGGCATCGGCTTAAAGAGTTGGTCTGAAAGAATGGCGGCGACACGTCTGGCGCCTTCGCGAGCAAGCCCGCTCCCACAGGGGATATGCGTCGATCACAGATCCATTGTGGGAGTGGGCTTGCCCGCGAAGAGGCCCTGAAGAACACTGCCTATTTCAGATCCGCCAGAAGGGTTTCAGCCCCTCCTCCAGCGCCTGCTCACGGGTCAGGCCGATGTCCTTCAACTGATCCGGCGTCAGCGCCAGCAACGCCTGGCGCGTGTGCAGACGATGCCAGAACAGGCCCCAGCGATTCAGACAGGACGGCGCGTTGCGCATTGTTGCGCGCATGCCGTTTTTCTGCCCTGTTGCCAGTTCCTGACTGTGTAACGTCAGCCGCACATCGCTCAAGCCGTTCATTTTGGTCGCTCCTGTTTACTTGGGTAGCCAGAGATTCCATGATGCGCGGGCGGGCAAAAGCATTACAGATTCAATCTATCCGTATTAACTCCATACAGATTTGCTGTTGTTGCGTCTGAATCCTCGATTTTTGCCGTATCTGTACTGGTTTATCGGATCACCACCCACGAGGCTGCGCCATGACCCTTTACGTCAATCTCGCCGAATTGCTCGGCACGCGTATTGAACAGGGCTTCTATCGCCCCGGTGACCGGTTGCCCTCAGTGCGGGCGCTGAGCGTCGAGCACGGGGTCAGCCTGAGCACGGTGCAGCAGGCTTATCGAGTGCTGGAAGACAGCGGGCTGGCCACGCCAAGGCCAAAATCCGGGTATTTCGTTCCAGCCAGCCGCGAACTGCCGGACCTGCCGGCGGTAGGCCGCCCGGCGCAACGTCCGGTAGACATCTCCCAATGGGATCAGGTGTTGGAGCTTATTCGCGCAGTGCCGCGCAAGGATGTGGTGCAACTGGGGCGCGGCATGCCGGACATCACCAGCCCGACCATGAAACCACTGCTACGCGATCTGGCCCGGATCAGCCGGCGCCAGGACATGCCTGGCCTGTATTACGACAACATTCATGGCAACCTCGAACTGCGCGAACAAATCGCCCGCCTGATGCTCGACTCCGGCTGCCAGCTGGGCTGCGGCGAACTGGTAGTCACCACCGGTTGCCACGAAGCGCTCTCCACCAGCATCCGGGCGATTTGCGAGCCCGGCGACATTGTGGCGGTGGACTCGCCGAGCTTTCACGGCGCCATGCAGACCCTCAAGGGCCTGGGCATGAAAGCCCTGGAAATTCCCACCGATCCGCTGACCGGAATCAGCCTCGACGCGCTCGAACTGGCCCTGGAGCAGTGGCCGATCAAAGTCATACAGCTGACGCCCAACTGCAACAACCCCTTGGGCTACATCATGCCCGAGTCGCGCAAACGCGCGTTGTTGACACTCGCACAGCGATTTGACGTGGCGATCATCGAGGACGATGTGTATGGCGAGCTGGCCTACACCTATCCTCGCCCGCGCACGATCAAATCCTTCGACGAAGACGGGCGCGTGCTGTTGTGCAGCTCGTTTTCCAAGACCCTGGCCCCCGGCTTGCGTATCGGCTGGGTTGCGCCCGGCCGTTATCTGGAACGGGTGCTGCACATGAAATACATCAGCACCGGCTCAACCGCTCCGCAACCGCAGATCGCCATCGCCGAATTTCTCAAGGGCGGCCACTTCGAGCCGCATTTACGCCGGATGCGCACCCAATACCAGCGCAATCGCGACATGATGATTGACTGGGTGACCCGTTACTTCCCCGCCGGAACCCGCGCCAGTCGTCCGCAAGGCAGCTTCATGCTATGGGTCGAACTGCCGGAAGGCTTTGATACCCTGAAACTCAATCGTGCCCTGGATGATCAGGGCGTACAGATCGCCGTCGGCAGCATTTTTTCCGCCTCGGGCAAATACCGCAATTGCCTGCGCATGAACTACGCTGCCAAACCAACACCGCAGATCGAAGAAGCGGTGCGCAAGGTCGGCGCAATGGCGATCAAATTGCTGGCGGAAAACGACCCATTCAGTGACTGACTTTTATCCGGAATCCAGCATCCATATGTCATTACTCCTCGCCAACTGGAACGACCTAACGTGAGAGTCAGTCAGCCCCTGCTTGTTCTCCTGCTAATCGCTTCGTTCCTGAGTGGATGCGCCAGCTTCGACATTCGGCGAGAGTCCAGCCAGGCGCTGCCAGCCTCGGATTCGGCGTTTGGTCGTTCGGTCCAGGCGCAGGCCGCGCCTTATAAGGGGCAATCCGGCTTCCGCCTGCTGTCCGACAGCACCGAAGCCTTCACAGCCCGGGCCGAACTGATCCGCAACGCGCAAAGCAGTCTCGACTTGCAGTACTACATCGTGCACGACGGTATCAGCACACGGATGCTGATCGATGAACTGCTCAAGGCCGCCGACCGTGGTGTACGTGTTCGGGTGCTGCTCGACGATACCGCCAGCGATGGCCTGGACCAGTTCATCGGCACCCTCGCCGCTCACCCGAAAATCCATATCCGCGTGTTCAACCCGTTGAATCTGGGGCGCAGTACCGGAGTGACGCGGACCGTGGGGCGGCTGCTGAACCTGTCGCAGCAACATCGGCGCATGCATAACAAGTTGTGGCTGGCGGACAACAGCATGGCCATAGTCGGCGGGCGCAATCTGGGGGACGAGTATTTCGACGCCGAACCCAATATGAACTTCACCGACATCGACATCCTCGGCGTTGGCCCTGTCGCCGACGAGCTCGGACACGGTTTCGACCAGTACTGGAACAGCGCGTTGAGCAAGCCGATCGACGAATTCCTGTCGAGCAAACCGACCGCCCAGGACTTGAAGGAGACCCGTGCCGGCCTGGAAAAATCGCTGGAAGAAAACCGCAGACAGAATCATGCGCTTTACCAGCGCCTGATGACCTATACCACTCACCCGCGCCTCGATACTTGGCGTCAGGAGCTAATCTGGGCCTGGAGCCAGGCGCTCTGGGATGCGCCCAGCAAGGTGCTGGCCAAGGGCGAACCCGATCCGCATTTGCTGCTGACCACGCAACTGACGCCCGAGCTCGATGGCGTCAGCAAAGAGCTGATCATGGTTTCGGCTTACTTCGTGCCCGGCGAACCCGGACTTGTTTACCTTACCGGACGCGCCGACGCCGGGGTCTCGGTGAGTTTGCTGACCAATTCACTACAGGCCACGGATGTACCGGCGGTACACGGTGGATACGCACCCTATCGCAAGGCGCTGCTGGAACACGGCGTGCGGCTGTTCGAATTGCGCCGCCAACCCGGTGAAGACAGCCCCGGTGGTAGTGGACCGCGCCTGTTCTCCAGCGCCGCCTATAGCGGCTCCGATTCCAGCCTGCACAGCAAGGCGATCATTTTCGACCAGCAAAAATCCTTCATCGGCTCTTTCAATTTCGATCCTCGCTCGGTGTTATGGAACACCGAAGTCGGCGTGTTGGTAGACAGCCCGGAACTCGCGGCCCGAGTCCGTGAGCTGGCGCTCCAGGGCATGGCACCCGCCTTGAGTTATGAGGTGAAACTGGAAAAAGACCATGTCGTCTGGACCACCGAAGACGACGGCAAAATGCACACGCTGACCAAGGAGCCAGCGAGCTGGTGGCGACGGGTCAATGCATGGCTCAGCACCACCGTTGGCCTGGAGCGGATGTTGTAGAAACCCCAAAAAATCTATGCAGCTTGCGCCGTACCAAACGCCCCTTGCCGCAACACCACAATCAGCACACCCAAGGCCCCCGCTGCCATCAGCAACGGCAGCGCGTGCCCGCTGACCCACTGACTGCCAGCACCGGCCAGCAGCGGCCCGACCAGACAGCCAATCCCCCACAGCTGTGCCACGTGCGCATTGGCTCGCACCAGCGCATCGTCGCGGTAGCGCTCGCCGATCAGAATCAGTGACAAGGTGAACAACCCACCGGCACTGGCGCCGAACAGAACCCACAGCGGCCAGATCAGCAACGTGTCGATCAACATCGGGATCGCCAGACTCGATACCAGCAATATCAACGCGCAACCGGTAAACAGCGCACGCCGCGACAGGCGATCGGCCAAAGCGCCAATGGGCAACTGCAGCAGGGCATCACCCACCACCACGGTGCTGACCATCGCCAGCGCAATTTCCGTGGTAAAGCCCTGACGCAGGCAGTAGACCGGCAGCAGCGTCAGGATCATGGCTTCGAATGCGGCAAACAGCGAGACCGCCCAGGCAATCGCCGGGAGGCCACGACAGAAACTCAGCAAGTCACCGAAAGTCACGCTGCTGGCTTCGCTGGAAGGCGCACCGCTTCGCCCGAGCAACAGGAACGGCGCGGCCAGCAACAGACCGACACCCACCCAAAAGCCGTAATCGTGCTCCGTGCCCAGGAAGCCAAGCAGCACCGGCCCGGCCAGTTGGCTCAGCGCGTAGCTGCTGCCATACAACGCCACCAGGCGCCCCCGCCATTGCTCGACCACCAGTTGATTGATCCAGCTTTCACCGAGGATGAACACCAGGGTCAGGATCACCCCGATCATCAGCCGTAGCAGCAACCAGACGGGGTAACTCGGTAATAGCGCCAGCAGACCTATGGAAACTGCCCCGGCCCACAGGCATAGGCGCATCAGGTTGGCCGTGCCAAGGCGTGCCGCCAGATGGCTGGAAATCTTCGCCCCCAGCAATACGCCGATCGCCGGCATCGCTGCCATCACGCCAATTGCAAACGAGCCGTAACCCCAGCTTTCCAGGCGAAAAGAAACCAACGGCATGCTGACGCCCAAGGCCAGGCCGACACTCAAGACAGACGCCAACACGGCGAAATAAGTCGCCCAACGCATGTTCCACGCTCCTGTGGATTGTTATTTTTTCAACCACCACAAAACAATGTGGGAGCGGGCTTGCTCGCGAAGTGGCCAGCACATTCAACGTCTATGTTGACTGTTACGGCGCCTTCGCGAGCAAGCCCGCTCCCACAGGGGATCTTTGTCGTTTGAGAGACCTGATCCAAATCAGGCCTCCCCTACTGACTTACAACTTGATCCAGGTCGCCTTCAGCTCGGTGTACTTGTCGAATGCGTGCAGCGACTTGTCGCGACCGTTACCAGACTGTTTGAAGCCGCCGAACGGCGCGGTCATGTCGCCGCCATCGTATTGGTTGACCCACACGCTACCGGCACGCAGTGCCCGGGCGGTGAGGTGAGCCTTGGAAATGTCCTTGGTCCACACTGCAGCGGCCAGACCATAAGGCGTGTCGTTGGCAATCGCGACAGCCTCTTCGGCGGTGTCGAACGCAATGACCGACAGCACCGGCCCGAAGATTTCTTCCTGGGCAATTTTCATCGCGTTGCTCACGCCGTCGAAAATTGTCGGTTCGACGTAAGTGCCGCCGGTTTCCTCAAGGGTGCGCTTGCCGCCGGCCACCAGTTTGGCGCCATCGGCATGACCCGACTCGATATAGGACAGCACGGTGTTCATCTGCTGCGTATCCACCAGCGCACCGACATTGGTTGACGGGTCCAGCGGGTTGCCCGGCTTCCAGGTTTTCAGTGCCTCGATCACCAGCGGCAGGAATTTGTCCTTGATCGAACGCTCCACCAGCAGACGCGAACCGGCGGTGCAGACTTCGCCCTGGTTGAAGGCGATAGCGCCGGCAGCGGCTTCGGCGGCTTCCTGCAAGTTCGGCGCATCGGCGAACACGATATTCGGGCTCTTGCCGCCGGCTTCGAGCCAGACGCGCTTCATGTTCGATTCGCCAGAGTAGATCAGCAATTGCTTGGCGATCTTGGTCGAACCGGTGAACACCAGGGTGTCGACGTCGTTATGCAAGGCCAGGGCTTTGCCGACAGTGTGGCCGTAACCCGGCAGTACGTTCAGCACGCCTTTCGGAATGCCGGCTTCTACAGCCAGCGCCGCGATGCGGATGGCGGTCAGCGGAGATTTTTCCGACGGTTTGAGGATCACCGAGTTGCCGGTGGACAGCGCCGGGCCGAGTTTCCAGCAGGCCATCATCAGCGGAAAGTTCCACGGCACGATGGCGCCCACGACACCGACCGGCTCACGGGTCACCAGACCCAACTGATCGTGCGGGGTCGCGGCGACTTCGTCGTAGATCTTGTCGATGGCTTCGCCGCTCCAGCTCAGGGCTTGTGCCGCGCCGGGAACGTCGATGTACAGGGAGTCGCTGATTGGTTTGCCCATGTCCAGGGTTTCAAGCAATGCCAATTCTTCGGCATGCTGCTTCAGCAGGCCGGCGAAACGGATCATGGTGGCTTTGCGCTTGGTCGGCGCCAGGCGCGACCAGACACCGGAGTTGAAGGTGGCGCGGGCGTTTTCCACGGCGCGCTGGGCGTCGTCGGCGTCACAGCTGGCAATCTTGCCCAGCAGACGGCCATCGACCGGGCTGATGCACTCGAAAGTCTCGGAGGAGACAGCATCGGTGTATTCGCCATTGATGTAGGCGCGGCCTTCGATTTTCAGGTCGCGGGCACGTTGTTCCCAGTCGGCACGGGTCAGGGTGGTCATGCGAGTGTCCTCCTCTTATTGAATACGACACCCGCGTTCTTCGCGGGCGCTGTCAGGAATTCTGCCCGGCCAGCCTGTTTTTCGGCCCAAGGCATCCCGTCACCCTAAACCAGCGACAGGTGAAGTTTCAATATATTTGACACAACACCGGCAAACGGCCTTGCGATGTTCATTTTAATAAACATAGACTTGGGCTTTTCCAACGCAATCTCTGGGGATTACAACAATGAGCATCCAGGACGTCGTCGACTTCAGCCAGGCCAACACTCAACCCGAACGCTACCGGCCAGACCCGGCCAAAGTCCTCAAGGGCGACCCGGAGCAAGCGGTGTACAACCACTACAACAGTCCGTGCGGGCAGTTGAATGCGGGCGTGTGGGAAGGCGCAGTCGGCCAGTGGCTGGTGAATTTTACCGAACATGAATACTGCGAAATCGTTCAAGGCGTGTCAGTGCTGCGCGACAGCGATGGCAATAGCAAAACCGTGCGCGCGGGCGATCGTTTCGTGATCCCGGCCGGGTTCAAGGGTACCTGGGAGGTACTTGAGCCTTGCCGCAAGATCTATGTGGCATTTGAGCAGAAGGCTTGAAGCCGGCCGATTGAACCACCCCAAAGCCCGCCCTCATGGCGGGCTTTTTGTTGCTCGAGGCGCTGGAAAAACATCGCGTCACAGTGCGGAGGATGAAAAACGCCGGGGATTAATCCAGACTTTTCCCACGCCACCCATGACGGGTGGCGAGAGCAAATTCGCTCAAATCAACTTTTAGCAAGGAAGCAATTCATGACTCTGGATTTGAACCAACATCTGATCACCGCCCAGCAGTACATCGGCAAACATTACTCCGAAGAGCTGCGTGCAGAACTCGCCAACAAGACCGGCCTGGCAGTACGCCCGACAGGCATCGGGTTCATCATGACCAAGGACTACAACCCTGCACGCATCAACCTGCGGGTTGAAAACGAAATCATCACCCATGTCACCATGGGAAATTGATCTCATTGCAGCCCTGTCGCGGGGCTGAAGCGACCAGAAGCACCTGGTAATACGAAACGCCCGATGCGCTGCTTCGGGCGTTTTTTTGCATCTACCGATCCACTTTTTTCAGCCCAACAAAAAAGGCCCGTATCTCGCGATACGGGCCTTTTTCGTAAGAGGGAAAAATCAATTACTTGATTTTGCCTTCTTTGTAGATCACGTGCTTGCGAACAACCGGATCAAATTTCTTGATCTCGATTTTGTCCGGAGTAGTACGCTTGTTCTTGTCGGTAGTGTAGAAGTGACCAGTACCGGCGCTCGAAATCAAACGAATCAATTCACGCATGATTAGCTCCCTTAGATCTTGCCGGCTTTGCGGATTTCGGCCAGCACGACAGTGATGCCGCGCTTGTCGATGATACGCATGCCTTTGGCAGATACGCGCAGACGCACGAAACGTTTCTCTTCTTCAACCCAGAAGCGGTGATGCTGCAGGTTCGGCAGGAAACGACGACGGGTTTTGTTGTTTGCGTGGGAAATGTTATTCCCAGTCACCGGACCCTTACCGGTAACTTGACAGACTCTAGACATGCCTCAGCCCTCTAAACCACATGCCCAACCCGGCATGGGTTGGCCGCTTAATCTCTCAGTCATTTGGCGCCAGGCGCCGCGTTTCTTTAAGGGTCTTACCGGCTACACCTACAAACGAAGGAACCGGGCCCCTAGAAAAGAGCGCTGCTTTATACCAGAAAGACTTGAGAGCAACAACATTCGGTGTGCGCACAACCCATAAAAAAGCCATTTTTTGCGCTACGAGCGCTTTGGAAAAAGGCTATCGTCGGTGGTGACCGCTCGTCGAAGAAAAATCGGCTACCCTGCCAAGTACGCTTTTTGCCCAGCAGTGGCTCAGCAAAACCGACCGTCCATAGTCCCCTGAAAATGAATACGGGGATAGTCATTTTCAAAAGAGCCCACTAGGGTAAGCCTTTTCCAGACTGCACTTGCAGATGGGCCTTCGATCTGTAAAGGAATCCGACCATGCGCCTCGCTGCCCTACCGTTGTTGTTTGCCCCTTTCCTGCTGAGTCCGCAGGCCATGGCGGCGGCCCTGAGTGTCTGCACCGAGGCAAGCCCGGAAGGGTTCGACGTCGTGCAGTACAACTCGCTGACCACCACCAACGCCTCGGCCGATGTGCTGATGAACCGCCTTGTGGACTTCGACACCGCCAGCGGCAAAGTGATAGCCAGCCTGGCTGAGAGCTGGGAAGTCAGCCCCGACGGCCTGGTCTACGTCTTCAAGCTGCACCCGCAGGTGAAATTCCACCGCACCGAATACTTCACTCCGAGCCGTGAACTGACGGCTGAGGACGTGATATTCAGCTTCGACCGCATGCTCGACCCATCTCATCCGTGGCACAAAGTCGCTCAAAGCGGATTCCCCCACGCCCAATCAATGCAGTTGCCCGCACTGATCAAAAAAATCGACGCCCTCGACCCGCTGACTGTGCGCTTCACCCTCGACCACCCGGATTCGACCTTCCTGGCGACCCTGAGCATGGGCTTCGCTTCGATTTACTCGGCCGAGTACGCCGACAAACTGATGAAGGCCGGCGCGCCCGAGAAGCTCAACAGCCAGCCCGTCGGTACCGGCCCGTTCATTTTCACGCGATTCCAGAAGGACGCCTCGGTTCGCTACAAGGCCAATGCCGACTACTTTGGCGGCAAGCCTTCGGTCGATCCTCTGATCTTCGCCATCACGCCGGACGCGAACGTGCGCCTGCAAAAACTGCGTCGCAATGAGTGCCAGATCGCCCTGTCGCCCAAGCCTCTGGATGTCCAGGCCGCACAGCAGGAGCCGACGCTGAAAGTCGAAAAGACTGACGCGTTCATGACCGCATTCGTCGGCATCAACAGCCAGCATCCGCCGCTGGACAAACCCGAAGTACGCCAGGCCATCAACCTCGCTTTCGATAAGGCCAATTACATCAAAGCCGTGTTCGAAGACACCGCCGAAGCGGCCAACGGTCCGTATCCGCCCAACACCTGGAGCTATGCGAAAAACCTTCCGGGTTATCCACATGACATTGCAAAGGCCAAGGCATTGATGGCCAAGGCCGGGTTCAAAGAGGGTTTCCAGACCACCATCTGGACCCGCCCGTCCGGCAGTTTACTCAACCCCAACCCCAGCCTCGGCGCCCAGTTGCTGCAGTCCGATCTCGCGCAAATCGGCATACAGGCCGAAATTCGCGTGATCGAATGGGGCGAGCTGATCCGCCGCGCCAAGGCCGGTGAACATGACCTGCTGTTCATGGGTTGGGCCGGCGACAACGGCGATCCGGACAACTTCCTCACGCCGCAATTTTCCTGCGCCGCGGTCAAGTCCGGCACCAACTTCGCCCGCTACTGCAACCAGGACCTGGACAAGCTCATCAGCGCCGGCAAGACCACCGGCGAACAAGGGGTGCGCACCAAGCTCTATGAACAGGCCCAGGCGCAGATCCAGCAGCAGGCGTTGTGGCTGCCATTGGCTCACCCGACGGCATTTGCCCTGACGCGCAAGGATATCGAGGGCTATGCGGTGAGCCCGTTCGGCAGGCAGGACTACTCGAAGGTCAGCATCAAATAATCCGCTCCTGCACGCCCCCCTGTAGGAGCGAGCATGCTCGCGAAGAACGTCAATATGACGCGGGACGCCTGAAAGGCCGTGTTCTCTGATCGTTTTTCGCGAGCATGCTCGCTCCTACAGGAGGGCGTCTGCCCTCTCCTACATCCACCCATACTCCGCCATCGACAGCGGATCGCCATCGCCGATGATGAAGTGATCAAGCACCCGCACGTCGATCAACTCCAATGCCTTTTGCAGGCGCTTGGTCAGCTCTCGGTCGGCCTGGCTTGGGTCGGGGTTACCCGACGGGTGGTTGTGGCACAGAATCAGCGCTGCGGCGTTGTGGGCCAGCGCGCGCTTGACCACTTCCCGCGGATGCACGCTGGTGTTGTCGATCGAGCCGTGGAACATTTTCTCAAAGGTCAGCACTTGATGCCTGGAGTCGAGAAACAGGCAACCAAATACCTCATGGGGCTCGTGGCGCAGCATCGACTTCAGGTATTCACGAACCGCCTGCGGGCTCTCCAGCGCCGTTTTTTCGCGCGCACGCTCAGCCAGATGGCGCCTGCTTATTTCTTGAGCGGCTTGCAGTTGGGCAAATTTCGCCGGCCCTAACCCCAGCTGCTTGCTAAATGTTTCCTGGTCCGCCTCAAGCAGCAAGCGCAGGCTGCCAAACTGACTCAACAAGTGTCGAGCCAGATCGACGGCGCTTTTACCGACTACGCCCGTGCGTAAAAATATCGCCAGTAACTCGGCGTCCGAAAGGCTTCCCGAGCCTTGTTCAAGCAACCTCTCCCGCGGCCGTTCCGCCGCCGGCCAATCGCGAATACTCATAGCACCTCCCTGTCTGTGGGCGCCGCTGTTCCGTCGCGGTCGCTGTGATATCGTAGCCCATCTTTTTTGCGGGCGAATTCACCTGGGGAGGGGGTTTCGCCACGTATGTCACCAACGAATTGAAAGGCAGGCCTATGCAGCGGCTGTATCGGAAACGCATTGTTCTGGGCGTCGGCGGCGGCATTGCTGCCTACAAAAGCGCCGACCTGGTTCGCCGCCTGATCGACCAGGGCGCCGAAGTGCGCGTGGTCATGACCCGTGGCGGTGCCGAGTTCATCACCCCGCTGACCATGCAGGCTTTGTCCGGCCACCCGGTTCACCTGGATCTGCTGGATCCGGCGGCAGAAGCGGCCATGGGGCACATCGAGCTGGCCAAATGGGCGGATCTGGTGCTGATCGCTCCGGCCACCGCAGACCTGATCGCCCGCTTGGCCCAAGGCATTGCCGACGATTTGCTGACCACCCTGGTGCTGGCCACCGACGCCGTGGTCGCCGTTGCCCCGGCAATGAACCAGGCCATGTGGCGCGACCCGGCCACCCAAGCCAACCTGCAACTCCTTGAAAGCCGTGGCCTGAAGACTTTCGGCCCGGCCTCCGGCAGCCAGGCCTGCGGCGACGTTGGCATGGGTCGCATGATGGAAGCCAACGATCTGGCCCAATGCGCGGCAGACTGCTTCCAGCGCCAGGCGTTGACCGGCCGCCACGTGGTGATCACCGCTGGCCCGACTCAGGAAAACATCGATCCGGTGCGTTACATCACCAACCACAGCTCCGGAAAAATGGGCTTTGCCCTGGCCGAAGCGGCGGTGGAAGCTGGCGCCCGCGTCACCCTGATCAGTGGTCCCGTGCATCTGCCGACCCCGGACCGCGTTACGCGAATCGATGTCGTCAGCGCCCGCGACATGCTCGCCGCCTGCGAATCCGCGATCCCGTGCGATGTGTTCATCGCCTCTGCGGCGGTTGCGGACTACCGACCAGAGGTCGTTGCCCCGCAAAAACTTAAGAAAGATCCTACAAGCGGCGACGGCTTCGTTCTGCAAATGGTGCGCAACCCGGACATCCTGGCCACCATCGCGACCCGTCCCGACCGCCCGTTCAGTGTCGGTTTTGCCGCCGAAACCGAACACCTGCTCGATTACGCTGCCCGCAAGCTTAAAGACAAGAATCTCGATTTGATTGTCGCCAACGACGTCGCCAACCCGACCATCGGCTTCAACAGCGAAGAAAACGCCTGCAGCGTGATCGACCGCGAGCTTCATACCACCGCTTTCGCCCAGACCAGCAAGAGCAAGATTGCTCGCCAGCTGGTGACTTTTATCGCCGAACGTCTGAACCAGGTTTAATTTACATGCACGCTTTGCAAGCCAAGATCCTCGACCCCCGCATCGGTACCGAATTCCCGCTGCCGCAGTACGCCACGCCAGGCTCCGCCGGCCTCGACCTGCGGGCCATGCTGGAGCAAGACATCGTGATCAAGCCGGGCGAGACCGTGTTGATTCCGACCGGCCTGTCGGTCTACATCGGCGACCCGAATCTCGCCGCACTGATCCTGCCGCGTTCGGGAATGGGCCATAAGCATGGCATCGTGCTGGGCAATCTGGTCGGCCTGATCGATTCCGATTACCAGGGCCCATTGATGGTTTCCTGCTGGAACCGCGGCCAGACCGACTTCACCATGACCGTCGGCGAGCGTCTGGCGCAATTGGTGCTGGTGCCGGTAGTGCAGGCGCATTTCGAGATGGTCGACGAGTTTGTCGAGACCGAGCGCGGAACTGGCGGATTCGGCCACACTGGCACCAAATAACCGGATACCCATGTAGGAGTTGCCGAAGGCTGCGATCTTTTTATTTTGATCTTTCAAGATCAAAAGATCGCAGCCTTCGGCGGCTCCTACACAAGATCCGAGACCGTCTGGAATCAAGGCATTGGCCGGCCAAAAAGCCGCTCGCGTCGCTGGCATGGCCTTTTCGCACCACGAACTCTCTGTGAAAAACGCCGTCATACCCTTCAGTTTGAGCCTGCTGAGTGACCCGCAGGCAGGTCCAGCCAACTTCGAGATGGAGCATTCCACAGATGAACACCCCGGCCAAAATCGCCCCCAAGTTCCCCGACAGCATCTTCCGCGCCTACGACATTCGCGGCACCGTACCGGAATTCCTGAATGCCGAAACCGCATACTGGATCGGTCGCGCCGTCGGCTCCCAGAGCCTGGCCCAAGGCGAGCCGAACGTCTGCGTTGGTCGTGACGGGCGCCTGTCCGGCCCGGAGCTGGTCGAGCAATTGATCAGGGGCATCGCCGACAGCGGCTGCCACGTCAGCGATGTCGGCCTGGTCCCGACTCCGGCGCTGTACTACGCCGCCAACGTACTGGCCGGCAAATCCGGTGTGATGCTCACCGGCAGCCACAACCCGTCGAACTACAACGGCTTCAAGATCGTCATAGCCGGCGACACCCTGGCCAACGAACAGATCCAGGCCCTGCACGATCGCCTCAAGACCAACAACCTGAGCAGCGGCCAAGGCAGCATCACTCAGGTCGAAATCCTCGACCGCTACACCACTGAAATCGTCCAGGACATCAAACTGGCCCGACGCCTGAAAGTGGTCGTGGACTGTGGCAACGGCGCTGCCGGCGTGATCGCCCCGCAACTGATCGAAGCCCTGAACTGCGAAGTCATCCCGCTGTTCTGTGAAGTCGACGGCAACTTCCCGAACCATCACCCGGACCCGGGCAAGCCAGAAAACCTCGTAGACCTGATCGCCAAGGTCAAGGAAACCAACGCCGATATCGGCCTGGCCTTCGACGGTGACGGCGACCGTGTCGGCGTGGTGACCAACACCGGCAGTATCGTCTACCCGGACCGCCTGCTGATGCTGTTTGCCCGCGACGTAGTGGCGCGCAACCCGGGCGCAGAGATCATCTTCGACGTCAAATGCACCCGTCGCCTGATCCCGCTGATCAAGGAATACGGCGGCCGGTCGTTAATGTGGAAGACTGGTCATTCGTTGATCAAAAAGAAAATGAAACAATCCGGCGCCCTGTTGGCCGGCGAAATGAGCGGGCACATCTTCTTCAAGGAGCGCTGGTTCGGTTTCGACGACGGTATTTACAGCGCCGCGCGCTTGCTGGAGATCCTCAGCAAGGAAAAATCCACGGCGGAAGAGCTGTTCGCGACCTTCCCGAACGATATTTCTACGCCGGAAATCAATATCCATGTGACCGAAGAGAGCAAATTCAGCATCATTGATGCATTGCACGACGCACAGTGGGGCCCAGGTGCCGACCTGACCACCATTGACGGCGTGCGAGTTGACTACGCCAAAGGCTGGGGCCTGGTGCGCGCGTCCAACACCACTCCGGTGCTGGTGTTGCGCTTCGAGGCCGATGACGAGGCAGAACTGCAGCGCATCAAGGATGTGTTCCACGTCCAGTTGAAGCGTGTTGCGCCCGATCTCCAACTACCGTTCTGATTCACCCGGAGCCCTGAATGACCCTCGAACGCGAAGCCGCCGCCAATACCGCCAAGGTCCTGTCCGAAGCGCTGCCTTACATCCGACGCTATGTCGGCAAGACCCTGGTGATCAAATACGGCGGCAACGCGATGGAAAGCGAGGAGCTGAAAACCGGCTTCGCACGCGACATCGTTTTGATGAAAGCCGTGGGCATCAACCCGGTAGTGGTTCATGGCGGCGGCCCGCAAATCGGCGACCTGCTCAAGCGTCTGTCGATCGAGAGCCACTTTGTCGACGGCATGCGCGTCACCGACGCGGCGACCATGGACGTGGTAGAAATGGTCCTCGGCGGCCAGGTCAACAAGGAAATCGTCAACCTGATCAACCGTCACGGCGGCAGCGCCATCGGCCTCACCGGTAAAGACGCCGAGCTGATTCGCGCGAAAAAGCTCACCGTCACCCGTCAGACGCCGGAAATGACTACCCCGGAAATCATCGACATCGGTCATGTCGGCGAAGTGGTCGGGATCAACACCGACCTGCTGAACCTGCTGGTCAAAGGTGATTTCATCCCGGTTATCGCGCCAATAGGCGTGGGCCCCAATGGTGAGTCGTACAACATCAATGCCGACCTGGTCGCCGGTAAAGTCGCCGAGGCGCTGAAAGCCGAGAAACTGATGCTGCTGACCAATATCGCCGGCCTGATGGACAAGTCGGGCACTGTTCTCACCGGCCTGACCACCCAGCAGGTCGACGAGTTGATCGCCGACGGCACGATCTATGGCGGCATGCTGCCGAAGATCCGTTGCGCACTGGAAGCGGTCCAGGGCGGCGTGGGCAGCTCATTGATCATCGACGGTCGCGTGCCGAATGCGATCCTGCTGGAGATCTTCACCGATACCGGTGTAGGCACCCTGATCAGTAATCGCAAGCGTCACTAAGCCGTAGCGAATACAAAAAGACCCCACTCAGCCTGGCTGAGCGGGGTCTTTTTTTGCCGCAGATCCCTGTAGGAGCGAGCATGCTCGCGAAAAACTTCAACGATAACGCGGGGCACCTGACGGAAAGTGGCGCCCTGACGTCCATCGCGAGCATGCTCGCTCCTACAGGGTCGGTGTATCAGACGCCGAACTGGGCCCGATAGGCTTCTACGGCCGGCAGATGCTGCTTGAGCTGCGGATCGTCGGCGAGGAACTCCAGCACCTGGTTCAGCGAAACAATGCTGATCACCGGAATACCGAAGTCACGCTCCACTTCCTGGATCGCCGACAACTCGCCGTTACCGCGCTCCTGGCGGTTCAGGGCGATCAACACGCCAGCCGCTTTGGCGCCGTCCTGGGAAGCGATGATCTGCATCACTTCACGGATCGCGGTGCCAGCCGTGATGACGTCATCGATGATCAGCACTTCACCGGTCAACGGAGCGCCGACCAGGCTGCCGCCCTCGCCGTGGGCCTTGGCTTCCTTGCGGTTGAAGCACCATGGCAGGTCACGGTTGTGATGCTCGGCCAGGGCCACAGCAGTAGTCGCCGCCAAAGGAATGCCTTTGTACGCCGGGCCGAACAGCACGTCGAAGGCAATCCCGCTCTCGGCAATGGCTGCAGCATAGAAACGACCCAGCTGGGCCAGGGCCGAACCTGAGTTGAACAGACCGGCATTGAAGAAGTAAGGACTGGTGCGCCCGGACTTCAGGGTGAACTCACCGAAGCGCAAAACCCCGCGATCGATGGCAAAACGAATGAAATCGCGCTGATACGCTTGCATGAAAAACCCCAAATACCACGGATTTAGCTAATTAGCTTGACGCCGTGTATCATACACGCACGCGATTTTTGGGGCCATTTATGCGGATCATCAGTGTGAACGTCAATGGTATTCAGGCGGCAGTCGAGCGAGGTTTGCTCAGTTGGCTGCAGGCACAGAATGCTGACGTCATCTGCCTGCAGGACACCCGCGCCTCTGCCTTTGAACTGGACGATCCAGCCTTCCAACTGGATGGATACTTCCTTTATGCCTGCGATGCCGAAGTCCCTGCCCAAGGTGGCGTGGCTTTGTATTCGCGGCTGCAACCGAAGGCTGTCATCAGCGGTCTCGGTTTCGAGACGGCCGACCGCTACGGGCGCTACCTGCAAGCCGATTTCGACAAGGTCAGCATCGCGACCTTGCTGCTCCCTTCGGGGCAGAACGGCGATGAAGACTTGAACCAGAAGTTCAAGCTAATGGACGATTTCGCCCGTTATCTGGATAAACAGCGACGCAAACGTCGCGAGTACATTTATTGTGGCTCGCTATACGTGGCGCAACAGAAGCTGGATATCAAGAACTGGCGCGACAGCCAGCAATCCCCGGGTTTCCTGGCACCTGAACGTGCCTGGATGGACGAGATTGTCGGCAACATGGGTTATGTCGACGCCCTGCGCGAAGTCAGTCGTGAAGGCGACCAGTACAGCTGGTGGCCGGACAACGAACAGGCCGAAATGCTCAACCTCGGCTGGCGTTTCGACTATCAGCTGCTGACCCCTGGCCTGCGCCGCTTTGTACGCAGTGCACGCCTGCCACGTCAGCCGCGGTTCTCGCAGCACGCGCCGCTGATCGTGGACTACGACTGGACGCTGACTATCTGAGGCGTCGGATCAATAAAAATGCCCGTATCGCAAGATACGGGCATTTTTTATGGCTCAACCAGGCTGAACTTAGACAGCGACAAAAAATGGCAGCGCAAGAAACAACTTGATCACGATGACATTGATGATGTCGATGAAAAATGCTCCCACCATGGGCACTACCAGAAACGCAATCTGCGATGGCCCGAAGCGCTGCGTGACGGCTTGCATGTTTGCAATGGCTGTTGGCGTGGCACCCAGTCCGAAACCGCAGTGCCCTGCCGCCAGTACGGCCGCATCGTAGTTGCTACCCATTATTCTGAACGTCACGAATATCGCAAACAACGCCATGACGATAGTTTGAACAGCCAGAATGATGAAGATCGGCAAAGCCAGTGAAGCCAGATCCCATAGCTTAAGAGACATCAAGGCAATGGCCAGGAACAGTGACAAACTGACATTGCCCAGCACCGAGACTTCCCGCTCAAACACCTGATACAAGCCCAGTGCTGAAAGTCCATTGCGTAATACAACACCCACGAACAACACACAAACGAACGTCGGCAACTCAAATGCACTGCCCAGCAGCCAGCCATTAAGAAGATTACCTGCCAGCAAGCTGACGGCAATCAGGGCGAGTGTCTCGATAAACGAAAAGGGTGTGATCGAACGTTCTTTGTTTGGTTGCTCAAAACCCTTTGGCACGCGCAGCTTGGCTTGCTCAGCGCAACCGGGGACTTGCACTCGCTTGATCAGCAGGCGAGCGACCGGCCCACCAATCAGACCACCCAGCACCAAACCAAAAGTCGCAGAAGCCATCGCAAGCTCGGAAGCCGAAGCCAGGCCGTACTTTTCACTGAATGTCGCGCTCCAGGCAGCGCCTGTGCCGTGACCGCCAGCCAAAGTGACCGACCCCGTCAGCAAGCCCATCAGAGGGTCAAGCCCCAGCAGACTTGCGAGACCGATGCCCATGGCATTCTGGACCAGCAACAACCCGGTGACCGCGAGAATAAAAATCCCCACGACACGCCCGCCCTTTTTCAAGCTGGCGAAGTCCGCGCTCAAGCCAATGGTGGCGAAGAACGCCAACATCAAGGGCGTCTGCAACGAGGTGTCGAACCGCACTTGAATATCAAAGCTGCGTAAAGCCAGGAGAGCCAGGGCGACCACCAGGCCACCTGCTACAGGTTCGGGGATATTGTAGGCGCGTAAAAATCCTACACGAGTGACAAGTCCGCGACCCAGTAACAGCACTAAAGAGGCGGCGACTAACGTTCCATAAAAATCGAGCTGAATCATTTGCATCATTCTTGGATAAGTATTCAGGGGCGAACTTTTTACCTGGACACGCCTCTTGAACAGGTTGAACTCCTCAACACTGGCTGATGTTAGATTCAAGAACCTTCACTGGTCTGAATATATCAAAATATTTCTTGAAATATTTCGCGGTGGCAACTTTATCAATCAGCTCGCCTTATTGCCAAGCACATGGGCACCATTGACACTTTACAGTTGTGACTAAAAGTGTAAACAACTCGGCATTGGGGATTCAACGAATCCTGGTACACGGTGATTGATACAACTAGCAAAGATTTAACACAACTAGAAACACTTATTTAATAAACGAAAATGCCCCGGAATTCCGGGGCATTTGCTTATTGTTGGCGCCAGTTCTACTTGTATAGAGCAACCGGGCTTTTACTTGATCAATCGCCAGGTAAACGGGTACCGGTAAGGGAGCCCCTCATTGGCTTTCACGCCTGCGATGATGGTCAGCACCAGCGCACCAATCGCAACCAGACCAAACAGGAAGAACCCGATAATCACCACCATGAGCAGGAAGCAAATGGCAGAGGCAATGGCGACGGTAATCTGAAAGTTCAGCGCCTCCTTGCCCTGTGCGTCGACGAACGGGTCCATCTCGCGCTTCATCTGCCAGAGAATCAGAGGACCGATCAGCGTCCCGAACGGGATCCAGATCCCGAGCAAGGCAGACAGGTGACAAAACATCGCCCACTGCCGAACGTCTTTACTCGGGGTGGGAAGTAGCTCTTGCTCATCACTCATCGCGTCCTCCTTGCTGGGAGCGGCCTGTTCAATCGGCCAGTGCAGCCTTTTGCAGTTCGAAGATTTCGTTCATGCCTTTCTTCGCCAGTTCCAGCATGGCGTTCAGCTCTTCAGGCTGGAACGGCGCGCCTTCGGCAGTGCCCTGCACTTCGATGAAACCGCCAGCGCTGGTCATGACCACGTTCAGGTCGGTTTCGGCCGCCGAATCTTCCAGGTAATCGAGGTCGAGCACCGGCTCGCCCTTGTACATGCCTACCGAAACTGCAGCGATCATTTGCTTGATCGGGTCGCCGCCTTTCAGGCCGCCACGCTTCTTGATCACCTTCAGGGCATCGACCAGCGCCACCATGGCGCCGGTGATCGACGCGGTACGGGTGCCGCCATCTGCCTGAATCACATCGCAATCGACGTACAGGGTGACGTCGCCCAGCTTGGACATGTCCAGCGCAGCGCGCAGGGAACGGCCGATCAAACGCTGGATTTCGAGGGTGCGGCCACCCTGCTTGCCACGGCTGGCTTCACGCTGGTTACGCTCGCCGGTGGCGCGCGGCAGCATGCCGTATTCGGCAGTCAGCCAGCCCTGGCCCTGGCCCTTGAGGAAACGCGGCACGCCCGGCTCGACGCTGACGGTGCAGATGACCTTGGTATCACCGAACTCGACCAGTACAGATCCCTCGGCGTGTTTGGTGTAGTTGCGGGTGATGCGGATCGAGCGGAGCTGATCGGCAGCGCGACCACTTGGACGTATCATAGGGAGTACCTGTACTGGGGACGGAAAACTGCGGGCATTATAGAGCCGCTGGCCGCACCTGGGCACTTCTAAAAAAATCCGCCGACGACCGAAGGCTCTGCATGGCGTGGTATCGAAGGCTTGCAGGCGTTTGTCACACCGTGTGTTTGGGCGCATCCGCACCACTGCGTTACAATCCTGCGCCTTTGCTGCCTGTCGGCTTTAATTCATTGATAGCGGATCCCCGGAACCTCGGTTCTGCGCCCATCTGCACTGCGAGGTACCCCATGGTGCACAGCATGACCGCCTTCGCCCGCGTCGAAAAAGCCGGCGCCCAGGGCACCCTGAGCTGGGAACTGCGCTCGGTCAACAGCCGCTACCTGGAACCCCACCTGCGCCTGCCGGAAACTTTTCGCGACCTCGAAGGCGCAGTCCGCGAGGCCCTGCGCCAGGGCCTATCCCGGGGCAAGCTGGAATGCACGCTGCGGTTTACCGAGGAAAGCACCGGCAAGTCCCTGCAAGTGGACCGCGAGCGTGCCGCCCAACTGGTCGCCGCCGCCGAGACCATCGCCAGCCTGATCAAGAATCCCGCCGCCCTCAACCCGCTGGAAGTGCTGGGCTGGCCCGGCGTGCTGGTAGGTGACGCCAGCGATCCACAAGCCCTGAATGCCGAAGCCCTCGCGCTGTTCAACCAGGGCCTCAAGGAGCTCAAGGCCGGCCGAGAGCGTGAAGGTGCCGAGCTGGCACGGCTGATCAACGAGCGTTTGACCTCCATAGAAGACGACGTGGTGACCTTGCGCGAACTGGTCCCGCAGATGCTCGCCACCCAGCGCCAGAAAGTCCTCGACCGCTTCGCCGACATGAAGGCGGAGATGGATCCGCAGCGCCTGGAGCAGGAAATGGTCATGCTCGCGCAAAAAAGCGACGTCGCCGAAGAACTGGATCGCCTGAGCACCCACATCATCGAAGTTCGCCGGGTGCTCAAGTCCGGCGGTGCCGCCGGACGGCGTCTGGACTTCCTGATGCAGGAGCTCAACCGCGAAGCCAACACACTGGGCTCCAAAGCCTTCGACCCGCGCAGCACCCAGGCTGCGGTCAACCTCAAGGTGTTGATCGAGCAGATGCGCGAACAAGTGCAGAATATTGAGTAAGGCTACCCTGACATGACCCACAGCACCGGCACCCTGTACATCATTTCCGCCCCTTCGGGCGCGGGCAAAAGCAGCCTGGTCAAAGCCCTGACCGACGCCGATCCGGAGATTCGCGTCTCTGTCTCCCACACCACCCGCGCCATGCGCCCTGGTGAAGTGAACGGCGTGAACTACCACTTCGTCGAACGCAGCGAGTTCGTGAAGATGATCGAACACGGGGACTTCCTCGAGCGCGCCGAAGTTTTCGGCAACCTCTACGGCACCTCGCAAAGCCACCTGCAGCAGACCCTGGACGAAGGCCACGACCTGATCCTGGAAATCGACTGGCAGGGCGCCGAACAAGTGCGCAAGCTGATGCCGCAAGCCCGCTCGGTCTTCATTCTGCCGCCGTCGCTTGAGGCCTTGCACCAGCGCCTGACCAACCGAGGCCAGGACAGCGACGAGATCATCGACGGCCGGATGCGCGAAGCAGTCAGCGAAATGAGCCACTACGTCGACTATGACTACCTGATCATCAACGATGATTTCGCCCACGCTTTGCGCGACCTGCAGGCAATTTTCCGCGCCAATCAGCTCCAACAGAAGCGCCAGCAGCAACGTTTTGGCAAATTACTGGCTGAGTTGCTCGGTTAAAGAGCACTTCCCAAAACAGCTGCAAGGGCTTTACATTGGCACTTGCAGCGCGTTGAAGGGCTTGGTCAAAAAATCAGCGCTTCCCTAATCGCTGGTGATTTTTTAAACTGTTCAGTCCGCTCGCCCATCCGGGCAGCGCGCATATTGCATTTGCTACGAGGAAGACCATGGCCCGCGTAACCGTTGAAGACTGCCTAGAACACGTGGATAACCGCTTTGAGCTGGTCATGCTCTCTACCAAGCGTGCCCGTCAATTGGCCACCGGCGGCAAAGAGCCGAAAGTAGCATGGGAAAACGACAAACCTACCGTTGTTGCCCTGCGTGAAATCGCTGAAGGCCTGATCGACTACGCAGCTATCGCCGAAGCCGAAATCGTTGAAGATGAACCGCTTTTTGCTGCATTCGAGGACGAGTCCAACGAGGCCGTCTAAGCCTATGCCTGGTCGACGTAGCACGGCACGGGATCACAGCTTGCGGCAGGAGACATCATGCCGAGCATAGACGCCCTCGCCGATCGCTTATCGACCTACCTCGGCAACGACCAGGTCAACCTGGTCCGCCGAGCGTATTTCTACGCCGAACAAGCACACGACGGCCAACGCCGCCGTAGCGGTGAGGCGTACGTCACGCACCCACTTGCGGTTGCGAATATTCTTGCCGAAATGCATATGGACCATCAGAGCCTGATGGCTGCCATGCTGCATGACGTGATCGAAGACACCGGTATTGCCAAGGAAGCGCTGCAAGCGCAGTTCGGTGAAACCGTGGCCGAACTGGTCGACGGGGTCAGCAAACTGACCCAGATGAACTTCGAGACCAAAGCCGAAGCCCAGGCCGAAAACTTCCAGAAAATGGCCATGGCCATGGCACGCGACATTCGCGTGATCCTGGTCAAGCTTGCCGACCGCCTGCACAACATGCGCACGCTGGAAGTCCTGTCCGGTGAAAAGCGCCGGCGGATCGCCAAGGAAACCCTGGAAATCTATGCGCCCATCGCCAATCGGCTGGGCATGCACGCCATCCGCATAGAATTCGAAGACCTCGGCTTCAAGGCCATGCACCCGATGCGTTCCGCGCGGATAAACCAGGCCGTCAAACGTGCCCGGGGCAACCGCAAGGAAATCGTCAACAAGATCGAAGAGTCCCTCAGCCACTGCCTGGCCGTCGACGGCATTCAGGGCGAGGTCAGCGGTCGGCAGAAACACCTCTACGGCATCTACAAGAAAATGCGCGGCAAACGTCGGGCCTTCAACGAGATCATGGACGTCTACGCGTTCCGGATCATCGTCGACAAGGTCGATACCTGCTATCGCGTGCTGGGTGCTGTACATAATTTGTACAAACCGCTGCCAGGGCGCTTCAAGGATTACATCGCGATCCCCAAGGCCAACGGCTATCAGTCGCTGCACACCACGCTGTTCGGCATGCACGGTGTTCCGATCGAGATCCAGATCCGCACCCGTGAAATGGAAGAGATGGCCAACAACGGCATCGCTGCCCATTGGCTGTACAAGTCCAGCGGCGACGAGCAGCCAAAAGGCACTCACGCCCGTGCTCGCCAGTGGGTCAAGGGCGTGCTGGAAATGCAGCAACGCGCCGGCAACTCCCTGGAGTTCATCGAAAGCGTGAAGATCGACCTGTTCCCGGACGAGGTCTACGTGTTTACGCCCAAGGGCCGGATCATGGAGCTGCCCAAAGGCTCCACGGCGGTCGACTTCGCTTACGCGGTGCACACCGATGTCGGCAACAGCTGCATTGCCTGCCGGATCAATCGTCGTCTCGCACCGCTGTCCGAACCGCTGCAAAGCGGCTCCACGGTCGAGATTGTCAGTGCCCCTGGCGCGCGGCCGAACCCGGCGTGGCTGAACTTCGTGGTTACCGGCAAGGCGCGAACCCACATCCGCCATGCGCTGAAACTGCAGCGCCGCTCGGAATCCATCAGCCTCGGCGAGCGCCTGCTGAACAAAGTCCTCAACGGTTTCGACAGCTCGCTGGAAAAAATCCCCGCCGAGCGCATCAAGGCGATGCTTGCCGAATATCGCCTCGAACTGGCCGAAGACCTGCTCGAAGATATCGGCCTGGGCAATCGCATGGCTTATGTTGTCGCCCGCCGCCTGCTCGGCGAAGGCGAACAGCTGCCAAGTCCCGAAGGCCCGCTGGCGATTCGCGGCACCGAAGGCCTGGTACTCAGCTACGCCAAGTGCTGCACGCCAATCCCGGGGGACCCGATTGTCGGCCACCTGTCCGCGGGCAAAGGCATGGTCGTGCACCTGGACAACTGCCGCAACATCACCGAAATCCGCCACAACCCGGAAAAATGCATCCAGCTCTCATGGGCCAAGGATGTCACCGGAGAATTCAACGTCGAACTGCGTGTCGAGCTGGAACATCAGCGCGGCCTGATCGCCCTGCTGGCCAGCAGCGTCAACGCGGCCGACGGCAATATCGAGAAAATCAGCATGGACGAACGCGATGGTCGCATCAGCGTGGTCCAACTGGTAGTCAGCGTACACGACCGCGTGCACCTGGCCCGCGTGATCAAAAAACTGCGCGCGCTGACCGGGGTGATTCGCATCACCCGCATGCGTGCATGAAGCCCATCCTCACAAGGAGTCATTCATGACCAAGACTGTTATCACCAGCGACAAGGCCCCGGCCGCCATCGGCACCTACTCCCAGGCGATCAAGGCTGGCAATACCGTCTACATGTCGGGTCAAATTCCTCTGGACCCAAAAACCATGGAACTGGTTGAAGGCTTCGAAGCCCAGACCGTCCAGGTGTTCGAGAACCTCAAGGCCGTGGCTGAAGCCGCCGGCGGTTCGTTCAAGGACATCGTCAAACTGAACATCTTCCTCACCGACCTGAGCCACTTCGCCAAGGTCAACGAGATCATGGGCAAATACTTCGACCAGCCTTACCCTGCCCGCGCCGCCATCGGCGTAGCAGCCCTGCCAAAGGGTTCGCAGGTTGAAATGGATGCCATCCTGGTCATCGAGTAATGCGTCTGGCGCAGCTTCAGGCTGCGCCGACTGCTCAGCAGTAAAGAAAGCCTGAAAGGATTCCACCATGCGCAATGCGCTTGTTCTCTCGCTGCTTGCCCTGTTCCTGGGCGGATGTGCCAGCGACCCTGCCGACCGAGATATCAGCGGCACCTGGATCAATCAGGTGGCGATCGACGCCGCCTCCAAAGGCGGCCCCCTGCGTGAAGCGCTCCAGGCCTATGGTCCGAACCTGGAATGGGACATCAATACAAAGGCCGGTCAGGCCCGCTACACCAATGGTTTTGAAAACGTCGACGGCAAGCTGCTGGGCGAGGAGTCCGGTGCCTGGAAAGTCGATTTTTATGGCAGTTCCGGCAGTGAACTGAAGCGTGATGGCAAACAATTGAGCCAGGCCGCTACCGAAAACGAATCTGCCCAGCTCTTCGATCGCTCATCGATTCCGGTGCCGGAGGGCGCTCCGATTGGCGCAACTTTCGAGCGTGCGCTGTATTCGACCTACATGGGCGGTAGCTGGAAAGTCATCAGCGGCCCGGGCGAAGGCAGCACTGTACAGTTCCAGCCCGACGGCCAGGTGTCCGGCCTGCCGGGAGCCGATCGCTATGCCCTGTGCCTGGCGGGCGACTGCGCATCGATGAGCGGCGGTAACGACAACATGTGGCTGCAACTCAACGGGCAAGGCAATGCCTGGATTTTTGCGCGCAAAGGCAAAGAGCTGGAAATTTTCCAGACAGTGAACACCGCGCAGGCAGACGAAATGCCGCAGTTCACGCCGGGTGACCGCAAGTGGTTGCTGGAACAACAATAAACAGCGCATAACCCGTGTGGGAGCGGGCTTGCTCGCGAAAGCGGTGTGTCAGACGACATTATTCTCGACTGTCACACCGCTTTCGCGAGCAAGCCCGCTCCCACATTTGGTTTGTGGTGACTGGGAGTCAGCAGCGCCCCTCCAGAATCGCCGCGTAACCCTCGCGGAAACTTGGATACTTCGGGGCCCAGCCCAAGGCTTTTGCCCGAGCATTGCTGCAACGCTTGCTCCCGGTGCGTCGCACGCTGGCATCCTCCGCCCACTCGGTCACGCCCAGATACTCGCGCAACCAACCCACTACGTCTGCCAGGGCTGCCGGGGCGTCATCGACGCCAATGTAGACATCTTCCAACGCCACACCACGCCGATCCGCCTCAAGCAGGTACGCCATCAACCCTGCGGCGTCATCGGCATGAATACGGTTGGCGTACAGCGGCGGCTCGACCACTACGCGATAACCCCGGCGTACCTGTGTCAGCAACCACTCACGGCCCGGGCCGTAGATACCGGTCAAACGCACAATGCTGGCAGGTATGCCGCTATTGAGCGCAACCTGCTCGGCTTCGAGCATCACACGCCCTGAGTAGCCCGCCGCCACGGCCGTCGACGCCTCGTCGACCCACTCGCCATCCTGCTGGCCGTAAACACTGCTGCTGGAGACGAACAGAAGACGATTGGGCACCTGCCCATAGTCATTCAGCCAGCCCAACACATGCTGCAAACCTTCTACATAAGCGGCACGGTAACCGTCTTCATCGTGATCGGTTGCGGCGGCGCAATACACCAGGTAGTCCACCGCACCCACCGGCCAGGTCGGCGGACAGTCTTCTTTGAACAGGTCGCCAGCCACACCGACAACACCCTTGGGCAGGCGTGAAACATCGCGCCGCAGGCCATGAACCTCCCACCCCGCAGCCAGCAATTGCGTAGCCAGACGGCTGCCTACGTCACCGCAACCGGCGATCAAAACAGAGGGGACAGACATTGAAATACTCCCATCGGAAAGCAACAGACTAGCGCCGACAATAGACGAGCGGCTAGCAATGCGGGAAAAAAAGAGATGCTATTGCTTCTGTTAACAAGAATTAATTGCAATAATGCCGACCACTTTTGTTCTCGGCCCTTCGAGGCCTGGAAGAACATCACCCTTTTTTACTCTCAGGTCCGGCCAGCATGACACGCAATCAACTCCCCGCTTCGCCTACCAAACGACCTCGCGCCTGGAGCGCCGTGGCCGCCCTGCTCCTCAGCATGATACTGGCACCCGCTGCCGCGTTCGCTGATGCCCAGGCACCCGCCACTCCGACAGCCGCCGCAACGCCTGCACCGGCAGATCAAGCTGCCCCGGTCGCGGCACCGGCCGCCTCTGACCCGGCACCGGCTGTCGACACCCTTGGCGAAGACGTTCCTGAAGTCCTCGAAGCCGACAACACCCTGGGCATGGCCCATGATCTGTCGCCGTGGGGCATGTACCAGAACGCCGACATCATCGTGAAAATCGTGATGATCGGACTGGCCATCGCCTCCGTCATTACCTGGACCATCTGGATCGCCAAAGGCTTCGAGTTGATTGGCGCCAAGCGTCGTCTGCGCGTTGAAATCGCTCACCTGAAAAAGGCTGCCTCCCTCAAGGAAGCCAGCACCACGGCGACCAAGGAAGGCACTCTGGCCAACCTGCTGGTGCACGACGCCCTCGAAGAGATGCGCCTGTCGGCCAACAGCCGCGAGAAAGAAGGTATCAAGGAGCGTGTCAGCTTTCGCCTCGAGCGTCTGGTTGCAGCCTGCGGTCGCAACATGAGCAGCGGCACCGGCGTACTGGCCACTATCGGTTCCACCGCGCCATTCGTCGGCCTGTTCGGTACCGTATGGGGCATCATGAACAGCTTCATCGGCATCGCCAAGACCCAGACCACCAACCTCGCCGTCGTGGCTCCCGGTATCGCCGAAGCCCTGCTGGCCACCGCGCTGGGTCTGGTTGCAGCGATTCCTGCCGTGGTGATCTACAACGTCTTCGCTCGCTCCATTGCCGGTTACAAAGCCCAGGTGTCCGACGCGTCGGCGCAGGTCCTGCTGCTGGTCAGCCGCGACCTCGACCACCAGCCTGAGCGCAGCTCGCAACCGCACATGGTGAAAGTGGGGTAATCGGCCATGGGCCTGCATTTGAAAGAAGGGGCAGACGACGATCTGGCCGAGAACCATGAAATCAACGTCACGCCGTTCATCGACGTGATGCTGGTGCTGTTGATCATATTCATGGTGGCGGCTCCGCTGGCTACTGTGGACATCAAGGTCGATCTGCCCGCGTCCACCGCCAAACCGGCGCCGCGTCCGGAGAAACCGGTGTTCCTCAGCGTCAAGGCTGACCAGCGCCTGTTCCTCGGCGAAGAGGAAGTGAAGGCTGAAGCCCTCGGCGCCACCCTCGACGCCAGGACTCAAGGCAAAAAAGACACGACGATCTTTTTCCAGGCCGACAAAGGCGTGGATTACGGCGACCTGATGAGCGTGATGGACAACCTGCGTTCCGCCGGCTACCTGAAGGTCGGCCTGGTTGGACTTGAGACGGCAGCCAAGAAATGATCACGACGCGCCATAAGCTGACGCGTTACAGCGGTAGCCTGGCCGTGGTGCTGGGCGTTCACGCGCTGGCCATCGCGCTGGCGCTGAACTGGTCTGCCCGCCCGCCCATCGAGTTGCCCCCACAGGCAATGATGGTCGAATTGGCGCCGGTTCCTGCCCCACCACCGCCTGCTCCGCCGAAGGTCGTCACACCGCCACAGCCCCCGGCTCCGGTTGAAGAACTGCCGATTCCGAAGCTTGCCGAAGCGCCGAAAGCTGAAATTGCCGTGCCCAAGCCGGTCAAACCCAAGCCAAAGCCGCAACCGCCCAAGCCGGTAGAAAAAAAACCTGACCCACCGAAGGAAAAACCGGCCGAAGAGAAACCTGCCGAAACGCAGCAGACTCAGGCACCGACGCAGAAATCCGCGCAGCCGGCACCAGGCCCTTCGCCTGCTCAACTGGCGGCCAAGGCCAGTTGGCAAGGCACGCTGCTGGCACACCTGCAGAAGTACAAAAAGTACCCTGCAAGTGCCCGGTCACGGAGCAAGGAAGGCACGAACCGTCTTCGTTTCGTCGTGGATGCTGAAGGTAATGTGTTGTCGTTTGAACTGGTAAGCGCCTCTGGCACTGCCGATCTGGACCGGGCCACCCTGGAAATGATCCGCCGCGCCCAGCCGCTGCCCAAGCCACCGGCCGACATGCTGAACAACGGTTCCATCGAAATCGTTGCACCTTTTGTTTATTCGCTGGAAAAACACCGGCGGTAAAGCACCGCCGAACCACTATGGGAGCGAGCTCGCTCGCGAAGGTCGTCAACGATAACGCGGCGAGCCTGACACCCCACGGCGGTCTCAGGTTCTTCGCGAGCGAGCTTGCCCCTGCACACACCCAGTCTGATAACGTGCGTCTATCGATTGCAGCCGGTATGCTTGGCCCGCAACCACATGGACGCTTGCTATGACCCTCACAGAATTACGCTACATCGTTACCCTCGCCCAAGAGCAGCACTTCGGCCACGCGGCCGAGCGTTGCCACGTCAGCCAGCCGACCCTGTCGGTGGGCGTGAAAAAGCTTGAAGACGAACTCGGTGTGCTGATTTTCGAGCGCAGCAAGAGCGCCGTGCGCCTGACCCCGGTCGGCGAAGGCATTGTTGCCCAGGCGCAAAAAGTCCTGGAACAGGCCCAGGGCATCCGCGAACTGGCCCAGGCCGGCAAGAACCAGCTGACCGCGCCACTGAAAGTCGGCGCGATCTACACCGTCGGCCCGTACCTGTTCCCGCACCTGATTCCGCAACTGCACCGGGTCGCCCCGCAGATGCCGTTGTACATCGAAGAAAACTTCACCCACGTGCTGCGCGACAAACTGCGCAACGGCGAACTCGACGCGATCATCATCGCCCTGCCGTTCAACGAAGCCGACGTGCTGACGCTGCAGCTCTACGACGAGCCGTTCTACGTGCTGATGCCAGCCCAGCACCCGTGGACGCAGAAAGAGTCCATTGACGCCAGCCTGCTCAACGACAAGAGCCTGCTGTTGCTAGGTGAAGGTCACTGCTTCCGCGATCAGGTGCTCGAAGCCTGCCCGACCTTGACCAAGGGCAACGACGGCGCCAGGCACACCACAGTCGAATCCAGCTCCCTGGAAACCATCCGCCACATGGTCGCCTCCGGCCTGGGCATCTCGATCCTGCCGTTGTCGGCGGTCGACAGCCATCACTACGCCCCTGGCGTGATCGAAGTGCGCCCGCTTTCCGCACCGGTGCCCTACCGCACCGTGGCCATCGCCTGGCGCGCGAGCTTTCCCCGGCCCAAGGCCATCGAAATCCTCGCCGACTCCATTCGCCTGTGTTCCGTGGCCAAGCCAGCGGCACAGGTCGCTGCGGGTTAAGTCACGGCCATGAGCGAGTTGTCGCAAGTGTCGGTGACGGCACTCAAGGGTGTCGGCGAAGCCATGGCCGAAAAGCTGGCCAAGGTCGGCCTGGAAAACCTCCAGGACGTGCTGTTTCACTTGCCGCTGCGCTATCAGGATCGCACCCGCGTGGTGCCCATCGGCGCGCTGAGGCCCGGTCAGGATGCGGTCATCGAAGGCACCGTCAGCGGTGCCGATGTGGTCATGGGTCGTCGTCGCAGCCTGGTTGTCCGGCTGCAAGATGGCACCGGCGGATTGAGCCTGCGCTTCTACCATTTCAGCAACGCGCAGAAAGAAGGCCTCAAGCGCGGCACGCGGATTCGCTGTTATGGCGAAGCGCGGCCCGGCGCCTCGGGGCTGGAGATCTACCACCCGGAATACCGCGCCATCACCGGCGACGAACCACCGCCGGTGGATGAAACCCTGACCCCGGTCTACCCGCTCACCGAAGGCCTTACCCAGCAGCGCCTGCGTCAGTTGTGCATGCAGACCCTGACCCTGCTTGGCCCCAGCAGCCTGCCCGACTGGCTGCCGACCGAGCTGGCCCGGGACTATCAACTGGCACCGCTGGCCGATGCGATCCGCTATTTGCACAACCCGCCCGCCGATGCCGACGTCGATGAACTGGCCCTGGGTCATCACTGGGCCCAGCACCGCCTGGCGTTCGAAGAACTGCTGACCCATCAACTGTCGCAACAACGCTTGCGCGAAAGCATGCGCTCCCTGCGTGCGCCGGCCATGCCCAAAGCCACGAAGCTGCCACCCAAATACCTGGCCAACCTCGGCTTCAGCCCGACGGGCGCCCAGCAACGGGTCGGCAACGAAATCGCCTATGACCTCAGCCAGCACGAGCCAATGCTGCGGCTGATCCAGGGTGACGTCGGCGCCGGTAAAACGGTGGTCGCTGCCCTCGCCGCGCTCCAGGCTCTGGAGGCTGGCTATCAGGTCGCGCTGATGGCGCCTACCGAGATTCTCGCCGAGCAGCACTTCATCACCTTCAAGCGCTGGCTCGAACCGCTGGGCATCGAAGTCGCGTGGCTGGCCGGCAAGCTCAAGGGCAAGAATCGTGTCGCCGCGCTGGAGCAGATCGCCAGCGGCACACCGATGGTGGTCGGCACCCACGCGCTGTTTCAGGACGAAGTGCAGTTCAAGAATCTGGCATTGGTGATCATCGACGAACAGCATCGCTTCGGCGTGCAGCAACGCCTGGCCCTGCGGCAGAAAGGCGTCGGCGGACGCATGTGCCCGCATCAGTTGATCATGACCGCCACGCCGATCCCACGGACGCTGGCGATGAGCGCCTACGCCGATCTCGACACCTCGATCCTCGACGAATTGCCACCCGGGCGAACCCCGGTGAACACAGTACTGATCACCGACACCCGCCGCGTCGAAGTCATCGAGCGGGTACGTGGTGCTTGCGCCGAAGGGCGACAGGCCTACTGGGTGTGCACGCTGATCGAAGAGTCCGAAGAACTGACCTGCCAGGCCGCGCAAAGCACTTACGAAGACCTCACCGCTGCCCTTGGCGAACTGAAGGTCGGGTTGATCCACGGGCGCATGAAGCCTGCGGAAAAAGCTGCGGTGATGGCCGAGTTCAAGGCCGGTAATCTGCAACTGCTGGTCGCGACCACCGTGATCGAAGTCGGTGTCGACGTACCCAACGCCAGCCTGATGATCATCGAGAACCCTGAACGCCTGGGTCTCGCACAACTTCACCAATTGCGCGGCCGGGTAGGCCGGGGCAGCGCAGCCAGCCATTGTGTGCTGCTCTACCATCCACCGCTGTCGCAGATCGGCCGCCAGCGCCTGGGCATCATGCGTGAAACCAACGACGGCTTTGTCATAGCGGAAAAGGATCTGGAACTGCGTGGCCCTGGCGAAATGCTCGGCACCCGTCAAACCGGCCTGCTGCAATTCAAGGTCGCCGACCTGATGCGTGACGCCGACCTGCTGCCCGCCGTGCGTGATGCCGCCCAAGCCTTGCTCGAACGCTGGCCAACCCACGTCAGCCCGTTACTAGACCGCTGGTTGCGCCATGGCCAGCAATACGGTCAAGTGTGATCCCCGTCGCAGTTTGTGACGCATCGCCCCAAGCAAGCTGGTTATACTTGCGCAATTGATTTGGTACGGATACGGAACATGACCGAAGTTGCCTTCGCACCCGACACCCCGCACGCTCCGTCGGTTATTCGGCTGATGCTTGGCAAATTGGGCATTACTTACGAAGAAGTGCTGGATCATCACGGCCTTAACCCTGCGCGCAAGATCCAGGCCGTCCTGCTGGATGACGCCGTCGGCGCATTGATGGTGTTGTTCCCCCAGAGCCAGTTGCTGGACCTCAATCGCCTCACCGAACTCACCGGTCGCCGCCTTACGGCCGTGCCGGGCGAACGCTTGGCAAAAATGCTCGGCAAGCACAACCTGAGCCTGCTGCCCGGTCTGCCGGCACTGACCACTTCACCGTGCCTGTACGAAGAATGCCTGCTGCGCGAGCCGAAGTTGCTGATCAACTCTGGCGAGCCGGGCGTCCTGCTGGAAATCGCCAGCGAAGACTTCAAGACCATGCTGACCAAGGCAAGCGCCGCCAACTTCGGCGAAACCCTGAGCAGCATCCGCCCGAACCTTGACCGACCCGACGATGACCGCGAGGAGATCACCCAGGCTGTTCAAGCGTTCACTGCACGACGCATCCAGCAGCGCCTGGAAGCCACCATCGAAATTCCGCCACTTGCCGAAACCGCGCAAAAGATCATCAAGCTGCGCGTAGACCCGAACGCCACCATCGACGACATTACCGGTGTGGTCGAGACCGACCCTGCGCTGGCGGCACAGGTTGTGAGCTGGGCGGCATCGCCCTACTACGCCTCACCCGGCAAGATTCGCTCGGTAGAAGACGCCATCGTGCGCGTGCTGGGCTTCGATCTGGTGATCAACCTGGCGCTGGGCCTGGCCTTGGGCAAAACCCTGAGCCTGCCCAAGGACCACCCGCAACACAGCACGCCGTACTGGCAGCAATCGATCTACACCGCCGCCGTCATCGAAGGCCTGACCCGTGCCATGCCACGCGCCCAGCGCCCGGAAGCCGGCCTGACCTACCTTGCCGGCCTGCTGCATAACTTCGGCTACCTGCTGCTGGCTCATGTGTTCCCGCCGCATTTTTCGCTGATCTGCCGCCACCTGGAGGTCAACCCGCATCTGTGCCACAGCTTCGTGGAACAACACCTGCTGGGCATCAGCCGTGAACAGATCGGCTCGTGGCTGATGCGCTACTGGGACATGCCCGAAGAACTGGCCACCGCGCTGCGCTTCCAGCACGACCCGCACTACGACGGTGAACACGCCGAGTACCCGAACCTGGTGTGCCTGTCCGTGCGCCTGCTGCGCAGCCGGGGCATTGGCTCCGGCCCGGATGAAGACATTCCTGAGGCGTTACTGGAACGAGTCGGTTTGACCCGCGATAAAGCCAATGATGTAGTCAGCAAAGTGCTCGAGGCTGAAGTGCTGTTACGGGAGCTGGCGTCGCAATTCAGCCAGACTTGAAAAACCATCGATTGATAGTTCATTACGGGGCTGCTTGAAACCCATAGTAAGTGTTCGTGATTAAAGACACCTTCATCACGAACACTTACTTGTCTAACGTTGAGCGGCACAAAACGCCTCAAGCCGACAACAGAATTGCACTCACTCAACTGCCTTCACTGGTTCATACTAAATAACGAAACACAGATCCTCTCGTTGTACCCCCGCCTTCCATCTGTGTTTCACTAACATACATATAATCATCCGACTTCAACGCTGCATCTCGAAAAGTATGGTTTCCTCCAACATCTGGACTTGGGTACTCAACCCAACCCTTGTCAGCGTACTTAAGATCAACATCTCCATTTGGAAGCAGGCGCGCTGTAATAGATGATCTCAATTCGCCCAAATCCTCGCCGCCCTGACCGGCAATAATCAGGTTGCTATCCGATTGCACCATACTTGTCCGCCACAACACGCCTGAGTCCAGGAATTTGGAGACCAACGGCGTTCCGCCGTTGAACAGCAAATTATAGCTTCCTTTTGGAGTTAGATGGACAACCAAGCCTCCGATCTGGTTATCCATTACATAGCCAGCCCCAATCAAACTATTATCGGACTTTACTGTGAAAGAACTTAGACGCACCAGCCTGTCATCGAGTGAAATCAAAACGGTACCGTTGTTTCTTTCGCCAAAACTTCTATCCAGATTTCCTAGCCGGTCATAGCGATTAAAATAACCTCCCAACTTCAAATCTTTGCGATAGTTACCACAAACTACCAGGTAATCATCCTGGAAACGCACGGCCATCACATTGGTCCAATCAAGGCCGTCCGGCAAATTGACCAGTAAATATCCTTTACAATTAAATGTGATGTCCAGGTTTCCCGTGGAGTCCAACTGAATCACGATACCTCGCGGAAACGGTGTTCCCTCAACACTGACCACGCTGCCTATGACAATTTTTCCATCCTGCTGTGTGGCAGAAATCGCACCATTGCCACCATCGTTATCCATGATGTCAGTTGGCGCTTGATCAGATGATAGTAAAGTTGCCCCCTTAACAAGATCATCAACGTCGATAAGCGTTAAGCCCGGTGTTGAAGCTGCACCGTATGTCGGATCTAGCGAGCCATCTGCCTGGAATTTGGCAACAGCCAGAGACAGTCCTTTTTCGGTTGACGCAGTACCTGCAATCAACCAGCCCCCGCTTGTTAGCAAAAGCACGGTATTCGGGTAAAAAGTGAGCGGCTGAGAAAAAGATATATCTTTTATTCCCCCACTACCGAATACAGGATCAAGGCTCCCATCTTCCTTAAATACAGCCAAACCTAAAGCTACATCGTCGAATGGCGGATATACCAAGGTTACAAGCACCCTCTTATCCGGAAGAATAGTAACGGTCCTATTGAGTCCTTCGCTACCTGGAAGCGGAAAGAAGGCAAATCCTCGTTGACCAAAACCAGGATCGATAGTGCCTGGTGCACGCGTAGTTTGAGTCATGATTATGTTCCCTGTAATCGACTGAGTTAAAAACCAACAGTCGAAGTGAAACACACCACTCAAGCTAACGTAACTGTCAGAAATTACAGTTATTAAGAAGCCTTTCAAATACAGGTGCTGAGACTGTATTTCAGCATATTGAAGACTTGTTCGAAGTTTCCCTAAAAGCGCCGCGGGCGAGCCCCACTCCAGTAGGAAAAAGATTCGCCCACGATAGATTCACCCCGGTCTATCTCAGAAGCCTCAAACCCTCGCCTTTGCCTTCTTCGGCTTCAAATACTTGGTCAACCCCTGGAACCAGATCACCAGTGCCGGGTTGCCCTTGATCTGAATCGACTTGTCCTGAATCCCGGTCATGAAGGCCAACTGCTTGTTCTTCGCCTGCATCGTGGCAAAGCCATAGGCGGCATCTTTAAAGGCAATCGCAAACGCAGGCTCGGCATGCACACCCGATTGGCTGGTAATGCGCTGGTCCTTCACGCGGAAATGCCGCGCCACTTTCCCGTCCAGGGTCTGCAACTGAAACACCAGGTCCTTGTCACCCAACTGCTGCTGAAAGGCCGGATTGGTCCGGCTGGCCTTGCCCATCAACAAACCCAGCATCCACAGCAGAAAACGAAACTTCATGCGCACAGCCTCGAAAGAAAAATGAACGGCGGGAGCAGTGTAACGGCAAAAACAAAGAACACCACTATCTGCATTATTTAGCAGGAGATGTTGTCGTTTTTGACGCTGATGACTACCAAGTCATTAACGAAGGTTGTTACATGAGAGGTGTCGCGAGGCTGTGCTTTCCTACTCGCTCACGCATTTTCAGAAACACCGGTATTGTCCAGAACCCGATTCACTGCCAACTGACCCAGCATGATGATTTGTTGAAGCGCCAGCATTGTTTTGCGGTGTGAGCCCTCCAGAACCCCGACAAAATCACCCGCCATCACCCTCGCCGATTCCAGCGACTCAGACGCGTGCGCCAACAGCGTCTCGTTGTTGATGTCAGGCGCAATAGTAAAGATCGAGCCGGGTATGATCTGCGCCTTAACGGGAACGGGATTGAGGTAATAGTTCAGCGCACGGTCAGCAGCATCGTGCAGTTTTCTCGAAGTAGCGCAGACATACGGGGAAATGCTGTCGGCTTCTGATTCAGAAGGTATGTCGGTGATACTGACCATAGTGATTCCGTCATGTAAGTGTGGAGCTATCACGCTAACCCTCACACTTCCGAAGGCCAACCCTAAAAAAGCGTCGGATGATTCGTCGATTTTTTGAACGCTTTCATCATGGGGCGGACACTTTTCTTTCAAATATTAAACGCTATTCAACATTCGCCTGCCGATGCCCCTTCCAGCTTAATGAGCCGTGCGCAGAAATGCTGTCGTGTCCAGCGCACGGTTTATGTCCGCTCAAGCCCGGAGAGCTGCTAACCGCTATACGGTCACCGTGTAGCGATAAGTCACATTGGTCTGCCGCCCAGGAAACGCCAGTATCACTTCGGACGGGCCAAGGGTGGAGGTCGGCAAATGCACATAGCGCAGGTTCGCATCCAGGTACGCATCTGGATTGCCGTGGATTTCGACACCGCCCGCTTGATACAGGACGTCACACGGAGTTTGGGCCTGCACAAATATTTCCGGCAGCCTGATGGGCAATGAACTGTTTTGCCGCACATCGCCCAACTCAAAAACCCCCAAGGCTTGGTTGATGAAATACATGAAGGCGGTCGAAGGCAGGGCATTCAAGACGGTCAGGTCTTCAAATCCGTTGCTCTGAACCAATAGCTGTTTGAGAGCGGTTAGCCGAGCAAAGGTATCCGGCAATTTTCCGCACAGGTTGCTGTTATTGCCCACGTCGAAGCGCTCCAGTTTCGTCAGGTTACCGATCGACTCCGGAATACCGCCTCTCATAATGCCTACCGGAAACTGACCACTGAGGTTCAGGTTGGTCAGGCTGGTGAGATTTCCGATCCAGTATGGAATTGACTGGAGTGAGCAGTTGCCGATGTACAACGACGTCAATTTTGCCAACGTCCCGAAGTCTTTGGGCAAGCGAGTGATCACTTGCTTTTCTATCATCACGTCCTGCAAGTTGCGCAGATGTCCAATGCCTCCCAGGTTGGTAAACTTTACCGGACTCCCACTCAACACTCTCAACACCGTCACTTTATCAAGCATGTCCTGTGTCACTGTGTCTTCGACAGTTACAGGCTTGCCCGCGGCAGCTGAAATATGTTCGGCCGCCACCTGCGCAAATCTGATATCGGCAAAGAGAGTCTTGATCTGCGCCGGGATTGTCTGAGGGGTAACTGCATTTGCAATTACATTGTTCGAGGTCATTTCAGTCACTTATCGTTGGTAAGGGGACTCCTCTTATAAAGCATCAGTTGACCACTTTTAACTGTCAGAACTGACAGTTGCCAATACCCAATTGGAATAGTCCGAAGCGCCGGACAGCGGAGTGAACGGCCTGCGGCACTCTGCAAATTGCAAATTGCAAATTGCAAATTGCAAGGCTCCGCTGGTTGGCTCCCTTCCAATGCTTCCTTCTTCTCGTGGTCATGAATCCGACTATCCAAGTAGCAGGCTCAATACGAGCCTCTGCTGACTAATGACGCAACATTGTGAAATAGAAGAAGTTTCTGACTTTGACAGGGGTGTTTTCCTACATCAACGCTTCAAACATCTTGTTAGCGTATTTCAGCAATGGACGCTGGGATTATCAGTCCATCAATGGGGCGAACTGTCAGGGAGACACTCGAATGTTTTTATGGCAAATCGTGCCCACGTGGCACGAGATTGAAAACCGTATAACCCACGAAATGGGTTACCAGGGAGGATCTATCTTTCGCACGCAGTTCAACGAGCGTGCCCCCTCCCTCTCTCTCAATATCCGTCGTATCAACAGTGTCAGGTCCGCGTTCTACCAGGCCGAATTGGAGGCTGGTCGTTTATTGAGGCAGCGTTTCTCTGACCTCGACATCTCCAGCATCCTCAACGAGCTGATCGAAGTCGCCACTCAAATGGCAATGATCGTCGCGGGCAGTGTGATGACCGGAGGCGCAATAGGCGCAGGTGCAGGCGCGTTTTTCGGAGGAGCAGGCGCCATTCCCATGGGCGCAGCTGGCGCCGCCATGGGGTTACAAGTGAGCACGTGGATATTGGGGATACTCGGTCTGACGTCCATCGCTGAGTTTTTCGTCGAGGGATTGCCGCGCATTGGCGAGTATTACCTGACGGGCATCAACATCGCGTGGAAAGGCCCACGGGGCGAGGAAGGGTTGAACCCATTCAGCCGGGACGATCCTTTTGCCGGAGCAAGAGCAGCCCACCACATCGCACTGGGGCATGTTGAGGTTGTCGTCCTGCTGCTGGGAGCCATCGTCGCTTACATTACCCGTGGTCGAGGTAATGCAAATGTCCTCGCCCAGGAAATGCGAGAGAGCCGCAAAGGCGTGCGACTGGGCGCATGGATGCTCAAGCATGAAGAGTCACTGAAAAAACGACCAGACCTGCAAACCGCAGAGCCGCGCAGAGGGGCTATCGGCCGGCAAGAGCCTGCACCACCGACAAACCGTCCACCTGGAAAAGTTAAGGACTCGCCCCATAACAAACCGAACGCCATGCCGCTTCATACAGTCGAGTGTTTCAAAGCGGACAAGATGCCGGCGTCGAAAATCGGAGAATTCGAGCGGCAGTTGAAGGGACAAGAGGACGGGCTGAATCGGCTGACGGTTGATGAATATCTGGAGAATATAGCTAATCCGGTGAAGCGTAGTCGGACGGCGGCCAGGCAGGCCCGAAAGAATCTACAAGCCAAATTGCAAACACGATTTCAAAGGGAATATTCGAAAACGATGAGCCCCGGAATTGCGAAAGCAGAGAGTCTGAAAAAAGCCAAGGAAACGATGTCAAACCTTGCAGGACTGCATAATCCGGATTTGAGTGCAGGAGGTAAAGACATCATCGCGGATTTCGGGGATCGACAAGTCAACTCCAGCATTGGACCTCAGTGGGGACCAAAAATAACAAATTTGAAAAAGGCCGCTGAGACAGTGCCAACGACTTTACGCGGTGATACATATCTCAATGTCAAACTTCATAAATGCTAAGGAGAAACGTAATGGATGAAGTGTTTTCAATTTTTCTGGATACGTTTGGCAGTCCAGTTGATCGTCAGGAGGTCCCGGCGTCTAGTATCGAACGTTATAGGGACAAGCTACCCAATCAACTGCTGGAGTATTGGGCTGAACACGGCTGGTGCGGTTATGGTGATGGGATTTTTTGGATAGTGAACCCTCAGGAATACGATGGGGTGGTGGCGTCCTGGCTTGGAGGAACAACATTTGAAGATCGAGACGCTTACCACCTGATTGCTCGCAGCGCCTTTGGCGACTTGTACCTGTGGGGTGAAAAAACGGGTGCCTCTCTTAAAATAACCAGTGTGCTTTCTCGATGTATTATCGATAACTTCGAAATAGCAAGTGATGAAATGGACAGAGAGCTCCAAAATTTTCTTTTATCTACAGAAGTTGAATACAACGATTTCGAAGACCTGTTCCAACCCGCAAAGAAAAAGCTCGGCACCCTACGCCACGACGAAATGTACGGTTTCGTCCCAGCGCTGATGTTCGGCGGCCCGGACACCCTCGAACATCTGGAGAAGGTAAAGGCAGTGGAGCATCTGATCCTGCTGTCTCAGATCACCGAGCTTCAGCCCTATAGTTTTTCAGACCTTTGAAGGCAGATGTCCGGGGCAGATTTCCATGAAACCTGTTGATCCCACAAAAAATGGGCACCCAACCCTGGTTGGCGTGCCCATTTTTTTATTCCACTCCCCCACTAAGGGAGAGGTGAAAACCGCTTACGGATTAACGCTGTCCTTCAACGATTTACCTGGCTTGAAAGCCACGGTATTGCTGGCCTTGATTTTGACGGGCTCACCGGTTTGCGGGTTTTTGCCGGTGCGGGCGCCGCGATGGCGTTGCAGGAAGGTGCCGAAGCCCACCAGCGTCACGCTGTCCTTGCGATGCAGGGCGCCGGTGATTTCTTCGAGAACGGCGTTGAGAACGCGGTTGGCTTGTTCTTTGGTGAGGTCTGCTTTTTCAGCGATGGCTGCAGCGAGTTCTGGTTTACGCATATGAGTGAAGCCCCTTTGACGGTTTTTTGTTGTTATGTCCGTGCTGCTCTCTGCGAAGCAGCGCCCAAAGCGCCGCAGGTGCTCTACTCTGCGGCAGACGGGAGTGAGGATGGCACGCAGCGAGGAGCCGCGCCAGTGTCGGCGCGGCCAATGTAGGGGCAAAAGGGGGGTGAATCCGACAGAACGACCGGTATTTACGCCAGCAGTGCCGGAAGCTCTTTGTTCAGGGCCAGTTTTTCCATTACGGCCGCGCCCGTCAGGGCATAACCGAGCAGGTTGCCCGTCGCGTCGCGGCATAGAACCTTGATGTCGGCGCCCTGCCCTTCGACTGTCCAGACGCCTTCGGCACCCCGCGGTGGCGGCGAAACCACCAATGGGCAGACCGGCGTTTTGACGGTGATCGGCATTGGCCCATAGCTTACGACGGTCGGGTTGCCGGCCAGGGTTTGCGCCAGCGCCCTGGCACAGCTCATCAGGGGCATGACGTACAGAAGATTGAGGCCATCGACCTCGGCGCAATCACCCAGGGCGTAGATGTTGGCATGGGAGGTTTTCAGGTGACGGTCGACCACCACGCCACGATTAACCTGCAATCCAGCCGCTGCGGCGAGATCGATGCGCGGACGCAGGCCAATGGCCGAGACCACGACATCACACGCGATCACCTGACCATCGGACAGATGCGCTTCCAGGCCTTCTGCCACTCGTTGCAGGCGATTGAGCACCGGCCCCAGATGAAAGCGTGCACCCAGGCTTTCCAGGCCTGCCTGCACGGCAGCAGCGGCCGCCGGATGCAGCAGGGTCGGCATAACCTGTTCACATGGCGCAACCAGTTGCACCTCGTAGCCGCCCAGGGTCAGGTCGTTGGCGAACTCGCAGCCGATCAGGCCGGCTCCAAGCAGTAACACCCGACGCTTGCCGGCCGCAGCCGCGCGAAAGCGCGCGTAGTCTTCCAGATCGTTGATCGGAAACACGCAGTCCGCTGCGTCGCCTTCAATCGGAACCCGTACGGTTTCGGCGCCCCAGGCCAGGATCAGGTCGCGGTAGGTCACCGCTTCTTCACCAATCCATAGACGCTTGTGACCCGGGTCGATGCCGCTGATGCGCGTGTGGGTACGCACTTCGGCCTTCAATTGCTCGGCCATCGCGCCCGGTTCGGCCATGCTCAGGCCGTCGGCATCCTTGTTCTTGCCGAAGCCGGTGGAGAGCATCGGCTTGGAGTAGGAACGGCCGTCGTCGGCAGTAATCAGCAGCAGCGGGGTTTCGCTATCGAGCTTGCGAAACTCGCGGGCCAGGTTGTAGCCAGCCAGGCCGGTGCCTACGATTACGACAGGTGCGTTCATTCCTTACTCCTCTGGTTTTTTATTAGTTGATTTCGATCATTTCGAAATCCATTTTGCCCACACCGCAGTCCGGGCACAGCCAGTCTGCCGGGACATCTTCCCAACGGGTGCCCGGCACAATGCCGTCATCGGGCCAGCCGTCGGCTTCGTTATAGATCAGGCCACAGACGATACATTGCCACTTTTTCATTCAGATACTTCCTCAGGGGTCAGGCATTAGCAGGCTCAGACGGTCGATGGTGAAACGCTGCCATCCGGCTCAGGGCGTTTTGTACTGATCGGGCCCGCCAGTTGCAAGCACTGTTCGGCGCAACGGCGGGCCATTTCAATCAAAGTCGTCGACCGACATGTTAAGCTCGCCGCCTCATTTGCTGCCAATAATGACGCACTGTGCCGCACTCAAAACCCTCCTGCACGGCCCCGCTCTGGCTTCCCCGAAGCGAGCTGACGCCCCTCCCCGACCCGGCTGCCCTCGACTGGCTGTTCGATGAAGGCTCGCTGACCCGGCGCCTCATTCAGCTCTCCAATGATGCTTTCAGCGTCACACCCACGTTCGAAGGCTGGCAGTTACTGCGCGCTGACGAATGCGTGGCACTGGATCTGGCCGAAGGCAGCGAAGGCTGGGTACGCGAAGTGTATTTGCGCGGCCACGGCGAAGCCTGGGTGTTTGCCCGAAGTGTCGCTGCGCGCAGTGCACTGCAGGGCGATGGCTTGCATATGGACGAATTGGGCAGCCGCTCCCTGGGCGAGTTGCTGTTTTGCGACCACGCATTCCAGCGTCGGGACATCGAGGTTTGCCATTACCCTCAAGCCTGGCTGCCGACCGAGATACAGGCCGGCGGGCTGTGGGGCCGTCGCTCGCGCTTCGACCGCGGGGCCTTGAGCGTCCTGGTAGCCGAAGTATTCCTGCCAACCTTGTGGAATGCCGCTCGCGCCCATCCGGAGAAACCTTGATGTACCAGAGCCTGCTCAAGTCCCTGAACCGCCTGAATCCGCGAGCCTGGGACTTCATCCAGCTGACGCGCATGGACAAGCCGATCGGCATATACCTGCTGCTGTGGCCGACGCTGTGGGCGCTGTGGATTGCCGGCAAAGGCTCGCCGTCCCTGGCCAACGTGGTGATTTTCGTGCTCGGCGTGGTGCTGACCCGCGCTGGCGGCTGCGTGATCAACGACTGGGCCGATCGCAAGGTCGACGGCCACGTGAAGCGTACCGAGCAACGCCCGCTGGTGAGCGGCAAGATCAGTTCCAGAGAAGCCCTGGTGTTCTTTGCCTTGCTGATGGGGGTGAGTTTCCTGCTGGTGCTGTGTACCAACGCCGCGACCATCTGGCTGTCGCTGGGCGGGCTGGCGCTGGCGTTCAGCTACCCGTTCATGAAGCGCTACACCTATTACCCGCAAGTGGTGCTGGGCGCGGCGTTTTCCTGGGGGATGCCGATGGCGTTTACCGCCGAAACCGGTGAGCTACCGGCTGTCGCCTGGCTGCTGTGGATCGCCAACCTGATGTGGACAGTGGGTTACGACACCTATTACGCAATGACCGATCGCGACGATGACCTGAAGATCGGCGTGAAATCCACGGCCATCCTCTTTGGCGAGGCAGACCGGGTAATCATTCTGACCCTGCAGGGGCTGGCACTGGGTTGCCTGTTGCTGGCAGGCTCGAAATTCGAGCTGGGGATATGGTTCCACTTCGGGCTGCTGGTGGCCGCAGGTTGCTTCGCCTGGGAGTTCTGGTACACCCGCGGCAAGGACCGGATGCGCTGCTTCAAGGCGTTCTTGCACAACCACTGGGCCGGGTTGGCCATATTCGTGGGAATTGTGCTGGATTATGCGTTGCGCTGAGTTCAGGCCAGACTCGCTCCGACAGGTTGACCACACCGTACAGGAGGGATGTGAGCTTGTTCGCGAGAAAACGTTGACGCGCACGCCGCCTTCAAGTTCATCGCGAGCAAGCTCGCTCCTGCAGGATCCTTACATCTTCGGCCCGGAATTGGTGATGACGTGCCAAACGTCTTTCATCTTGTCGCCTTCCTTTTGCCCCGGGGCCTTGTCCTTGACGAAGTAGTACAGCGGCTTGCCGTCGTAAGCCCACTGCATCGAGCCATCGTCACGCTTGATGATGCTCCACTTGCCTTCAGCCTTGTCGTCGGCCTTGGCCATCAGCGGCGGCCAGTTTTCCGCGCATTGCCCGGTGCACACCGACTTGCCGCCGGTGTCTTTGTCGAACGTATACAGCGTCATGCCTTTGTGGTCGGTCATCACGCCATCTTTCATCATGGCCGGTTCGGCGGCGAACGCCATCGATGGCAGAATCAGGGCAGCTGCCAGCAGCAGGCCCTTGAAGGATTGCGAGTGCTGATACATGGAAACCTTCCTTTGGTGGTTGTCAGGATTCGGACTTAAAGCTTAGTTCAGGATCATGACAATCACCCGGCGACTAAAATACTGTCACACGACTGCAATAATTCCGTTATCTAATGCGGCGCAAGACAGTTAAATGACAAGAGGAGTAAGGCATGGTTGGCAGGAGCATTCTGATCGTCGACGACGAGGCGCCCATTCGCGAAATGATCGCCGTTGCGTTGGAAATGGCCGGCTATGAATGCCTGGAGGCGGAGAACTCCCAGCAGGCCCACGCCATCATCGTCGACCGCAAGCCCGACCTCATCCTGCTCGACTGGATGCTGCCCGGCACCTCAGGTATCGAGTTGGCCCGCCGCCTCAAGCGTGATGAACTGACCGGTGACATTCCGATCATCATGCTCACGGCCAAAGGTGAAGAGGACAACAAGATCCAGGGCCTGGAAGTCGGCGCCGACGACTACATCACCAAACCTTTTTCCCCGCGCGAGCTGGTAGCACGCCTCAAAGCCGTGTTGCGCCGTGCCGGCCCGAGCGATGGCGAGGCGCCAATCGAAGTCGGCGGCCTGCTGCTCGACCCGATCAGCCACCGAGTGACCATCGATGGCAGTCCTGCCGAGATGGGCCCTACCGAATATCGTCTGCTGCAATTCTTCATGACTCACCAGGAACGCGCCTACACCCGTGGCCAGTTGCTGGATCAGGTCTGGGGCGGCAACGTGTATGTCGAAGAACGCACCGTCGACGTACACATTCGGCGCCTGCGCAAAGCCCTCGGTGATGCATACGAAAATCTGGTACAAACCGTGCGCGGTACCGGCTATCGGTTCTCGACCAAGGCCTGAATTGACCGCCAGACTCGCTGACAAGGACGCATATTTTCCGTGAATCAAAACTGGCATGGCACCCTGATTCGCCACATGCTGTTACTGGTTACCGCCTGCCTGGTGATCGGTCTGATTACCGGCTATTTCGGCTGGAGCCTTGCTGCAGGCCTGGGCCTTTACCTGGCCTGGACCCTCAAGCAGCTGCTGCGCCTGCATGAGTGGTTGCGCCTGCACAAACCCGATGAAGCCCCCCCCGATGGTTACGGCCTGTGGGGCGAGGTGTTCGACAGCATCTACCACCTGCAACGCCGCGACCAACGGGTGCGCGGGCGCCTGCAAGCGGTGATCGACCGGGTCCAGGAATCCACCGCCGCGCTGAAGGACGCGGTGATCATGCTCGACACCGACGGCAACCTGGAATGGTGGAACCGCGCCGCTGAAACCCTGCTGGGCCTCAAGACCCCGCAGGACAGCGGCCAGCCGGTGACCAACCTGGTGCGCCATCCGCGTTTCAAGGAATACTTCGAGCAGGACAACTACGCCGAGCCCCTCGAAATCCCTTCGCCGACCAACGATCGGGTACGCATTCAGTTGTATATCACCCGTTACGGCAACAACGAACACTTGATGCTGGTACGCGACGTGACGCGCATCCATCAGTTGGAGCAAATGCGCAAAGACTTCATTGCCAACGTTTCCCATGAGTTGCGTACACCGCTCACGGTGATCTGCGGCTACCTCGAAACCCTGCTCGACAACGTCGAGGAAGTGAACCCGCGCTGGAGCCGCGCCCTGCAACAAATGCAGCAGCAAGGTGGACGCATGCAGGCGCTGCTCAACGACTTGTTGCTGTTGGCCAAGCTTGAAGCTACCGATTACCCGTCGGACAACCAGCCAGTACCCATCGACGGATTGCTGCAATCGATCAAGAGCGACGCCCAGCAACTGTCCGGGCAGAAAAACCAGCACATCACCCTGGAGGCGGATCCAACGATTCTGCTCAAAGGCAGCGAAGCGGAACTGCGCAGCGCGTTCTCCAACCTGGTGTTCAACGCGGTGAAATACACCCCGGCCGAAGGCAACATCCGCATTCGCTGGTGGGGCGACAACCAGGGTGCGCACCTTAGCGTGCAGGATTCCGGGATCGGCATCGACAGCAAGCACCTGCCGCGCCTGACCGAACGCTTCTACCGCGTCGACTCCAGCCGCAACTCCAACACCGGCGGCACCGGCCTTGGCCTGGCGATCGTGAAACACGTGTTGCTACGTCATCGGGCGCGGATGGAAATCAGCAGCGTACCGGGCCACGGCAGTACGTTTACCTGCCATTTTGCCCCGGCCCAGGTCAGTAAATCCCGGGTTGTCGATACCGCAGACTGATACCGGCCAGCACGCGCCACTAGGCAACAGATCAGTCAGCCGCTACATTGGCTGACTTGTGCCTGCCTTTCAGGCGCGGCTTATTCTTCCCTTTCGAACACACGGAACCCGCAAAACTCCATCATGGACCCTTCCCCTGGCTTGTCCCTCGCAACAATATTCGCCGACTTCGGCATGATTCTTTTTGCTCTGATCCTGGTTTTGCTCAACGGATTTTTCGTTGCGGCGGAATTTGCCATGGTCAAACTGCGCTCGACCCGGGTCGAAGCCATCGCTGACAAGAACGGCTGGCGCGGGCACATCCTGCGCACCGTACACAGTCAGCTCGATGCATACCTGTCGGCCTGCCAACTGGGTATCACCCTTGCCTCCCTGGGCCTTGGCTGGGTCGGTGAGCCGGCATTCGCGCATATTCTCGAACCGTTGCTTAGCGCGATCGGCGTGGAATCGGCCGAAATCGTCAAGGGCGTGTCGTTCTTCACTGCGTTCTTCATCATTTCATACCTGCACATCGTGGTCGGTGAACTGGCCCCGAAATCCTGGGCAATCCGCAAACCCGAACTGCTGTCGCTATGGACGGCGGTGCCGCTGTACCTGTTCTACTGGGCCATGTACCCGGCCATTTACCTGCTCAACGCCAGCGCCAACACCATCCTGCGCATCGCCGGCCAAGGCGAACCCGGCCCGCATCACGAGCACCACTACAGTCGCGAAGAGCTGAAGCTGATCCTGCACTCCAGCCGTGGCCAGGACCCGAGCGACCAAGGCATGCGCGTACTGGCCTCGGCGGTGGAAATGGGCGAACTGGAAGTGGTCGACTGGGCCAACTCCCGCGAAGACCTGGTGACCCTGGAGTTCAACGCACCGCTCAAGCAGATCCTGGCGATGTTCCGTCGCCACAAGTTCAGCCGCTATCCGGTGTACGACAGCGAGCGCCAGGAGTTCGTCGGCCTGCTGCACATCAAGGATCTGCTGCTGGAACTGGCGGCGCTGGACCACATTCCAGAGTCGTTTAACCTCGCCGAACTGACCCGCCCGCTGGAGCGTGTCTCGCGGCACATGCCGCTGTCGCAGTTGCTGGAGCAGTTCCGCAAGGGCGGCTCGCACTTCGCTGTGGTCGAAGAGGCTGATGGCAACATCATTGGCTACCTGACCATGGAAGACGTGCTGGAAGTGCTGGTAGGCGACATCCAGGACGAACACCGCAAGGCCGAGCGCGGGATCCTCGCGTACCAGCCGGGCAAACTGTTGGTGCGAGGCGATACGCCGCTGTTCAAGGTTGAACGCCTGCTGGGGATCGACCTTGATCACGTCGAAGCCGAAACCCTCGCCGGGCTGGTCTACGAAAGCCTCAAACGGGTGCCGGAAGAGGAAGAAGTGCTGGAAGTCGAAGGTCTGCGGATCATCATCAAGAAGATGAAAGGACCGAAGATCGTTCTGGCCAAGGTGTTGATGCTCGATTGAGGCACGCTCCCAGGGCCTTCGGTGGCATGGGACCTCTGTGGCTTGGGGCTTCTGTGGAGGAGGCTTCCTGTGGCGAGGGGGCTTGCCCCCGCTGGGCTGCGAAGCGGCCCTGAAGTCTTGGGCTTTACTCTGATTGATGCACCTTCATCAAAGGCTTTGGGACGGCTTCGCCGTCCAGCGGGGGCAAGCCCCCTCGCCACAGGCAAGACCCCTCGCCACAGGCAAGACCCCTCACCACAGGCAAGACCCCTCGCCACAGGCAGGCACCCCTCGCCATGTTTGATCGCTGTCGCCGTTATTGCTTGCCCAGCGCAAAGTTGGGCAATGCTCCCACCGGCTGCTTGAACTGGTACGGAATCGACACCAGCCCCATCCCGGTGTTGCGCTGAACCACGAAGTGCAAGTGCGGCCCGCTGCTGTTGCCGGTATTGCCCGATAACGCCAGCGCGCTGCCCACCTCGACTCGTTGACCTTCACCGACCCTGACCGAGCCTTTCTTCAAGTGCAGGTACACGCCCATCGTCCCGTCACTGTGCAGCACCCGCACGAAATTGCCCGATGGATTGCTGCCGCGCCCGGTCTGGCTGTTCTCGACCTTCACCACGACCCCGGCGCGCGCGGCAATGATCGGCGTGCCTTCAGGCATGGCGATGTCCATTGCGTAACGATTCTTCGGTCCATAGTGGCTGTATTGGCCGTTAGCGCCCTGACTTATGCGAAACGGTCCGCCACGCCAGGGCAAGGGGTATCGATAGCCTGTGGCGATCCCAGAGGGGTCACCCAGGGAAAATCTCAACCTGGGGGTGTATGCGATTGGCCTTCCGGCCTTGGTCGCGGTGAGCTGTGCCAGACGAACACTGGTGCGCAGCGGTATCACTCGTCGAATCGGCCGGCCCGGCGCGCCGCTGACGTTCTTCAACCCGGAAAATCCCAGTTCGATTTCGACCGGCGCATACAGGTCATTGCGCACGTACACAGTGTCAACGCCGTCCTTCTTCATCAACACGTAATACACCTGGCGCTCCAGGCGTTCGTCCATACGATCGCGCAACGTAAACACCTTGGAGCCTTTCGTGGGGCGGTCGCTATAGGAGACCACGCCATTGGCGTCGGTGGACTTGTAGATCGTCAAGGCCAAAGCCGGGGCGGCGGCCATGAGCAGACCACATAGAAGCAGCAGGCGCGCGAGCATGGGCGGGATTCTGTCGAGTAAGGCTTGGGACCAAGCCTAGCAGTCGCAATTGACCTGCGTAGTCGGCAGATGTTTCAAAATGGGCAGCCTGGTAAATGTGCGGTGAATTCATTAACCCCATCGCGAACAAGCCCGCTCCCACAATTGAAATGCATTCCAATGTGGGAGCGGGCTTGCTCGCGATGGCATACGGGCAGGCGGCGAAGGTTACGCACCCGGAATAAATTGCTTCTGCGCCGTACCACGGGCGATCAACCGCGAGATGTAATCGAGCTTCTGCGTATCCTGGTCGACAAAACGGAAAGTCAGTTGCAACCACTCGCTGTCGGGCTTTTGTTCGTGGGCCACGACCGCGTGCAGGTAGCCGTTGAGGCGGGCAACTTCGGCGTTATCCCCCTGCTCCAGGTCGAGCACGGCGCTATCAAGAATCTGCGGCAGAGCCTCGGTACGTTTCACCACCAACAGCGCTTCCTTGAGGCTCAAGGCCTTGATTACGCATTGCTGGATGCCGTTCGGCAAGCGCAATTGGCCCTGGCCGCGGCCACTGGCGATTGCAGCCGATGACGAGGCCGCAGGGACTTTGAGCGGCGGGCTGTTCAGCAGGCCTCGGGAGGGATTGGCAGCAGGGCTGGAAGTTGCTGCGCTCACGGCAGGCTTGCCGCTGGTCAACGCGTTCAGAGAGTCATTGCCGTACGGCGAGCTCACTTTACTCGGCGCACTGCTGACCAAGGCGTCGAGCTTGCCCACCTTATGCAACGCCTGTTTGACCTTGTTGACCAGTTGCTCGTTGGTAAATGGCTTGCTGACGTAGCCGGAAACGCCGGCCTGAATCGCCTGGACAACGTTTTCCTTGTCTCCACGGCTGGTCACCATCACGAAGGGCATGGCCTTGAGACCCTCCTGCTCGCGGCACCAGGTCAGGAGTTCCAGACCGGACATTTCCGGCATTTCCCAGTCGCACAGAACCAGATCGAAGGCTTCCTTTACCAGCATGGCCTGGGCCTTTCTGCCATTGATCGCGTCTTCGATGCGCATGCCCGGGAAATGGTTACGCAGGCACTTCTTCACCAGGTCACGAATGAACGAAGCGTCGTCCACGACCAACACACTGACCTTACTCATCCATCACCCCTTAAAAAAGTCCCGGCAAGCATACCGTCTTGCTGATGGCATATTGCCAATAACGCTCAGTCACGCCGGACTTTTCGTTCGCGGGTGCTGCCTTTGGAATTCGTGGGCCGCAAACAAAAACGCCCGGCCAACAGGCCGGGCGTGTTCATTGGGCAATCTTACTTATCGTCAGATTTGCCCGGAACATTAGCGGTTTCCCCGCCGGTTCCTTCAACTTCTTCTTTCATGCGTTTGAGACCCAGGTGACGCACGTCGGTGCCGCGCACCAGGTAAATCACCAGTTCCGAAATGTTGCGCGCGTGGTCGCCGATGCGCTCAAGCGAACGCAGCACCCAGATAATGCTCAAGACGCGCGAGATAGAGCGCGGGTCTTCCATCATGTAGGTGGCCAGCTCACGCAGGGCGGTCTTGTACTCGCGGTCGATGATCTTGTCGTACTGCGCCACCGACAACGCCAGATCGGCGTCGAAGCGGGCAAAAGCGTCCAGTGCGTCGCGGACCATGTTGCGCACCTGGTCGCCGATATGGCGCACCTCGACGTAACCGCGCGGCGCTTCACCTTCTTCGCACAACTGGATGGCGCGACGGGCGATCTTGGTCGCTTCGTCACCGATGCGCTCCAGGTCGATCACCGATTTGGAAATGCTGATGATCAGACGCAAATCGGACGCGGCCGGCTGACGACGGGCCAGAATGCGCAGGCATTCTTCGTCGATGTTGCGTTCCATCTGGTTGATCTGGTCGTCGATCTCGCGAACCTGCTGGGCCAGGCCGGAATCGGCCTCGATCAGCGCGGTGACCGCGTCGTTGACCTGCTTCTCGACCAGCCCGCCCATGGCCAGGAGGTGGCTGCGCACTTCCTCCAGTTCGGCGTTGAACTGCGCGGAAATGTGGTGGGTAAGGCCTTCTTTACTAATCATGTTGGCGTCCTTGGAGCGTCCGGTAAGGTGCGGTGGACCGCAGCGTCAGTTCAATGAGCAACCACAGCTTTCCTAGCCGTAACGACCGGTGATGTAGTCTTCGGTCTGCTTCTTCGCCGGATTGGTGAACAGGGTATCGGTGTCGCCGAACTCCACCAGTTTGCCCATGTACATGAACGCGGTGTAGTCGGAAACCCGTGCCGCCTGTTGCATGTTGTGGGTCACGATGACGATGGTGAACTTGGATTTCAGTTCGTAGATCAGCTCTTCGACTTTCAACGTGGAAATCGGGTCGAGTGCCGAGCACGGTTCATCGAGCAACAGCACTTCCGGCTCCACGGCGATGGTGCGGGCGATCACCAGACGTTGTTGCTGACCACCGGACAGGCCCAGTGCCGACTCGTGCAGGCGGTCCTTGACCTCATCCCACAGCGCCGCGCCTTTCAATGCCCACTCAACGGCTTCGTCCAGTACGCGCTTCTTGTTGATGCCCTGGATGCGCAGGCCGTAGACCACGTTTTCGTAGATGGTTTTCGGGAACGGGTTCGGCTTCTGGAACACCATGCCGACACGGCGACGCAGTTCGGCCACATCTTCGCCCTTGCGGTAGATGTTGTTGCCGTACAGGTTGATCGCACCCTCTACGCGACAGCCGTCAACCAGGTCGTTCATGCGGTTGAAGGTCCGCAGCAGCGTGGACTTGCCGCAGCCGGAAGGGCCGATGAAGGCGGTCACGCGCTGTTTCGGAATGTTCATGCTGACGTCGAAAAGCGCCTGTTTGTCGCCGTAGAACAGGCTCAGGCCCGGTACTTCGATGGCTACGGTTTCCTGCTCGAGGCTCAGGCTCTGCTTGTCGCGACCCAGGGCCGACATGTTGATGCCGTGGGTATGTGTTTCGTGCTGCATGGGAGGCTCCCTGTGCTAACAAATTCGGTTCAGTGAGCCGCAGGCCTTGCCTGCGGTTACGCAATTCTGTCTGTAGGAGCCGGCTTGCTGGCGATGGCATCACCGCGGTGAAACTGGCAGACCGAGTTGCCAGCATCGCCAGCAAGCCGGCTCCTACAGGGTTGTCAGCTATCCAGCGCCTTGTACTTCTCGCGCAGGTGGTTACGGATGTACACCGCCGACAGGTTCAATGTCGCGATCACCAACACCAGCAGCAACGCCGTGGCGTACACCAGCGGTCGTGCCGCTTCGACGTTCGGGCTCTGGAAGCCGACGTCATAGATGTGGAAGCCCAGGTGCATGATTTTCTGATCCAGGTGCAGGTACGGGTAGTTGCCGTCCACCGGCAGCGACGGCGCCAGTTTCACCACACCCACCAGCATCAGCGGCGCCACTTCACCGGCGGCACGGGCCACGGCGAGGATCATGCCGGTCATCATTGCCGGGCTGGCCATCGGGATAACGATCTTCCACAAGGTTTCAGCCTTGGTCGCACCGAGGGCCAACGAGCCTTCGCGCACGGTGCGCGGGATTCGCGCCAGGCCTTCTTCAGTGGCCACGATCACCACCGGCACCGCCAGCAGCGCCAGGGTCAGCGAAGCCCAGAGCAGACCCGGCGTACCGAAGGTCGGCGCCGGCAGCGCTTCCGGGAAGAACAAGCGGTCGACCGAACCACCCAATACGTAAACAAAGAAGCCCAGGCCGAACACGCCGTAAACGATCGCCGGAACGCCAGCCAGGTTGTTCACGGCAATCCGGATGATCCGGGTCAGGGTGTTCTGCTTGGCGTATTCACGCAGGTACACCGCCGCCAGCACGCCGAACGGCGTCACGATCATCGCCATGATCAGCGTCATCATCACGGTGCCGAAAATCGCCGGGAAGATCCCGCCTTCGGTGTTAGCTTCACGCGGGTCGTCCGACAGGAATTCCCAGATCTTGCTGAAGTAGAAACCGACCTTGGTGAACGTACTCATCGCGTTCGGCTGGTAGGCGTGAACCACTTTGCCCAGACCGATTTCGATCTCTTTGCCGTTGGCATCGCGAGCCGTCAAGGCATCGCGGTTGAACTGCGCATGCAGATCGGCCAGACGTGCTTCGATGTCCTGATAACGCGCATTCAGTTCGGCGCGCTCGGATTCCATATCTGCTTGTGCAGCCGGGTCGAGCTTGCCTTCCAGTTCCAGTTTGCGACCGTGCAGACGGATGCGCTCCAGCCCGGCGTTGATTGCACCGATGTCGGTTTTTTCCAGCGACTTCAGTTGCGCTGCGAGGCCGTTCACACGGTTGATCCGCGCTTGCAGCTCAGGCCATGCCGCTTCGCCCTCGGCGATGACCTTCCCGTCCTGTTTGACGTTGACCAGGTAGCCGTAGAAATTGCCCCACTCGCGACGCTCGATCGCCATCAGCTCCGGCGGGGTCGTCTGGTTAGTCAGCCACTCGCCGACGATCCAGCTGAAGTCGTTGCCGTTGAGGTCACGGTTGCCGACCTTGATCAGCTCGCGGGTCATGAACTCCGGGCCTTCGTCAGGCACCGGCAGGCCAGCGCTTTTCAAACGCGCGCGCGGTACTTCTTCTTTCTGCACCACCTCGCCAACGACCAGGTGATTGGCCTGGCCCGGCACGTTGTAGCTGGCGTGGATCAGATCCGCCGGCCAGAAGTGACCCAGGCCGCGCACGGCAATCACTGCCAGCAGGCCAATGGTCATGATGACCGCGATGGACACCGCGCCACCGCTGATCCAGACGCCCGGGGCGCCGCTCTTGAACCATCCTTTCAGGGAGTTCTGTTTCACAGACTTCTACCTTTGCTTAAAGCGACGAGTATTTCTTGCGCAGACGCTGACGAATCAGTTCTGCCAGGGTGTTCATGACGAAGGTGAACAACAGCAGCACCAGCGCCGAGAGGAACAGCACGCGGTAGTGGCTGCCGCCGACTTCCGACTCGGGCATTTCCACCGCAACGTTGGCAGCCAGGGTGCGCAGGCCTTCGAACAGGTTCATTTCCATGACCGGGGTGTTACCGGTGGCCATCAGCACGATCATGGTTTCACCGACCGCACGACCCATGCCGATCATCAACGCCGAGAAGATGCCAGGGCTGGCGGTGAGAATCACCACGCGGGTCATGGTCTGCCACGGCGTCGCACCCAGGGCCAGAGAGCCCAGGGTCAGGCCGCGAGGCACGCTGAACACGGCGTCTTCAGCGATGGAGTAGATGTTCGGGATGACCGCGAAACCCATGGCCAGGCCGACTACCAGAGCGTTGCGCTGGTCGTAGGTAATCCCCAGGTCGTGGGAAATCCACATGCGCATGTCGCCGCCAAAGAACCAGTTTTCCATGAACGGGCTCATGTACAGCGAGAGCCAGCCCACGAACAGGATCACCGGAATCAGCAGCGCACTTTCCCAGCCATCCGGAACTCTCAGGCGGATCGACTCAGGCAGACGGCTGAAGGTGAAACCGGCGACCAGAATGCCGATCGGCAGCAACATCAACAGGCTGAAGATACCCGGCAAATGCCCTTCCACGTATGGCGCGAGGAACAGACCGGCGAAGAAGCCGAGGATCACCGTCGGCATCGCTTCCATCAGCTCGATGACCGGCTTGACCTTGCGGCGCATGCCCGGGGCCATGAAGTACGCGGTGTAGATCGCTGCGGCAACGGCCAGCGGCGCGGCCAGCAACATGGCGTAGAAAGCCGCTTTCAGGGTGCCGAAGGTCAGTGGCGAGAGGCTCAGTTTCGGTTCGAAATCGGTGTTGGCCGCAGTCGATTGCCAGACATATTTAGGCTCGTCGTAGTTCTCGTACCAGACCTTGCTCCACAACGCGCTCCACGACACTTCCGGGTGCGGGTTGTCGAGCAGCAGCGGCTGCAGCTTGCCGCCGGCTTCGACGATAACGCGGTTGGCCCGCGGCGACAGACCGAAAACGCCTTGGGCTTCGGTTACCTGATCCACCAGCAGGGTGCGGTGGGCGGTGCTGTGGAACACGCCGAGCTTGCCGGAGGCGTCGAGGGCAAGGAAGCCCTTGCGGCGCTCTTCGGCGGTGATTTCAACGATCGGCGTGGTGCCCATCTGGAAGGTACGGATCTGCTTGAGGCGCTGTTCGCCATCCGGGTCGCGGGCCATGAACCACTGGGCCAGGCCACCCTTGGAGTCGCCGAGGATCAGCGAGATACCACCCACCAGTTGCGTACTGGCGGTGATTTGCGCTTCGCCATCTTCAAGCAGTTTGTAGCGACCGTTGAGGCTTTTGTCGCGCAGGCTGAACACGTCGGCCTGGGCACGCCCGTTGATCACATACAACCACTGCTGACGCGGGTCGACGAAGATGTTCTTCACCGGCTCGCTCATTTGCGGCAGATCGATACGCTTCTGCTCGTTGGTGATCTCGCCGGTCATCATGTTTTCTTCGCTGGTCAGCGACAAAACATTGAGTTGCGAACCGGTGGCGCCGACCAGCATCAGGGTCGAGTCGTTGGCATTGAGGCTTACGTGCTCCAGGGCACCGCCGGATTCATTAAGCGCGATCGGCGCTTCGCCGTACGGGTACTCGATCGCCGGCGAAATGGTCTTCTTTCCATCCGGGTAGCTGACTTTGTAGGTGTGACGGAACACCAGTGCCTGACCGTTGGACAGGCCCACTGCCACCAGTGGGTGACCTGGCTGATCTTCACCGATGGAGGTCACGGTGGCGCCGGCCGGGACAGCCAGATCGACGCGTTTGAGTTCGGCGCCACTGTCGATATCGAAGAACAGTGCCTGGCCCTTGTCCGAAACCCGCATGGCCACCTGGTTCTGCTCTTCCAGGGAGATCATCAGCGGCTTGCCGGCGTCTTGCATCCAGGCAGGCGTGATGGCGTCCTTGGCGGTCAGTTCGGCACCCTGGAACAGGGGCGCGACGACGTAGGCAAGGAAGAAGAAAATCAGGGTGATCGCGCCGAGCACGGCGAGGCCGCCAACGAGGACGTACCAGCGGGTCAGGCGATCTTTGAGCGCACGGATGCGGCGCTTGCGTTGCAGCTCAGGCGTATTGAAATCAATTCGCTTGGGGGGATTTGTAGTCATGTTGGAATTGGCCAGATCATTCATGCGCACACCCTAGCGATCCTGTATGACAGAAAGATGACAATGCAGTGACGCAACAAATCCGCTGCCAGCAGGGACTGGCAGTGGATAGAGAATTTGGGGGGTGTAGGAGCCGGCTTGCTGGCGAAAAATGGTACATCCGACGCGTTTTCTGCGGATGGATGACCATCGCCAGCAAGCCGGCTCCTACAGAGCCCGGAGTAAATCCGGACTCAATTTGTTACTTTTTTGCGACTTCAGCGCCGCCTTCCTGCAGACCCAGGTCAGCCAGTGCTTTTGCAGCAACCTTGGCTGGCAACGGGATGTAGCCGTCTTTCACAACAACTTCCTGACCCTGTTTGGACAGAATCAGTTTCACGAACTCGGCTTCCAGCGGGGCCAGAGGCTTGTTCGGGGCTTTGTTGACGTAAACGTAGAGGAAGCGCGACAGCGGGTACTTGCCGTTCAGGGCGTTTTCTTCGGTGTCTTCGACGAAATCGGTGCTGCCTTTCTTGGCCAGAGCTACCGTTTTCACGCTTGCGGTCTTGTAGCCGATACCCGAGTAACCAACGCCGTTCAGCGAGGAGCTGATCGACTGCACGACCGAAGCCGAACCAGGTTGTTCGTTGACGTTTGGCTTGAAGTCGCCTTTGCACAAGGCTTCTTCTTTGAAGTAGCCGTAGGTGCCCGATACCGAGTTACGACCGAACAACTGAACCGGCTTGTTCGCCAGGTCGCCGGTCACACCCAGGTCGCCCCAGGTTTTCACGTCGGTTTTAGCACCGCACAGGCGAGTGGACGAGAAGATCGCGTCGACTTGCTCCATGGTCAGACCCTTGATCGGGTTGTCCTTGTGTACGAATACTGCCAGAGCATCCACGGCAACCGGGATAGCGGTTGGCTTGTAGCCATATTTGGTTTCGAAGGCTTGCAGCTCGTTGTCCTTCATCTTGCGGCTCATCGGGCCCAGGTTAGCGGTGCCTTCAGTCAGCGCAGGTGGCGCGGTCGAAGAACCGGCGGCCTGAATCTGGATGTTTACGTTCGGGTATTCTTTTTTGTAGTTCTCAGCCCAGAGGGTCATGAGGTTGGCCAAGGTATCGGAACCAACGCTGGACAGGTTGCCCGACACACCAGTGGTCTTGGTGTAGCTCGGGATAGCAGGGTCAACAGCGGCAACCGCGTTGGCAGTCGCAACGCCAGCAGCGACAAAAGTCATTGCCGCCATCAAACGCTTCAGTTTCATGCCTTACTCCTAGCAGATAGGGTGTGTTAAGTCGGGGCCAAGTATCAGCAGGCCGTGTGAACACTCTATGGCTGAAATATGACAATTGGATGAAAGGCCAGTATTTGGGTTTTGCAGGCATACCGCGTCATCGTTCTTCGCGAGCAAGCCCGCTCCCACATTTAACCGAGTTCCTCAGGAGAATTGCGGTCGCAGGTGGGAGCGGGCTCGCTCGCGAAGGCGAAAGTGAAGTCAATACATAATCGGGATCAACGCCCCTTCTTCCACAACCAGACACCCACCACGATCCCGACCCCACACAGCACCGCCACATAATAAGCAGGCCCCATCGCACTCTCCTTGAGCAACAGGCTGACAATCATCGGTGTCAGGCCACCGAAGATGGCGTAAGCCACGTTGTAGGAGAACGACAGACCGCTGAAGCGCACGACCGGTGGAAAGGCCTTGACCATCACATAGGGTACCGCACCGATGGTGCCGACCAGCAGACCGGTCACGGCGTACATAGGGAAAAGCCAGTCGGGGTGATCGGCCAGGCTGTGGTAGAAGGTCCAGGAACTGGCCAGCAACGCCGCGCAGCCAAAGACAAAGACCCGCCCGGCGCCGAAGCGATCCGCCAGCGCCCCCGCAACGACGCAGCCGATACTCAGGAACACGATCGCCACACTGTTGGATTGCAAAGCCGTGGTCGGCGAGAAGTGGTAGACCGTCTGCAACACGGTTGGCGTCATCAGGATGAGCACCACAATAGCGGCGGACAGCAGCCAGGTCAGCAGCATCGAAATCGCGATGGCACCACGATGGTCACGCAGCACCGCGCGCAGCGGCACTTCTTCAGCCAGCGCCTTGCGTTGTTGCAACTCGGCGAACACCGGTGTTTCGTGCAGCCAGCGGCGCAGGTACACCGAGAACAGCCCAAACACCCCCCCGAGCAGGAACGGAATACGCCAGGCGTAATCCGCCACTTCCACAGGGGTATAAATGCTGTTGATTGCCGTGGCGACCAGTGAACCGAGGAGGATGCCCGCCGTCAGACCGCTGGTGAGGGTGCCGCAGGCATAACCGATGTGCCGTTGCGGGACGTGCTCGGAAACGAAGACCCAGGCGCCCGGCACTTCACCACCAATCGCCGCGCCCTGAATCACTCGCATCAACAGCAACAGGATTGGCGCCCACATACCGATCTGCGCATAGGTCGGCAGCAGGCCCATGATCAGGGTCGGCACAGCCATCATGAAAATGCTCAGGGTGAACATCTTCTTGCGGCCCAGCAGGTCGCCGAAGTGTGCCATCACGATCCCGCCCAGCGGCCGCGCCAGGTAGCCGGCGGCGAATATGCCGAAGGTCTGCATCAGGCGCAGCCATTCGGGCATGTCGGCCGGGAAGAACAGCTTGCCCACTACCGTGGCGAAGAATACGAAGATGATGAAATCGTAAAACTCCAGCGCACCACCCAGGGCGGACAACGACAGAGTCTTGTAGTCACTGCGGGTCAATGGACGGGCGGGTTGGTCTGGCTGCGCGATGCTCGAGGGCGCTGTGGTCATGGCAAGGGCTTCTCTTATAGTCGAATCTGCTACCTCAACAACGCTGGCTGAGGCTTGGGCAGGTCCGGCACCATAGCAAATTGTTCGAAAAAGCACATAGAGGCGCGTTTTTGACAGTCAAAATGAGAACCGGACGGTCGTCTCGGAGTCTACCGACCGATATACTCGTGTTCTTGCAACAGATTGAAAGGGTTGCTGTGCGAAAGCGCCTGCCGGGTTGTAGGCGATTTCGCAGAGTTTCCCTTTAGTTGCCTTACGAAAAACGTGACGAACGTAGTATGTTCGGTGCTGAATCGTTTTTCCCGAAGACGGCTACCACCAGCAGTACCAACGAAGAGTCACGGGTCAGAGGCACCCCCGGAATGATAGAGCTCGAACAAGAAGATCCAATCCCGCAAGGCGACCTGGCCCTGCAAATCACCGCGCTCCCCCGCGAAACCAACGGCTTCGGCGATATTTTCGGCGGCTGGCTGGTAGCGCAAATGGATCTGGCAGGCACCGCAATGGCCAGCAAGGTCGCCGGCGGACGCGTGGCCACCGTGGCGATCGATCGCATGGCGTTCCTGGTTCCGGTGGCGGTAGGTGCTCAGCTCTCCTTCTATACCCAGGCACTGGAAATCGGCCGCAGCTCGATCAAGATGATGGTCGAAGTCTGGAGCGACGATCCGCTGTCCAGCGAATGGCGTAAAGTGACGGAAGCGGTTTTTGTGTTCGTTGCCATTGATGGCAGTGGTCGTACCCGTTCGGTTCCGCCCAGGGCTCGTTAATCCGGACAGCGTAAACCTGACGAGCATTTTGCGGTCCATAGCCGTCCTTGTTCCTGATTGAGAGCTGTCCCATGAGTACGCCCAACGTTGAAGCCGTAAAACTGGATGAACTGAACTGCTGGCGAATCCGCCATGGTCAGGCCGAATTACTGGTGGCCCAGCAAGGCGCGCACATCCTCAGTTATCAACTGGTCGGCCAACCGCCACTGATCTGGCTTAACGACGAGGCCGTGTTCAAGACCGGCCAGAACATCCGCGCCGGTGTACCGGTGTGCTGGCCGTGGTTCGGCAACTTTGCTCGCAACCCGCAGAGCGTCCAGGCCATGCGTATCAGTGATCAAGCGCCGACGGCTCATGGGCTGGTTCGGGCCATGGACTGGGAATTGGGTGGCATAGAAGCCGAAGGCGACAGCCTGAAGATCGAGTTTCTCCTGCCCTACCCCGAAGGCGGACTGCCGGGCTGGCCACATCAGGTGGGCCTGAAGCTGGCTATTCGTCTCGATGAGCAATTGCACATCAGCCTGACCAGCCACAACCAGAGCGCTGAAACCGTCAGCATCAGCCAGGCGCTGCACAGTTATTTCGCGGTCAGCGATGTTCGCCAAGTGCATGTCGAAGGGGTGGATGGCTTGAGTTACATCGAAACCCTGGATGACTGGAAAACCGTGACGCAGACCGGCGACCTGAATTTCAGCGGCGAGACCGACCGAATCTACCTCGACGCTCCAGAAAAACTCAGCATCGTCGACCCGGCCTGGGAGCGACGCATCGAACTCACCAGCAGCGGTTCGCGCACAGCGGTGATCTGGAACCCATGGATCGATCGCGCCGCCGCTTTCAGTGACATGGCCGACGATGGCTGGCAGCGCATGCTGTGCATCGAAACGGCGAATGTGATGGGCGACGTGGTGAACCTGGCCCCGGGCGCCAGTCATACATTGGGCGTCAGTATCGGCAGCAAATCGCTCTAGGCAACTCTAAAAATCAATGTGGGAGCGGGCTTGCTCGCGAAAGGGCCATCACATTCAACATCCAGTTGACTGATAACCTGCTTTCGCGAGCAAGCCCGCTTCCACATGTGGATCTCTTATAAATCCGACTCTTTCACAACCCGCACTTTCGCCGCATCCAGCGCATACGCCGCATCAGCCAGGTCATTGCTGACCTTCTCGATCTTCAACGTTCCGGTCACCCATAGCGGCGTGTAGATATCGTTCAGCTTCAGGCCTTTGGGGTAGCGCACCAGTACCAGTTGATTGGGCGGCGGAGGCGGCACGTGAATGCAGGCACCGGGGTACGGCACGAGGAAAAACAGCGTGCTGTTGCCCTTGGCATCGGACTCCAGCGGCACGGGATAACCGCCGATACGAATGTTCTTGTCGTTCATCGACGGCACGGTTTTGCTCGAGTACATCACCGCCGGTAAACCCTTGCTCTGTTTCATGCCACCTTTTTCGGTAAAGGTGCCATTGGCCTCGGGGGTGTCGTGGTCGATTTCGGGCATGGCCTCGAGGGCTTTCTGGTCCGACTTGGGCATCAGTTCGAGCCAATCGGTTTCCGGCAGGTCGCCGGCGTGGGCAAGGCCCGTACCCAGAAACAGAAGAGTAATCAGAAGACGGCGCATGAAGGGGCTCGGAAAGTGGAAGAACAGAAAACGCCGAGCATTCTAGCCCTCCTGGCTGCCTTGCCGGAGAGGGCTTTGTCGCCTGGATCAGTTCTTTTTGATGAGTCCGTACACCACCAGCAGCACCACGGCGCCCACCAGCGCACCGATGAAGCCTGCGCCCTGGCCAGCCGAATAAATACCCAGTGCCTGGCCGCCGTAAGTAGCCGCCAGCGAACCGCCGATACCGAGCAAAATGGTCATGATCCAGCCCATGCTGTCATCGCCTGGTTTCAGGAACCGTGCCAGCAGGCCAACAATCAAGCCGATAAAGATGGTTCCGATAATTCCCATGGCATTCCCCTCTTAATGAAGTCGCTACTCAAAAGCCTAGTCAGGCTTTCGTAACCTGCCATGAGAGAACGGTGTACCCGGAAGGTTCCACCGCTGCACATAAAAACTATTCGGCGATCAGTGCTTCCACCTTGAGGATCTGGGCTGCCAGTGTCTCTCGGTCCGCACAACGCAGGTTGGCGTGACCCACCTTGCGACCGGCCTTGAAGGCCTTGTCGTAGTGATGCAAATGGCAGTCGGCAATCGCCAGGACTTTTTCCGTGTCCGGCACTTTACCGATGAAGTTGAGCATCGCGCTTTCACCGACTTTTGCTGTCGAACCCAGTGGCAGACCGGCAACCGCCCGCAGGTGGTTTTCGAACTGGCTGCACTCGGCGCCTTCGGTGGTCCAGTGCCCGGAGTTGTGCACTCGCGGGGCGATTTCGTTGGCCTTGAGGCCACCGTCGACTTCAAAGAACTCGAACGCCATCACGCCGACATAATCCAGCTGCTTGAGCACGCGACTGGAGTAGTCCTCGGCCAGGGCTTGCAGCGGGTGGTCGGTGCTGGCCACGGACAGCTTGAGGATGCCGCTGTCGTGGGTGTTGTGCACCAGCGGATAGAAGCGGGTTTCGCCGTCGCGGGCACGTACGGCGATCAGCGAAACTTCGCCGGTGAACGGTACAAAGCCTTCCAGCAGACAGGCCACGCTGCCCAGTTCGGCGAAGGTGCCGATCACGTCTTCAGGGGTGCGCAGAACCTTCTGGCCCTTGCCGTCGTAACCCAGGGTCCGGGTCTTCAGCACAGCCGGCAGACCAATGGATGCCACCGCGGCGTCCAGATCGGCCTGGGACTGGATGTCGGCAAACGCCGGGGTTGGAATCCCCAGGTCCTTGAACATGCTCTTCTCGAACCAGCGATCCCGGGCGATGCGCAGGGCTTCGGCACTCGGGTAGACCGGGACGAACTGCGAGAGGAACGCCACGGTTTCTGCCGGAACGCTTTCGAACTCGAACGTTACCAGATCGACTTCATCGGCCAGTTGGCGCAGATGGTCCTGATCGCCGTAATCGGCTCGCAGGTGCTCGCCCAACGCGGCTGCGCAAGCATCCGGCGCCGGGTCCAGGAAAGCGAATTTCATACCCAGCGGAGTACCCGCCAGCGCCAACATGCGACCCAACTGGCCGCCACCGATTACACCGATCTTCATCGTCAACAACCTCAGGCGATGCGTGGGTCTGGATTGTCCAGGACGCTGTCTGTCTGCTCAGCACGGAAGGTTTTCAGCACCTCATGGAACTGCGGGTGCTTGGCGCCCAGGATGCTCGCCGACAACAGTGCTGCGTTGATTGCACCGGCCTTGCCGATGGCCAGGGTGGCAACCGGAATGCCCGCCGGCATCTGTACGATAGAGAGCAGCGAGTCGACGCCCGAGAGCATCGCCGACTGTACCGGTACGCCCAGTACCGGCAAGTGGGTCTTGGCCGCACACATGCCAGGCAAGTGGGCTGCGCCACCGGCACCAGCGATGATCACCTCGATGCCTCGCGCTTCGGCCTCTTCGGCGTACTGGAACAGCAGGTCCGGGGTGCGGTGGGCAGAAACCACTTTCACCTCGTAAGGGATGCCGAGCTTTTCCAGCATATCGGCGGTGTGGCTAAGGGTGGACCAATCGGACTTGGAGCCCATGATCACGCCAACCAGTGCACTCATCGTCGTGCCTCTTCTCTCTGGGCGCCCGCAGGCGCGTCAAAAACAACAAGCCACGCAGAATGCGTGGCTTGATTGTACGAAAAATGGCCGGTCGTAACCGGCCGAAGGCCGCGCAGTATACCTCAATGAAGCAGATAAACAGCCCCCAGTGCGACCATCTGTCATTTGCCGCAAGCCGGTGAATTTATTGACTCGCAGGTCAGCCGAAATAGCCCAACCCTAGAGGGCAATTCAATTACTCGAATGCGCGATTCTCTACACCAATCAATTCTTTGAAAGTTGAATCTGCATAGGGCTTCGACGTCATGCAACAGCAAGAAATATACCTGGAGTCGCGAAACCAATACGTCTTGGTTAGTTTGACTATCGCTGAGGACCATTAATGTTTTTCAGCCCCGATATTCCAATAGCTATTTATTTTAGCCTTACTCAAGAAGTAATTCAGAAAGGACTCAGGGATGACTTCGATACCGCAGACAAAAAACGCCATTACCATTTTCGCCATCGTTCATGATGACGTTCCGAAATCAACGAGCAAAACGATTTATGCCGACTACTTCCAACCTCTCGTAAGAGAGCTGGAAAGCTTCACCGAGCGAAAAGTCCACGTCGTTTTCAGCGGCGGCAAGCCTTACAGCAACTTCGATTACAAAGGCGAAGATACAACGAAGACCCTGCGGCGCTGGGAAGCTCTGGGTCATGAATATCTGGTTGAAATGAGAAAAGAGGGTTTTGATACAGATCTTTTGACCAAAGTCATTTTGGTTACAAATGATATGTTGAATGCTAGAGAAGCAGGAGTCGCACTTGTTTGGGCCCCAACCAACGCCGGAACATTTGCCATCGCATCACTGGCCTCCTATTCGACAGTAGGCCATGAAATTGGTCACTTACTGGGAGCCAAACATGAGGACTCGCAAGTTCAGTACAACGGCTGGTGGGCCGAAACCTATATGATCCCAGAGCGAGACATTATCAGATCCAATGCCTACGCCTTCAGCCCCGCCAACCGACAAAACATCAAGAACTACCTGGCCAAGAAAGATTGACGTCATCGCTCCCATTAACGACAGGAGCAAAGTAAACGCTTCTGCCGATACCGGCCTAAACGCTGGCGCTTGCCGCACCGCCTTCAAGCTTGCGCCACAACAACCGGACATTGGCCTTGCGCACCAGCGCACAGCGATACAGGCGAATCTCCAGCGGCACATGCCATTGCGGCCCGCCACAGACCACCAACTCACCGCGCGCCAGTTCGGCGCGCACACTCAATTGCGGCACCCAGGCGATACCCAACCCTTCCAGGGCCATGCTTTTCAGGCTGTCAGCCATGGCGGTTTCGTAGACAGTAGTGAAACGCAACGCCCGTTGACGCAACAGCATGTTCACCGAACGACCAAGAAAAGCCCCGGCGCTATAGGCCAGGAGTGGCACGCTGCCCTCGCCTTCCAGATCGAACAGCGGCTGGCCCTGCGCGTCCGCCGCGCAGACTGGCAACATCTCGGTATGGCCAAGGTGCAGCGACGGGAAGATTTCCGGGTCCATCTGCAGCGCCGCGTCCGGGTCGTAGAACGCCAGCATCAGATCGCAGCCGCCTTCGCGCAATGCATGCACGGCGTCACCGACGTTAGTCGCCACCAGGCGTGTGGCGATGTTCAAGCCTTCGTTGCGCAACTGGGCGATCCAGCGCGGGAAAAAACCCAGCGCCAATGAGTGTGCGGCGGCGACCTGCATCACCTCGCCCTGCCCACCCTCCAGATGATGGAGATGGCGCAGCACTTCACCCAACTGTTCGACCACGGTGCGCGCGGTAACCAGAAACAATTGACCCGCCGCTGTCAGCTCCACCGGCGTGCGCGAGCGGTTGACCAGCGTCAGCCCCAGTGCGGCTTCAAGGCTGCGAATTCGCCGACTGAACGCCGGCTGGGTCACGAAGCGCCGCTCGGCTGCCTGGGAGAAGCTGCGGGTGGCGGCCAGGGCACTAAAGTCCTCCAGCCATTTGCTTTCCAGATTCATCACGCCCTCCCGGGTACGCACCAATTTAGGTCACACGTTCGCCGTCAACACGGCGTCACACGGACATTATGCCGAATGTGCATAGGCTAGTGTTTAACAGCATTGGCCCAAAATTCTGCACAAGCCTAGCATTCACAGCGTTCCGGCACAGACCGGGTCCATATTGAGATGATTTCTATCATGTCCTCCGCTGCATCATTCCGCACAGAAAATGACCTGCTTGGCGCACTCGAAGTACCTGCGCAAGCGTATTACGGTATCCAGACCCTGCGAGCGGTGAATAACTTCCGCCTCTCGGGCGTTCCGATCTCGCACTACCCGAAACTGGTTGTCGGTCTGGCCATGGTTAAACAGGCCGCCGCTGACGCCAACCGTGAGCTGGGTCACCTGAGCGAAGCCAAGCACGCTGCCATCAGCGAAGCCTGTGCACGTCTGATCCGCGGCGACTTCCACGAAGAATTCGTGGTGGACATGATTCAAGGCGGCGCTGGCACTTCGACCAACATGAATGCCAACGAAGTGATCGCCAACATCGCACTGGAGACCATGGGTCACCAGAAAGGCGAGTACCAGTACCTGCACCCGAACGATGACGTGAACATGGCGCAGTCGACCAACGACGCCTACCCGACGGCCATCCGCCTGGGTCTGCTGTTGGGTCACGACACCCTGCTCGCCAGCCTCGACAGCCTGATTCAGGCGTTCGCGGCCAAGGGTAAAGAATTCGATCACGTCCTGAAAATGGGCCGTACCCAACTGCAAGATGCCGTGCCGATGACCCTCGGTCAGGAATTCCGTGCCTTCGCCACCACCATGGGCGAAGACCTGGCCCGTCTGAAGACGCTGGCCCCGGAACTGCTGACTGAAGTGAACCTGGGCGGCACCGCGATCGGTACCGGCATCAACGCCGACCCGCGTTATCAGGCGCTGGCGGTACAGCGTCTGGCGCTGATCAGCGGTCAACCGCTGGTGCCAGCGGCCGACCTGATCGAAGCCACCTCCGACATGGGCGCCTTCGTGCTGTTCTCCGGGATGCTCAAGCGCACCGCGGTCAAGCTTTCGAAGATCTGCAACGACTTGCGCCTGCTGTCCAGCGGCCCACGCACCGGCATCAACGAAATCAACCTGCCAGCGCGTCAGCCAGGCAGCTCGATCATGCCCGGCAAGGTCAACCCGGTTATCCCGGAAGCTGTGAACCAGGTTGCATTCCAGGTCATCGGTAACGACCTGGCGCTGACCATGGCGGCCGAAGGCGGCCAGCTGCAACTGAACGTGATGGAGCCGCTGATCGCTTTCAAGATCTTCGACTCGATCCGCCTGCTGCAACGCGCCATGGACATGCTGCGCGAGCACTGCATCGTCGGCATCACCGCCAACGAAGCCCGCTGCCGCGAACTGGTCGAGCACTCGATCGGCCTGGTCACCGCACTGAACCCATACATCGGCTACAAAAATGCCACCCGTATCGCCGGTATCGCCCTTGAAAGCGGCCGCGGCGTGCTGGAACTGGTGCGCGAAGAAGGTCTGCTCGACGAAGCCATGCTCGCCGACATCCTGCGCCCGGAAAACATGATTGCTCCGCGTCTGGTGCCCCTGAAGGCATAACCTGACACGTTACTTGTAGCACCGCTCACCAGGTCGAGGGACTAGACACCTCTCACCTTTTGAGGGCCTGGAGATCGCTCTGCAGGCCCTTTTTTTTGATTTTTTTCTGCAAGCAAAACCTGACGCACCACAATAGGGCAGACGAACGGTACGCTCATCGGTATAGTGCCGCCCCTCTTCGCGTGAGCGGTCGGCGGTAGCGAGACCAGTCACATGCGAAACCCGAACTAATAACAAACCCGCGATATGAAGCCGGGACGAACATCGACCCGCCGTTTGCGCCGAGCGCAAGCGGAAGTAACTCGATGTGTCTGTCCGGCCAACATTGCCTACACAAAAAACAGCGAGGAATACTCCATGCTCGAAGTCATCAACGACTTCCTCTCAGGGAAAGTACTGATCGTGCTCATTGTCGGGCTCGGTAGCTACTTCACGATCCGCTCGCGTTTCGTTCAACTGCGTCACTTCTTCCACATGTTCACGGTTTTCGGCGACAGCCTCAAAAGCAGCGCCGGGCAACTCAGTTCCTTCCAGGCCTTGATGCTCAGCCTCGCCGGCCGGGTTGGCGCAGGCAACATCGCCGGTGTCGGCATCGCCGTAACCCTCGGCGGCCCCGGTGCAGTGTTCTGGATGTGGGTAACCGCGCTGGTCGGTATGTCCAGCAGCTTCTTCGAATGCTCCCTCGGCCAGCTCTACAAGCGCTGTGATTCCGAAGGCCAGTTCCGTGGCGGCCCGTCCTATTACATCCAGCACGGCCTGCAAAAACGCTGGCTGGGCATGGTCATGGCGTTCCTCCTGCTTGTGACCTTCGGCTTCGCCTTCAACGGCTTGCAAGCCCATGCCGTGACCCATTCGCTGAACAATGCATTCGGCTTCGACACCACCTGGACCGGCATAGGTCTGGCTGCACTGCTGGGCCTGGTGTTCATCGGCGGGATCAAACGCATCGCCAAGGTCGCCGACCTGCTGGTGCCGGTGAAAACCCTGGCGTATATCGGCGTGACCATCTACGTGATCGTGCTGCAATTCGACCAGGTGCCGGGCATGCTGATGACCATTGTCAAAAGCGCGTTCGGTCTGGACCAAGCCTTCGGCGGCCTGATCGGCACTGCAATCGTCATGGGCGTGAAGCGCGGCGTGTTCGCCAACGAAGCCGGTCTCGGCAGTGCGCCAAACGTGGCCGCCGTCGCGTCGGTCGAGCATCCGGTAGCCCAAGGTGTGGTGCAGGCGTTCAGCGTGTTCCTCGACACCTTCGTGATCTGCACCTGCACCGCGCTGCTGATCCTGCTGTCGGGCTTCTACACCCCAGGCTTCGAAGGTGACGGCATCGCGCTGACCCAGAACTCCCTGGCCGCCGTGGTCGGTGACTGGGGCCGGATGTTCATTTCCGTGGCGCTGGCATTGTTCGTGTTCACCTCGATCCTCTACAACTACTACCTGGGCGAGAGCAACCTGCGCTTTATGATCGGTGAAAACCGCAAGGCATTGATGGGTTACCGTGCGCTGGTACTGATGCTGATCTTCTGGGGTGCCATCGAAAACCTCGGTACCGTGTTCGCCTTTGCCGACATCACCATGACCATGCTCGCGTTCGTCAACCTGATCGCCCTGTTCCTGCTGTTCAAGGTCGGTATGCGCATCCTGCGTGACTACGATGACCAGCGCGCTGCCGGGATCAAGACGCCGGTGTTCGATTCGAGCAAATTCCCCGATCTGGATCTCGATCGCCAGGCATGGCCGGCCAATCCGCCTGCCGCTGCTCAAGCTCAGGCCGAGCAACAAGGCGTGACCGCAGCGCAACGCTGATCGGTTAAAGTGCGCAATCCCTTGTGGGAGCGAGCCTGCTCGCTCCCACAGGACGTCATTGTTCTCGGAGAACCTCCATGAATTCGTCGACCTACCCTGCCGCTCAGCACGTCATGGTGCTCTACACCGGTGGCACCATCGGCATGCAGGCCAGCGCCCACGGGCTGGCCCCGGCGTCCGGTTTCGAAGCGCGGATGCGAGACTACCTGCACAGCCAACCGCAATTGGTGGTGCCACAGTGGCGCTTTCGCGAGATGTCGCCACTGATCGACAGCGCCAACATGACCCCGACCTACTGGCAGCAACTGCGCGAAGCCGTAGTCGACGCCGTCGATGTACAAGGTTGCGACAGCGTACTGATCCTGCACGGCACCGACACCCTGGCCTATAGCGCCGCGGCCATGAGTTTTCAGTTGTTGGGCATGCAGGCCCGCGTGTGCTTCACCGGCTCAATGCTTCCTGCCGGCGCAACTGACAGTGATGCCTGGGAAAACCTCAGCGGCGCGCTGGTTGCCTTGGGCCAGGGCCTGGCGCCGGGCGTACACCTGTACTTCCACGGGGAGCTGCTGGATCCGACGCGCTGCGCGAAAGTACGCAGTTTTGGCCGGAATCCGTTCAAGCGTCTGGCGCGTCAGGGTGGTGGCGAGAAGGCGATTTCGACTCCCGCCGCACTGAGTTACAACCAGCCACGGCCGTTGGCGAATGTTGCCGTGCTGCCACTGTTTCCCGGTGTCGGTTCCGAAGTTGTGAATGGCTTGATCAACAGCGGCATTCAAGGCCTGGTTCTCGAGTGCTATGGCAGTGGCACCGGACCCAGTGACAACCCTGAGTTCCTCGCCAGCCTCGGCCGTGCGCGGGACAACGGCGTGGTCGTGGTCGCGGTAACGCAGTGCCATGAAGGCGGCGTCAAGCTGGACGTGTACGAGGCTGGCAGCCGTTTGCGTGGCGTTGGCGTATTGTCCGGCGGCGGGATGACCCGTGAGGCCGCGTTCGGCAAGCTGCATGCGCTGCTGGGTGCAGGGCTTGAAACGCAAGAAGTCCGCCGCCTCGTTGAGCTCGACCTTTGCGGCGAGTTGAGCTGACAGAACACAAAACCTGTGGCGCGAGCAAGCTCGCTCCCACAGGCAATAAAAAAATCCTGGCGATTGATCGTCAGCGCCACACGTTTTGAAGACGACCAAGCGCTTCGCTGATCGCGGCTTCAGGCACTGCCGCAAACCCCAGGACCAGTCCTGCTCGCAGGTCCAGCGGGGTTTGTGAATCCGGCAGCCAATAACTGCTGAGGGCATTGATCTCGACATCGACACTCGCAGCTTTCTCGATCAGCTCCTGCTCGCGGGCCCGGGACTCGACAGGCACCGTCATATGCAGCCCTGCCGCGACAGTCGGCAGGCTGCCCACACCGGGAATATCCTTCGGCCAACCGGCCAGCAAGGTGTTGCGTCGGCTCAGGGCCGCGCGGCGCATGCGCCGCACGTGCCGCTGGAAATGCCCGGCCGCCATGAACTCGGCCATCACCGCCTGGGTGCTGACCTCGGAGTGACGTACGTCCACGGCACGGCGCCGGGAAAACGCGTCCACCAGCCCCATAGGCAACACCAGATATCCCAGGCGTAATGCCGGAAACGCCACTTTGCCGAAGGTGCCCACGTAAAGTACCCGTCCTTGCCGGTCCAACGCCGCCAGAGGTGCCAGAGGCGCACCGCTGTAGCGGTACTCGCCATCGTAATCATCCTCGACTATCCAGCCCTGGCTACGCTCGGCCCAGGCCAGCAGCTCCAGGCGCCGAGCGAGGCTCATGACCACGCCTGTGGGGTACTGGTGTGACGGCGTAACATACGCCAGCCGGCAATCACCGAGCCTCGCCAGCTCACCACAGTCGATTCCCTCGCCGTCCACCGCCACCCCATGCAAACGCGCTCCGGCAACGGCGAAGGCATGAGCGGCTGCCCGATACCCGGGATTTTCAATCGCCACCCCAGCGCCCGGCTCCACCAACAACTGTGCACAAAGGCTAATCCCCTGCTGCGCGCCACTGGTGATCACAATTTGCTCAGCGGTGCATTGCATACCACGGGAACTGCGCAAGTAGGCGGCAATCATTCCACGCAGCCGCGCATCGCCGGCCGGATCGCCGTAACACAGTTGCTGCAGATCCGGTTTGCGCCAGAAAGCCGCGTTCAGCTTGGCCCAGACCTCAAAAGGGAATAGATCAAAAGCCGGAACACCGACTCGAAATGCACGGGGCGGACCACTTGGGGGCATGGCCAAATGGTTCTTTTCGACGCGAGTCAACGCATCACTGTGGATAACCTTGCTGGATGGATCCACAGGTAAATCGGGCCAATTTGTGGATAAGGCTGTGGGTAAGCCTGTTGAAAACCCTGTGGATACTTTTGTGGATAATTTTTTTGCCGACAGTGCCGCCTGAGGTAATTGCGCCACATAAGTACCGTCACCGACTCGCCCCTCAATGAAGCCTTCGGCATACAGCTGGTCGTAGGCCCGCACTACGCTATTGCGCGAAATCGCTAACGCCGCTGCCAGGTCACGACTGGCGGGAAGACGCGTACCGCTGGCCAATCGACCGTCGAGGACGCGAAGGCGCAGCGCCTGATAAAGCTGGCGGCTCAGTCCCTGACGGCGATCAAGTTCAATGCCCGCAGGGTTGAAGGATAGCGAAAGTGGCACGTCCGACATGGTAATGGACCTATGAAATTGGTCATTAATGGCTCTTACAACAGACCAATAGCCTGCCTAGGATGCAGACATTCTCCAAGGAAAACTTTCCATGTACTTACCCAGAGCTTTTGCCATCGACGACTTACAGGAACTGCAGCAGCAGATCCACTGCACCCGCCTTGCCATGCTGGTCACCCATGGTGAGCAAGGTCTGCAGGCCAGCCACTTGCCGTTACTGCTGAACACCGAACAAGGCCCGAACGGCACCCTCTACGGTCACTTCGCCAAAGCTAACCCGCAATGGAAGGAGTTGCAGAACGGTGCCGAGGCGCTGGTGATATTTGCCGGAGCGGACGCTTACGTGAGCCCCGGGTTCTATCCGAGCAAGGCCGAGCACGGCAAAGTAGTGCCGACCTGGAACTACGTCGCTGTACACGCATATGGCACTGCCGAAGTGTTCACCGACGCCCAGCGCCTGCTCCATCTGGTCAGCAGCCTGACTGATCGTCATGAGGCCGGTCAGGCCCGCCCATGGAAAGTCGCCGACGCCCCCGCCGATTACATCGATGGCATGCTCAAGGCCATCGTCGGTTTTGCCCTGCCGATCCAGCGCCTGGAAGGCAAACGCAAACTCGGTCAGAACCGCAATAGTGCAGACATCGCCGGCGTGCGCGAAGGGCTCAGTGCCAGCCCTGATGCCCGCGACCAGGCAGTAGCCCACCTGATGCCCAAGGAATGAACATGACTCAGATCGAAATCCGCCAGGTCAGCGCCGACGATTACGCCGCCTGGCTGCCGTTGTGGCAGGCGTACCTGCGCTTCTACAACACCGATCTGCCGCAAGCCGTCACCCAAAGCACCTGGCAGCGCATGCTCGCCCCTAACGAACCGACCCACGCAGCCCTCGCCTGGGCAGACGGCAAAGCCGTGGGCATGGTGCATTTCATCTACCATCGTTCGAACTGGAGCATCGAGGACTCCTGCTACCTGCAGGACCTGCTGGTGACACCTGAAACACGGGGCACCGGCGTCGGCCGGCAACTGATTGAGTTCGTCTACTCCACGGCCAAGGCAGACGGTTGCTGTAAGGTGCATTGGCTGACCCACGAAACCAACGCTACCGCGATCCAGCTCTATGAACGCATCGCCGAGCGCCCCGGTTTCATCCAGTTTCGCAAAGCCATTTAAGGTTCAAGGAGAACAGCATGACGACTTCACCCGCCGACTGGAAAGGCGCCCCGGCCCCCGCGACTCAGCTAATCGAAGGCCGTTTCATCCGCCTGGAAAAACTCGACCCGGCGCGCCACGGCGACGGCTTGTTCAACGCCCTGCAAGGCCCTGGCGCCGACCCGAAGCTATGGGATTACTTGCCGTACGGCCCATTCCCCGAGCGCAGTGCGTTCCACGATTGGCTGAACAATCATGCCGCTAACAGTGATCCGTACTTCTTCAGCGTGATCGACAAAGCGACGGGCGAAGTCCAAGGCATTCTCAGCCTGATGTCGATCGTTCCGGCCCAGGGCCGTATCGAAATCGGCCACGTCACCTTTGGCGCGCCAATGCAGCGCTCGCCGAAGAGTACCGAGGCGGTTTACCTGCTGGCTAAAGAATCCTTTGCCCTGGGTTACCGTCGCCTGGAATGGAAATGCAACAACGACAACGCCCGCTCCAAATACGCGGCCGAGCGCCTGGGCTTCAGTTTTGAAGGCGTGTTCCGCCAGCACATGGTGGTCAAGGGCAAGAATCGCGACACGGCGTGGTACTCGATTCTCGACTCGGAATGGCCGGCAATCGGCGCGGGGTTCGAGCACTGGTTGAGTGATGAGAACCAGACGGCGTCGGGGCAGGTAAAAGGGTTGGTGGAGTGCCGGGGCTAAGGCCTCTCAAATTGCGGACAAAAAAAGGGGAGCACATGCTCCCCCGAGGTATAAAGCGTTTGTATCGAGGCTGTTAAATCAGCCTTCGATCTCGATCAGGATCTCGCCCGGGTTGACCCGGTCGCCCTTGGCCACGTGGATGGCGGTGACTTTGCCGGCGATGGCCGATTGAACTTCGGTTTCCATCTTCATCGCTTCGGTGATCAGCACGGCCTGGCCGGCTTTCACGGTGTCGCCTTCCTTGACCAGCACATCGACAATGTTGCCCGGCATGGTGGTGCTGACGTGGCCCGGTGCAGTGGCTTGCTTGCGCTTGCTGCTGCCACCGCCGACGAATTCGTTGAGTGGCTCGAACACCACTTCTTCCGGCATGCCATCGATGGACAGGTAGAAGTGACGCTTGCCTTCAGCCTTGACGCCTACACCAGTGATGTCGACGCGGTAAGTTTCGCCGTGGACGTCGATGACGAACTCGGTCGGTACGCCTTCGCCGCCGGCCGAGGCCACGCCGCCTGCTTCCGGAATCGGCAGCAACACTTCAGGGGTCAGGGTGCCGGCAGCACGCTCTTCGAGGAACTTGCGACCGATGTCCGGGAACATGGCGTAGGTCAACACGTCTTCTTCAGACTTGGCCAGGGCACCGATGTCGGCGCGCAGCTTGGCCATTTCCGGCTTGAGCAGGTCAGCAGGACGCACGTCGATCACTTCTTCGCTGCCGATGGCCTGGCGGCGCAGTTGCTCGTTCACCGGGGCCGGGGCCTTGCCGTAGCCGCCCTGCAGGTAAAGCTTCACTTCGTTGGTGATGGTCTTGTAGCGCTCACCAGCCAGCACGTTGAAGAACGCCTGGGTGCCGACGATCTGCGAGGTCGGGGTTACCAGCGGCGGGAAGCCGAGGTCTTCACGAACCCGTGGAATTTCTGCCAGCACTTCGCTCATGCGATTGAGAGCACCCTGCTCTTTCAACTGGTTGGCCAGGTTGGAAATCATCCCACCCGGTACCTGGTTGACTTGAACGCGGGTGTCGACTGCGGTGAACTCGCTTTCGAACTGGTGGTACTTCTTGCGCACGGCGTAGAAGTACAGGCCGATCTCTTGCAGCAGCTCCAGGTTCAGGCCGGTGTCGAACTCGGTGCCCTTGAGCGCAGCAACCATCGACTCGGTGCCAGGGTGGCTGGTACCCGAGGCGAAGCTGGAGATCGCGGTGTCGATGTGATCGGCGCCGTTTTCGATGGCCTTGAGCTGGCACATGGTCGCCAGACCGGCGGTGTCATGGGAGTGAATGAACACTGGCAGCGACTGTTCGGCTTTCAACGCCCGAACCAGTTCGCCGGTGGCGTACGGGGTCAGCAGGCCTGCCATGTCCTTGATTGCCACCGAGTCGCAACCCATGGCTTCCATTTGCTTGGCTTGGGCTACGAACGCGTCGATGGTGTGCACCGGGCTGGTGGTGTAGGCAATGGTGCCCTGGGCGTGCTTGCCGGCGGCTTTCACCGCTTCGATGGCTACGCGCAGGTTACGCACGTCGTTCATGGCATCGAAGATGCGGAACACGTCGATGCCGTTGACGGCAGCCTTGGCGACGAAGGCCTTGACCACGTCGTCGCTGTAATGGCGATAGCCCAGCAGGTTCTGGCCGCGCAGGAGCATTTGCAGACGGGTGTTAGGCAGCGCTGCGCGCAGTTGGCGCAGACGCTCCCACGGATCTTCTTTCAGGAAACGTACGCAGGCGTCGAACGTCGCGCCGCCCCAGCATTCCAGCGACCAGTAGCCGACTTTGTCGAGCTTGTCGCAGATAGGCAGCATGTCTTCGGTGCGCATGCGGGTGGCGAGCAGCGATTGGTGGGCGTCGCGCAGGATAGTGTCGGTTACGTAGATTTTTTTGCTCATTGTTATATTCCTCACAGGCCTGCGTGGGCGGCGATGGCGGCGGCGATGGCCAGGGCCAGCTCTTCGGGTTTGCGCTTGATCGAGTAGTTGGTCAGTTCAGGGTGGCTTTCTACGAAGCTGGTGTTGAACTGGCCACTACGGAATTCCGGGTTACGCAGGATTTCCTGGTAGTACGCGGCGGTGGTCTTGACCCCTTGCAGACGCATGTCGTCCAGGGCACGCAAGCCACGGTCCATCGCCTCTTCCCAGGTCAACGCCCACACCACCAGCTTCAGGCACATGGAATCGTAGAACGGCGGAATGGTGTAGCCGGTGTAGATCGCTGTATCGGTACGCACGCCAGGGCCGCCGGGGGCGTAGTAGCGAGTGATCTTGCCGAAGCTCGGCAGGAAGTTGTTTTTCGGGTCTTCGGCGTTGATCCGGAACTGCAGGGCAAAACCACGGTGGTGGATGTCTTCCTGCTTCACCGAGAGTGGCAGGCCGGAGGCGATGCGAATCTGCTCACGGACAATGTCGATACCGGTGATTTCTTCGGTGATGGTGTGTTCCACCTGCACCCGGGTGTTCATTTCCATGAAGTACACTTCGCCTTCGGCGAGCAGGAACTCCACGGTGCCGGCGTTCTCGTAGCCCACGGCCTTGGCCGCACGCACCGACAGGTCGCCGATGTAGGCGCGCTGTTCCGGGGTCAGCTGCGGGCTCGGGGCGATTTCGATCAGCTTCTGGTTACGGCGCTGGATCGAGCAGTCACGCTCGAACAGGTGCACCACGTTGCCAAAGCTGTCACCGAGAATCTGTGCTTCGATATGCTTGGGATTGACGATGCACTTTTCCAGGAACACTTCCGCCGAACCGAAGGCCTTGGTGGCCTCGGAAATCACTCGAGGGAAAGCCTGTTCCAGCTCTTCGCGACTGTTGCAGCGACGAATGCCGCGACCGCCACCACCGGAGGTGGCCTTGAGCATCACCGGGTAACCGATGCGATCGCCTTCGGTCAGGGCTTCTTCAATGCCGGAGACATTGCCTTCGGTGCCTGGGGTTACCGGCACACCGGCCTTGATCATGCTGCGACGGGCTTCAGTCTTGTCGCCCATGCGGCGAATGACCTCGGCCGACGGCCCAATGAACTTGATCCCGCGTTCGGCGCAGATCTCCGCCAGTTCGGCGTTTTCCGAAAGGAAGCCATAGCCGGGGTGCAGTGCGTCGCAACCGGTTTCCACAGCCAGGTTCACCAGCTTGCGCGGGTTCAGGTAGCCTGCCAACGGCTCGGCACCAATGCTGTGGGCCTCATCCGCACGTTTAACGTGCAGGGCGTGACGGTCGGCGTCGGAATAGATCGCGACCGAGCGAATGCCCATTTCGGCACAGGCACGTACGATTCGTACGGCAATCTCACCACGGTTGGCGATCAGGATCTTTGTTATCACTTGGAGTTTCCCTTGAGCCGGTGGTACCCACGACCTGCTAGACCCAGGTCGACGCGTGACCAAATGTTTCAATTTAGTCGCAGCGCCACACTAGCGCTCATGAGGGATTAACCAAAATGAATAAAAATTGGGTCATGCATAAGTAAAGACTTATAGTTGACCCATCAGCCAGTGTCGGGAGTGTTCGAATAATGCGTAAGTCATTGATGCGTATGACTTTACGGCAACTTCAGATTTTCAACGAAGTCTGCGATTTGCGTTCCTACAGTCGGGCAGCCGACGAAATGTCACTCACACAACCCGCTGTCAGCTTGCAGATTCGTCAACTTGAGGAACTGGTTGGGCAACCTTTGTTCGATTACGTGGGCAAAAAACTCTACATGACCGAAGCGGCTGAAGCGTTACAGCGGGCCAGTCGTGACATTTTCGGGCGCCTGGAAAACCTCGATATGCAGCTATCGGACATGCAGGGCTCGCTGCAGGGGCAGTTGAAACTGGCCGTGGAATCGAGCGCCAAGTACTTCGTGCCACACCTGTTTGCCGCGTTCAAACGCCAGCATCCGGAAGTTAACCTGCAACTGACGGTGGTCAATCGCGGGCAGGTGATCCGGCGCCTATCGGACAACCGCGATGACCTGGTGATCATGTCCATGGTGCCGCAGGACATGGGGCTGGAATTCCTGCCGTTTCTGAATAATCCGATTGTCGCCGTTGCGCCACCGGATCACCCGTTGTGCCATGCGGGGCCCTTGCGCCTGCAGGATCTGGAGCCTTACACGCTGCTGTTACGCGAACACGGCTCCGGGACGCGCATGGCCTGCGAAGAGTATTTCAAAGAAAAGCGCGTGCACTTCAATCAGACCCAGGAAGTCTCGTCTGCCGAAGCTCAACGCGAGTGTGTACTGGCGGGTCTGGGCGTTGCGCTGTTGACGCGTCACGCCCTGAACCTTGAGTTGGCAACTGGTGGGCTGATCGAACTACCGATTGAAGAGCTGCCGTTGTATCGCAGCTGGTGCCTGGTGCAGGCCAAGGCGAAACGCCTGTCACCGGTGGCTCACGCATTCCTTGCGTTCATCCGTAGCGAACGTATTCAGATCAGCGCGCTGGTTGAGCGTTTCGACGGGAAGTCACGGGGGTTGCCTGCCAGAAATTGAGCTCCAGACCTTCGGGAAATTCACCGATTTCGGCCAGAAGCTGCCGGCGTTCGCAGCGATCTTCGATAGCGCGGCGAAACTCCATGCGGCGCTGATCTTCTTGCTGGCGGCGGGTTTTGACTGCGCTGTTGCGTTCTTCGTAAGGCAGGGCCATTTCGAGTCTCCCAAGACGAGTACGGGAGTTTCAAGATAGGCGCGGGGGATGACGGTTTGGCGGCTCGATGGTTACAAAGCGATGAACAATTGTTGGGCGCCCTGTGGCGAGGGGGCTTGTCGGAACGCCGAGCCCCCTCGCCACAGGTCAGTCGTCCAGCGCCTTCACCGACTTGGGCGACAACCGCAAGCTGCGCAGGCTGCGCTTGACGCTCTTGAGGTGATTGACCAGGCTCGGCCCACGGGCCATGGCCACACCCATTGCCAACACGTCGATCACCACCAGGTGGGCGATACGCGAAGTCAGCGGTGTATAAATTTCAGTGTCTTCATGCACATCGATTGCCAGGTTAACCGTCGACAGTTCGGCCAATGGTGTCTGGCTTGGGCACAGGGTGATCAATGAGGCGCCGCTCTCACGCACCAGGTTGGCCGTGATCAACAGGTCCTTGGAACGCCCGGACTGGGAAATGCAGATTGCCACATCGCTCGGCTTCAACGTCACCGCCGACATCGCCTGCATGTGCGGGTCGGAATACGCCGCCGCAGTCAGCAGCAGACGGAAAAACTTGTGCTGGGCGTCCGCCGCGACGGCACCCGAGGCGCCGAAACCGTAGAACTCGACACGCTGGGCCTGGGACATCAGCGTCACAGCCCTCTGCAATTCCACCGGATCGAGCTTCTCGCGAACCTCCATCAGCGTATGCAAAGTAGTGTCGAAGATTTTCAGGCTGTAGTCAGCGACCGAATCGTCTTCATGGATTGCGAACTGCCCGAAGCTCGCACCCGCTGCCAGGCTCTGGGCCAGTTTCAGCTTCAAGTCCTGGAACCCGGAACAACCAATGGCACGGCAGAAACGCACGATGGTCGGCTCACTGATACCCACGCTGTGGGCCAGGTCGGCCATGGAGCTGTGCATCACGGCCGCAGGATCGAGCAGCACATGGTCGGCGACCTTGAGCTCCGACTTGCGTAACAGGTGTCGAGACTGGGCGATGTGTTGCAGCAGATTCAAAGGGCTGGACTCTTTGTGGTGGGCAGGCGCCGGGGATGTAGCATGCTTGTAGTTATACTACATGAATCGGCTTTTTGCCTGCTCAATGCGTAACCAGATCCCTCGATTACAGGTGCGTGCGTCTCATGTAGCGCTAAAAACGCATTATCCGCGCATGAGTTCAAGGCCAGCCCATTCAGATCAGGCGTGGTGCTGTGGCTCCCGCTCGGCTGTCACCGCGTCTGGCGCAAGATCAGTTTCGACCTGCGCCCTCATTCACCTGGTGTTGATCCTTAAGCAGCTGCGCCAAACCTTGCGCCTCGATCGGCCGGCTGATCAGGTAGCCCTGCACTTCGTCACAGCGTTCACCGCGCAGGAATTCAAGCTGCTCCTGCCGCTCCACCCCTTCAGCCACGACCTTCAACGACAGACCATGGGCCATGGCAATGATCGCCCGGGTGATGGCCGCATCCTCCGTGCCCTCCCCCAGCCCGCGGATAAACGCCTGATCGATCTTCACGTAGTCCACTGGAATACGCTTGAGGTAACTCAAGGATGAGTAACCAGTGCCGAAATCGTCAATCGCCAGCTGCACTCCAAGATCACGCAATTGCTGGAAGGTCGCGATGATATGCTCGACGCTGTCCAGCAACTGGCTTTCGGTCAACTCCAGCTCCAGCAGGTGCGGCGCCAACCCGGTTTCCTCCAGAACCTGACGCACCAGGCTGACCAGCTTGCCCTGACGCAATTGATGGACTGACAGATTGACCGAAACCCGAATCGGCTCCAGGCCCTGGCGTTGCCATTCACAGGCTTGCCAGCAGGCCTGGCGCAGCACGAACTCACCGATCGGGCCGATCAACCCGGTTTCCTCGGCCAGGCCGATAAAGTCCCCCGGTGGCACCTGCCCCATGGTCGGGTGATCCCAGCGCACCAAGGCTTCGGCAGCATTCAGCCGACCGGTGGCCAGACATAACTTCGGTTGGTAGAACACCTTGAGCTGCTTTTCTTCGACGGCTTTGCGCAGGTGGTTTTCCAGCTGTAACCGCTCCAGCGTGCTGGCTTGCAGGCTGTCGGTATAAAACTGGAAATTATTGCCGCCCAAGTGTTTGGCGTGCTGCATTGCCATGTTCGACTGACTGACCAATGCGGAAATTTCCCGGGCGTTGTCCGGCAACAGGCTGATGCCCATCGACACGCTGATCACCAGCTCATGCCCGTCGACCGTCACCGGCACGCGCAACTTGGCTGCCAATCGGGTCGCCACCCGCGCCAGACTGGACAGGTTGCCGTAGGCGTTGAACAACACCGCAAACTCGTCGCCGGAAAGACGAGCGATGGTATCCGCCTCCGGCAGCGCGTTCACCAACCGCCGGGCCATTTTCTGCAATAACCGGTCGGCGATATCGTGGCCGAGGCTGTCGTTGAGCAGTTTGAAACGATCCAGATTGATGTGCAGCAGCGCCAGGCTGCGATAACCACCCTGACGCACGCGCTGGTGTGCTTCGTTCAGGCGTTCGCGAAACAGGGAGCGATTGGCCAGGCCGGTCAGTTCGTCGTAATGGGTCAGATAGCGCATGCGCTCTTCGGATTCGCGTCGCGCCGACAGATCGGCGAAGAAGCCGACAACGTGGCTGACATTTCCCCGGGAGTCACGCACAGCACTCAGGTGCAACCATTGCGGATACATCTCGCCATTCTTGCGGGTTTCCACCAGTTCGCCTTGCCAGCTGCCATGTTGCTCCAACGTTTGATGAATCGCTGCGTAGTGCCGGCGGGCATCCCGGCTGCAAGGCAACTCGGCCACATTACGCCCGAGCAGTTCCCCGATGTCATAGCCGGTCACGCGACAGAAAGCCTGGTTGACTGCTATCAATGCGTAATCCGGGTCGAAAATGACTATGCCTTCGCTGGCCGCCTCGAATACCGTCGCCGCCAGTTGCTGCTGCTCTTCCAGCGCCTTGCCGACGCTGATGTCACGACGGGTGCCGACCATGCGGGTCACCCGGCCATTCTTGCTGCGTTCGACGGCCCGGCCGCGGTCCTCGATCCACACCCAGCGGTCATCGCGATGACGCACGCGGTATTCGACCTGGTAGTCCTCGGTGCGCCCTTTCAAATGATCGATCATTGCCCGGCGTAGCACCGGTAGATCTTCAGGGTGCAGGCGGGGCTTGAGATGGCGCAGCATCGCTGTCACATACTCAGGTTCCAGGCCAAATAATTCCTGGATGTGGCTGTGATGCACTTCATCGGTCTGCAGGTTCCAGTCCCACAGCCCCAGTTCGCTGGCTTTGAGCGCCAGCGCCAGACGCGCCTCGCTCTTGCTCAGGGCCTGGTTGGCGGCATCCAGTTCCAGGCTGCGCTGGGCAACGCGGCTTTCCAGTTCGATCTGAATCTGCCGCAGTTCGTCTTCGGCGCGACGGCGCTGGTCAATCTCACTGGCGAGTTTGTTGTTGAGTTGCTCACTGCTGCTTTGGGCCTGCTGCAGATGCTCGATCAGCGCCTGATTCTGAAAGCGCCGCAACAGGCCGCGATCGATCAAGCGATTGACCTGCCAGGCAACCACACTCAACGCGCCCAGGAGGATCAGGCCGAACCACCCCCAACCCTGCTGTTGTTCGTCCGCCAACCAAAACATATAGGCAATGGCGGGCAGCAGGCAGGGCAAGGTAAAAGACAGGAAGGCCGGCAGGCTGACCGCGTAGGCAACACTGGCCGAAAGTGCAGCGGCACCGATCAGACCGAACACCCAGGCTTGCTGAATGAAATTGTCAGCGGGCGCCAGGGCAATACCCGCGCCGGCCAAAGTCAGCCCGGTAAGCCCCGAGCCCAGCAGAAACATGCGACCCCAGACCGGATGGGCCTGACGATCAGGAATCGCCGAATCAAAGGCGGCGACCTGAATCACTCGCAATGCCACCAGTGATAACAACCAGATCAGCCAGACACTCACCAGGAAGTGGCGCTGTGGACTCCAGAGCAATCCGGCACACACCAGGCCATTGATCAGCATGAACAACGTGGGTAGCAAAGAACCTTGATACAGCAGGCGCGTGCGCTCGACCGCCATTTCCATGGCGTACAGTTTGCGGATAACCCGGGGCTCCACAGTAGGGCCCGACAGGTCAGAGCTGAGGGTCATAGGCGATGTTCTTGTTCTTATATTAATGAGCATGAGCCCGAAACGTCGACGGAGCATACACAAGCAAGCCCGTGGACCAAACAGCTACTGATCAAATATTCGCCAAAACTTTTGGTCGCCGATGCCGGCCTGAAAACAGCACGAGCACGCCCGGCAACGCCTGCAGGCGATGACCGACCGGTCGTCATTCACCTGACATTCATCGATTAAAGCAAAGCGGTGTTTGCCCGGTGTGACGCCGCCCCCTAGAATGCCCCGATGCGCGATGATCTCTCCCTTTTGCTGAACTCCCTCAACGATGCCCAACGTCAGGCCGTAGCGGCCCCCGTGGGTCGTCAGTTGGTCCTGGCCGGTGCTGGCTCCGGTAAAACCCGAGTGCTGGTGCACCGTATCGCCTGGTTGATCCAGGTCGAAAACGCCTCGCCCCACTCCGTCCTGTCGGTGACCTTCACCAACAAGGCCGCTGCCGAGATGCGTCATCGCATCGAGCAGTTGATGGGTATCAACCCGGCCGGTATGTGGGTCGGCACCTTCCACGGCCTGGCGCACCGCTTGCTGCGGGCGCACTGGCAGGAAGCCGGCCTGAGCCAGACTTTCCAGATTCTCGACAGTGACGACCAGCAACGGCTGGTCAAGCGGGTGATCCGCGAGCTTGGCCTCGATGAACAACGCTGGCCGGCCCGCCAGGCACAGTGGTTCATCAACGGGCAAAAGGACGAAGGTCTGCGCCCGCAACACATTCAAGCCAGCGGCGACCTGTTCCTGGCGACCATGCGCGGCATTTATGAAGCCTACGAGGCCGCCTGCCTGCGCGCGGGCGTGATCGACTTCTCCGAACTGCTGCTGCGTGCCCTCGACCTGTGGCGCGACCACCCGGGCCTGCTGGCGCATTATCAGAAGCGCTTCCGGCACATTCTGGTGGATGAGTTCCAGGACACCAACGCCGTGCAGTACGCCTGGTTGCGCCTGCTGGCCAAAGGTGGCGACAGCCTGATGGTGGTCGGTGACGACGACCAGTCGATCTACGGCTGGCGTGGCGCGAAAATCGAAAACATCTACCAGTACTCCGAAGATTTCCCGGACGCCGAGACCATTCGCCTGGAGCAGAACTACCGCTCCACTGCCGGCATCCTGAAAGCCGCCAACGCCCTGATCGCCAACAACACCGGACGCTTGGGTAAAGAATTGTGGACCGATGGCGGTGACGGCGAAGCGATCAACCTGTATGCCGCTTTCAACGAGCACGACGAAGCTCGCTATGTTGTGGAAACCATCGAAAGTGCGCTGAAAACCGGCCTGTCTCGCAGCGATATCGCGATCCTGTACCGCTCCAACGCCCAATCGCGCGTTCTGGAAGAAGCCTTGCTGCGCGAGCGCATTCCGTACCGCATTTATGGCGGGCAACGCTTCTTCGAGCGTGCAGAAATCAAGAACGCCATGGCTTACCTGCGTTTGCTCGAAGGTCGCGGCAACGATGCCGCGCTGGAGCGGGTGATCAACGTTCCCGCCCGTGGTATCGGTGAGAAAACCGTCGAAGCGATTCGTGATCATGCGCGCCACAGCGATGTGTCGATGTGGGAAGCGATGCGCCAACTGGTCGCCAACAAAGGCCTGACCGGCCGCGCTGCCGGTGCTCTCGGTGCGTTTATCGAACTGATCGAAAATCTCGCCGCCAAGTGCATGGAAATGCCGCTGCACCTGATGACCCAGACAGTTATCGAGCAGTCGGGGCTGATCGCCTACCACGAAGCGGAAAAAGGCGAGAAAGGCCAGGCCCGGGTAGAAAACCTTGAGGAACTGGTCAGCGCCGCCCGCAACTTCGAAAACAGCGAAGAAGACGAGGACCTGACGCCGCTGGCGGCCTTCCTCGGCCACGCGTCGCTGGAGGCCGGTGACACCCAGGCCGACGAACACGAAGACAGCATTCAGTTGATGACCCTGCACAGCGCCAAGGGCCTGGAATTCCCTTACGTGTTCCTGGTGGGCATGGAAGAAGGCCTGTTTCCGCACAAAATGAGCCTGGAAGAGCCCGGCCGTCTTGAGGAAGAGCGTCGCCTTGCCTATGTCGGCATCACCCGTGCCATGCAGAACCTGGTGATGACCTACGCTGAAACCCGACGCCTTTACGGCAGCGAGACCTACAACAAGGTGTCGCGTTTCGTACGCGAAGTTCCGAAAGGCCTGATTCAGGAAGTGCGGCTGTCCAATAGCGTCAGCCGTCCGTTCGGTGGCAATCAATCGATGAGCGGCAGCAACCTGTTCAGTGGCAGCGAGATTCCAGAAACCGGGTTTAGCCTGGGCCAGACCGTACGTCATTCGATATTTGGCGACGGCGTGATCCTCAACTTCGAGGGGGCCGGTGCTCAGGCCCGGGTGCAGGTGAATTTCAGCGAAGGCAGCAAGTGGCTGATGCTGGGCTACGCGAAGCTGGAGGCCATTTAAAGGCTCTTTCCTGTGGGAGTAGAGCTTGTGTAGTGAAGGGTTTTGTTGTGCCGGGGGGGCTCGCCTGTGGCGAGGGGGCTTGCCCCCGTTGGGCTACGCAGTAGACCCAGACTACTATTTTGGCGCCGCTTCGCGACCCCGACGGGGGCAAGCCCCCTCGCCACACGAGACTTCCTACAGAACTCGTCCACTCATCTGACAGTCCAAAGGCAACAGGTCCTATTGCACTGACACAAGCTGAATATTACCTGTCAGGCAAAAGCCCGAAACACTCTGCCGCTAGCCAGTAACACTTCAGCTGTGCAACATGGCGCGCGTGCCTTCCACAAATGGGAATTCCCTATATGAAACGTTTTCTTAGCATCGCCATGGCGTTGTGCATCGGCCTGACGATGAGTCTCGACGTCAATGCCGCCAAGCGCTTCGGTGGTGGCAAGAGCGCCGGCGCTGCGCCGACGCACCAGACCAGCCAGATGGCTCCTTCTTCTCCAGGCATGGGCGGCGCTGCGGCGACCGCTGGTGCTGCCGGTGCCGCTGGCGCCGCCGCCAAGGCCGGTGGCGCTTCGCGCTGGCTCGGCCCCCTGGCCGGTATCGCCGCCGGTGGCCTGCTGGCCTCCATGTTCATGGGCGACGGCTTCCAGGGCATGCAGATCTTCGACATCCTGATCATGGCGGTCATCGCCTTCCTGGTCTTCCGCTTCATCGCTGCCCGTCGTCGCAAGCAGCAGGCGCATTACGCCCCGGCCGGTCACGCGCCAATGCAGCGTGAAGTCTTCGAACAGAAGCCTGCTGGTGGTTCGATCTTCGGCGGTTCGGCAGCACCTGTTGCTGCTCGTCCAGTCATCAATGCTCCAGCCTGGTTCAATGAACGCAGCTTCATCGAAGCCGCGCGCAACCACTTCCAGTCCCTGCAACAACACTGGGACGCCAACGAAATGGACAAGATCGCCGAGTTCGTGACCCCGCAAATGCTTGAGTTCCTCAAGCGCGAGCGTGCTGACCTGGGCGACGGCTTCCAGTCCACCTACATTGATAACCTCAATGTGCAGCTGGACGGTGTGGATGACCGCGCCGACAAGACCATCGCCACCCTGACCTTCAACGGCGTGTCGAAAACCTCGCGTTTCGACCAGGGCGAAGTGTTCAGCGAAAGCTGGAACATGGAGCGTGCACAGGGCGAAAACCAGCCTTGGCTGGTCGCGGGTATCCGCCAGAACGGCTGATAACCTTCCGCGCCTCATCCGCTGTAAATAAAAACCCCGGCTTGCCGGGGTTTTCTATTTCGCGGTTGCATCTATAGCGAGCTACTGTATAAACCGCCCCATATAAACCGCGCCATACAAGCAAGAGGATCCCGGACGTGGAAGAAATCATCGAACAACTGCGTGAAGCCAACGAGCCGGTACCGGTCCCCTTGGAGTTGCCCGACGAAGATCTGCTGGTCGAAATCGAAGAACAACTGTTCATCGACATTCCATTCGTCTTCAGAGAGTTTCTGCTGACCGTTAGCGACGTAGTCTACGGCAGCCTGGAGCCAGTGACTGTTACCGACCCGCAATCCCACACCTATCTGCCGGATGTGGCCGCCAACGCCTGGGACGCAGGCGTCGATCGCAGCCTGATCCCGATTTGCCAGGACGGCGACGACTATTACTGCGTTGAAGAAGACGGCACCGTCGTGCTCTGGTCCGCCGAAGAAGAGCTGATTACCGAGGAAACCTGGGAATCGGTGTGGCACTGGGCGCGGGACGTCTGGCTCGAGAGCTGAGTCAGACCACACTCCAGGTGGTCAATGCCCGGACGACTCCTTGTGGTTGTCGAGGGTGTCCAGCAGCGCCACCTGCATCCGCGTGTGCACGCGGATGAACCAGCGCCATAGCACCGCCGCTACGGTGGCCGCGACTATGGCAATGAGCACCAGCAACTTGTTGGTCGGCAAAATACTGGCCGACAAGGCTGCCAGCAGCAGGAAAATCACCAACAGCGACAGGATCGGGATCACCTCGGCAATTACCCGACGCACCCGCTGGGTATGTCGCCCCGCCATCTCGGGTTTCACGCCCATTTCCGCCAACAGCATCGACAGCGCCTTGAGCTTGCGATACGCAGCGATAAGGAATGGCAGCGACAACAACAGCGCGCCTCCCCAGATCAACGCTTTCTGCCAGCTTGGATCAGCGATCCAGTCTTGCAGATAAGCCGACATGCGTTCGGCGAAGTACGCACCGGAGAAAAAGATCGCGATCACCAGCGCCAGATTGACCCCTACCTGCAGCAAAATCCGCCGGATCATCGACGCCAGCAGCGCTCCCTCGCCTTGGGGCTGGATGCTGCGCAGCCATTCGCCATACATCCCCAGCACCCGCCCCAGGCGTTCAGGCACGATCCCCGCCAACTTGATCGACAATGGATCGGCCGCGCGGATCAGATAGGGCGTCAGCAACGTTGTAATGACCGAAACCGCCACGGCCACCGGATACAGAAAGCTGCTGGTGACCTGCAGGGTCATGCCCAGCGCAGCGATGATGAAAGAAAACTCGCCAATCTGCGACAAGCCCATACCGACGCGCAGCGAAGTGCGGCCATCATTGCCGGCGATAAACGCACCGAGACCACAGGACAGCATCTTGCCAAGGACCACCGCTACGGTGATCACCGCGATTGGCCAGGCGTACTGCAACAGGATCTGTGGGTCGAGCATCAAACCGATGGCAACGAAAAAAATGGCGCTGAACAGGTCGCGAACCGGCTCGATCAAGCGTTCTATTTTCAGCAACTGCCGGGACTCGGCCATGATCGCCCCGATCAGGAACGCGCCAAGCACCATGCTGTACTCGAGCTTGACCACCAGCAGGCAAAAACCGAAACACAGTCCCAGTACCGTGATCAGCAACATTTCATTGCTTTCGAATTTGGCCACATAGGCTAACAGGCGCGGCACCAGCAGGATGCCAATGACCAGGGCTACAATCATGAACAACGAAAGTTTGCCGACGGTCGAGAACACCTCGCCGGAACTGACCGTACCGCTGACCGCGATGCTTGAAAGCAAGGCGATGATGCCGATGCCGAGTATGTCTTCAACAATCAGCACGCCGAAAATCAGCTGCGCAAAACGCTCGTTTTTCAGTTTGAGATCGTTGAGTGCCTTGACGATGATGGTGGTCGAGGAGATTGCCAGGATCGCGCCGAGAAACAGTGAATCCATGGTGTTCCAGTCAAACCAGCGGCCGATCTCGTAGCCGATCCAGATCATCAGCACGATTTCCAGGAACGCCGCGATGAATGCCGTGGCACCCACCTTGAACAGCTTGCGCAAGCTGAACTCCAGCCCCAGGCAGAACATCAGGAAAATCACCCCGAGTTCCGCCAGGGTCTTGATCGTTTCTTCGTCGTGGATCAGGCCGAACGGCGGGGTGTGCGGGCCGATGATGAAGCCGGCGACGATATAACCCAGCACCACCGGCTGCTTGAGTCGGTGAAACACCACGGTCACCACACCTGCGATCAACATGATCACTGCCAGATCCTGAATGAAACTGATGGCATGCATGGCGTGTGGCTCCTTGATGACATTACTGCGCGCAAGAATAGCCATTGGAAAAAATGGCTTTTCGCAGCGTAACACCGCGACTTGTGGCAAAAAGGCGATGCAATATATGGAAACAGATCGATCCGGCGTGACGGCGACCAGACACCCGGCGTCCCGATAACTGATGGTTTGAAAAAACCGCCGAGGCACCCGCAGAGGTGCGTCCCTCAAACCTTGCCCTGATCCGTGAGAACGTTATGGAACCCGGAAACGCCCAGCTGTCGATGACGGTATTGATGACCCCCGACATGGCCAACTTCTCTGGCAATGTGCACGGCGGTACCCTGCTCAAGTACCTCGACGAAGTGGCCTACGCTTGCGCCAGCCGATATGCCGGCCGCTACGTGGTGACCCTTTCGGTGGACCAGGTGATTTTTCGCGAGCCGATCCATGTCGGCGAACTGGTGACCTTCCTCGCGTCGGTCAACTACACCGGCAACACGTCCATGGAAGTGGGTATCAAGGTGGTGACCGAGAACATCCGGGAGCGCTCGGTGCGCCATACCAACAGCTGCTTCTTCACCATGGTCGCGGTCGATGACCTGCGCAAACCAGCCTTGGTACCACAGCTGCAACCGCAGAACAGCGAAGACAAGCGTCGTTTCATCCAGGCTCAACAGCGCCGGCAGATTCGTCAGGAGCTGGAAAAACGCTATCAGGAGATCAAGGGCGACGCTTAAAGTAAAGTTCGCAGCCTGCTGCAGCTCCCTGAGCTGCCGCAGGCTGCGATCTTTGACTTTCAGTTCCTGCGCACAGTTTCCGGCGAGATACTCATCTGGTGCCAATAAACCCCACCCGCCAGACCTACCCTCAAGACACCTGCTTCAAAACTGGCGACACGGGAATCAACGCCGTGCCCCACAGACCAGCCGCAGCCGCGCCACCACTGAAGACAAATTGCGTCCCGGCACCACGCCGAATCGCCTGCGTCCCGGCAGCGATGGCCAACCAGGGTGAAGCACAGCCTGGATGACCCAGCATTGCATCAATGTCGTACACACCCGATCCATTCACTGGCATGCCGACTTTAACCATCACGCTGGCAATGGCGCCCGCCCCGCGAGCATCAATACCCGCTCGCCAAACCTGCTGGACTGATCTCGATTCAGGCGGCAGCCAATCAAGCGCCTGGCGCGTAGCGTAAAGCAAATCACCGGAGGGGGGCTTGCGCTCCTGCTCCGGTCGGTGAAGGTAGGCTATCGGCGGTAACGTGGCTTGCGTCAGACGGTTGCCAAACAACAACCCGACGGCAACTTCTGCCGTGCCTTCAGGCTGCTGCGGCGCAAACTGCACGGCCACAACCATCAGCATCGCCCGATCATCGATACGCTGGTCAAGCCACTGGTCCAGTGCCGTCAGACCGCGGCCATCAACTGGAGTCGTTTGCTGGCGAATGCCGGATTCTCGCCATGCCTGTCGCCAAACACGGCGCCACTGTTTCTCCGGCAAACCGGTATCGACATCCAGCAACAGGGCCAAGGGTTGATCGGCAGGCAACTGCGCCAGGGTCAGCGCCAGGTCGGCGAGCGTCTGCGTCCAAATACTCAGCAAGATGGATTCCGGATTTTCATCTGCATCGCAAGACAAACAACTATGGCGAAGTATCTTTCCATCCACCCTCGACGCCTGCGACTTCAGCGCTTGCTCCCCACTCATTAGTGCCTCCAGTTGTAGTTCCGAATCACCCGCAGGGTCTCCAAGAGCAGTCTGCAAGCTCACGCCCAATACCTGCTGCGAACGACGCCCCTGCTGCACCTTCCGGTTCAAGTCTTTTTCGCGAGCGCTATCCCAACCATCGGCGACGCCTTGTTCACCTACGTACAACAGCAAACGTCCGAATCCGAGCACGCACCAAGCCAAAAACGGAATGCCCAAGGCAAAGGTCCAGAAATCCGAAGGTTTCTGAGGTAACGATTCGCCACCGAACAACAACGCCCCACCGGTTCCCAGCAAACAACAGAACAGCAACATACCAAGCCAAAGTAAAAATCGAGGTCGCTGGGGGCTCGGTGCGAGCGGTGGCATTTTATCCAGTCTGATTGGCATTATTAAGTTACCCCGACTTCAAAACACAACCTTCTTAAATCCATCTACACCCCCAATAGAAATTATTAATCTTCAACAAACAATAGATCGAACAGGTTAAAACCAAGACTTGCGTCGACCCCCGTTATTTGCATCGAACATGAAACTTCTACCTATCACTCAGTGAAAAAAAATAACCAGAATCTCTAACCACAGCATCACCTACCTCTTCTATCGCTTCGCTAACAACTGTTTTCTTCCATAAAAATTTCCAGTACATGTGCGATTCATCACGTCCGCGTTCAAGCCTGTCACTTCCAGAAAAGCTTTCACCCGTAGCGTTTCGTGCGGAACACCAAACACACACGCTTACTCTGAGACTCTACGCCAAAAATATGTTGTATATGTCGCAGCGTATGTCCAACGAAAAACCGGATCTCCACTTGAAAAACCTTTTATCAACTCAATTCGTGCCTTGGTGCCGAATCGATAAAATATTGTTCGTGCATCTGCGCTATCACAAAAAAGATACAAGTCTATTCCTTATCTCGCCCAAGCTGCATGACGCGGCTACAAACTCATCGGACTCACACAAATTATTTTCAGATGCATTTGCGCTCGCACCGCCGAAGAACACACCCCAGAAAGAGAAAGTCATGACTCTTGTTACGCCCATAGAAACAACATCGCGTCAATTCATCTGTTTTCTTCGGATATATTTTCTTCACCAAGATCTATCGTCCGAATGCCTTCATATGCGCCATCAACAAAGTAGCTTACACCAGGAAGGGTGCAACTCTTATTGAATACCTTCACGTCTTGCTTCCTGACAACAACTTTATAACCTAACATTGACGAACGTTCAAATGAATAGAGATACTTGCCACTTACAAACCGAAGCGCACTCCCAATAGTTTCAGAATTTACCGAGGTATAGATGGTGAAAATTTCTTTTGGTGGAACTCTCCTTTCGGGAAACTGCATTTCGATTTTTGCCTGACCGGAGCCATAGGACGGTTTCCCAAAGCGATATTGCCCATATCCAGCATCTGGATGATGCATTCCCCTTTGCACAAATAGACGCAGCCTTCCCTATATAATCATGCCGACTCCGTTTGACATCAAAGGCACAACTAATATAAATATCCTCCCCCCTCCACGCACATTGTTTCATTTATATCCACGTATGGATCTCTCGCCCAAGATTCTGTTTGAGTTAGGGCGCACGCAATTATAAGAATAATTGTTATCTTTTTCACTCCAAAGCCCTTAGCGAGCTATCGCTTGAAATTTCATTCGAATCTGACAGATTCTTTCCTCTTCTGCATGAATAGTGCCTACTAGCTCACAGTTTTTCCTGTAGTACCTAGCCTCCTCAGGTGAACTTGTCAAATTTTCTATATGCGAAAATATTTTTTCCCTTGTCACAGAAGAAGCTCCCGCCATAACAGAAAGTGCGTTATAAAAGCCATCAGCGTTAACGCCCGTGTCTAAATATAATAACTCCATCACTCTTGATACTGTCAAAGAAGTGAGGCACGCCACTTTTTCAATTTCCGCCTCTTCACCTGGCGATACAGACACGTAAACATTTTCGCAATGAACTGCTTTGTATTGAATCCAAGCCCGCTCACTATCCAGAAGCAAATTCTCATGAGAAAACTCTGAATTTGCAACCATCGCCGAATACTGCTCGGTAAGTTTTTTATCAATTTTCTTGTACGCAACATCCGCGCACTGCAAGATATCTTTAGTAACAAAGCTATTTTTATTGCAATTTCCATCAGCAAAAGCTGGCGAAATCCATAAATAACTAATAGCGCAAAACGTTAGTGCCAGCAATCGCATATTAAACCTCTCTCAAAAAGTCGAGCCTCTTCTTCTCGCCGAATTATTAGCCCTCCAAGCCCGGCTTTCCCCTCCCAAAGTCTTTTCATTGAACGCAGTCTAGATGGGATTTTCTCGGGAGTTCGACTCAAAAAGTCGTCGTAAATTTGTTTCATTTCTAATCGAGAGTCAGTAGTTGGTCGAGTAAATGAGATCCCTCTATTCACTACGAGAGACAGCAATGCTCCTTGGCAGTGTGGATGCAGTTCCATCACTCCCGGATAAGCATCAATCACTAACTGCGCGTAGCGCTTTTTCATTCTTATGGCAAGAGCTATAGAATTCGCCTCGCTAATTGAGATGTGGCTTACGGTACTCAAGATACTTCTAGCTTGGTCCCCTTGTCTCCCGATAGCACCTATTAAAATTTCAATATCTGACCGAGCATAGATTTGAGAAAGATCTTGACGAACTTGAAATGCCGACTGCTGCCCCAAATCATATCCATAGCCAATAGTTACTCCGCTGGCACCAGCCGGCACATAAGGATATTTGCTATATCCTTCCTTGTCCAAAATAAACTGAAAAGACTCTTTTGAAACTACAAGAAGTCCTGCCGTCCCCTCCAACTCATAAGTTTCCACTACACACTCGTTAGGGCATTCAGTATTAAACCTGGCTGCTAATCCAATCGGATGAAAGTGATAAGCACTCCCCCACGAAGGCAATCCCACCTTTTCCGCTACCTCCCTCCACCACCCCATCTGCGCAATCCGCTGTTTCTCCGCTATCCAGTTCAAGTGCGGCGTCGAGCCGCTATGGCCAAGCAGCTCATCCAGTGCGTCCCATATCTTCGGCTGCTGAAACCACTCGCTTTCCTTGTAAAGGATCATCTGCGAAATCAACTGCGCATCAGCCGGGCGCTCGAGGGCCGCTTTCAGTTCATCAGTCGTTAGCGTGCCGTCGGGTTTGCGACCGATGATTTCGTACAACCGCGTTTTCATCGGGCCCTTGTCGTCTTTTTCGGCAATGGCACGGTAGCGCTCGCGTTCCTCCTCGCTTAAGCGGCCGATGGTGCTGAGAAAAGAAGCCAGCATGTGTTTGGGTCTGCTGTAGTCGACGATGACGCCGTAGCCCTCCCAAGCCCACGGGCTGACCCAACACGTGACGTCCGGCTCATCGCACACCCAGCCATCAAGAGGATTGTTGTCGGTGTCGTGAAGCAAATGTTTCAGGTAATACCAGGTACGCGCTTTGCGCGTCGAAGTCGCGGGCACGTGGTTTTTTTGATTTGCCGGCAGTCCATCCAGCAACTTTTTGGGGACCAGCAAATCGGCAGCACTGCGCGGGCTGGATTTACTCGACGCCTGCAATAGCGCAGCCGTGTCATTTCCTTCTGGGGGCACGACGGGCGTGCCCATGGGGAGTTTCAGCCAGGTTTTGTCTTTCTCCGGCAGGCGTTTGGCCCACTCCCGACAGGCATCGATGAAGTCCTCGACGTCATCACCACTGAAGGTTTCCAGGTGAAGTTTCTCATCCGGCTGACTTACGCCGCCGTCCTGATACAGACCGAGGTGGCCGATCAAGTCACCCGCCTTAATTGCAACAGGCTGATCAAGCACCACTATCTGATCGGTCTCTACTGGCTCAATGGCGCCTTCCAGTGAGTCAAAATGCACATACTGATCAATGCGTTCGAGCTTGCGAAACTCGCCAGCCCCACTGACCGTGACTTGCGAGTCAACCGGCAACACGAAAAGGATGTTATCTGAACCTGCAATCACCGGTTCAGCCCGGACGTTCACTGCCTTCGTCACGCGAGTTTCCTTGCGGTCCGGGTATATGAGCAACCGGGCGGCGACATATCCTTTGATCGAACCGTCCGGTTTGAGCAACTTCGCCGGTCCCAGGCTGCTCTCCAACCTGCGGAACTCGCCGGTGCCACTGATTGCTACTTCGGCGCCTCGCGGCAGAAAGTCGATGACCTTGCCATGCCGCCTGTTGTAAACATTCAACCCAAGCTGCTCGGGCCGACCGGGGCGAGCGTCTTTTGCCGTCTGTTTCACACGAAAAGTTGCACGCTCGGGCCAGAATGGCGGGCGGGCGAGGTTGGCATCCTGCTGGTACTTCGCCCAATCCTGCAGATGCATGTAGAGGCTATAGAAAGTCAGGCTCGGTGGAATGTCCTGACTGCCTTGAATCTTCGGCGGCTGGAGGTGATGGCGAACCAACACGAAGTTGCGCGAAAAGGGTTTTTCGACTGTTTTATCTTTGTCGAAGTAGGCGGTTCTCGGCGAATGCGTATCGATGCGGTAAGCCACCACTTCCCCGTCAGCCAGGCAAAACACGCTGGATTGCTGCAGGGTTCCGACGGTGCCTTTGTCAAAGTGAACACCGCCGTGCCACATGCCGGCGCTTCCAAGTGGGTAATAGCCGGCCACCGCTTTGGCCAGGTGAGTCAGTTGCATGAGCGGATCGCGCATGTCCTTGAACGGATGGCACCAGTTTTCCACGGGGCGCAGTGTGCTGGGGGCAGGCTCTGCAAAAGGGGATGCGGGGGAAGAATGGCTATCAGGCTCGGGCAAGTCAGAGACCTGCGCTGCATCAGATCGCGAAGTGGTGTCGTACTTGTGGAGTCCAAAAAGTCGATGAAGAACACTGGCCATGTTGCATGTCGCTCCTTGTTTTGCAAAAGGGGTCAACCAGAGAGATGCACACGTCCCGGGGCATCAGATTCATGCTCGGTTAATTCAGAGCGATAACGGTCCGACAGTCTTCTGGAAGCTCGAAATCGTAGAAATAGGAAATGTCCCGAAGGAACGTAGGATCGGTCTGGGATGGCGGCGCGCCAGGTCTGTCAGGTCTTGTACGGAATTGCCGATTGGTTGTGGCGAGGTTTTTTTGGCTTTTATTTGCAGCGTTTTTGCGAGCGAACCGATACTTGTTTAAACGTCTTCGAGGTTACTTCGCGAAAGCTACATCACCTTGCGCCGTTGCCTACGGTTACGCCAGAATCCGTCGGCTTGTGCGCCCTAGGGGCCCTCGGTAACTTGATTCGCGTCACTGATTGCCAGTGATCGGGTTTAGTCGCCCGGGCAAGGTTAAAGCGGTCGCATGAGCAACCTCAGTCAGGTACACGCCTGCATTTGATGGTGGCTGTGCGCTTGGCGTCTTCGGGCGCGCCGGTTTTTGCTTTCCTTGCCGGTCGACTAACTTGCGCACAGCCGCCACCCCTTCGTTTAGTCGCGAGATGGTGCGGTCCTACTACTTAAGGAAGCACTTATGATCAAACCAACACCGAATCCGCCCGACGACAATCCCGCAACAACATTCGAGCGCATCCCCTCAACAGCCGATATCCGAGCCACTCCCCGGAAACTGTGCACGATGTTTTTCGTTAAACCTGAACTCGGTACCGAAAGCCTCCTGGCCCATGCGTGTGAATCGTTGGCTTCGGCCAATATCATGACAATGGATCTGGCGGACCGGACGGTGGGGGCGAGTCGTAATACCCTGTTGGGAATCGCGCAAGTCATCATGCTGGGGGAGTTGGCGGTGAACCGGGCTTTGGATCGAATCCAATTGCCTGGGTAGAAGAGCAAAAGATCGCAGCCTGCGGCAGTTCCTACAGGAGTCCGGTACAACCGTTAATTTACGGGTGTACACAAAACCTGTAGTTGCCGCAGGCGGCGATCGTTTCGCCATACCCGAATCAGAGACTGATCGCTGTCGCCTCAAACCGCACTCGCGGATGGGCAATCCGGTCCTGAGCCCGCACCAGCTCCAGTTCATAACTGGCGCAGGCCTGGGTTTCCAGCAGGACTTCGTGCACCGCCGAGGCGGCGAATTCAAACGCTGCGACGAGGCTATCGCCAATCAGCACGCGCGCCAGGAACAGACCGGAAGTCAGGTCGCCGACACCCACCGGCTGACGCGGGAACGCCAGCAGCGGTCGCTGCAAGTGCCAGCTGCCTTCTGCCGTCACCAGCAGCATCTCAAAGACTTCTGTCGACTTGCCGGGATAGTCCAGATGCTTGACCAGCACCGCCTTCGGGCCACGCGCCAGCAGCGCCCGGGCCATTGCCAGGCAATCGAGCAGTGACTGCGGCTTACGGCCCGAGAAGCTGTCGAGCTCCAGTTGATTGGGGCACATGAAATCCGCCACGGCGGCGGCCTCCTCCAGCAGGAAGTCGCTGACTTCAGCCGGTACGCTGCAACCCTTCTCCGGGTGTCCCATCACCGGATCGCACAGATACAGTGCCTTGGGGTTCATCGACTTGATCTTCGCCACACCCGTCAGAATCGCTCGGCCCTGGGCTGCGCTGCCCAGATAACCGGAGAGCACTGCATCGCAGTTACCCAGCTCGCCAATCGCCGCAATGCCGTCGACCAGATCAGGAATCTGATGCGGTGCCAGCACCTCACCGGCCCACTGGCCGTACTGGGTGTGGTTGGAGAACTGCACGGTATTGAGCGGCCAGACATTTACCCCGACCCGCTGCATCGGGAAAACTGCGGCACTGTTGCCAGCGTGACCAAACACCACGTGGGACTGGATAGCGAGCAAATGGGGTGTACGTTTCATGCGGTGGATATCCGTAAAACGATTGAAATTCAAGCCGCGCAGTATGCGACTAAACACAGCCTGTACGACAGACCGGCGACGCAGTTAAGCTGACACTATCTTGTTGGAGCACCCAGTTGATGCTGACCCTTGGAAATATCTTCGTGCTGATGCTGTTCGCCACCGCTGGCGCATGGCTGTGGCACAACCACGGCTTGCGCGAGCGGGCGCTGGAGCGGGTCAAGCAGCATTGCAGCAAACTCGGGGTCGAGTTGCTGGATGGCAACGTGGCCCTGAAAAAAATCGGTTTTATCAAAGACGCCAATGGTCGCCGACGCCTGGCCCGTGTGTACAACTTCGAGTTCACCGTCACCGGCGAAACCCGCCACAACGGCACCATCACCCAGTTTGGCGCTCACAGCGCACAGATTGAACTGGCGCCCTACCCGGTACCATTCGACGAGCCAGAGACGGTGGTCGATGTAGTGAAACCTCGTGCCGAAGTGATCGAGTTGAGCCAGTGGCGTCAGGAACATTCCAAGTGGAAGCCTTGAGCCTTCAATTCAATTTTTAGCGGCAACCCGCCAGTCCACGCTGCAGCTCTTCGATATTCTGCGGTTCGCTGAAAATCAACTCGATGCGAGAGTCCTGCCGCCATTCACTGGGCTGCCAGTCCAGCGCCGAGTTATCCAACGCGTTCGCCGACACCCACTTCTCTGCACTGCGGATAACCAGCTTCGCCCGCCTCCAGGCAAAACCTGCCAGCCACTGATCGGTGAGCGCAGTGTCGAAAACCTGGCTCGGATGCCAGCGCCAACCGATGCTCCAACTGTTTTCCTGCTCCTGACTCAGGCAAATCGGTAGTTCGGGATCGATCCAGACGGCCGGCATCTGCGCCAATCCTTTGAGTGCGATGAAGTTATCCACACCGGCTACCGCCTGAGCGGCAAGTCCCGGCAACTCAACTAAAGGCAATGCTGCTTGCTGCGCCCAATACAAGGGTCGCAATGGCAGCTGTGCGGCGATCCGCCGGCGACTGTCATCATCGAGATTTTCAGACTTGTTCAGCACCAGGAGCCCTGCCGTGTGCAGTGCCTCCTGCTGCGCATCCGGCAACGGCCTGCCGGACGCGAGTGCCTGAGCATCCAGCACCAGCACGCAAGGTTGTACGGCCAACACCCCTTGCCACGGCGCCTCGCTCAATTGCCTGAGCAACTGCGCAGGATGCCCCAACCCCGAAGGTTCGATGAACAGCCGATCCGGCTTCGCCTTGCGCAACAATCGCCCCAGGCCGATCTGAAATGGCGCGCCGTTTACGCAACACAAGCAGCCGCCAGCCACTTCACCCAAGGCGATACCGTCGTCGTCCTGGGCAAGTAGCGCAGCGTCGAGGCCGATCTGGCCGAACTCATTGATCAACACCGCCCAGCGCTCGCCGTCAGGACGTTGAGCCATCAGATGTTTGATCAGACTGGTCTTGCCGGCGCCCAACGGACCGGCAATGACGTGGGTGGGAATGTTCTGCAGCATGTCTGGTGATTTCTGAGGGTTATCTGGCTGATCGCCAATATGCCCGATAATCACTGCAGGCGTCAGGCAGCTTCTTCATACCAGGGGCCGAACGGATCCGGGAACAAGCGCCATCCCTCGACGCCAAGGACCATTTCATCGTCCGTCAGCAGGCATTCGTCGAGCTCGGTACTGAGTTGCGCGAAGTCGATGTTTTGACCGATAAACACTAGCTCCTGGCGGCAATCACCGCTGGCCTCAGTCCAGTTTTCCATGATGGCGGCTTTACCCTCCCAGTCTTGCGGCCACTGGTCCTTCGGTACGAAACGCCACCAGCGCCCGGCAAAACCGTGGCGCATCAAACCGCCGGCCTGGGACCAACTCCCGGCATCCATATGCTTGCTCGCCAGCCAGAAAAAGCCCTTGGAGCGCAACAGCTTCCCGTTCACCCACGGGCGATCGATAAAACTGAAGAAGCGCTGCGGATGGAACGGCCTGCGCGCTCGGTAAGCGCTGGAGGCGATACCGTACTCCTCGGTTTCCGGGACGTGTTCGCCGTGCAGTTCGCGCAGCCAGCCTGGTGCCTGAGCGGCTTTGTCGAAGTCGAAATAACCAGTGTCGAGGATTTTCCCCAGCGGAACTTCACCCATGACCATCGGAATGATTTCCGCCTGGGCATTGAGCCGCTCCAGTATGGCGATCAGCTCCTGGCGCTCGGAACGGGTGATCAAATCGATCTTGCTGATCAGAATCACATCGGCAAACTCGACCTGCTCGATCAACAGATCAGTGATCGAACGTTCGTCGCCTTCACCGAGGGTTTCACCTCGGGAAGCGAGGCTTTCGGCGGCCTGATAGTCGAGCAGGAAGTTCACGCCGTCGACCACTGTGACCATGGTGTCGAGACGGGCGATGTCGGCCAGGCTCTGCCCGCCCTCATTGCGAAAGGTAAAGGTTTCCGCCACGGGTAAAGGTTCGGAAATGCCGGTAGATTCGATCAACAGGTAGTCGAAACGACCGTCCCTCGCGAGTTTGCTCACTTCCTCGAGCAGGTCTTCGCGCAACGTACAGCAAATACAGCCATTGCTCATCTCCACCAGCTTCTCTTCTGCGCGATTCAGGCTGACATCACGCTGGACTTCACTGCCATCGATGTTGATTTCGCTCATATCGTTAACGATTACGGCGACTCGAAGATTGTCGCGATTACGTAGTATGTAATTGAGAAGTGTACTTTTTCCGGCACCCAGAAAGCCGGAAAGGACGGTCACGGGAAGGCGGTTGGGCATCAGGACGTTCCTCACAGGAGAAAAAAGCATCGTCACGCTAATTGATATACTATAACATTTCAATCAATTGCTCTGATGGACCTGCCGATGAACGCGTTGCTTATGCCAGATATCGCCACGCAAACCTCACACGAAACCATACCGCTGGAGTGGGTGGGCATGTGCGGTATTGCTCTACCCGTGTTGTTCGATGGCCAGCGCCTAAACGCGAGCGTCGATGCCGGTGTCAGCCTGGATGATGGAAACGCGCGCGGCATTCATATGTCTCGGCTGTACCTGGCCTTGGAAGGGCTCGAGCACGAAAGCCTGTCTCCAGCTTCATTGCGGCGCGTTCTGCAGAACTTTCTTGAAAGCCACGAAGGCCTATCCAACGCAGCTCACTTAAAAATTCACATGCAAGTGCTGCTGAAAAGACCGGCATTGATCAGTCCATTGAGCGGCTGGAAAAGCTATCCGGTTAGCATCGAAGCGCATTTGAAATACCCGATGTTCCACGTGGAACTAAAAATCGATGTGCCTTATTCCTCAACTTGCCCATGTTCCGCAGCGCTATCGCGTCAATTGATCCAGCAGAAATTTGTCGATGATTTTGCTAACCGCACGCTGGACCACGCCGATGTTCTGGTTTGGCTCGGCTCTACCAACGGCATTGTCGCCACGCCCCACAGCCAACGAAGCACAGCGAAGCTGCGTCTGCGGCTGGATGACTTTCTGGATGATCTGCCGCTGATTGCGATCATCGACAACGCAGAAAAAGCACTGGGCACCGCTGTACAAACAGCAGTGAAGCGCGCCGACGAACAAGCATTTGCCTTGGCCAACGGTCAGAACCTGATGTTCTGCGAAGACGCCGCCCGACGCCTGAACCTGTCCCTGAAACGCTCCCCGGGCATCACCGCCTTCCACATCCGTGTCGTCCACGCCGAAAGCCTTCATGCCCATGACGCCATCGCCGAGAGCGCCTTCAACTGGGAGGTAAAATGATTGATTGCATCCACACCCATGCAACGCAGTGGCAGTGACGATTGGCGAGTTCACCTCCATCGCCCACCGCTCGATTGTTCATGGCCCGTGCACCGTGGGCGATCGAGTTTTCATCGGTTTCAACAGCGTGCTGTTCAACTGTGTAGTCGGTAACCGCTGCGTGGTACGGCACAACTCGGTGGTCGACGGCCGCAACTTGCCGGATGCCTTTTACGTGGCCTCTACCACCCGTATCGGCCCCGAAACCGACCTCAGCCGTTTTCCAATGGTGAGTGCCTGTGCTTCGGAGTTTTCCGAGGATGTAGCTCGTACGAACGTCGATCTGGTACGTGGCTACAAAGCCCTGCAGAACGAGTTCTGAGCATGAAGGCCACTGTTGATGACCGCGCAAGACAATCGTCTAAATGACAGCGGCCGGTACTGCCTCTATGGTTAAGACGCTAGCGCATGTGATCGAAATAGCCGAGAACAATATCAACATGATCCAGATCACCTTGCCCGACGGTTCATTGCGTGAATACGACCAGCCCCTGACCGTACACGAGTTGGCTGCGAGCATTGGCTCGGGTCTGGCCAGCGCAGCGGTAGCAGGTCGGGTGGATGGGATGTTGGTTGACTGCGAACACATGATCCAGGCGAATGCTCGTGTCAGTATCGTCACGCCCAGGGAGCCAGATGGCCTGGAGATCCTGCGCCGCTCCTGTGCGCTGATGCTGGCCATGGCGCTCAAGCAGCTCCACCCCACGGCACAACTGCGTGCGGGGTCGGAATTGGGAGATGGGTTTTACTACGAATTCGTAGTCGAGCAGCCGTTGCTGCCGGTCGATCTGCCGCTGATCGAAGCTCGCATGCAGGCGCTGGCGGCAACCAACCATTCAATCCGGCGTCAGGAAATGGCAAGGACCTCCAAGGCCCTGTCTTTATACCGTCTCGGGGACACCGATTACCTGACCACAGGCCCTCAGGTGCCTGCTACCAGGGTATTGCAGGCGTTCGCCCTGGATCACATCAGCGGAACGTTGCAGCAACGGATCTATGGCACGTGCTGGTCCAGCCACCAGGAACTACAGGATTGGCGTATTCCACCGCAAGTGATGGTCGTTAGCATGGACGACCGACAGGCGACTTATGCCCAGTCCGTGACCGAGACCTTACGTCAAAGCGGCATCCGCGCCAGTGCAGACTTACGCAACGAGAAAGTCCACTACAAGCTCCGTGAACACAGCCAGACCGTGCCGTATCTGGTGGTGATTGGCGAGAGGGAAGAAGCCGGTGGGTTTGTCAGCGTGCGTAGTCGCAACGGGGCGAATTTTGGCAGGATGGAGATCGAAGCGCTGTGCCAGTGGTTTAACCAGCCGGGTATATTCGCCGCCGGTGCAGATGCCATCGCGAGCAAGCGCGCTCCCACATCGGATGCATGACTGCAACCCATTGTTGAAACGAGCTTGCCAGGTAATCCCGGACTTCTTTAAGCCCTGGGCTTGACTGTGCCGCAATCTCCGCCCAGCCACACGGCGCGGGATTCTAGGCTACCCTTCTGCTGAATACCGGTGGCGTTGAAGGTACCGTTGACCTTGGTAGTGAATTCGCGATCACTGAGGAATGTGGCCACTCCTGAACCCTGGGCACGTGGACAGCTGAAGCGGAACTTCCACTGATTACCGGTGCGTTCGGTGATTTCCTGCTTGCAGCCCGATTGCGGGTCGGTCAACGGAATGTCGTCGGTCCTGACCTGCTCCGGAGTCAGGCAGGCGCGAATGCCCTTGCCGCCCATGGAGATGCCCTGCTTCTCCAGTTGAGCACGCTGTTCAGGAGTGATCTGGTTCTGGATCTGTCCAAGGATCAATTGCAGGTCCGGCATGTTCTGGTCATCGACCTTCATGTTGCTTGTGGTCAGCTCCCACAAACCTGGCTGAAGCATCTGAGCCTGAGCGGCGACAGGAAGTGCCACCCCCAACACCATGGCCAAACCCAGCAGACGAACGTTCATTGAGTAACTCCTGATCAGTAGTGGCTGTTAGACGTCAGCCGTCGGCTTCGGTTCATGGGCCAATTAATTAGCGACATTCTGCACGGAACATGGTCTGTTAAGCATTGAATCTTCAGGAGCAGGGCTGCCCCCATGGATTATTTTGGACCACATATTTTCGGTTACACCATTGCACTGGTGCATACGCTTGGCATGATCGCGGCCATACACGCGGTGCTGACCGTTCGCACAGCCCAAGGCTCGATCGCCTGGGCCCTGTCGTTGTTTTTCATACCCTACCTGACGCTTATCCCGTATCTGGTGTTCGGCCGCAGCACCTTCGATGGCTACATCAAGGCCCGCCGCCAGGCCAACGAGGAGATGCGCAAAGCCATCTCCGAGCTCAACTGGCGCCCTTGGGTAGAAGAAGCGCTTAGTGCTCGTGCTTCCAGCGCCTACGACTCCTTGCGAGCGATGCCAAAGCTCGGACATATGCCGTGCCTGGCAAACAACGAAGTGCGCCTGCTGATCAATGGCCAAGCCACCTACGACGCCATTTTCGAGGCCATCAGCCAGGCGAAGGAAGCCGTACTGATTCAGTTTTTCATCGTCCACGACGACCGTCTCGGTCAACGCCTTCATAACCTGATGCTGAAGAAAGCGGCCGAGGGTGTGGCGATCTATTTGCTATACGACCGCATCGGCAGCCACTCCCTGCCCCGCAAATACGTACAGGCATTGCGCGATGGTGGTGTCGAGGTCAAGGCCTTCGCCACTCGCAGCGGCTGGCTCAATCGCTTTCAGGTCAACTTTCGCAACCATCGCAAGATAGTGGTGGTGGACGGAGTTCTTGGTTTTGTCGGCGGGCACAACGTCGGCGATGAATACATGGGCGAGAAACCGCCTCTGGCACCCTGGCGCGATACCCACGTAAAAGTACGCGGCCCGGTAGTAGCCTGCATGCAGGAATCCTTTGCAGAGGACTGGTTCTGGGCGGCGCGTAAACTGCCACCGCTGATCCTTCCACAGGTCTACCCTGACGACGGGGTGCTATGCCAATTACTCGCCAGCGGCCCGGCAGACTCCTTCGAGACATGTTCATTGTTCTTCCTTGAAGCTATCTACGCTGCCACCGAACGGATATGGATCACCACGCCCTACTTCATTCCTGACGAGGCGGTGTTCGCCGGCTTGCGCCTGGCAGTGATGCGCGGCGTCGATGTGCGGATCCTCCTGCCGGCCCGGCCTGACCACCGTATCGTCTACGCCGCTTCCAGTCTTTATGCCTTCGAAGCCGCGCGCGCAGGTGTGCGGATGTTCCGCTACGAACCCGGGTTCATGCATCAGAAAGTGTTGCTGATCGACAACGAGCTCAGTGCCATCGGCAGCGCCAACATGGACAACCGTTCGTTCCGCCTGAATTTCGAAGTGATGTTGCTGACCGTCGACAGAAAGTTCGCCGCCGAGGTGGAACAGATGCTGAACGACGACTTCGCCCTAGCCACTGAAATCGCCAAGGATGAAGGCCGGGAGGCCCACCGCCTGCAAAAAGTCGGCATGCGGGTCGCCCGGCTTATTGCGCCGATTCTTTAAGGGTTGTAAATATCATCCCGGGTCCATGGCAGTTCATGACTGCCATCGGCGTGGGCTTTCACCGCGAGAATCTGGTGCAGGTTCATCCAGCCCCTTGCGAAACCGTAGGCGCACCCTGCCAGGTACAGGCGCCAGATCCGCAGCACCTGTTCCGGCACCAGTCTGGAAGCGGCGTCGAGGTTGTCCTCCAGACGTTCGCTCCAGTGATCCAGCGTGCGCGCATAGTGCAGGCGCAGGCTCTCGACATCGACGATTTCCAGCCCAGCCTCGCTGATCTCGGCGGAAATCATCGACAGGTGCGGCAACTCGCCGTTAGGAAATACGAACTTCCCGATGAACTCACCGGCACCGCGTCCCACCGGCCGTCCATCGATGGATTTGGCCGTGATACCGTGATTCATCACCAGACCGCCCTCTTTCACCGCGCCGAACAGGGTTTTGCAGTACTCGGCGAGATTGGCGTGACCGACGTGTTCGAACATGCCGACACTGACCACTTTGTCGAAACGCCCGTCCTGGGGAAGGTCGCGATAGTCGAGCAATTGCAGTTCGACCAGGTCCTCCAGGCCCTCGGCTTTGACCCGTTCACGGGCCAGCGCCAGTTGCTCCTTGCTCAGCGTGATACCGAACACTTTCGCGCCAAACTCTCGCGCCGCGTATCGCGCCAGTCCGCCCCAGCCGCAGCCAACATCCAGCAAATATTCGCCAGGTTGCAGGCGCAATTTGCGGCACAAATGCCGAAACTTGGCCTGCTGGGCTTGCTCAAGGGTTTCGCTGCCGGTTTCGAAATATGCGCAGGAGTAGGCCATGTCGCTGTCGAGAAACAGCTGATAAAAGGCATTGGAAAGGTCGTAGTGATAGGAGATCGCCTTGGCGTCGGTGTCCTTGTCATGGACGGTGCGCACCGGCTGATTGTCGTCTTCCTCGTTCAACAAGGCCTGACTCCATTCATCGCAGACGCGAATCACATCGCTGATGGAGCCTTCGAGTTCCAGCTTGCCTTCGACGAATGCCGCCCCGAGCGCATCCAGGCTGGGATGGGTGAACTGGGTGACCATTTGCGGGTCCTTGACCACAATCGTGACGCTGGGCGTCGGCCCCAGATTGAATTCGTGGCCGTCCCAGAGTCGCAGGCGAAGCGGTAACTGCAGATTCTGTAAGGCCGGTGGAAGTTGCGCGAGCATGAAAATTCCCCTTGTTTCAGACTTCTGATCAGAGGGTAGACCATCTTTTTGAAAAATAGCCGGCTACCGATTGAATAGCCAATTCCAATGATTCGCGCCACCTCGACTCATCGTCGCGAATGCACAAAAGATGTGCCCTCAATTCAGTGACTACGAATCAGCCGCACAGTTCGAAAACATGAACGCTCTCAAGGCTGTCGTTTTTCATCCCTGGCCGAGAAATCAACGCCGCTTAAATCATTTTGTTCCACGTGGAACCAAATGCCTGAGCGGCACGCGCGAGGACAAACAAATTGCGTCCTTGGTTTATACACCGACTACTTTTAACCATTCGATCCCCTTTCAAATCCAAGGAGCAAATCCATGAGCATTTATGACGTCGTAATACTCGGCGGTGGTCCAGGCGGCTACAACGCGGCAATTCGTGCCGGTCAGCTGGGTTTGAAAGCGGCTTGCGTCGAAGGACGAGCGACACTAGGTGGAACCTGCCTTAACGTCGGCTGCATGCCTTCCAAGGCATTGCTGCACGCCTCCGAACTTTACGATGCGGCCATGGGAGCGGAGTTCGCCAACCTCGGGATCGAGGTCAAACCCAGCCTGAATCTGGCCCAGATGATGAAGCAGAAAGATGAGAGTGTTAGCGGGCTGACCAAGGGCATCGAGTTTCTTTTTCGCAAGAACAAGGTCGACTGGATCAAGGGCTGGGGCCACATAGACGGTCCGGGCAAAGTCACGGTGACAGACAATGCGGGTGGCAAATCTGAACTGAGCGCCAAGGACATCATCATCGCTACCGGGTCCGAGCCCACTCCCCTGCCCGGCGTGGACATCGATAACCAGCGCATCCTCGATTCCACCGGCGCCCTGTCGCTGGCCGAGGTACCTAAACATCTGGTGGTAATCGGAGCTGGCGTGATCGGGCTGGAGCTGGGCTCCGTGTGGCGACGTCTGGGTGCGCAGGTGACGGTCGTCGAGTTCCTCGACCGAATCTGTCCCGGGGTCGACGTCGAAGCCGGGAAGACTCTGCAGCGCTCACTGGGCAAGCAAGGCATCAGTTTCAAATTGAGCTCAAAAGTGACCAGCGCCACTGCATCCGCCAACAGTGTCCAGCTCAGCGTCGAACCCGCCGCGGGCGGTACTGCCGAATTGATTGAGGCCGATTACGTGCTGGTGGCCATCGGACGGCGACCGTATACACAGGGCCTGGGGCTGGAAAATGTCGGCCTCGCCACGGACAAACGCGGCATGCTCGCCAACAAGGGCCACCGCACCGAGGCGGCAGGCGTCTGGGTTATTGGCGATGTGACGTCAGGCCCCATGCTCGCGCACAAAGCCGAAGACGAGGCCATGGCCTGCGTCGAGCAGATCGTCGGCAAGGCCGGGGAGGTCAATTACGATCTGCTCCCCAGTGTGATCTACACCAAACCGGAACTGGCCAGCGTCGGCAAAACCGAAGAACAGCTCAAGGCTGAAGGTCGGGCGTACAAGGTCGGTAAATTTCCCTTCACCGCCAACAGCCGGGCCAAGATCAACCACGAGACCGAGGGCTTCGCCAAGGTCATCGCCGATGAACGCACCGACGAAATCCTCGGCGTGCACCTGGTCGGCCCAAGTGTCAGTGAGTTGATTGGCGAATATTGCGTGGCCATGGAGTTCAGCGCTTCGGCCGAAGACATTGCCCTGACTTGCCATCCACACCCGACGCGCTCCGAGGCGCTGCGCCAGGCGGCGATGAATGTGGAGGGGATGGCGACGCAGATGTAGCAAGGTCGAAAGCTCGCAGCTGCGGCAGCGCCTACTTAGATCGGTGAGAGCTGCTGCAAGCTGTGATCTTTTGTTTTTCAAGCAGGCAAATGCTCCAACGGCAAAGCCCCCGGGGTCTTCACCGTATGAATCGCAAAGTTGCTGCGGATATCGCTCACGCCGGGCAGCGTCAGCAACCGGCCAGTAAGAAAACGGTCATAGGCGCGCAGGTCCGGCACCACCACTTGCAGCAGAAAATCCGACTCCCCTGACACCAGGAACGCCGATATCACCTCGGGCAATGCCGTCACTGCCAGGCGAAAGGCCTCGGCCTGTTCATCGTTATGACGCTCGACCTTGACCCCGACAAACACGGTCAAACCCAACCCGACTTCATCCCGATCCAGGTTGGCCTGGTAACCGCGAATTACCCCAGCCTCTTCGAGCATCCGCACCCGGCGCAAACAGGGTGAGGCCGACAGGCCGATCTCGTCAGCCAGTTGCACATTGCTCAGGCGACCGTCCCGTTGTAGCGCGGCGAGAATCTTGCGGTCGTAGGCATCCAGTTTCATGGTTTGGCAGATCCTGATGGTTGAACCTTTCTTTAATGGCAGGTTATGCCAATCCAGTGCTCTTTAGAAGCTGACTACGCAACCACCTGCCCTGCCCTTCAGCCCTAGACTGGCCGTACCGAATCGACAACGAATGGGGTGCTACATGACAGGGCTCTGGCTGTTTTTCCCGGCACTGGCAGTGATTTACCTGCTGCCCGGGCCGGACATGATCTTGCTGTTGCAGACGGGGGCCCGCCAGGGCAAAGGTGCCGCGCTGGCCACGGCGGTAGGCCTGGCTGTCGCCCGGGCCTGTCACGTGGCGCTGGCGGCATGGGGACTTGCGGCGTTGTTCAAGACGGCGCCCTGGACGTTCGACGTTGTGCGCCTGGCAGGTGCTGCGTACCTGTTGTGGATCGGCATTCAGTGCCTGCGAACCACGATGTTGCCGAGCCTCGGCGGTGCTGACCCGAGCGGTGAAAAACCGCGCTGGAGAACAGCAATCCAGCGCGGCGTGCTGACCAACCTGCTCAATCCCAAGGCGTTGCTGTTCTGCTCGGTGCTGCTGCCGCAGTTCATCGATCCGCAAGCCGGGTCGGTGCTCGGACAATTTGCCATGCTGGGCTTGGTGCTGGTCGCTGTCGGCCTCATGTTCGACAGCGCCTACGCCCTGGTCGGCGCGGCGCTTGGCCGCTGGCTGCAACGCAGCCCCTCAGCCCAGCGCCTGCAGCAGTGGCTGTTCGGCAGCCTGTTGATCGGATTCGCGGTGCGGCTGACCTTCGTGCAACAGGCTTAAGCCCTACCGAGCCTTGCGGCGCCGATGACTGATCAACAACACCGCGGCAATGAGCCCGACGCCACCGAGCAGCAGCGGCGTCTTGTAGGGCCGCAACGCCGAACGCGCGGCGTCGGTCACTTGGGTCACGTAGCGCTTGTCGGCGTTCTCGAAGTCGGGATACGGGCATTGATGACCGAAGTTGGCCGCCCATTCCACGTATGGCCCTTCCTTGACGTAACGCTGGTACAGCGCTCTTTGGTCCGCAAGGCTGCTGTTCCAGCCCGACGCCTCGCACAGCACGGCGGCAAACGCCTGGCTGGTATGCGGCAGATTGTCCGCGGCTTGACTGGCCAGCGCCGTGGCCACAAAGCGATAGTGATAACGTTCCTCAGGCTGAGCGGCACTGGCCTGCTGGCGCTTCACCTCGTCTTCAGTCACTAGCGGGCCGACCTTGAGCTCAGTGCTTCCCAGGCTGAAATTACCACCCAACGTGGCGTAGTCCGGCGCCATTTCATAGCCGAGAATGTCCATCCCCCACTCCCGCGCCGTCCACGCAGCATTGAACAGCGCAGCAGCGCGCCGGGTCGGCCACCACGCCGAATCGGCAGTCTGACGCTGCTGGCCATACAGCCTGGCCTTGTTCTGCAAACCGGGGTTATCGAAATACGCCGGCGCCTGCTCGTAATGCCCTTCACGCAACAATCGCCGCCCAAGCAGATTTCGCAGGCTCGCAGCCACCGGCAAGGGCACGTAATTGTCGCGATCCTGCTGGCTGAGCACCGGTGGTGCCGGCACCTGAGTGTCGACGTACTGCTTGAGCTCTTCGAGGGTCAACACCCGTTCAGCGACGGTGGCCGCGTCGAACCAGTAGACGCCCTGGCTGCGATAGAGTTGATCGAAGGCTTGCAGGTAGTCTCCCCGTTGCAGGGCGAGAATTGCGCTTTCACCCTCGACCCGACATTTGGGCGCAAGCGCTTCGTAATCGAAGTCCGGAGTGCGTCGCTCACCCCACGCCTCACTCTGTGGGAAGGCCTGGGCCGCCTTGGCATATGCTGCGGCCGCAGCGCTTTTATCGCCTTCACGCACGGCCAGTTTTGCCCGCAGCCACCACGCCAGCCCGCCATCTCCGGCATGTTCGAGGAAAGCCTTGGCACTGGCGTAATCGCCCTGCTGATAATTCATCGCCGCCAGTCGATCGGCGTTTTCAAGGCTGCCGCGAGTGGTGTTCTGCAACGTCTTGACCAGTTTCTTCTGGTTTTCCGGTTCATCACCAAATGACCAGCCGAGTCGACTGATCAGCGACGCAGTCACCAACTGCTGCACCGGTTTACCCTTGAGCAGTTCGGCGAGTTGGTCCTCTGGCATCGCCGCCAGATCAGCCATCAACAGTTTCAGCGAACTGTAGCCCACTGCCGATCCGTGGAGATTTTGCGCGGCATAGAGCTCGATTGCCCGGTTCCAGTCGCCAGCTGTGCGCACCACCCGGGCTTCCTCACCAAGGCTGGCGACACCCAGTTCCAGCGGATCACTGAAGCCATCGATGCTTAGCTGTCGAGTTTGCTCGAAGGCCTTTCGAGCTTGAGTCAACAGGTCGGGGTCGGCACCCGCCTCTGAACTCAGGGCGAACAGCGCCCGCCCTAACGAGTACGCCGCCCAGGTGCTGCGCAGCGGGCGTTGATCCATCGGCAGCGCCAGTACTTTCTGAAAGTAGTCGGCAGCCAGCTCACGGTTACCGGCGTTGAACGCCACGGCACCGGCCAGATAGAACCTGTACTCGGCCGGCAGGTTCGAACCTTGCTCTACAACTTGATTGGCATCCGTCAGGCTGCGCAGTTGTTGCACCAGCGCTTGCTGCTCAGGCGTCAAGCCAGCCTGTTCGGCTGCACTGCGCTGATCGGCATAATCAGGCGTATCGCCGTAGCTGTAATCCGGATTATGGGTGGCGGCCGTGACGTTTTTCAGCCCCGCGATGGCCTGGCCGAAGTGACTGATCTCGAAAGCGAAGTTGCCTTCCGGCAGCTCTGCAAGCGACTGCCCACGGTTGTCCAGCAGACGCATGGGGAAGTCCGGACCGCAGGCCAGAGCCGACCCCAGCGGCAGGCTGAGGCTCAGGCACAGCAAATGACGCGGCCAATTACGGGTGAACATTCGAACCTCCTTGATCAATGTGTGCGCAGCGAGCCCAACCGATGGCGCGCTGCCCGCCGGCCGCAATTCGACCGTCGCGCAGGCGCGTGAAGGTAAGCATCTGCGGTTGCTGTTGCAATGTATAACCGGCCAATGCGTCGGCACCTTCGCAACCCTGCACCGCCAGCGTCAGGCGTTCGGGCCAGGCGCTGTCGAGGTTGCCCTCATTGTTGATGCTGATGTCGTAGAGCCCGTCCTGCGCCGAAAGCTTCAAGCCCAGACGACTGTCGAGGGTTTCACCGCGTGCGACAGCCGCCAAAGTCGTCAGGCTCCAGGCCCTGCGGTCAGTGACCAGTGGCAGGCGAAACCAGATCAACCCGGCCAGATGAGCAGGAGGATCAGCGCGCAACCGGGCGCCAAGTTCGCTCAGTTGCAGCGGGTCGGCCAACAACTCACGGCGTTTGCCAACCCTTTCGATAGGCACCTCGCTTTCCACGACGGGTGCGCCAGCGTCTCCCGGCAACAACGCCACGCCATAAGCCGGCAGGGCCAGATAAAACGGCTTCCTGGTGATGCGGCTCCAGGCCCAGGCCCATTGGCGCGCTTGATCCGCGTCGAACAATCCGCGCCGCGGATCGCTCACCGCATGCACCTGTAATACGCTACTGTCGACCGTCGCCAGCAACGCCGGCAATTCAGGGCTGTCGAGCCAGGCCGGCAAAGCGGTGATGCTCAGTGGCAAGGAGGCCGGCAATGCGGCGCGCAAATGCGCTAGAAATTCGCGGTAAACCGGTAGCCGGGCGCTGCCCGCATCGTGGTCGATTTCCACCCCGGAGAGCACCAGACCCTGCCCTTGCCAATCGCTAAGTACCTGCTGGATCTGCGCCGTGACCTCGTCCCGATCCAACTTCTTGAGCTGCCCGTCCAAACGAATCACTGCAATCAGCGGTCGGCCATCTCGCTTGAGCAACGTCGGATCGATTCGCGCCCGGCTCCAGCCGGCCTGGGAAAACGCCTGCAAGGCCAGCACACGCAAGGTAGAAAAATCGTCGCGGCTGTCGCGCAGCGCGGCGTCATGGGCTGGCGTCCATTGCCGTTGCCAGACATACAGTTGTTGATCGAGCGGCGGCGCGTCCTGACGCTCGCAACCGTTGAGCAACAGCACTGCCAGCAGAACGCTCAAGCGGGTAAAAAATGTCATGAATAACCTTGTTCCTGAAATGCAAAAAGGGCCTCTCAAGGCCCTTTGTCGCTCTGCTCGTTACCCTACGCATCCATTGGCTTGCGGGCAATGATCACCTGACTTTTTGCCACGACCGCGTCCAGCGCCTGTTTGATCTGGGCACCCCGGGGCGAGGACAAAACCGCCTGCCAGGTGTCGGCCCAATGGTTGAGCAACGGATGGTCGGCGTTGCTGAAATCGACCTTGGCTTCCCAGAACAACAGCATCCACATTGACCAATAGAACCCGTACTGGCTATGGCTGATGACTTCCAGGCCGGCGTCGCTGACCATCGCCTTGAATTGCTCTTCGCTGATGATGCGAATGTGGTTGGGCTTCTGGAAATACTGCGGCGCGGCGATATCTTTTTGCAGATCTTCAGAACTCGGGTGCGGAACGCTGAGCAAATACAATGCCCCGGGCTTGCCCACCCGCACCAGCTCGGCGAGGAACTGCGCCGGGTCGTCGACATGCTCGATGACTTCAGTAGACACCACCCGGGTGGCGGTGGCATCGGCAATCGGTAGCGGATTGCAGTCCGTGACGTGGCACTCGACGCCCCGCGCCGGCGTGTCGCTCAGGCGCTGGCGAGTAGCTTCAACCTTGGCGCCATCGATGTCGGCAATGATGATGCCGGCTCCGCGCATAGCGCAAAAGTGCACATTGCCGCCATCTCCGCAGCCGACATCCAGCAGCGTGTCATCAGCCGTCACCGGGAAGCCTTTGAATAACTCGCCGGTCTCCTGGTTGAACCAGCCACTGAGCATCGCATCGTGCAGACCAAGCATGTACGGATCGACCTTGTCGGCAACCGGCGCGACAGGCTGCGTCGGGGCCGGTGCAGGCGTCGCCGCCGTGAGTTTCTTCAAAAGGCTCAGCATGAGGTGGCTCCAGAGGATGGGACGGCGGTTCGTGACGTACCGAGGCGCTTGACCAGAGCGGTACCACGGTTGCGCATAGGCATTTCGATAAAGCGGTAATTCAGTTCACTGAGCACTACGATCAGGCCGAAAGCGATCAACAATGTGAGGACCGGATGCCCGGCAGGGCTCGGCATGCCAGCGCCCTGCAAGCGAAAGATCAGCTCACGCACCAGTTGATAGGCCGGAATGTGAATCAGGTAGATACCGTAGGAGCGGCTGCCAATCCAGGCCATCAACCGTTGCAATTGGCCGGCTGGCAACAGGTAATCGCGGTCATAGGAAGCTATCCATACCAGCAGCGCGCTGAGCACGGCGATTGCGCCGATGCGGTAACTGACAAAGGTGAAACGATCGGTGGCCATGTAGCTCAACAGCATGCCGACAACAATGAACGTCGACACGCCCGCCCATGGATGACGCAAAAAGGTCGGCTCCCAGCGCCGGTAGCCCGGCTGAGCGCTCCACATCGCCAGCAGCACACCGAGGGCCAGTGCATCGGTACGAACGACCATCAGCAAGGGTGTCCGCAGGGTGAACAGCTGCACGGCGACCAATGCCAACAAGGCCCACACCAGATGTTTGCGGCACAGCAGAATCAACAGCGGAAACAGCAGATAAAACTGCTCTTCCAGCGACAGGCTCCAGTACACAAAACTGCTGCCGTATTCGTAATGAAAGAAGCTGTCGGCGAAGCGGAAATTGGCGTACTGAAACACCCCTGCCAGGGTGGCTTGCAGGTTGGCGTACAGTGAACCGAACGCCCCCGAGCGGTTGAGGAACACACACGCCAGCAGCATCAACGCCAGCCACAACCAGGCCGATGGCAACAGGCGAAACGCTCGTCGCAACCAGAAATTACGCGTCTGTTCCCAGTACTCCTGGCGCGCGCTGCAACCTTGCAGCGCGGGTATCAGGCTGCGAGCGATGACGAATCCGGAGATCGCAAAAAACAGGTCGACGCCCCACCATGGCTGCGCCCATGCATGGATTTTTTCCAGCGCTGGCACGGAGTCGGTGAACAGCGATCCCTGCAAATGATGGAACAGGACACCCAGCACCGCGATAGCGCGCAGTACTTCAATGTCCATGATCCGTTTAGCGTTCATGACGGCCCTCCGCATTCAGTGGCTTGCGGGCAATGATCACCTGGCTCTTGGGCATGAAGCGGTCGAGCGTCTGCTTGATGGCCAGTCCGTCTGGACGAGCCAGCAGGTCTTGCCAGGTTCGCGCCCAGCTTTCCATCAGCGGTGGGTACGGTGCCTGAATCCGGTCGCGTACTGCGCCGCCCGGATCACGCCCGGCGGCGCGCTCACTGGCCCAGAAAAAGATCATGCCCATCACCCAGAAGAATCCACTGGCCTGACGATGCTCGATCACCAGACCCGCGTCCTCCACCAGGGCGGCAAAACGCTCCGGGGTGAAAATCTGTACATGGTTGGGCGTCTGGTAATAACTGGCCGGGGCGATGCCTTGCTGCAAGTGCTCACCGACGGGTGCCGGCACACTGAGCAGATACTGCGCGCCGGGGCGGCCCATGCGCACCAGTTCGGCCATGAATGGCTCGGGCTGGTCGATGTGCTCCAATACTTCCATGCACACCACCTTGCTCGCGCAACCATCGGCCAGTGGCAATGGCAGGCTGTTGCTGACCAGGCCCAGATTCGGCTTGCTGCTTAGCGCTTCAATTTGCCGGGCGAGGTCGCGCACCTTGTCCTCTTCACTGTCGGTGAAAATCACCGATGCACCCTGGCGCACCGCAAACAAAGACGCCACACCCTCGCCACAACCAACATCAAGCAAGGTGTCATCAGCAGTTATTGCAAAGCCCTTGAGCAGTTCGCCGCTGTCATTGAGAAACCAGCCGTCAAGGACAGCGTCATGCAAGCCAACATCCCGCGGCGACAGACAATCGAGCGGAGCTGGCGCAGGCGCAGGCAGTGGTGCCGGGCGAAATCGTGCAAGCAGACGGCGGATCATGCGTCAGAGGCTTCCACGGAGGGTGCCCGGAGCTGTTGCAATCGCTGTTCGAAAAATGTCCGCAGTCGCGCTTCGGTGCCGGCCTGGCTGCAGAAACGCTCCAGACTGCTGACCGCATGAGCCGACATGCTGGCGTAGCGTTCGACATCGGTTTTCGCCACGTCATAGCTGGCGCGATAGGCCGCACACAAGGAATCCCAATCCGTCACGTAACGCAGCGTGCGATAGGCCGCCCGGGGATCGTGGGGCCAGGACGTCAGCTCATCAGTGGAGTCGACGATGAAGGCATTATCGTTATCGACGTAATCGGCCATCGCTGTATTGAGGGGCGCGATCGCCGGCTTGCCGCAAGACATGAACTCCATCAGCGGCATGCACTGCCCTTCGCCGTAAGAGCTGTTAACCACGTAACTGGTGGCCTGGACCAGCCTCTCGTAATCAACGTCTGCCAGATAGCCGTGGATCAGCACGATCCGGCACTGGTACGACTGATTTTTGTAGACGTGATGCAGCATGTCGTTCAACGCGTTGGCGATGTCATGGTGAGTGAGTTTTAGCACCAGAGTCGCATCGGGGGTGTCGCGGAAAACCGTGCAGAACGCGCTGATCATGTCCTGCCAGTTCTTGCGCCCGTCGTAAGGATTGAACACCGAGGTGTAGACCACGCCCTCAAGCTGCAACTGACAATCCTGCGGCGGCCCGGCAAAGGAGATCGGGGTTCCTTCGCGCAACGCTGGCGGACCATAGGGGCGCAAATCCGTTGTACGGCTGTCTATCAACAGGCCACGCAGGTTAAGCCGCACCGGATCCACCACCGGACGCTTGGTCAGGTGCTCGCCCCGTGCGGCAAAGCGATCCCACACCGGCGCCGCGATGGCGCAGATCGGATAATCGGCGCCCATCACATCGCGCACGGCATTTACCGTGAAGGTCGAATGGGTTATCGCGCGCCCGGATGCACCCAGCACCATGCGCCAGTCATGGCGGGGTTCGCCCTGCCAGCTTTCAGTGGGGATGGTGCTGAACTCCCAGGCGAACACCGGGATGGTCGGGCACGCGTAGTGAACCGGCGTGCGATGGGGCGGCGAGAACGACAGAAAGACGCAGTCTTCGCCACGGCTCAAGCAATCGAAATACAGGTGATCGACCAGCTCCTCAGGGTTGCTGACTTCGATGACCTGACCCAGTCGCTCCAGCACCGGGCGGAACTCCTTGAGGACAAAGTAGTAGCTGTACTCGGGCTTTCCCAGGTTCTGCTGGACGTTGCTCTTGTTGGTTTCCGAATGAATGATGATCAGCATGATGCAATCCCGGCCTCGGCGGCCAACGGCTTGGTTTCGCTGCCCGGCACCTGCCCGAGGAATTGCGCCAGACGCTGCTGAACTGGGGCAAAACTGCAGTATTCGCGCATGCGTTCATTGGCGGCCGCGGCCATCGCCTGGTAGGCCTCGGGATGGTTTTTGGCCATGGCGTAACTGTCCTCATAGGCGGCTTTGAGCGAGCCCCAGTCCGGCCGATGGCGCAGGGTACGATAGAGAATGCGCGCGTCTTCCGGCCAGATCGTCGGCTCATGGCTGGACTTGACGATGAATGCGACCCGCTCATCAATATAGTCACGCATCGCCGTGTGGTTCGGCGCAATCACCGGCCGGGCGCAAGACATGAACTCCATCAACGGCAGACACAGGCCTTCGCAGCGCGACGCGTTGACGTAGAAACTCGCCGCGCCATAAAGCCTGGCGAACTCCTCGTCCTGCAGGTAGCCGTGCATGATCACGACACGACAGGCGAATGGCGAAAGTTGCGAGAGCAAGGTGATCAGCTCGACGTAATAGGTCGACAAGTCGTTCTGGGTCATCTTCAGCACCAGCGTGGCGTCTTGCGCGTCGCGCAGGGCCCAGCAGAACGCGGTGATCAGATGGTGCCAGTTCTTGCGGCCATCGTCGGGGTTGAACACGCTCACGTACACCACGCCGCTGACGTTGATTTCGACGCGTTGACTGGTATCGGGAAGGATGGCTTGCGGGTGCTCGACCGGCTCCGGCGCTTCGTTGCCGGTTGTCACCACTGGCAACGCTTCAGGCTGCGGTAATGGCGCGGGTTCAGCCAGTCGTGCAAGCGAGCGAAACCGGACCAGGAGCGCATGAACGGGATCCGGCACCAGGTCGCGCACAGCTTCGCGATACCACAGCCACAAGTAATGTTTGCTGATGACGGCACGCCGCCGCAGGGTCAGCGGTGGCGGCGCCAGGACTTGCGGTTCGGGTTCAGGCGTTGGCTCAGGTTGCGGTTCTTCAACACTCTCGGCACCGCTTTGCAGTTCCGGCTCGTCGAGTAGCGGCGCGATCAAACCATCGGCTGACAACCCCAGGGCATGGCTGTCGATGATGCAGCCTTTGATCTGCAACGTGGTGCCCTGGTTCACCGGATTACTCGGGTACACTTGACGCACATCGGCGAAGCGTTCCCACAACGGCGTGGGTAACACCAATACCGGGAAGTCTTCACCCAGGGTTCGGTGGATGGCTTGAGCCGTGTGGCTGGACAAGGTAATCACCCGACCATGGCGCGCCAGGGTCTGGCTCCAGTCATGCCGCGTATCGTTGTTCCAGTGCTCGGCCGGGATCGAGTCAAACTCCCAGGCAACCACACATACCATCGGGCATTGCAGGTCGGTCGGGGTTTTGTGCGGCGGCGAGAACGAAAGAAAAAGGCATTGCTCACCGGCCTGTTGCAGTTGCCGATACAGCGGGTCGACTTCTGCGACCGACGACACCACATGCACCCGCCCCAGGCTTTCGAGCACAGGGCGATAAGCCTTCAAGACGAAGAAATAACTGTATTCAGGACGACCGAGGCTCTGGCTGATGGAGCTGTCATTGACGTCTGAGTAAAGAATGAAATTCATGGCATCCCACGATGAAACCGCCGTCCCGGCAGCCCCACTCTATGACAGCAAAGCGCAAGATCGAGTCGAAATTCTCCGGCCCTCGTCCAGCGTCTTCTTGCTCGTCTACGTTCTTGTTTTAGTGGCCAGTTTCGCAAGGTTCAAAAACAATCGGCCGAACCCTGAGTAATCGTGACGAGGGGCATTCTAAACACATCCATCGAGGATCCGGGAACCGCCCTGCCAGAATAAATCAGCTAACGCTGACGAGAACTGATCAGTCACGGAAGGACTTGTTGAAATTGCCGCGAAGTTGGCACAAATTGACGCCTAAATAATTACAACAAACCATTTCGCCTGTCTTTCGACCCAGGAATCCAACCGGTCTGTCAGACATATCCCCAAAGCCTGCGGGAAATGGACGAAATAAATGACCAAGGGGCTGCTGTTTGAAAAAACGTCTGTTCGTTACGGGTCTGAGCGGATTCGTAGGTCAGCACATCCAATCCCGTCTGAGGGTTGATGCCTCGGGTTGGGAGCTTCTGCCTGTGGCTGAGCGCTACGACCTGAGTCAGCCGCAAAGCCTCGACGGCCTGTGGCCGGAGTTACCCGACGCGGTCATTCACCTGGCAGGGCAGACTTTCGTCCCCGAAGCGTTCCGCGATCCGGCAAACACCTTCAATATCAATTTGCTCGGCACTCTGAATCTGCTTCAGGCCCTCAAGGCTCGCGGCTTCAACGGTACCTTTTTGTATGTCAGCTCCGGCGATGTCTACGGCCAGGTCAGCGAATCCGAATTACCGATTACCGAACTCCAGCCACCCTGCCCGCGCAACCCGTACGCCGTGAGCAAACTGTCGGCGGAATTCCTCAGCCTGCAATGGGGGTTGAGCGAAGGCTGGTCAGTGCTGGTCGCACGCCCTTTCAACCACATCGGCGCCGGGCAGAAAGACAGCTTCGTCATTGCCAGCGCCGCGCGGCAGATCTGCCGAATCAAACAAGGCCTGCAAGCCCCGCAACTGGAAGTCGGTGATATCGACGTCACGCGGGACTTCCTCGATGTGGGTGACGTGGTATCGGCCTACCTGGCGCTGCTGGAAAAGGGCGCGCCGGGGCAGGTCTACAACATTTGCTCGGGGCGCGAGCAAAGCATCCGCAGTCTGATCGAACAGATGGGGGACCTCGCCCAGGTCGACGTGCAATTGGTTCAGGATCCTGCGCGTCTTCGCCACGCGGATCAGCGACGCGTTTGCGGTAGCCATACCAAGCTTGCCCAGGCCACAGGATGGACGCCTGGAATCACAACACAACAATCCCTGCGGGCGATCCTGTCCGACTGGGAGAAGCGAGTAAATGAAGAATGACAAAAAGTGCACTGATCACAGGGATCACCGGGCAGGACGGCGCCTATCTGGCCAAACTGCTGCTCGACAAGGGTTATAAAGTTCACGGCCTGGTTGCGCGGCGCAGCAGTGATTCGCGCTGGCGCCTGCGCGAGATGGGGGTCGAGGGCGACATCGTTTACCTGGACGGCGACATGGCCGATGCCTGCTCAGTGCAGCGCGCGGTGATCAAGTCAGCCCCGGACGAAGTTTATAACCTGGCAGCGCAAAGCTTCGTCGCCGCCTCCTGGGATCAACCGGTAACCACCGGCATCGTCGACGGCCTGGGGGTCACCCACCTGCTTGAAGCCATTCGCCAGTTCAGCCCGCACACGCGTTTCTATCAAGCGTCCACCAGTGAAATGTTTGGCCTGATCCAGGCCGAGCAGCAGGACGAGAACACCCCTTTCTACCCGCGCAGCCCGTACGGCGTGGCCAAGCTTTATGGCCACTGGATCACCGTGAACTACCGCGAGAGTTTCAACCTGCACGCCAGCAGCGGCATCCTGTTCAACCACGAATCACCGCTGCGCGGCATCGAGTTCGTGACCCGCAAAGTCACCGACGCCGCCGCGCGCATCAAGCAGGGCAAACAGCAGGAGTTGCGTCTGGGCAACATCGACGCCAAACGTGACTGGGGTTTTGCCGGCGACTATGTCGAAGCCATGTGGCTGATGTTGCAACAGGACAAGGCAGATGACTTCGTCGTCGCCACCGGCGTGACCACCACCGTGCGCGAAATGTGCCGCATCGCCTTCGACCACGTCGGCCTGAACTACCGCGATTTCGTCAAGATCGACCCGGCGTTCTTCCGCCCGGCCGAGGTCGAAGTGCTGCTCGGCAATCCTGCCAAAGCCCAGCGCGTACTCGGCTGGAAACCAAAAACCGACCTGGATACCTTGATCCGCATGATGATGGATGCGGACATGAAGCGCGTCGCCAAGGAGTAGGCCATGCTGATTCCCGTGATTCTCTCCGGCGGTGCCGGTACGCGTTTGTGGCCTGTGTCCCGTGAAGGCCACCCAAAGCCATTCATGATGTTGCCCGACGGCGAGTCGCTGCTGGGCAAGACTTATCGGCGTGCAGCCGGTTTGCTCGATGGTCGTGGCGATATCGTCACGGTCACGAACCGCGACTATTACTTCCAGAGCAAGGATCACTACCAGGGCGCACACCTGGCCCGGCATCGCGGACATTTTCTGCTCGAGCCGACCGGCCGCAACACCGCCCCGGCCATCGCAGCCGCAGCGCTGTCACTGCAAGCGCTGCACGGCGATGAAGCGATCATGGTGGTCATGCCGGCCGACCATTTGATCCTCGATGAAGCCGCATTGAAGAAAGCGGTCGAGCACGCCGTGGCATTGGCCAGGGATGGATTCCTGGTGACGTTCGGCGTCGTACCGACCGCCCCGGAAACCGGCTTCGGCTACATCGAGGCCGGTGCAGCTCTGGACGGCAAAGGTGCGGCCAGAGTGCAGCGCTTCGTCGAAAAGCCCGACCTGCAAACCGCAACCCACTACCTGGAAAGCGGTAACTTCCTGTGGAATTCCGGGATGTTCTGCTTCTCGGTGGCGGCCCTGCTGGCCGAGCTGCAGATCCACGCTCCCGACCTGCTGGCGCAGACGCAAGCCTGCATGGCAGCAAGCGTTCCCGTAGAGACCAGCGGCTGCCTGCAACAGGAGTTGTCGCCAGCACTGTTCGCTGAAATCACCGACATATCCATCGACTACGCCTTGATGGAGCGCTCGGACAAAGTGGTCGTGGTGCCCGCCGGTTTCGACTGGAGCGATATCGGCTCCTGGAATGCAGTTGCGGCACTGGTGCCGGCCGATGCGCAGAACAACCGCAGCAGCGGCGATGCGACTTTTATCGACAGCCACAACAACTTCGTCCAGAGCGAGGACCGGTTAGTGGCCACGGTGGGTGTGGATAACCTGATCATCATCGACACCGCCGACGCGGTGCTGGTGGCCCACGCCGAGCGCGCCCAGGACGTGCGCCGGGTAGCCAAGCAACTCAAGGACAAACAACACGAAGCCTATCGGCTGCACCGCACCGTCAGCCGGCCATGGGGCACTTACACCGTGCTCGAGGAAGGCCCGCGCTTCAAGATCAAGCGCATCGTGGTCAAGCCTGGCGCCAAGTTGTCGTTGCAAATGCACCACCACCGCAATGAACACTGGGTGGTTGTCGAAGGCATGGCCAAGGTCACCAACAACGGCACCGGTACCCATCTGGTGGCGAAAAACGAGTCGACCTTCATTGCCGCCGGTCACAAGCATCGCCTGGAAAATCCGGGCGTGATTGATCTGGTGATCATCGAAGTGCAGAGCGGCGAATACCTGGGAGAGGACGATATCGTCCGCTTCGAAGACCAATATGGCAGGACGGTTTGAATGCTGCTTAATCTGTACCGCTCGCTGTGGAGTTACCGCGGATTCATCCTCGGCAGCGTCAAGCGAGAGTTTCAAGCGCGCTATCGCAATTCGCTGTTCGGTGCCCTGTGGACCGTACTCAACCCACTGTCGATGATCGTCGTGTACACGGTGATTTTCTCCCAGATCATGCGCGCCCGCTTGCCGGGCGTGGAGGACGGCCTGGCGTACAGCGTTTACCTGTGCGCCGGGCTGCTGACCTGGGGCCTGTTCGCGGAAATCACCACACGCAGCCAGAGCATGTTTCTGGAGAATGCCAACCTGCTGAAGAAAATCAGCTTCCCGCGCATCTGCTTGCCGGTGATCGCCCTGCTCAATGCCGGCATCAACTTCGCAATCATCATGGGGCTGTTTTTCGGCTTTCTGTTGATCAGCGGACGGTTGCCCGGCATGGCATTGCTGGCGCTGATACCACTGCTGATCCTGCAAGTGATGTTCGCCGCCGGCCTGGGGATGATCCTCGGCGTTCTCAACGTGTTCTTTCGGGATGTCGGCCAGCTTTTTGGCATCTGCCTGCAGTTCTGGTTCTGGCTGACGCCAATCGTCTATCCCGTCTCAATCCTGCCGTCGGGCATCCAGGAGCTGATCAGGCTCAACCCGATGACGGCCCTGATGAACAGCTACCAGAACGTCTTTCTCTATAACCAATGGCCGGACTGGAACTCACTGATCCCGTTGATGGTGATCGGGCTGTTGTTCTGCGTAATGGCGCTGCGGCTTTTCCGTCAGCGTGTAGGTGAAATGGTGGACGAGCTCTGATGGGACTTATACGCGTCAGTGGCCTGGGCAAGGCTTACAAACAGTACCCGAATCGCTGGAGCCGGCTGGTCGAATGGATGGTGCCGTTTGCCGGCACCCATCATCACCTTCACTGGATCCTGCAAGGCGTCGATTTCGAGATCAAACCCGGTGAAGCCGTCGGTATCGTCGGCGTCAATGGTGCGGGCAAAAGCACCTTGCTGAAGATGATCACCGGCACCACCCAACCGACCTGTGGCCAGATTCAACTGGAAGGTCGGGTGGCTGCATTGCTGGAGTTGGGCATGGGCTTTCACCCGGACTTTACCGGGCGCCAGAACGTGTTCATGGCCGGCCAGTTGCTGGGCATGCAGATTGAAGAGATCGAAGCGTTGATGCCGGAAATCGAAAGCTTCGCCGAAATCGGCGACGCCATCGACCAACCGGTGCGCACCTATTCCAGCGGCATGCAGATGCGCCTGGCGTTCAGTGTCGCCACCGCGCGGCGCCCGGATATCCTGATAGTCGACGAAGCGCTGTCGGTGGGCGACGCCTACTTTCAGCACAAAAGTTTCGACCGCATCCGCAATTTCCGCAAGGCCGGTACGACCCTGCTGATCGTCTCCCATGACCGCTCGGCGATCCAGTCGATCTGCGACACGGCCATTCTCCTGGAAAACGGGCGCATGGCCATGCATGGCAAACCCGAAGAGGTCATGGATTACTACAACGCCATGCTCGCCCAGCGCGAAGGCCAGACCGTGCGCCAGGAGATGCTCGCCAACGGCCAGGTACAGACCATTTCCGGCACCGGTGAGGCCGGGATTCTCAGCGTGCGCCTGCTCGACGCACAGGGGCGCTCTGTCGAAGTGGCAGAGGTTGGCCAGCCGATGGTGCTGGAAGTACAGACCGAGGTTCGGGAGGACATCGAACGACTGATTCTGGGCTTCATGATCAAGGATCGGCTGGGCCAGGCGATTTATGGCATCAACACCCATCGCCTGGACAAACCCGTCACCGACCTGAGTGCCGGTGAGCGCGTCACCTTCCGCTTTGCCTTCGACATGCGCCTGGGCAAGGGCAACTATTCGGTCGCCTTGAGCCTGTCGCGCCTGGATTCGCACCTGGATCGCAACTTCGAATGGCGCGATTACGGCCTGGTCTTCCATGTGATCAACAATCGCCAGGAAGACTTCGTCGGCTGCTCGTGGCTGCAGGCGCAGACAACGATCACCCGCTCCAGTGAAAGCGTTGTGCAAACGGAGGTGTCGCAATGACCCGATTATTGGTGGAGTGCACTTACGTCTTCGAGCATCCGGAGGCTAACTCGGGCATTCAACGCGTGGTCCGCAACGTTATTCAACAACTGCCGGCGGCCAGTGCAAAACGCGAATGCATTCCGGTGGTGATGATCAATGGCGGCCTCTATCAGGTGAACAGCCTGGCCCCGTTGAAGACACCGAAAGTCGATCTGATGAGCCTGCGCGTGAAGCTGGAACAATGGGCCAACACATTCTGGCTGCGCCACCGCGCGCTGGAACGGCGCCGCCCCTTCAGCCAGTCGCATTTCGCCCGGCGGGTGCTGTATGTCGGCTGCCGCCTTGGCGCATTCGCCTGCTTCAGCCTGCCGATGCGCCTGCTCAACAAAGTCCTCAAGGGCAAGCCAATTCCCGAACGATGCGTGCCGTTGCAGCATCGGGCCGGTGATCAATTGGTGCTGCTCGACTCGTCGTGGCACGCCAATTTTTTCCCCTTGGCCGAGCAACTCAAGCGTGACGGGGTCGGCATCGTTTCGGTCATCTACGACCTGATTCCGCTGACCCATCCGCAGTTTTGCGACGCCGGGCTGGTCAAGGTATTCAACGACTGGTTCGACTGGATCGCCCGTACCGCCGACGGTTATGTGGCAATCTCCACCACCATCCGCGATCAGGTGCGCGAGGAAATGCTGCGCCGGATAGGAACGCAGCGAGTCCAGCAACGCTGGTTCGACTATTTCCATCTCGGTTCCGAACTGGACTTGAGCGATGCCCGCTCCGAAGTCGATCGGGGCCTCTTGCAAATGTTCAAGACGCCGGAGCCAGTGTTCCTGATGGTCAGCACCATCGAACCACGGAAAAACCACGGCTACCTGCTCGATGCCTTCGAGCGTGCCTGGGCAGCCGGGTCCAAAGCCAGGTTGTGCATTGCCGGGAAGATTGGCTGGAAGTGTGATGCGTTGATCGAACGAATCCGTCAACATCCCGAGCTGAACCGACGCTTGTTCATGTTCAACACGCTTTCGGACAAGAGCCTGGAGCACGCCTATTCCCACGCCACATCGCTGGTGTTCCCGTCCCATGTCGAAGGCTTCGGCCTACCGCTGGTAGAGGCCATGCAGCGCGGCCTGCCAGCGATGGGCAGCGATATTCCAGTGTTCCGGGAAATCGGTGGCGACTACATGGCGTACTTCGATCTGGCGGATCCGCAGAGCCTGACCAAACTGGTAATGGACATGGAAGGGTCCGGTAAATTTCCGGCACCGCTTGCCCTCGAGCAATGGCGTTGGTTGAGCTGGCGCGAGGCGAGTGCGCAATTCGTACAACGGATCGAGCGCAACCTGAACAGCCCGCAGCCGGTCCCTGAGAGTCAACATGCGAATTGCCCTTAACGCCCGGATCCTCCAGGCCCCGCGCACCGGTATCGGCCATTACGTCGCCGAACTGGTCGGTGCGCTCGCCTGTGAACCGGATGTTGAGCTGTCACTGTTCCATGGTTGGGGCTGGAGCTCTGCGCTGCCGGAAGCGGCCATGCCAGGCTATTCCCGACTGACACCGCTGCTGCGGCAGATTCCAGGGGCTTATCAGGCGCGGCGCTGGCTGGAGCAAAAACGCTTTGATAAAGGTCACACGCAGCCGATTGACCTCTACCACGAACCGAGCTTGTGGCCGCTGTCGTTCGACGGCCCGACCGTCATCACCTTGCATGACCTGACCCACCTGCACTACCCCGAAACACAGCCGGCGGCGCGCTTGCGAGAAATAGAACGGCGATTGGCCGATGGTGTGCAGCGGGCGAAGCTGATCCTGGTCGACTCGCAGTTCATTGCCGACGAGGCCCAGCTCCATTTCGGCTTGCCGGCTGAACGCTTCGTCGTGGCGCCATTGGGCGTGGCATCGCGCTTCCATCCTCGTGCGCCCGAATCCATCGATACAGTCCTCAAGGCCCATGGCGTCGATGCAGGTGAGTACTTCCTTTGCGTCGGCACCCTCGAGCCGCGCAAGAACCTGACACTGGCCCTGCGTGCCCACGCAAGGTTGCCGCACGCCATACGCCAGCGTTACCCGCTGTTGATCGTCGGCATGGCTGGCTGGCAGCGTGAGCAATTCAGCGAAGAGCTGCACCAGGCATTGGCCAGCGGCCATGTATGCCTGCTGGGTTATCTGCCCGACGAGCACGTCGCGCAGTTGTTGGCAGGCGCTCGGGCACTGATTTTTCCGTCGCTCTACGAAGGCTTCGGCCTACCCGTGCTGGAGGCCATGGCCTGCGGTACGCCAGTGGTTCTGGCCCGGCGTTCGGCAATGCCCGAAGTCGCGGGAGCTGCCGGCAACTATATCGAACCTGACGATCCAGACGGTTTGCGTGATGCAATGCGCCGTCTGATCCACGATCAGGCGCACTGGCAGGAATGCTCGGACGCCGGATTACAACAAGCAAGGATGTTTTCCTGGGAGCGTTGCGCGCAGGTCACCGCCCGCGCCTACCGCCAGGCTATGGGAGGTTGAATGCGAGTACTTCATTTTTTCAAGACGTACCTGCCTGACTCGGTCGGCGGCATCGAGCAAGTGATCTTCCAGTTATGTGAAAGCGGTGCCCAGCACGGCGTTGATGGCCAGGTCCTGACCCTCAGTGCCGATCCGACACCGGCCGTGGTGCAGCTTGGTCAACACGAAGTCCATAGGGCCAAACTCGACATTCAGTTCGCTTCTACAGGCTTTTCCTACAGCGTCTTCAAGAAGTTTCGCGAATTGGCCGCCGAAGCGGACGTGGTCAATTACCACTTCCCGTGGCCATTCATGGACCTGGTGCATTTTTTCAATGGCTTGAACAAACCGAGCGTAGTGACCTATCACTCAGACATCATCCGCCAGAAACACCTGCTCAAGCTCTATCGGCCACTGATGAACCGCTTTCTCGCCAGCGCTGACCGAATTGTCGTCGCGTCCCCCAACTACCTGCACACCAGTGATGTATTGCAGCAGTTTCACGACAAGACCCGAGTCATCCCCTATGGCCTGAACAAAGCCGGTTATCCACAGCCCGCCAGTGACCGTATGGCGCATTGGCGGCAAAAGCTTGGGGATAAGTTTTTTCTGTTCGTTGGTGTGATGCGCTATTACAAGGGCCTGCACATCCTGCTCGACGCCTTGAAAGATGTGGATTACCCGGTAGTGATCGTCGGCGCCGGGCCACTGGAAACCGAACTGCACGCTCAGGCTGCGGCGTTGGGGCTGCGCAATATTCACTTCCTGGGGCGCTTGGGTGACGAGGACAAGGTGGCATTGCTGCAACTGAGCTATGCCATTGTTTTCCCATCGCACTTGCGCTCCGAAGCGTTCGGCATCTCGCTTCTTGAAGGCGCGATGTACGGCAAACCGATGATCTCCAGTGAAATCGGCACGGGCACCAGCTTCATCAACATCCACAACGAAACCGGGCTGGTGGTGCCGCCGAGTCATCCACAGGCTTTCCGTGAAGCGATGCGCACGCTGTGGGAAAACCCGACGCGCGCAGCCGAAATGGGCATCAAGGCACAAGCCCGATATCGCCAATTGTTCACAGCCGACGAAATGGGCCGCAAGTGGACGAAGCTGTACGAAGAACTGCTGGAAGAAAAATCCCTCTCTTACGCCTGACTGCTTTTGTCGGAGCGAGCCTGCTCGCTCCTGACGCAATTTAGTTTTCCAGCCTACAGGTCCAACACCAGCGGCTGCGAACCCTCGGCCGGCACAGCACAGCAAATCAGCACATCTCCAAGCTCGGGGACCTCAGCAGGCGGTTGTGGATAATTCACCGTTCCGCTGATCAGCCGCGTCTTGCAGGTGCCGCACGAGCCACCGCGACAACTGAACTCCGGGTGCAGGCCACGGCTTTCCGCCAACTCCAGCAAACTGCCGCCACCCGGTTGCCAACGCGCCTCTTTGGCCGAGCGCTGGAACACCACGGGCACCGAAACGGTGGCGGCCGGAATTTGCTCGATAAGCACAGCGTCCGAATCCGGCTTGCGACGTAGCGTGGAGGGGCCAAAAGTTTCGGCATGAATCCTTGAGTCGCGGATGTCCAGATCACGCAGGTTGTCGTACAGCCCCTGAGTAAAACTTCCCGGGCCACAGAGGACAAAATCCACCTGATCGTAATCCTCCACTTCGAGCATGTTCTTGAGCAGGTCAGTGTTGATGCGCCCTGTCAGGTCGAAGTCTTCACCCTCGCGGGCGTCGGACTCCGGTTGACTGAGCAAACGCATCACGCGCACAGAGTCACCGATTCCATCAAGCAATCGGTCCAGCTCGGGACGAAAGGGTTGATCCGCCAAGGTCCGCGAACTCTGGAAAAACCAGGTAGGACGGATACGCCGTGTGCGCAGACCTTGATAAACAACCTCACGGAGCATCGACAGCAGCGGCGTGATGCCGACCCCGGCGGCCAACAGCACCAGTGGTCGATGTTCATGAGGCGCCACAGTGAAATGCCCCTGCGGGGCCCGCGCTTGCAATACGTCACCGACGCGAATCTGTTCATGCAGATGCGTGGATACCCGCCCGTCACGCTTGACGCTGATGCGGAAAAAATCATCCGACGGCGCGCTCGACAGACTGTAGGTGCGGATATGCACCTCGCCTGCGATATTGAACCGCAACGGCAGATGTTGCCCCGCCTGAAACAGCGGCAACCCGGCGTCATCTGCAGGTTCAAGATAAATCGAACGGATGTTGTGGCTTTCCGCTTCGATCCGCACCACGCGCAACGGCCGCCACTGATCGCCCAACGCCTTGGCCTGCAATCTTGCTTTGGTTTGCGCCCAGGTGCCGGTGAGCAGGCTAGTGGGTGACACGCCGTCAAAGCGCCAGCGTAAAGCCAGCGCCGCAGGACGACGCACAACCTGTTCCACGTGGAACATCCACAGTCGCTCAGCTCCTTGAAACGCCTCGACCTGTGATCCTTCCAGGATGATTTCGGTGCGGCCGCTGAGGTGTAGCAGATCGCCCGAGTCGAAATCGATGAACAAAAGGCCCGCCTTGGGATTGAGCAACAGATTGCCCAAGGTATTGAAATGCAGGTTGCCGGCGAAGTCCGGGATGGTCAGACGATTGCCTTCTACCAGTACGAAACCGGCCTGGCCGCCGCGATGGGAAACGTCGACCGAACGCTCGCCATCGACATCCACATAGCTGGCGACAAAGAAGGTGTCTGCCTCGGCGATCATGCTTTTGGCCACGTCATCCAACCCGGTGAAATGTTGCGCGATACGCGTAGAGGGGTCAGCCAGCGGCACAGAATGAAACTGCCGCAACTGAATGTATTGCGGACAATTGCCAAAGGACTGATCGACTGTCACGCCGAAGCCAGCCGCGGTCATGGCCTTGATATGCCCATTGATGCGGTTGCGCCGCCGGGTGTGTAGCTCGATGCCCAGCAGGCCAATCGCCGCACCATCGGTCAGTAGCGCAGGGTCGTCGGCCCCCGGCACGCTGTTGAATTGCAACAGGCCAGGCTCGGGCGAACAGGCGAAACCAGGTTGCCCTTCAAGAATGCTGGCCCAGGGATGCCCTTGCGCATCCACCGCCCCGTACAACATGAAGGGCAGTTGCTCATAGAATTTACGATGCTGATCCGGCATCTCGCTGCGAATCACCTTACGACCGAAGGCTTCCATTCGTTCGGCCACACCCACGTGCGCCTGCAGCTGTTTCTCACCGGCATGCCAAGGTGAACGGTCCATTGGGGTTGCTCCCCCGCGCCATCGGCGCAGTATGAGGGTGGCCCGCACAGGTCGGGCCACCAGCATCAGGCAGTTTTCTGCAGACCGGCGACAGTGCGCGGCATGCCGACAAAACCGGGCAAGGCTTCAATGCGAGCCAACCAAGTACGAATGCTGGGGTAATCATCCAGGGACACATTGCCTTCGGGGGCGTGGGCGATGTAGCTGTAGGCAGCGACATCGGCAATAGTCGGTGTGGTGCCGGCCAGATAGGCCGAATCGGCCAGTTCGTGTTCGAACACTTTAAGTACGGTGTGGGCGTAAGCAATAACTTCTTCAGCGTTGTACGGGGCACCGAACACAGTGATCAAACGCGCTCGCGCCGGGCCGAATGCAATCGGGCCAGCTGCTGCCGACAGCCAGCGCTGTACGTTGGCAGCGCCCACTGGATCGCTCGGTAGCCAACGACCCTCGCCATATTTTTGCGCCAGATAAACCAGGATCGCGTTGGAGTCGGCCAGCACCACGCCCTGATCGTCAATCACCGGCACCTGACCAAACGCGTTGAGCGCCAGGAACGGCGGCTGTTTATGCTCACCCTTGGCCAGGTCAACGAGGATCAACTCGGTGGGTAATTTCAGCAGCGACAGCATCAGTTCGACGCGATGGGCATGACCGGAGCGTGGGAAGTTATAGAGTTTGATCGCTTGCATGGTCGACTCCTTGGGTGGTGCGCTGCTCAAGGCGAGTTCAGCGTCCTGGGTCGTATGTTCTACCTGCAACCAAAACAAAAGAATAACCAGTAAGTGCAATCATTTATTTCACCTGGCGAAATTATATCGCCCTCAATGCCGGGTGTGCCCTGAGGGCTTTCACAGCAAAATCGACGAAACTGCGCACTCGCGCCGGGGCTTGGCGTCCACCTTGATAGAGCACATGGATGGGCATGGGCGGCAGTTCGAAATCGGCCAGGAGAATTTCCAGCTCGCCGGCAGCAACCTTGCTGGCAACCTGATAAGACAAGACACGAGTGAACCCCAACCCCAAGCAAGCTGCGGCAATGGCTGCCTGATTGGCAGTCACCACAAGGCGCGGCTCCGTGCGCACACTCAGGGATTCGCCCTCATCGATAAATGGCCAACTCCGCAGTTGACCTGAAGCAGTAGTCGCAATGATCGGCGCCTGAGCCAACGCTTGTGGATGTTCCGGTCGACCATGGCTCGCCAGAAAACCTGGCGATGCGCAGACCACTCGCCGCACCTCCCCCACCCGTATCGCATGCTGGTTGCTATCGGGCAGTGCACCGATACGTATAGCCACATCGACACCTTCCTCGACGACGTTGACTATCCGATCTACCAGCAAAGCGTTGATATGGACCTCGGGGAACTGTGTCAGATAACTCACCATCAACGGCGTGACGAACAGCTCCCCAAACAGGACCGGCGCGGTGATCGTCAGCTGCCCACGTGGATGGATGTGGCTGCCCGCCGCAGAGTCTTCAGCTTCCTGCACCTCGGCGAGAATTCTGCGGCAGTCTTCCAGATAACGCTGACCGGCTTCGCTTAAATGCACGCTGCGCGTCGTGCGTGTGAGCAGCAACGTTCCAATGCGCTTTTCCAGAGCTGCTACCGCCCGGGTAACGCTGGCCGCCGATAGACCCAAGCGTCGCGCCGCCGCGGAAAAGCCCTGTTCCTGGGCAACGGCGGCGAAGACCTGCATTTCCTGAAAGCGGTCCATGGCGTGTCCTTTTTTCAGAATCCAAAACAACCGGAGCGACAATCAAGCCTGTCACAAACAACGATATTCGAAAACCGAAGGCTGATTATTACAAAAAGTCAGTCCCTTTCCTGACAGATCCTTTCTTCAAAAAAGCAGGAAGCCATCACAGGCTTTAGATTTCCTTCTGCTTAATCAGGCAGAAAACGAGACTGCTCCTATACTACAAACCAGTCTACGACCTGTTGAACTTTCTGTAAGTGCGACTTTTCAAGTTCCTTACATGGAAATCAGGCCTTGCTAGCCACTAGTGGCTAGACGGATATCCATAAAACTTGCTCAGATGCTCGGTTGATTTGACTTGAAACTTTAACTAGCTGGCTAAGCCTGATGACACCGCAAGGAGTTAGACAATGTTGCGCACAAACATTTCTGCTAGAGCACTATCCGGTGGATTACTTGATGTACTGATTCGCGCCGGGCTGATCACAGTGTTGGTGCTGTTCTGCTTTCAGATCTTCAACCCCTTCCTCAACCTGATGATATGGGCGGTGATTTTGGCAATCACCCTGTATCCGCTGCATACCAAGGTCAAGGGCAAACTTGGCGGCAAAGACGGTCGGGCCGCCACCCTTATAGTGGTGGTCGCTCTCGCTTTGCTGATGGTGCCGATCTACCTGCTGGGAACCTCGATCAGTGAGTCGATCGAAGGCGCTCTGACTGTTCTCAAGTCCGACACGCTGGAAGTCCCTCTGCCCAATGAAAAAATCGCTTCCCTGCCGCTCATTGGCAAGCCGCTCTACACCTACTGGATGCAGGCCGCAACCGATATGAGCAGTGTGCTGGTGAAGTTGATGCCCTACATCAAGTCCGTCGGCCTGACCCTGTTGGGTAAAATGGCCGACGTTGGTGTGGGATTCCTGTTGTTTATCGGCGCCCTGATCATTGCCGGCGTGTTGATGGCCTACGGTCAAAATGGCGAAAGAAGCGCCATGGCCATCACCAGCCGCCTTTCCGGGCCGGAGCGTGGCCCGCGCATTACCGAACTGTGCACCGCCACCATTCGTGCGGTTGCCCAAGGCGTGGTCGGTATCGCTTTTATCCAGATGATGTTGGTCGGGGTGGGCTTCGTGCTCATGGGCGTTCCCGGTGCCGGCCTGCTGGCCATGGTTGCGCTGTTGATGGGGATCATGCAATTGCCGGTAGTGGTTCTGACCATTCCGGTAATCGCCTATGTATTCGCCACCGAAGGTACCACCCTGGCCTCTGTGGTGTTTTGCATCTACAGCCTTATCACCGGGATGGCCGATAACGTTCTCAAGCCCTTGATGCTGGGCCGCGGCGTCGACGTACCCATGCCAGTGATTCTGATTGGCGCCTTGGGCGGCATGGTCAGCGGCGGTTTCATCGGATTGTTCATCGGTCCGGTAGCGCTGGCTGTGGGCTATCAATTGTTCTGGCAATGGGTCGATGACCAGCCGCCTGCCGAAGTCGAGGTCGATGTAGTGACCGAGCCCGCGCAACTCGAGGTACTGAACGATCAACATCCTGTCTGAGGAGTGAGCGTTTGATGCCTTGCCCTGTTCGCGTCAGCCGGCTGTTGCTGTGTGGCACCCTATTGTTAAGTGGTTGCGTGCGACTGGGTCCGGATTTCCAGTCGCCGGCCCAGCCCTGGGTCGAGCACTGGGACACCCCGTCCCTGGCGCTCGCCGGCCAAAAGCGTCCGCAGCCGGATAGCCGCCAGTGGTGGCATGTATTTGGCGACCCGGTGCTGGACAAGTTGATCGCCGAAGCCGACATCCACAACGCTGACCTGCAGGTTGCTGGCCTGCGGGTGATGGAATCGCGCGCGCAATTGGGTATCGCCCTGAGTGGGCGCTACCCGCAATTTCAACAGGCCAGCGCCGACAGCCTGTACCTGGACCGTAATCAATCCGGCGGTGCCAACCCGCAGGATTCGCATTTCTGGCAACACAGCGTCGGCTTCGATGTTGGTTGGGAGCTGGATTTCTGGGGGCGCTTCAGCCGTGCCATCGAGTCGGCCGACGCCTCCTGGTTCGCCGCCCAGGCCAACTATGAAAACGTTCTGGTGCTACTGCACGCGCAACTGGCGCAAACCTACTACGCCTTGCGCACCGCCGAAGCACGCCTGGAAATCGCGCGCAGTAACGCCAAGCTGCAAAAGCGCAGCTTCGAGATCACCGAGCGCTTGTTCAACAGCGGGGCCGAAGCCGAACTTGACCTGCAGCAGGCCAAGACCCAGTACCTGAGCACCTTGAGCACCATCCCCGACTTCGAAAACCAGGTAGCAAGCTTTCGCAATGCCCTGTCCACCCTGATCGGCCGACCACCCGGCGCACTTGCCGAACTGGATCGCAACTCGGGGCTAGTGCCACTGCTCAATACCGCAGTCTTGCAGGACGTGCCGGCGAATCTGCTGGTAAGGCGCCCGGATGTTCGCGCTGCCGAATTACAAGTGGCATCACAGTCGGCATTGATCGGTGTGGCCGAGGCCGACCTGTACCCCTCCGTGAGCCTGTTGGGCAGCATTGTCTGGTCCACCACCTCACTCACCGGGGCATCCGATACTCTTGATCTGGTGGGCGGCCCGAGCCTGCGCTGGGACATCTTCGACCATGGCCGGATCACCAACAATGTCCGCGTTCAGGACGCGCGCCTGCAGCAATTGATCGTGATTTACCAGGACAGCGTGCGCCAAGCCGCGCGCGAAGCCGACGATGCCGCGACCGGCTTGATCAAGTCCCTGGAACGTGACCGTATCCTCAGCGACGCCTCGGTGGCCGCTGACCGGTCGGTGACCCTCGCCAACGCCCAATACCTTGAAGGCTATTCGGATTTCCAGCGCGTGCTTGATGCCCAGCGCGCCCTGTTTGCCCAGCAGGATTCCTACCTGATCAACCGCGGCAACGCCGTCAATAACCTGATCGCCTTGTACAAGGCTCTGGGCGGTGGCTGGTACAGCGACCAACCAATGATCGATAAGGCAACCCGCCAACAAATGCAGCAACGTACCGATTGGGGCGATCTGCTCGACGAACCGAAGGAAGGTACCCAATGACTGACAGCCCGCAAGCCGTCGACGCAAACGACTCGACACCCGCGGCCGACCCGGCGAAAAAAGCGACCCGTTGGGTGGTGCTGATCATCATCCTGAGCCTGGTCTGGTACTTGTTCGCTGACCGCTACACACCCTATACGCAGCAAGCCAGGGTGCAGGCTTTCGTAGTGCCGGTGGCGGCTGAGGTGGCAGGCCGGGTGATCAAGGTACACGTGCACAATAACCAGGACGTCAAAGCCGGCGAATTGCTGTTTGAAGTCAACCCGCAGCAGTACCAGATTGCCGTTGATCGCGCCCGCTCAGATCTTGAAACTACCCGTCGCCAGGTGGGCGCCAATACCGCCGGCGTCGACTCCAAGCAAGCGTCCCTGCGAGCGGCCCAGGCCAATGAAGTCAAGGCTCGCCAGGACATCTCTCGGCTCGAACGCCTCTACCGCGAAGACCCGGGCACCATCTCTCTGCGGCGCCTGGAAATATCCCGCGCCACGTTGGCCGAATCCACCAGCCAGGTTGCCGCCGCCAAGGCTGAAGTGCAACGCGCGAAGGAGACACAGGGCGGCGGCGAAGAGGAAAACGCCCAGTTGCTGAGCGCCGCCAGTAACCTGCAAAAAGCCGAACTGGACCTGAGCAATACGCAGATCCGTGCCCGTTCGGCCGGTCTGATTACCGACCTGCGCACCGATGTCGGTCAGTTCGTCGCTGCCGGCGCGCCGGTGATGACCCTGATCGCCATCCACGATGTCTGGGTCAGCGCCGACATGACCGAAAACAACCTTGGCCAGGTCGGCCCCGGTACACCGGTGTCTATCGTTCTAGACTCCCTGCCCGGACGCATTTTCAAGGGCCATGTGCGCAGCGTCGGCTATGGCGTCGATATCGGCCAGAAAACCCAGCCTGGCGGCTTGCCGACGGTTGAGAACAGCCGCGACTGGCTACGTCCGGCCCAGCGCTTTCCGGTCATCATCGAATTCGAGCCCGGTGAGTTGACCGGCCCCGAGGGCATCCGTTCCGGCGGCCAGGCCGAGGTCATGGCGTTCCCCAACGAAACCAACCCGCTGAATTTGCTCGGGCGCATTTTCCTGCGTCTGATGAGCTGGCTGTCCTATGTCTATTGAGCGCTCGGCCCGCGTACAGCGGGCCCTGCGCCTGAGCTTCGGCACAGCGCTGTGCCTGGCGGCGAGTTTTGGCCTGGCCTTGCCCATCCCGTTTCTCTCGCCGATGCTGGCGCTGATGATGCTGGCAGCGATGAACCGACCGCTGCCGTTCAAGGCCAGCCTGGGTCTGGCCTTGATCGTGATGTTGACCACCGGCACCGGGTTGCTGTTGATTCCGCTGCTGCGCCACTACGCGTTCAGTGGCGTGATGATGGTCGGACTGTGTCTGTTCCTGGCCTTCAGTTATGGGCTGCGCGGCGGCAACTCGCTTGTGGCCACTTTCCTGGTGGTAGGCCTGACCTTGATCAGTTCGTCCGGGACCGCTGAATTCAGCCTGGCGCTGGAGGTCATAGTGGCCCTGGTCAAGGGGCTGTTCCTGGCAGTCACCTCATTGACCATCAGCCACTGGTTGTTTCCCGAGCCTGCCAGTGCCCCCGCGGCCAAACCCCCGCCGTCCTTATCGAATATCGAAACCGGCTGGCTGGCCCTGAGGGCCACACTGGTGGTGCTGCCGGCCTTTCTGCTGGCAATGATCGACCCGGCCAGCTACCTGCCGATCGTCATGAAAGCCGTGGGCCTGGGCCAGCAAACTTGCGCAACCAGCGCCCGTAGCGCCGGCCAGGAATTGCTCGGGTCGACCTTGCTCGGCGGCCTGATGGCGATTTTTTTCTGGTGCGCGCTGAGCCTGTTCGTCAACCTGTGGATGTTTTTCCTGTGGATGCTGCTGTTCGGCCTGCTGGTAGCCAGAAGACTCTACGGCCTTAGCCCGACCCTGCAAAAGCCGGGGTTCTGGATCAACAGCCTGGCGACGCTGATCATTCTGCTCGGCCAATCGGTACAGGACAGCGCAGCAGGCAAGGATGTCTACACCGCCTTCGCCATCCGCATGGGCCTGTTCATCCTGGTGACGTTGTATGCCTGCGCCATGGTCTATCTGCTCGACACGCGACGGGAACGTCGCCAAGCCCTCAAGCCATCTCCTGAAGAAGGTCACTCCCTTTAGTGCCACTAAGAAAAAAGGCACAAGCAGGGTGATTACCGGTTCCTGCAAATTCCACGTCGTGTGGCGCAACCGCGATAAGCGCAAAAATGTGTGGGAGCCAACCTGCTGGCGATGGACTCAAGTACAACGCGCTTAACCCGCTCACACGCATTATCGTTGACGACCATCGCCAGCAAGCTGGGGTCCCGCCCCGTGTACACCACCAAAACAAAAGGGAGGGCATCCATTGCCCTCCCTTTTGTTGTCCACGTTTGTGTAACAGTGTTGTTCAAACCCTCAAGAGGCCAGGATGAAGTCTGTGGCATTGATGGAGTTTGCGTCGTCCACACCTACCAGGCGGATGGAATTGGCTCCTCCGAAGCCGAGCAATGTATCCGCACCGAGATCGGTGATGGTGACGCTGGTGTTAAAGGTCGCAGCCGTGATGTTGAACCCGACGAAATTGAGCAGGTCCTGGCCTCCCAGTGGATTGGCATCGAAACCGGTGATCCGATCGTTGCCGAAGCCCGCTGCGAACACGAAGATATCGTCGCCACTGCTGGCAACCATCGTGTCGTTGCCGGCACCGCCCGCAACGCTATCGTTGCCAATACCGCCATCGATGATGTCGTTGCCGAGACCACCCAACAATGTGTCGTTACCGCCATTGCCATTGAGAGTGTCACTGCCCACCCCGCCAGTGATGACGTTGTTCGCTGCGTTGCCACTGCCGACGAAGTTACCGACTCCGGTGAAAAGCAGATGCTCGGCATTAGCGCCCAATGTGTAACTATTCAGCAAGGTCTGCACGGAATCCTCACCGTTACCCGCCAGTTCGATCAATGCGTCTGCAGCTGAATCGACAATGTAGGTATCGCTACCGACTCCACCTTCGAGCCGGTCAGCACCCGTACCACCGTCGATGACGTCGTTGCCGATGCCACCCAGCAATGTGTCGTTGCCGCCACCGCCGTTGAGAGTGTCATTACCCACCCCACCGGTCATGGTGTTATTCAACGCATTGCCGTTGCCGACGAAGTTGCCGAGTCCGAGGGAGAGCAGATGCTCGACATTTGCGCCCAGAGTGTAAATGGCCGTAGACGTCTGTACAGAATCCGCACCCTCACCCGTCACCTCTACCACCAGGTCCCCGAGCGTATCGACGCGGAAGGTATCGTTGCCAAGTCCACCGACCATCCGGTCATTACCCGCACCGCCAAAGAGGGCATCGTTGCCGCCACCACCGAGCAATGTGTCGTTGCCGTCGCCGCCGTTGAGGGTGTCGTTACCCACCCCACCGGTCATGACGTTGTTCAACACGTTGCCGTTGCCGACGAAGTTGCCGACGCCGGTGAAGAGCAGGTTCTCGACATTGGCAGCCAGTGTGTAGCTGGCCAGCGTTGTCTGCACCGAATCCGAGCCTTCACCCGCCACCTCGACCACCAGGTCACCGGCTGAATCGACGCGGAAGGTATCGTTGCCCAAGCCACCGACCATCGCGTCATTACCCGCGCCGCCAGTGAGGACGTCGTTACCGAGTCCACCCATCAGGGTGTCGTTGCCGTCACCGCCGTTGAGGGTGTCATTGCCCAGCCCACCGGTCATGACGTTATTCAACGCGTTGCCGTTGCCCACGAAGTTGCCGAGTCCGAGGGAGAGCAGATGCTCGATATTGGCGCCCAGTGTGAAGCTGGCCAGCGAGGTCTGTACGGAATCCTCACCCTCACCCGCCAACTCGATCAACACGTCCCCGGCTGAGTCGACGCGGAAGGTATCGTTGCCGACTCCCCCCAGCATCTGGTCATTACCCGCACCGCCATTGAGGAAATCGTTGCCGGCCTCACCGTTGATGAAGTCGTTGCCGTCCCCGCCGCTGAGATTGTCGTCACCGATGCCGCCAAACAACTGGTCGACTCCGCCCAGGCCAATAAGCGTATCGTTCCCGCCCAGGCCAAGCAGCACATCGCTACCTGCGGTGCCAACGAGGATGTTGGCCACAGCATCGCCCTGTTGCACCGCACCCAAGAGCAGTACCACCGCCGTCGCCGCAGAGGTGACCGACTCCAGTGTGCCGAAGCCATCGGTATAGCGTGCGATCACCCGCAATTGCTGATTGATCTGCGCCGCACCAGGGGTGAAGGTCGCAGCAGTCGCGCCGGCGATATTGGTGAAAGTCGTGCCGCTACCTTGCTGCCATTGGTAGCTGAACGTGCCCAGCCCGTCCGGATCGGCAATCCCGGCCGTCAGCGCGGTCAGCACTTGGCCTTGAGTCGGTGTCGTATCGCTGACCAGCAACGCACCTGTCGGTGCATCGTTGACATTGGCCACCGGGTCCGAAGGGTCAGACGCAATGCTTTCGGCCACGCCGAAGTCATCCACGTAACTGACCACCACCCGTACCTGGTCGCCAGCCTGAGCCTGTGTAAGGGTGAACGTGCTGGCTGTGGCACCAGCGATGTTGACGAAGTTTACCCCGTTGGTCGCCTGCCACTGGTAGGTGAATTGAGGATTGCTCAGGCCATCGATGTCGACGATGGTCGATGTATCAGCGGTCAATACCTGGTTCTGTATCAGAAGCCCGGTGACGGTTGGCCCTGCGGTCGGTGTGTTGTTCGCCGACGAGTCGACGATCTCCAGCGTACCCGCGCCATCCTGATACACCGCCCGCACGCGGATGTTCTGACCCGCGACATCGTCGGTCACCCGGAAGGTGGTGCCGAGCGCCCGCGATGCCTCGCCTGCGGCGACAACGGTGATGTCTTCATAGACACCCGAACCGGCCACGGTTTCGACCTGCCAGTAGTAAGCCATCGCACCGGTAACTGCGCCGGTTGGATTGGCCCCGCCTGCGTTGTCGAAATCGTGTATCGACCGATTGCTGACGCGCAGCAACTGACCGGTGACAAACGTGTCATCACGCAAACCGGTGGCGGCATCAAGGATCGCCAGACGACCTGACAGGTCGTTGTTCACGCCGCCGCCAGATCCGGTGACCTGTGACTGGTCAGCGAATTGCACACGCTCGATGCTCGTCAGCCGATCGACGCCATCACGCCCCGCCACCAGATCGGTGACGATCACGGCGTTGCCTTCGACCGTGACGCTGTACTCCGACGCATTACCGGAATACACCGCGGTATCGAAGTTGTCAGTGCCGGTGAGAATCTCCCGCACGATGACCAACTGGCCGGCGTTGTAGGTACCGTTCATCATCAGCGGAACCAGCGGCTCCATGCTGTTGAACGTGGCGATTTCCGCGCCAGTGCCATCAGCGTTGGCCCGCACGCTGATGCGTACGTTCAGCCACTTGTCACCATCGATGATGTCGTCACCGCCGCGACCTTCGATAAGGTCGCTGCCGCTGCCACCGAGGATAATGTTACCGCCGTCGAAGAACGTCGCTCCGGCTGGCAGCAGATCCGCCAGGCCGTTGATCAGGCTGATGTTGGTCAGCACACTGCCGGTTGCACCTGCGGTAGCCATAGCTGCGGCATCTACGCTATCACCGCGCAGGAAGTCACCGTGCGCCGAGCCCGACAGACCTTCCATGACGTCGAAACGCACCAGCGCCGAGGCGCCTGAACCCGGTACCGGCGGAACATCGAAAAAGCGGTCGCTGAAATCGACGGTCACGCCTTGGGCCAGCCCCTTGAAAGTCGCCCAGTCATAGCCGGAGCCGCCGATATAGCGGTCACCGAAGCCGAGACTGCCGACCATGATGTCGTCGCCGCCTTCGCCATTGAACTTATCGTTTTCGCTACCACCGATGTAGACATCGTGGCCGATGATCGGGTCGTTGCCTAGCGGGTCGAAGTTGTCGCCAGGTGCACCGTCCGAAGTGCCCTTCTCGATCCAGTCGTGACCTTCGTTACCCATGTCCTGTTCGTTGGCTTTGCTGCCCAGGATGAAGTCATTACCCTGGCCACCAATGGCCTCGGAAGCGTCCTCACCGGTCACGATGAAGTCATTGCCGAAGCCACCAATGATCAGGTTGACGCCGTTACCGCCATGCAGCACGTCGTCGCCGTCGCCACCCTGGATGTTATCGTCGCCACCGGTATCGGAGATGATGTCGTCGCCGGCACCACCGCGCAGTTGGTCGTTGCCGTCACCGCCTTCGATGCGATCGTTGCCACCATCACCCCAGACTGTGTCATCGCCCTCACTGGCGATGAGGATGTCTGCGTTGTCGGTGCCACCCAGCACGATGTGCTGATCACCGGTGTACCGGATGTAGTTGGTATCCGCCCCCGCAGTCAGCGGGTTGTCGCGGAACACCACCTGCTCACCGTCCGGGCCGAGCGGATCGACAGCGGCCAGGTCATCGTTGAATTGCTTGGTCTGGTCTACTTCCAGGTAGTACCCGGGGTCCGAGAACACCAGGCCCGGCAAGTGCGTGGCCGAGGAGTTGGCCATGATCAGCTTGGCGAACGAGTTGCTTTCAAGTTCCGCATTCAACGACAGGCCAGAGGTGCGCTCCAGGTAGTAGAAGCGGTCGGCGTCCTGCAGTTTTTCCATCTGGTTTTCGAACACGAAGTTGAAGGTCGAGCCAAGCATGCCGCCGAACGGGGTTTTTTGTTCGGCCAGACCGCCGATCCACATGTCGATGGCATCGACACCCGTAATCGTGACATTCCTCAGGTCGTCGGCCGTGCCCGCTACGTTATCCCTGCCGGGCAGCGTCACGTTGGCATAGGCACCGGTGCTGTTGAGGAAGTCCAGACGGTCAGCCGGCGAACCAGTACCGCCTAATACCAGGGCCAAGGCTGCAGCGCGCTTGCCATCCAGCGTGGTCGCCGCAGTGACCGTGCTATGCGTGCCATAGGCCGCGATGAAGTTGATCAACGACTCCGGATGTTTGAGGTGCTGCACCAGGTCGACCCAGCTGCTGTACGGCTTGAGTTGGGTGTCGCCGGTTTGGCTGTAGATGTCGCGGCGGAACGCATTGAGCGACGGAATCCCTACGTCGCGGCCACGGGCGATGTTGATCGCCGCCAGGTCGAGCGGCAGTCCGAGCAGGTTGTTACGCACCGCCTCGGTGACGAACTCGTCGAGTTCGTTACCGGCTTGGCGAGTCACCCCACGGATGATCGCACTGGTCGCTTCATCTGGCGTCAGGCCACTGGCGGCGTACTCCAGCGGATTGAGGAACGCCGCGATCAAGCCCAGTTGCTGATCAGGATCATTCGCGGCGCCAACCACATTGTAATTGGCGTCGAAACGATCAACGGTCTCGGTCAGCATCGAGTGGCCGAAGCGATACACCACGTGGGCGAACTCGGCGACGATCGATGGGTCGAGGTCGACGTCATAGACCTGGGTCGGTGCGAAGAACAGATCGACGTTAGGCTGGATGGTCCGCGCAAACTCCTCGAACACCAGGTGCTGATACTGCATCTCCGTACCGAACTTGGCTGCCTGGAACAAGCGCTCGCCATTCCACAACAGCGCATTGATCTCCGCCTGGCTGGCTGGCAGCGCGGTCACCGGAGTGAGCAGCCACTCGTTGAGGAAGGCCAGGTCATTGGAATCGAGCACGGTGTCTTTGGTCTGAGCGACCAGCCGATTGTGCTCGGAGTGGAAGATCGCATGCACTGCGGTCAGGCCGATGTTTTCGTTGACCCGGCCGTCACCGGCGATGTAATGAGCGTCGAGCAGTTCGTTGTCGTAGGTCAGGTTGTTGCCGCCAGGGCCAACGGGCTGCGGATTGCCTGCAATGGCGTCTCCATCGGCCTGCAGAACCCCACCGACGACTACCGGCGCGGCGTTGTGGGCGATGTCGTCGAGGAACGCATGACCGGTGCGCACCGCATTCGCGAGGTTTACCGGGTTGGCCGGGTTGCCTTCGACAAGGGTAGTGCCGTCGTCGGCGGTGCCAGGAAGGCCGTCCGCCCCGTTGTTGACACGTATGACAACCTGCGGGAAGCCGTTCGGCCCCTTGATGAAGTTGCCATAGGCATCAGTCGCCAGCAGCGGACCGCTGGCGATGTCGGCGTCGGTCAGATTGATGCCGAGAATGTCACGGGCCTGAGCCTTGACCACTGCCCAGGTTGCCATGCCACCGATTTCGCTGTCGTCTGCCGTACCAAACGTGCCATCCGGCCCCAGGTTACGGTTAGTGATCAGATTGCCGGTCGCTACGGGGCCATTGGCGGTAAGCACATATCCACGCAGGAACACCTGGTGCGCCGGATGCGAGCTATAGGTCTGGTTTTGGTCCACGAACGGCGTGGTGGTGTTGGTATGCTCATGGATATCATCGGCATTGCCGAGAATGCCATCCGGCCCTGGCTGGTTGGTCGCGCGGGTCAGCACCATGAAGTTGGCGTTGCCGCCAGGCACGAACAGCGGATCATCCGGTTGCAGCGGGATGAATATGGTCCCCGAACCGCCTTTGCTGACCAGGTCCAGGCCGTGATCGAAGAACTGCCCGAAGAACGTCATCCAGCCGTTGAACGGCGCAGATAACCCGGCATCCGCCGTGGTGTTCTCGAACAGGTACACATCGCGGTCGTCGGCAGTGCCGAACTGACCATCCAGGCCGGGGCTGGCGACGATCTGTACGCCATCCTTGAGCACGTCGTCGTTACCCACCGCGCCGAAGTTGAGCACACCGTCCGCACCCGCGTCGTGAGCGGCGGCATAGGCTGCCGGGTTGTTCGACGTCTGGTCGACGAGCAGGTTACTGATGGCGCGCGGCTGCGAGTCAAACACAGAGCCGCTGGTTTGCTGATACGACGACCCCGGGATGGCTGGCGAGCCGGGGCCGAAGAAGCCGGCAGGAGCCCCTTGCGCTGGATTGAAGACCGGATCGGTCAAGCGCGGAAAGGTGTTATCGGCGGCACCGAAACCGGTGTTGTTGGTGCCGTTGAGGTTCAGCAGGTTGTTGTTCGACCCGTCAACCGAACGCAGGCCCAACGGCGCGCGGATATTCGGGATCAGCGAGAGGATGTCCTGACCGGCCGCATTAGCCTCGGCAATCCTGATCTGGTCAAGGATGAAGTTGAGGTCGGAGCGGACCATGTTCAGGCCCGGGCCACCCTCGGTGGCATCGACTACCGGAGTCTGCGCTGTCGGCACAACCGGCGCGCCGTCAGCCACTACGCCAGTCGGTTGCGAGAACACCACTTCAGTGGTGCCGTTACCATCCTGGTAGATCGCCTTGACCCGCAATGACAGCCCGGCAAGATCGGGAGAGACCTTGAACGAAGTGCCGTCTGCACTCTGGAACGCCAGGTCGCCGGCCGGCAACAGGATGATGTCCTCAAATACGCCGGTGCCTGGATCTGCCTCGAACTGCCAATAGTAGGATACCGAGGAGTTGTTGAGCGTACCCAGCGGATTACCAGCCGCGATGTTGTCGGCATCAAGCAACGCGGCCACGTTAACGGTCAGCATGTCGCCCACCCTTATCGGCCCGCCGTTTCCATCAATGATGGCCGGTCTGCCAACCGGTTCGGCATTGAGCCCCGGCACCAGCACTTGCTGGGTATCGGCAAACTGCAGGCGTTCGATATGCAGCAAGGTATCGGTGCCATCGCGACCCGCTACGGTATCGGTCACTGTCCAGACATCGTCTGTCACATCGAGCGTGCCGCGGGTGTCACGATTAACCGTGTACTCATCTTCGACCCCGGAGAAAATGGCGGTGTCGAAGGCCGCCCCACCCGTCGAGGTGCCGGGCAGGATCTCCCGCACGGCTTTGAGTTGACCGGGGTTATAAGTACGATCCAGCATGAACGGGATCATGTCGACCATGCTGTCGAAGCTGGCGATCTCGGGGCCGGTATGGTTGACGTCATCAGGTGCATAAACGGCAATTCTGACGTTGATCCATTTGTCGCCATCGATCAGATCATCGCCACCGCGACCCTCGATCAGGTCACTGCCATTGCCGCCGAGGATGATGTTGCCGGTGGCAAAGCCGGTGGTCGGCAATCCGGCATCGGCCAGGAACTGAGCCAGTCCGCGGATCAACGCCACATTGGTCAGCGCACTGCCCGTGGTACCAGCGTGGTCGAGGATGGTGGCCGCATCAATATCATCGCCCCTTAGCACATCGCCGAAGTTCGAACCGGACAAGCCTTCGACCTCGGCAAAACGGTCGAGGATCGAGGCCGGCGAGGCGCCGACCGGATTGAACACCCCGGTGTTCTGGTTTGGCGCATTGCCGTGTGGCTGCGCCAGCGCGGCCAAGCTCAGGTCAGCAGTCACGCCGAAGTTGTCATTTTTGTAGGTCACCCAGTCGAAACCGGACATGCCGTCCATATTGTCCTGGGCATCACTGCCGGTAAAGATGTCATCGCCGCCCTCGCCGATCATTTCGTCGAAGCCGGGACCACCGACAAAGATGTCGTTGCCGATCACGTCGTCATTGTTCAACGGCGAAGCGTTATCGCCAGGCGCACCGTCCTGGGTGCCCATCTCGATCCAGTCATCGCCTTCGCCACCGGTAGCTGGCAGGTTGGTCTTGGCACCCAGGATAAAGTCGTCACCCTGGCCGCCGAAGGTAAGGGAAATGTCTTCGGTGGTGATGATGAAGTCCTGGCCGTCGCCACCCAGGATCAGGTTGCCAGCAGCGAGCATGCTGCCAGCCACGATCACATCGTTGCCGTCATTACCCTCCAGACGGTTGTCGCCGAACGAGTCGGAAATGATGTCATCGCCCGCGCCGCCCAGTACCGCATCGTTCCCGGCACCACCTTCGAGGCGGTCATTGCCGGCGTCGCCGTAAAGAGTGTCATCGCCTTCACCGGAAATGAGGATGTCATTGCCGGCGGTGCCGCCCAGGACGACGTGGTCTTCACCGGTGTACTGCAGGTAATTGGTGTCCGGCCCCACCGTATCGGGGTTGTTGCGGATCACCAGCGGCACGACTTCCACGCCGTTGATCATGATGCCGCCAGTCGGATCGGCTCTGCCGTTGGCGCCAAGCCCGGTGAACTGATCGGCCTGATTCACTTCAAGGGTAAAGGTCGGAGTCAGGAACACGGTGTTCGACAGGTGGGTGATGTCGCTATTGAGCATCATCAGCTTGGCAAAGGAGTTGTTTTCCAACTCGGTACCGAAGTTCAGACCCGCAACACGCGACAGGTAGTAGAAACGGTCACCGTTCTGCAACGCCTCCATCTGGGTTTCAAACACGAAGTTGAAGGTCGAGCCGAGCATGCCGCCGAACGGCATCTTTTGCTCTGCGAGGCCACCGACCCAGAAGTCGATGTCGTCCAGCCCCGTGATCGTTACTCCTGTCAGGTCATCTGCAGTACCGAGTTGGCCATCCCTGCCGGCCTGCGTTACGTTGGCCCAGGCACCGGTGCTGTTGAGGAAGTCCAGGCGGTCCGCCGGCGAACCAGCGCCACCGAATACCAGCGCCAAGGCTGCAGCGCGTTTTTCTGCCAGCGTGGTCGCACCGGTAATCGAACCATGGGTGCCATAGGCTGCGATAAAGTTGACCAACGACTCGGGGTGCTTGAGGTTGTCCACCAAGTCAGCCCAACTGATGTAAGGCTTGAGTTGGCTGTCGCCCGTTGACGCGAAGAAGTCACGCCGCGCCTCATTCAGCGTGGGGATGCCCGTATCGCGACCACGCGCCAGGTTCAGGGCCGGCAAATCGAGCGGCAGGCCGAGCAGATTGTTGCGCAACGCTTCGGTGACGAACTCGTCGATCTCGTTGCCCAGCTGACGGGTCACGCCACGAATGATCGCCCCTGCTGCTTCGTCCGAAGTCGCCCCGCTACCGGCAAACGCCAACGGGTTGAGGAAGGCGGCGATAAGACCCATTTGCGAATCAGGGTTGTTCGGGTCAGTGAGGAGCGGATTGAACTCAGGGTCGAAGCGATCGACGGTCTCGGTCAACATCGAGTGACCGAAGCGGTACACCACGTGGGCGAACTCGGCGAGGATTGCAGGGTTGATCGAGGTGTCATAGCCGTTAGGTGCAAGGAATTCGTCGATCTGTGGCTGAATGGTCCGCCCGAACTCCTCGAACACCAGGTGCTGGTACTGCATCTCGGTGCCGAACTTGGCGGCCTGGAACAGACGTTCGCCGTCCCATACCAACGCCGCGATACCGGCAGGTGTAGTCGGTATTGCAGCCACGTCGTCCACCAGCCACTCATTGAGGAAGGCCAGGTCGCCGGCGGCAAGGATGGTGTCCTTGGATTGCTGGACCAGACGGTTGTGCTCGGAGTGGAACACATGGTGCACGGTGGTCAGGCCGATGTTCTCGTTGACCCGGCCGTCACCGGCAATGTAGTGAGCGTCGAGCAGTTCGTTGTCGTAGGTCAGGTTGTTGCCGCCAGGACCAATTGGCTGCCCATTGCCTGTAAGGGTGTCGCCATCGGCCTGCAGAACCCCGCCGACGACTACCGGCGCGGCGTTGTGGGCGATGTCGTCGAGGAAGGCATGCCCGCTGCTAATGGCATTGGTCAGACTGATAGGCGCAGCCCGGTTGCCTTCGACCAGTGCAGTAACGTCATCGGCGGTCCCGGCGATACCGTCAGCACCGTTACCGACGCGCACCACCACCTGCGGCATACCGTTCGGCCCACGGATGAAGTTGCCATAGGCGTCGGTTGCCAGCAGCGGCACGTTGTGAACATCGGCGTCAGTCAGGTTGATGCCGAGAATGTCACGGGCCTGAGCCTTGACCACTGCCCAGGTCGCCATGCCGTCACCGGCGCCATCATCGGCAGTGCCGAATATGCCATCGGCGCCGAGATCGCGGTTGGTAATCAGGCGCCCGGTTGCAACTGGGTCACCTGCAGCATCGAGGACGTACTCGCGCAGGAACACCTGGTGCGACGGGTGCGAGCTGTAGGTTTGGCTCTGGTCTACGAACGGCGAAGTGGTGTTGGTCTGGCCATCATCGGCAGTGCCGACTACACCGTCCGCGCCGGCAGTACGCACGGCACGTGACAACACCATGAAGTTGGTCGGGCTGTTCGGATTGAACAACGGATCGTCTGGCTGCAGCGGAATAAATACGAAGTCGGTACTGCTCTTGGTCACCAGGTCGAGACCGTGGTCGAAGAACTGGCCGAAGAAGGTCATCCACGAGTTGAAGCCGGCGGTCAGGCCGACGTCCGGCGACTCGTTGGGCATGAAGAACACATCCTTGTCATCGGCCGTGCCGAAGACCCCATCCAGACCGGGGCTGGCGACTATCTGTACGCCATCTTTGAGTACGTCGTCATTACCCGCACCCACCACACCGAAGTTGAGCACACCGTCCAGTCCCGGGTCGAAAGCCGCGGCATAGGCCGCCGGGTTGTTGGCGGTCTGGTCGACGACGAGGTTACTGATGATCCGTGGCTGCGCGTCGAATACAGTTCCAGTCCCGGCGTAATCCCCTTGAAACGAGGGGTCAAGCAGGCGCACGAAGGAATTGTCCGCAGCGCCGTACTCGCTTTGCCCGGTGACCAGGTTATTGAAGCTGCCATCGACGGTGCGCAGACCGAATGGCACCTGACTGTTAGGAAGCAAATCAGTGAGAGCGGCGCCGTCGGCATGCGCTTCTGCGATAAAGATTTGCTTGAGGATGAACTCCAGGTCCGACTTGTTGAAATTGGCCATTTTGGATTGCCCTCGATCTGTCTGGGAAAAGCACGGGACGAGAAAGTCCTCCCGCGCCAAGTCAAGTGCTGGCTTGTGCAGTTTGTTGGTTTTGTTTTTTAGCGAGAGCTGGCGCTACCCGAGACCCGGGATACCCGCCTGAAATTCGCGAAATGAATGGCTCGCCGGGCGATCAGGCGGAGCGAATTCGGGCCCGGGGCGGGCCATGGAATCTGGAAGTGAAGGCGAATGTCCTGGACAGCCCATTCCCTCTGATAAAGCACGCAATGATCGACATAGCTCTGCTCCTCTCAGGAAAATCACCGCGTCTTGCACTGCCAAATTGCTGGCAGGCTTCAGACAGGCAGCCCTCCCGATACCTAAGACTAAAGTTCCATAGCAATCCTTTGTCAATATTACGTCATGAAAACAGACGACTGGTGATTTGCTCTTACAACTACCTGTTTTTAAAGGACATATAGGCAGTTGAGCGCAGCTATAGAGCGAAATGTTATTTCGGACTGCTACGCCGCCACCTACGCTGCTCAATAAGGGAGCAGCGCAGAGTTTTCGGAAAGACTCGCCATCCATAGAGCGACCAGCCTGCGTGTCCAAAAGCGGTTTCAGGGACTACATTTGCTATTAGCTGTTGCGCCAGCCGGGCAACCGCTTTTCGAAGTGGGAGGATCAAAATGCCCAAGCAGTCGAGCATCCGTTCCGAACTGGCCGACGCTCTCTTTCGCATGCGCCGCAGTTTTTACTTACTGGCAGGGTTCAGCGGCGTCATAAACGTCATGATGTTGACGCCAGCGATTTATATGCTGCAGGTCTATGATCGAGCCCTGGTCAGTCGCAATGTCACGACGCTGACGATGCTGACCGTCCTGGTGGTAGGTCTGTTCTTGCTGATGTCCACCCTGGAAATGATCCGCACCCGCGTTGTGATCCGGGTCGGCAACTGCCTGGACATGGACCTCAACCGACGCATTTTCAACGCTGCGTTCGAGCGCAATTTGAGCCGCGCCGGGGGTAATCCGGCCCAGGCCCTGCAAGATCTCTCCCAGGTTCGTCAGTTCGTCACCGGCAATTCCCTGTTCGCTTTCTTTGATGCCCCGTGGACACCGATCTATCTGCTGGTCGCCTACTGGATCCACCCCATCCTCGGATTGATCACGCTGATCGGTTCGCTGATTCTGATGGGCCTGGCTTACCTCACTGAAAAAGCGACACAGAAACCCCTGGCCGAAGCTAATCAGGCGGCCATGTCCTCAGCCCAATATGCCAACAACAACCTGCGCAACGCCGAGGTCATCGAGGCGATGGGCATGCTGCCGTCGATCAGCAAGCGCTGGTTCCAAAGCCATTTGCGCATTCTGGAAATGCAGACCCTGGCCTCCGACCGCGCCGCCGTTATCAGTAGCACCGGTCGCTTCGTACGTATCACGTTGCAGTCGCTGATACTCGGCGCCGGCGCGCTGTTGGCGATCGAAGGCAAGATCACCCCCGGGATGATGATTGCCTGCTCGATCCTCACCGGCCGCGCACTGGGCCCGGTGGAACAGGTCATCGCCTCGTGGAAGCAACTGCTCGGCTGCCGTTCGGCCTGGGGTCGGCTCAACGAGATGCTGCACGACTATCCGCGTCGGCCACCGAGCATGTCACTGCAGCGGCCGCAGGGCATGTTGGCGGTGGAGAATGTGTATGCCGGTGCACCCGGTACCAACAACACCATTTTGCGCGGTGTGGGCTTCAGCCTTGTCCCCGGTGAAAGCCTTGGCATCATCGGTCCGTCTGCCTCAGGCAAATCCACCCTCGCCCGCCTGCTGGTTGGCGTCTGGCCGGCGCAGGCCGGCAAGGTGCGCCTGGATGGCGCGGACATATTCACCTGGAACAAGAGTGAACTTGGCCCCTCGCTCGGCTACCTGCCACAGGACGTGGAGCTGTTCGAAGGCAGCATTGCCGACAATATTGCGCGCTTTGGTGAAGTGGACAGCGAAGCCGTCATCCGCGCCGCCAAGATCACTGGAGTGCACGAGATGATCCTGCGTTTTGCGCAGGGTTACGACACCTGCCTGAGCAGCGATGGCAGCCCGCTTTCCGGTGGCCAGAAGCAACGCATCGCCTTGGCTCGCGCCTTGTATGGCGAACCCAGTCTGATCGTGCTGGATGAGCCGAACGCCAACCTCGACGACGTCGGCGAAAAGGCTTTGGTCGATGCGCTGGCCGAACTCAAGGGCCGTGGCGCCACCGTCGTTCTGATCTCCCACCGTCCCAACGTACTCTGCGCCGTCGATAAGGTGCTGATGCTGCGCGACGGTGGCGTGCAGATGCTTGGCACGCGCGATGAAGTATTCGCAGCGCTGCGCAAGGCCAGCGTCATGCCGGCAGGCGCGTCGACCCCGCTGGCCTCCGTCAAAGCACGGGAGTGACCGATCATGAACATGAGCCAACACACCGACATGATTCAAGCCGATCCCAGGAGCGTGGTAGATCTGGACGTCGGCAAACCCGCACGGTGGGGCATATGGCTGGTGATCGCCGGCTTCGGCGGCTTCCTCCTGTGGTCCTGGCTGGCGCCGCTGGATGCCGGCGTGGTAGCGACAGGCACAGTCAAAATCACCAGCAATCGCAAAACTGTGCAGCATCTGAGCGGCGGCACCGTGGAGGCCATTCTCGTTCGCGAAGGCGATTTAGTGAAAAAAGGCCAGGAGGTGGTTCGCCTCGACTCGTTGCGTGCCGTCGCCGAACAGGGGGCGATCAGCGCCCAGTACATTGTCAGCAAAACAGTGGAAAACCGCCTGGAAGCGGAACGCGACGGCCGCGCTGTGGTGAACTTCGATCCCGAATTAATCAAGCGTTTCAAGGATGACTACCGCCTGGTGGCCGCCATGGACCTGCAACAGCGCTTGCTCGACACCCGCCGCGCCGGTCTCGCCGGAGAAATCAGCATCCTGCAGGAAACCCTGGCAGCGTCGGCCGTGCAGCTCAAGGGCTTGCAGCAGGTCTATGGCGCCCGCGCTTCGCAGATCAACTTCCTCAACCAGGAACTGCAGGGCACCCGCGTGCTGTCGGCCGAAGGCTATGTACCGCGCAACCGCCTGCTCGAGCTGGAACGCAGCAACGCCGACCTCTCCGCCGGCCAGGCCGAGAACCTCAACAACATCGCTCGCGTGCGTAGCCAGACCACCGAAATCAAGCTGCGCATCCTGCAACGCCAGCACGATTACTTGAAGGAGGTCGAATCGCAACTGACCGAGACCGCCAAGGAAAACACCACTCTGGCTGACCGCTTGCGCGCACTCGATTATGAAGTGACCCACACGGTGATTCGGTCGCCTATCGATGGCATTGTCCAGGCACTGAGCATTGCCACCGTCGGCGGGGTCATTCAGCCCGGCTTCAAGATCATGGAAGTCGTTCCGGTCGACGAACCGCTGCAGGTCGACGCAATGATTCCCGTGCAGGCCATCGACAAGATGTTCCCGGGCCTTGCCGTGGACATTGCCTTCCCGGCCTTCAACCATGCCCAGACGCCAAACATCCCCGGCCGTGTGAAAACCATCTCCGCCGACCGCCTGATGGACGAGGAAAGCAAAGAACCGTTCTATCTGGCCCAAGTGGAAGTCACGCCGGAAGGCATGGACCTGCTTGGCAGCAACCACATTCGCCCCGGCATGCCCGCCACCGTCACCATCAAGACCGGCGAGCGCAACATGATGAGCTATCTTCTTAAACCAATGCTCGAACGTGTAGACAGCTCATTCAAGGAACAATGAAATGGACCGTCATTGCCTGCTCTACTGCCTGCTAGGGCTGGCCCTGCCGGCCAGTGCCATGGACCTCAAACAAGCTTGGGATCTGTTGCAGTACCAAGGCCCTATCTACCAGGCCGCCGTGCATGAAAAAGAAGCCGGCCAGGAAAACCGCGCCATTGGCAAGGCCGGCCTGCTACCGCAGATCAATGCCTCGGCCTACGACAATAAGGTCAATGGCACGCAACGCCAGAGCGGCATCGAGAGAGATCTGGACTACGACTCCAAGGGCGCCAACCTGCGCCTGCGCCAGCCACTATTCAACAAGCAGAAGATGGCCGAGTACCGTCAGGGTCAGCAGCGTGCCGACTACAGCAGTGCGGTGTTCGATGCCAAGAGTCAGGATTCCGCGGTGCGCCTGGCCGAAAGCTATTTCGACGTGCTCCTGGCCAGCGAAACCATCGTCCTGGCCAAGTCCAAATTGAGTGCCTTCGATGAGCAACTCGCCTCGGCGAAACGGCGCATGGAGCTGGGTGCCGGCACCGTCACCGACATCGACGAGTCGGCCGCTCGCCGCGACTTGGCCGAAGCCGAACTGATCGAAGCACAAGACAACCTGGTGAACGCCCGCCGCAAGCTCGAGGAATATATTGGTGAAACCCCGGAATCGCTGACCACCTTGCGTCCGGACTTCGACACACCGCCGCTGATGCCGAGCAACCTGCAGGACTGGTTGGTCAAAGCCCAGGCAGATAGCCCGCTGATCCATGCGCGCCGTCATAGCCGTAACCTCGCCGAAGAAGAGGTGAATCGTGCCAGGGCCGGTCACTGGCCAACACTGGATTTTATCGCTGGCTACACGGCGGGTGACAGCCAATCACTCTCCGAATTGAATCAACGCAACCGCTACAGCTCGATCGGGTTGGAAGTCAATGTCCCGCTTTTCGCCGGTGGCGGCGTCAGCGCGTTGACACGTCAGGCCAGCGCCAATAGCGATAAGGCCCTGAACGAACTCGACGCCGCACGACAGGAAGTCATCACCGGAACCACCCGTGAGTATCAAGGCATACAGAGCGGAGCCAAACGTATTCGCGCATTGGAGAAGGCCGTAGCGTCCAACGAGCGCTCACTGCTTTCGACACGCAAGGGCTTCAAGGAAGGCGGTACCAGCACCAACTCGGACGTGCTCAATGCCGAAGAGCTGCTCTTCGTTGCGCGCCACGACCTGTTCGATGCCAAGTTGCGTTATTTGATGTCGCGCCTGCGCCTGGCCTCTTCGGTGGGCAGCCTGGGTGACGACGATATCGACCAGATCAACAACTACCTCGGCCCGGAACTGCTGGTCACCAATTGATGCTCAGCTGCAGGCCGTTCGAGCCAGATGATGGTTGAACGGGTCGCGGAGGGGATGGCTATACAGGAATGATAAGGGAAAAGCATGACGAGGCGATGTTGTCGCCCCGTCATGTTGCGTTGAGCTAACGGTCTTGAATAACTTTCAAGGACCATGCAGCTCAACCACCTGTGGATAACTTATTCCACAGTGACCGACTTCGCCAGGTTGCGCGGCTGGTCTACGTCGGTACCCTTGAGCACAGCGACATAATACGAAAGCAGCTGCAACGGGATGGTGTAGAGGATCGGCGACAGGATGTCGTGGATGTGCGGCATGTGGATAACATGCGTGCCTTCGCCGTTGGTCATGCCAGCCTGTTCATCAGCGAAGACGATCAGCTCACCACCACGGGCGCGGACTTCCTGAAGGTTGGACTTCAGTTTCTCCAGCAACTCGTTGTTCGGCGCTACGGTAACCACCGGCATGTCGTTATCCACAAGCGCCAGCGGGCCGTGTTTCAGCTCACCCGCCGGGTACGCTTCGGCGTGGATGTAGGAGATTTCCTTGAGTTTGAGTGCCCCTTCCATCGCCACCGGGAACTGCGCGCCACGACCGAGGAACAGGGTGTGGTTTTTCTCGGCGAACAGCTCGGCGATTTTTTCCACAGTGCTGTCCATGGCCAGCGCTTCGCCCAGGCGAGTCGGCAAGCGACGCAGCTCTTCGACCAGAGTAGCCTCGACGTCTTTGCCCAAAGTGCCACGAACCTGGCCCAGGGACAGCGTCAGCAGCAGCAAGCCGACCAACTGGGTAGTAAAGGCCTTGGTCGAGGCCACGCCAATTTCACGACCAGCCTGGGTCAACAGGGTCAGGTCGGACTCGCGCACCAGCGAGCTGATGCCGACGTTGCAGATCGCCAGGCTGGCGAGGAAACCCAGTTCCTTGGCATTGCGCAGGGCGGCCAGGGTGTCGGCGGTTTCGCCCGACTGAGAGATGGTCACGAACAGCGTATCAGGCTGGACCACGACTTTGCGGTAGCGGAACTCACTGGCGACTTCGACCTGGCAAGGAATGCCGGCCAGCTCTTCGAGCCAGTAACGGGCGACCATGCCGGCGTGATAGCTGGTACCGCACGCCACGATCTGTACGTTGCGCACTTTCGCGAACAGCTCGGCAGCCTGCGGACCGAACGCCTGCACCAAAACCTGGTTCTGGCTCAAACGACCTTCCAGGGTGCGTTGCACCACGGCCGGTTGCTCGTGGATTTCCTTGAGCATGTAGTGGCGGAATTCGCCTTTGTCGGCGGCTTCGGCACCGTCGCTGTATTGCACCGTCTGGCGCTCGACGGCTTGGCCGTTCACATCCCAGATCTGCACGCTGTCACGACGGATTTCGGCGATGTCGCCTTCTTCCAGGTACATGAAGCGGTCGGTAACCTGACGCAGGGCCAACTGGTCGGATGCCAGGAAGTTTTCACCCAGGCCCAGGCCGATTACCAGTGGGCTGCCGCTACGGGCAGCGACGAGGCGGTCTGGTTGCTTGGCGCTGATAACGGACAGACCGTAAGCACCGTGCAACTCCTTCACTGTTGCCTTGAGGGCAACGGTCAGGTCGTGCAGGTCCTTGAGTTTGTGGTTCAGCAGGTGAGCGATGACTTCGGTGTCGGTGTCAGAGGTGAACACATAGCCCAAAGCCTTAAGCTGCTCACGCAGGGCTTCGTGGTTTTCGATGATGCCGTTGTGCACCACCGCCAGATCACCGGAGAAATGCGGGTGCGCGTTGCGCTCGCACGGCGCGCCGTGGGTAGCCCAGCGGGTGTGGGCGATACCCAGGCGGCCAACCAGCGGCTCTTCGGCCAGTGCCTGTTCCAGTTCGCTGACCTTGCCCGGACGACGCAGGCGTTCGAGTTTTTCGTCATTGGTGTAGACCGCCACGCCCGCGCTGTCATACCCACGGTATTCCAGACGCTTCAAGCCTTCGACCAGGATGGCAGTGATATTACGTTCCGCAACTGCACCGACAATTCCGCACATGCTATTTCTCCTGACTGACTGCCGCGCAAATCAAAGTGATACCGCGGGCCTGAATCTGATCCCGTGCCTCCAGCGGCAGGCGATCATCGGTAATAAGGGTATGGACACTGCTCCAGGGCAGCTCCAGGTTAGGAATCTTGCGGCCGATTTTGTCGGCCTCCACCATTACAACGACTTCGCGGGCGACTTCGGCCATGACCCGGCTCAAGCCCAACAATTCATTGAAGGTGGTCGTACCGCGAACCAGATCGATGCCATCGGCTCCGATGAACAACTGATCGAAGTCGTAGGAACGCAGGACCTGCTCAGCTACCTGTCCCTGAAAGGACTCGGAATGCGGGTCCCATGTGCCGCCGGTCATCAATAGCACCGGTTCATGCTCGAGTTCGCTCAAGGCATTGGCGACATGCAGGGAGTTGGTCATCACCACCAGACCCGGCTGCTGGCCGAGTTGCGGAATCATCGCCGCCGTCGTGCTGCCACTGTCGATAATGATCCGGGCATGCTCGCGAATCCGTGTAACGGCGGCGCGGGCAATGGCTTGTTTGTACCTGGAAACCGGCTGACCGACGTCGGCCACCAGCTCTTGAGGCATGGTGACAGCGCCGCCGTAACGACGTAGCAGCAAACCGTGGCTTTCGAGTGCCGCCAGATCCTTGCGAATCGTAACTTCCGAGGTTTCGAAACGCTTGGCCAGCGCATCCACACTGACTTCGCCCTGCTCATTGAGCAAGGCGAGAATGTTGTGACGGCGTTGTGGCGTGTTGCGCTTCGACATGTTCGATTAAGTTTCGATTCGAAAGATAACGGAAGCAATCAAAACCTATCGGCGAAACTTCGTCAAGCGTGAGCCGATAAAAAGGAGCTGTGGATAACTGTAGGAGCCGGCTTGCTGGCGATTCTGGCGACACGGTGTATCTGATGCACCGAAATCGCCGGCAAGCCAGTTCCTACAGATTCTGTGGATAACTCAGACTTTCTTGATCTTAACCGGACGCTTCCAGCCATCGATGTTCTTCTGACGGCCACGCCCGATGGCCAACTGGGATTTATCCACAGTCGAAGTGATGGTCGAACCCGCCGCAGTGGTTGCACCGTCGAGGATATCCACAGGTGCCACCAACGAGTTGTTGGAGCCGATGAACACGTCTTCGCCCAGCACGGTTTTCCACTTGTTGGCACCGTCGTAATTGCAGGTGATGGTACCGGCGCCGATGTTGGTACGCGCGCCGACCTCGGCGTCGCCCAAGTAAGTCAGATGACCAGCCTTGGCGCCTTCACCCAGATGAGCATTCTTCAATTCAACGAAGTTACCCACATGGGCACGCGCTTCCAGCACGGAGCCTGGACGCAAGCGTGCAAAAGGACCGGCATCGCTACCTTCGCCCATAATCGCGCCTTCGATATGGCTGTTGGCCTTGATCTGTACGCCTTTGCGCAGGGTACTGTCCTTGATCACGCAGTTCGGACCAATCACCACATCGTCTTCGATGACGACTTTGCCTTCGAGGATCACGTTGATGTCGATCAGCACATCGCGGCCTACGGTCACTTCGCCGCGAACGTCGAAACGTGCCGGGTCGCGCAGCGTCACACCCTGGGCCATCAAGCGGCGACCGGCACGCAGTTGGTAGTGCCGCTCCAGTTCGGAAAGCTGCTTGCGGTCGTTGGCGCCCTGCACTTCCATGGCGTCGTGAGGTTGCTCGGTGGCAACGACCAGACCATCACTGACCGCCATGGCGATCACGTCGGTGAGGTAGTACTCGCCTTGGGCGTTGTTATTGGACAGTCGGCTCATCCAGTCGCCGAGACGAGCGAAAGGCAATGCCAGGATGCCGGTATTGCCTTCGGTGATCTGGCGTTGGGCTTCATCGGCGTCTTTCTGCTCGACGATGGCGGTTACCTTGCCGGCGCCATCACGAACGATGCGACCGTACCCGGTCGGGTCATCCAGTTCGACAGTCAGTAGACCCAATTGCTGCGGACCGACCTGCTTGAGCAGACGTTGCAGGGTTTCGACTTCAATCAACGGCACGTCGCCGTATAAAACCAGCACCGTATCGGACTTGATGAACGGCACTGCCTGGGCAACCGCGTGGCCAGTACCCAGTTGTTTGTCCTGCAGGACGAAATTCAGGTCATCTGCCGCCAGGCGTTCACGCACGGCATCGGCGCCATGGCCAATCACCACGTGAATGCGTTGTGGATCAAGTTGACGGGCGCTGTGGATAACATGGCCAAGCATCGAGTTGCCGGCAATCGGATGCAGGACTTTCGGCAACGCCGAGCGCATACGCGTGCCTTGGCCAGCAGCGAGGATAACGATTTCAAGAGACATGACTGGCTACCAATCCTGGGTGGTCAGCGGCTGCGACCGGGTTTAAAAAACGGAAAAGAAAAAGGGTAGCCGAGGCTACCCTTTTTAATCAATCACACAACAAGCGCTGCCTTAATGGCCGAACTTCTTGCGGATCTGCTGGACGGTGCGCAGCTGAGCTGTCGCCTCGGCCAGACGTGCGGCAGCAGAACCGTAATCGAATTCCGCGCCACGTTCATGCAAGGCCTTCTCGGCAGCCTTAACGGCTTCCTGAGCGGAGGCTTCATCCAGGTCGGCAGCACGTTGCACGGTGTCGGCAAGAACCTTGACCATGTTCGGCTGAACCTCGAGGAAACCACCGGAGATGTAATACACCTCCTCTTCCCCGCCCTGCTTGACCAGGCGGATCGGCCCTGGCTTCAGATTAGTGATCAGCGGCGCGTGACCCAGAGCGATACCAAGATCACCCAGTGCACCGTGCGCAATCACCATCTCGACCAGACCGGAAAAGATTTCTCCTTCCGCGCTGACGATATCGCAATGGACTGTCATAGCCATCTGATTGCCTCAACCTAAATTAGCGCCCGTTGCCGGGCGCCGGGATTACAGTTTCTTGGCTTTCTCGATCGCTTCTTCGATGCCGCCAACCATGTAGAACGCTTGTTCTGGCAGGTGGTCGTAGTCACCGTTGAGGATGCCTTTGAAGCCAGCAATGGTGTCTTTCAGGGAAACGTATTTACCCGATGCACCGGTGAAGACTTCAGCCACGAAGAACGGCTGCGACAAGAAGCGCTGGATCTTACGAGCACGGTTTACCAACTGCTTGTCGGCTTCCGACAGCTCGTCCATACCCAGGATCGCAATGATGTCCTTCAGTTCTTTGTAACGCTGCAGAACGTACTGAACGCCGCGAGCGGTGTCGTAGTGGTCCTGGCCGATTACGTTCGGGTCCAGCTGGCGCGAAGTCGAGTCAAGTGGATCGACCGCTGGGTAGATACCCAAGGAAGCGATGTCACGGGACAGAACGACGGTGGCGTCCAAGTGGGCGAAGGTGGTCGCTGGCGACGGGTCGGTCAAGTCATCCGCAGGTACGTATACCGCTTGGATCGAAGTGATCGAACCTTCCTTGGTGGAAGTGATACGTTCTTGCAGAACGCCCATCTCTTCAGCCAGGGTCGGCTGGTAACCTACTGCCGAAGGCATACGGCCCAGCAGTGCGGATACTTCAGTACCGGCCAGGGTGTAACGATAGATGTTGTCGACGAACAGCAGAACGTCGTTACCTTCGTCACGGAACTTCTCGGCCATGGTCAGGCCGGTCAGTGCTACGCGCAGACGGTTACCCGGCGGCTCGTTCATCTGACCGTAAACCAGTGCCACTTTGTCCAGAACGTTGGAATCCTTCATCTCGTGGTAGAAGTCGTTACCCTCACGAGTACGCTCACCCACACCGGCGAACACGGAATAACCGCTGTGCTCGATGGCGATGTTACGGATCAGTTCCATCATGTTTACGGTTTTGCCTACACCGGCACCACCGAACAGACCGACTTTACCGCCTTTGGCAAACGGGCAAACCAGGTCGATAACCTTGATGCCGGTTTCCAGCAGGTCGTTGCCGCCTGCCTGTTCAGCGAACGAAGGCGCTGGACGGTGAATGCCCCAACGCTCGTCGGTGTCGATTGGACCTGCTTCGTCGATCGGGTTGCCGAGGACGTCCATGATACGGCCCAGGGTCGCTTTACCGACTGGAACGGAAATGGCTGCGCCAGAGTCGACTACGTCCAGACCGCGCTTCAAGCCTTCGGTGGAACCCATCGCAATGGTACGAACCACGCCGTCGCCCAGCTGCTGCTGAACTTCCAGGGTGGTCCCGGCCGCGCTTTGTACAGTCAGCGCGTTGTAGATGCTCGGTACGCTGTCGCGTGGAAATTCCACGTCGATAACGGCGCCGATGATTTGAACGATACGTCCGCTACTCATAGCTGGATCCTCTGAATATTTGAACCGTTAAACCGCGGCAGCGCCGCCGACGATTTCCGAGATCTCTTGGGTGATCGCAGCCTGACGCGCCTTGTTGTAGACCAGCTGCAAATCGCTGATCAAATCACCGGCGTTGTCGGTAGCGTTCTTCATCGCGATCATCCGCGCAGCTTGTTCAGCCGCGTTGTTCTCGACCACCGCCTGGTAGACCTGCGACTCAACGTAGCGGACCATCAAGCCGTCAAGCAGCTCTTTGGCATCCGGTTCGTAGAGATAGTCCCAGTGGTGCTTGAGGTCTTGATCCGGGGTTGCCACCAGTGGAATCAACTGCTCCACGGTAGGCTGTTGCGTCATGGTGTTGATGAACTTGTTGGACACCACGGACAGGCGGTCAATACGGCCGTCCAGATAGGCATCCAGCATCACCTTGACGCTGCCGATCAGATCATTGATCGACGGCTCTTCACCCAGGTGGCTGATAGCTGCAACGACGTTACCGCCGAAGTTGCGGAAAAAGGCCGCACCCTTGCTACCAACGACACACAGATCAATCTCGACGCCGTTTTCGCGGTTTACCGCCATGTCCTTGACCAGGGCCTTGAACAGGTTGGTGTTCAAGCCACCGCACAGACCACGGTCACTGCTCACTACGACATAACCAACACGCTTGATTTCGCGGTCGATCATGAACGGGTGGCGGTATTCCGGGTTGGCGTTGGCCAGATGCCCAATAACCTGGCGGATGCGCTCCGCATAAGGACGGCTAGCAGCCATGCGCATTTGTGCCTTGCGCATTTTGCTGACCGCCACTTTTTCCATGGCGCTGGTAATCTTTTGCGTGCTTTTGATGCTCGCAATCTTACTGCGAATCTCTTTTGCGCCTGCCATGTAACACCTATCAGGTTAGCAAGCGGGAGCCTTGCGGCTCCCGCTGCGGCTTACCAGGTTTGGGTGGCCTTGAACTTCTCGATACCGGCTTTCATGCCAGCGTCGATTTCGTCATTGAAGTCACCTTTCACGTTGATCTTCGCCATCAAATCGGCGTGATCGCGGTTGAAGAAAGCAATCAGCGCTTGCTCGAAGCTGCCGATCTTGGCGATTTCAACGTCAGTCAGGAACCCACGCTCAGCGGCATACAGCGACAGCGCCATGTCAGCGATCGACATTGGTGCGTATTGCTTCTGCTTCATCAGCTCGGTAACGCGCTGACCATGCTCAAGTTGCTTACGGGTCGCTTCGTCCAGGTCAGAAGCGAACTGGGCGAATGCCGCCAGTTCACGGTACTGAGCCAGAGCGGTACGGATACCACCGGAGAGCTTCTTGATGATCTTGGTCTGAGCGGCACCACCCACACGGGATACCGAAACACCGGCGTTCACTGCAGGACGGATGCCCGAGTTGAACATGGCCGATTCCAGGAAGATCTGACCGTCGGTGATGGAAATCACGTTGGTCGGAACGAACGCGGAAACGTCGCCAGCCTGGGTTTCGATGATCGGCAATGCGGTCAGGGAGCCGGTTTTGCCGGTCACTGCGCCGTTGGTGAACTTCTCTACGTACTCTTCCGAAACGCGGGATGCGCGCTCCAGCAGACGGGAGTGGAGATAGAACACGTCGCCTGGGTAAGCTTCACGGCCTGGTGGACGGCGCAGCAGCAGGGAAATCTGGCGGTAAGCCACTGCTTGCTTGGACAGATCGTCATAAACGATCAGCGCGTCTTCACCGCGGTCGCGGAAGAATTCGCCCATGGTGCAACCGGAGTACGGTGCCAGGAATTGCAGCGCAGGAGATTCCGAAGCACTGGCAGCCACGATGATCGTGTTGGCCAGGGCGCCGTTTTCTTCCAGCTTGCGAACCACGTTGGCGATGGTCGATTGTTTCTGACCGATCGCTACGTATACGCAGAAAATGCCGCTGTTCTTCTGGTTGATGATCGCGTCGATCGCCAGAGCGGTTTTACCGATCTGACGGTCACCGATGATCAGCTCACGCTGGCCACGGCCGACAGGGATCATGGCATCGACAGCCTTGTAGCCAGTCTGTACAGGCTGGTCTACCGACTTACGCCAGATCACGCCTGGAGCAACTTTCTCGACCGCGTCGGTCTCGGTGTTGCCCAGTGGACCTTTGCCATCAACTGGGTTACCCAGTGCGTCGACAACGCGACCCAGCAGTTCCTTACCAACCGGAACTTCCAGGATGCGGCCAGTGCACTTGGCGCTCATGCCTTCAGCCAGAGACTGGTATGCGCCCAATACAACGGCACCTACGGAGTCTTGCTCCAGGTTGAGGGCCATACCGAAGACGCCGCCCGGAAACTCGATCATCTCGCCGTACATTACGTCGGCCAGACCGTGAATCCGCACGATACCGTCAGATACGCTGACGACAGTGCCTTCGTTACGGGCTTGGGAGGTCACATCGAGCTTGTCGATGCGGCCCTTGATAATTTCACTTATTTCGGAAGGATTGAGTTGCTGCATTGCTCTGCTGCCCCTTCAAACTCAAGATTTCAATGCTTCGGCAAGTTTCGCGATTTTGCCGCGAATCGAGCCATCGATAACCAGGTCGCCGGCGCGGATGACAACGCCCCCAATAAGGGATTTGTCTTCCTCGACTTGCAGGCGCACTTCCCGGTTGAGTCGTGCACTGAGAACCTTGGCGAGTTTGTCTTGCTGTTCTTGGTTCAATGCAAAAGCACTGGTCACTTCTACGTCTACCGATTTCTCTTGTTCGGCCTTGTACAGGTCAAACAGAGCGGCGATCTCCGGCAACAGCAGGAGACGTTCGTTTTCGGCAACGACGTTGATGAAGTTCTGTGCCTTGGCATCAAACTTGTCGCCGCACACGTCAATGAACGTGGCGGCCTTTTCTGCGCTCGTCAGTCGCGGGGCCTTGAGCACGCGCTGCATGGTGTCGTCTTGCGACACCGCTGCTGCCAGGCCGAGCATGGCTGACCAATTGGCCAGTTGCTGGTGGGCCTGAGCGTGCTCGAAGGCCGCCTTAGCGTAAGGTCGGGCCAACGTGGTCAGTTCTGCCATGATCGCCCTCGCTTAGATTTCAGCAGCCAGTTGGTTAACCAGCTCTGCGTGCGCGTTTTGATCGATTGTGGCACCCAGGATCTTCGCAGCACCACCAACGGCCAGGCTACCCACTTGGGCGCGCAGCGCGTCTTTGACGCTGTTCAGTTCCTGTTCGATCTCGGCCTGAGCCTGAACCTTCACACGGTCAGCGTCGATACGGGCTTTTTCAACAGCCTCTTCAACAATCTGATTACCGCGTTTCTTGGCTTGCTCGATGATTTCAGCTGCCTGAGCTTTCGCTTCGCGCAGTTGCTGACCCGCTTTCTCTTGGGCCAACTCCAGGTCGCGAGCTGCTCGGCTGGCAGCGTCCAGACCATCAGCGATCTTCTTTTGACGTTCGTGCAGAGCCGCGATGACCGGAGGCCATACGAACTTCATGCAGAACAGTACAAAAATCAGGAACGCAACGGACTGGCCAATCAGGGTCGCATTAATGTTCACGCCAACACCTCGCAGTTACGTTGTCCATCACACCAAATTACCCGGAAGATCCGAGTAATCAGCCAGCGATTTGACCAACGAACGGGTTCGCAAAGGTGAAGAACAGAGCGATACCAACACCGATCATGGTTACGGCGTCGAGCAGACCGGCAACGATGAACATTTTAACTTGCAGCATTGGAACCATTTCTGGCTGACGCGCTGCGCCTTCCAGGAACTTGCCGCCCAGCAGGCCGAAACCAATTGCGGTACCCAGTGCGCCCAGGCCGATCAACAGTGCAACAGCGATAGCGGTTAGACCAACTACAGTTTCCATCTTTCCTCCCGACTTTTACGTCGTATGGTTTAGGTTTTTTAGATTAAAGCGGTAAAACAAATCGTTTCAGATGCCCCGTGAGGAGCCCCCTCCCTTTTGACGGGGAGGGACATCAGACTAGTCGAAACTGGTCTTAATGGTTTTCTTCGTGTGCCATCGACAGGTAGACGATGGTCAGCATCATGAAGATGAAAGCCTGCAGGGTGATGATCAGGATGTGGAACACAGCCCACGCCCACTGCAGAACTACGCCCAGGCCACTAAGCCAGAGCAGACCGCTGCCGAACATCACAGCAATCAGAATGAAGACCAGCTCGCCGGCGTACATGTTGCCGAACAGACGCAGAGCCAGGGAGATCGGCTTGGCGATCAGTGTCACGAATTCCAGCAGGAAGTTCACCGGGATCAGCAGGGCTTGAACGAAAATGTTCTTGCTGCCGAACGGGTGCAGGGTCAGTTCGCCGATGAAGCCGCCGATGCCCTTGACCTTGATGCTGTAGAAAATGATCAGTGCGAAAACCGAGATCGCCATGCCCAGGGTCGCGTTCGGGTCGGTAGTCGACACGGCGCGGAACGGGATGTGGGGGTCGCCGGAAATCAGGATGGCCAGTTGAGGAATCCAGTCGACCGGTACCAGGTCGACGGCGTTCATCAGGAACACCCAGACGAAGATGGTCAGTGCCAGCGGTGCAATCACCGGGCTACGGCCATGGAAGCTGTCTTTCACGCTGCCATCGACGAATTCGACCAATACTTCAACGAAGTTCTGCAAAGCACCCGGCTGACCCGAAGTCGCTTTCTTTGCCGCCATGCGGAAAAGAAGTACGAAGATCAGACCCAGAGCGACCGACCAGCCGAGGGTATCGACGTGGAAAGCCCAGAAGCCCATTTCTTTGGCTTCTGCTGCGGTGTGAGCAAAGCCCCAGCCGCCGTTGGGTAGCTGACCGAAGGTCAGGTTCTGCAAGTGGTGCTGGATATAGCCCGAAGCGGTTGTCTCTGCCATGGTTGCCTCAAACGCCCTAAGGTCTCGAAAGTCTTGTTCTCATCAGCAGGGGAGCGAACCAGCTGACCAGTTGGGTCAGCACGAAGACGCCGAATACAGCTAGCGGCGCCAGTGGCTTCACACCTGCAAACGTCAATGCAAAAAGCACCGCCGTCAAAATCAGTTTGCCCGCCTCGCCGGCATAAAAAGACCGGACGATGGCTTGAGCTGCCCGGGCACCGGAAAACCGGAACGCCCTGTGGGCAAAATAAACATTGGGTAGCAAGGCGATCAGGCCTCCGCAGAGTCCCGAGTACCCGGTAACAACTCCATACCGTTGCCAGAGCGCCAAAGCGGCAATGAGCAGAACGACAAATTGAGCCATCAACACCGGGAAAACTGCCAGGCGATGGAACGGCAAGCGGTTTGGCGTGCGGGTCTCCATCACTTTTTCTCTCCCATGGCCGGCTGCCGAAATTCAATAACTTGGCATAATTTGTGCCGACAAAATGCGCGCAGAGTATAGGGGCGGTTCAGCCCCTATTCAACTGTCAGGTAGTGATTTCCGACTGCACGCTACATGGGGAATTGTTTCAGCGGATGTGTGCGAGCACACCCTGAAGCTCATCCAGGGAGTTGTAGCCAATCACCAGCTGTCCCTTTCCCTTCTTTCCGTGGCGGATCTGCACCGCAGAGCCTAGGCGCTCGGCCAGGCGCTGTTCCAGGCGGGCGATATCCGGGTCCGCTTTTGCAGGTTCCACAGGCTCCGGTTTACCACTCAACCACTGGCGAACCAGTGCTTCAGTCTGGCGTACGGTCAGCCCACGTGCGACAACGTGTCGCGCCCCTTCCACCTGCTGATTTTCCGGTAAACCGAGCAAAGCACGGGCATGACCCATTTCCAGGTCACCGTGGGACAACATGGTCTTGATGACTTCCGGTAACGAAATCAGGCGCAACAAATTCGCCACGGTCACCCGCGACTTGCCCACAGCTTCGGCGACTTGCTGCTGGGTCAGCTGGAATTCCTGCTGCAATCGCTGCAGGGCTACCGCTTCTTCGATCGGATTGAGGTCTTCGCGCTGGATGTTCTCGATCAGCGCAATGGCGATGGCGGTTTCATCCGGCACATCGCGAACCATTGCAGGGATTGTTTCCTGACCCGCCTGCTGACTGGCGCGCCAGCGGCGCTCACCGGCAATGATTTCGAAGCGACCGCCACCGATCGGGCGAACCACGATCGGCTGCATCACGCCCTGGGCCTTGATCGACTGAGCCAGCTCTTCGAGCGCCTGAGCGTCCATGTCGCGGCGTGGCTGGTACTTGCCGCGCTGCAGCAGATCCAGCGGCAGGTGTTGCAGCTCGCGCTGATCGGCTTGTATCGCTTGTTCTTCCAGTGCGCTGACAGTCGGACCACTCAGCAGTGCATCCAGTCCACGTCCGAGACCTCGTTTCTTGACGGCCATGGGGATTCCTTAAGTTGCCTGAGCTGCGGCGATGCGTGAGTTTTTGCGTTGACGACGAACCATCTCGCCCGCCAAGGCCAAGTAGGCAACGGCGCCGCGGGACGCTTTGTCGTATGCCAGCGCCGGCATGCCGTAGCTTGGCGCTTCGGCCAGGCGGATGTTGCGCGGAATGACGGTGTCGTAGAGCTGATCGCCGAAGTGTTCCTTGAGCTGCGCGGAAACATCGTTCATCAGGCTCAGGCGCGGGTCGTACATCGTGCGCAGCAGGCCTTCGACCTTGAGGTTTGGATTGAGCAGCTCGGCGATACGCTTGATGTTATCCACAAGGTCGCTCAAGCCTTCGAGCGCGAAGTATTCGCACTGCATGGGGATAATGACCCCGTCGGCGGCGACCAGTGCGTTCAGCGTGAGCATCGACAGCGACGGCGGGCAGTCGATCAGAATGTAATCGTAGTTTTCCCGGATCGGCGCCAACGCACTGCGCAGGCGGCTTTCCTTCATCTGCATTTCCAGCAGAACCACTTCGGCCGCGGTCAGGTCGCGGTTGGCTGGCAACAACTGGTAACCGCCGTGTTCGGAGAAGTGCATGGCCTGGGCCAGATCACATTCGCCGATCAACAGGTCGTAGACCGAGTTTTCCAGGCCATGTTTATCCACACCGCTCCCCATGGTGGCGTTGCCTTGTGGATCGAGGTCGATCAACAACACCCGGCGCTTGGTAGCGACCAGGGATGCTGCGAGGTTGATGCAGGTGGTGGTCTTGCCCACACCACCTTTCTGGTTCGCTATCGCGAATACCTTAGCCATTCTTGCTTGTGTTCCCAATCATGCCCTGCGGCGCAGTATCAGCAGATGGCGTTGGCCTTGGCAACCGGGTACGGCCAGGGCGTGTTCGCTATCGAGGTGGAAGTCTGCCGGCAATGCTACCAGCTCATCGGCGGGATGAACGCCCTTCATTGCCAGCCAACGTGTTTCGGTATCGCCAAGGTGGCGAGTCCAGTTGCTGAAGTTCTCCATGCTGCTGAATGCCCGGGAAATGATCCCGTTGAAGGCTTGAGCAGGCTGGAAGGCTTCGACGCGACTGTGGATAACTTGCAGGTTATCCAGTTTGAGTTCGAGTTTGACCTGGGTCAGGAAGCGGGTTTTCTTGCCGTTGCTGTCCAGGCAAGTCACCTGGGAGTCCGGAAACAGAATGGCCAGAGGTATTCCCGGCATGCCGCCACCGCTGCCGACATCAAGCCAGCGACCGTTTTCGATGAACGACATGACGCTCAGGCTATCGAGCAAATGGCGGGAAACCATTTCGTCGGGATCGCGCACCGCGGTGAGGTTGTAAGCCTTGTTCCATTTGATCAACAGGGCCAGATAACCCAGCATCTGTGCGTGCTGGGTTTCAGTCAGGGATACGCCCAGCTGGCGAGCGCCTGTGGATAACTCTTCTGCGTGTTGCGAAGTGACCAACGAACTCAAGCGCTTTGCTCCAACTGACGGCCCGCGCCGCGTTTTTTCAAATGAATCATCAACAGCGAAATGGCTGCCGGGGTGACGCCCGGGATACGCGATGCCTGGCCCAGGGTCTCAGGACGTGTCGCGCCGAGCTTGCTCTGGATCTCTTTGGAAAGACCGGAAATGTTCGTGTAATCGATATCCACAGGCAGTTTTGTATCTTCGCTGGCCCGCAGACGAGCGATTTCATCCTGTTGGCGATCGATGTAGCCGGCGTACTTGGTCTTGATTTCGACCTGCTCGGCAACCTGTGGATCTTCTGCGCCGCCGCCCGTCACGGAGATCAGACCAGCGTAGTCGATTTCCGGACGGCTCAAGAGATTCAACAGGTTGTATTCGTGGGTCAGCGGCGTGCCGAATTTTTCGGCAATCGCATCCCCCTGTTCAGTGCCGGGGCGAACCCAGGTGCTTTTCAGTCGCTGCTCTTCCAGTTCGATGCTTTCGCGTTTTTTGCAGAAAGCCGCCCAGCGCGCGTCATCCACCAGACCTAATTCGCGACCTTTTTCGGTCAAGCGCAGGTCGGCGTTGTCTTCGCGCAGGATCAGGCGATATTCGGCACGGGACGTGAACATCCGGTACGGCTCTTGGGTACCCAGGGTAATCAGGTCGTCGACCAACACGCCGATGTAGGCTTCGTCGCGACGCGGGCACCAGGCTTCTTTGCCCTGTGCGCGCAGTGCTGCGTTGGTTCCGGCCAGCAAACCCTGGGCGCCGGCTTCTTCGTAACCGGTGGTGCCGTTGATTTGCCCGGCGAAGAACAAGCCGCCAATGACTTTGGTTTCCAGGCTGTACTTCAGGTCGCGTGGGTCGAAGTAGTCGTACTCGATGGCATAACCCGGACGCACGATGTGCGCGTTTTCCATGCCGCGGATCGATTGCACGATCTGCAATTGCACATCGAACGGCAAGCTTGTGGATATCCCGTTCGGATACAGCTCATGGGTGGTCAAACCTTCCGGTTCGATGAACACCTGATGGCTTTCCTTGTCGGCAAAGCGATGGATCTTGTCCTCGATCGACGGGCAATAACGCGGACCGATACCTTCGATCTCACCGGCAGCGGAATACATCGGCGAACGGTCGAGGTTCGCAGCAATGATTTCGTGGGTGCGGGCATTCGTGTGGGTAATCCAGCAACTGACTTGCTGCGGATGCTGTTCCTTGTTGCCCATGAACGACATCACCGGGATCGGCGTATCACCCGGTTGTTCGGTCATAACAGAGAAATCCACAGACCGGCCGTCAATACGCGGCGGCGTACCGGTTTTCAAACGACCCACACGCAATGGCAGCTCACGCAGGCGGTGAGCCAATGCGATCGATGGTGGATCACCAGCGCGACCGCCGGAAAAATTCTGCAAGCCGATGTGGATAAGTCCACCTAGGAACGTACCGGTGGTCAACACCACGGAATCGGCGAAGAAACGCAGACCCATTTGGGTAACGACACCACGCACTTGCTCCTGCTCGACGATCAGATCGTCAGCAGCCTGTTGAAATATCCACAGGTTCGGCTGGTTTTCCAGAGTTTCGCGCACAGCTGCCTTGTACAGCACCCGGTCTGCCTGGGCGCGGGTAGCGCGCACGGCCGGGCCTTTGCGGCTGTTCAATACGCGAAACTGGATACCACCCTTATCGGTAGCCATGGCCATCGCGCCGCCGAGGGCATCGATTTCCTTGACCAGATGGCTTTTGCCGATACCACCAATGGCCGGATTGCAACTCATGGCACCGAGGGTTTCCACGTTATGCGTCAGCAACAGGGTTTTCACCCCCATACGTGCTGAGGCCAGTGCTGCCTCGGTACCGGCATGACCGCCGCCGATGACGATCACTTCAAAACGGGAAGGGAAATCCACCACGCACCTCGTGCCTGCTTAAGTAGGTAATTCAGGAATAGTTTGAGCTCAGGTTTTTGGACCTGGTCGACAAGTATAGGGACTTCGCCGTTCCTAAAGAACCCTTTGCACAAAATTTAACCAGCTGTGGAAAAGTCGGAGTTATAGAAATTAAAAAGAAAGAAATTTATTAAATCTTTGTTTTTATGTTTATTTCTATGCACCTACTTTTCTGTGGATAGAATCCTGTAGGCCTTTATTTACGTCGTGTATAGAGATTCAAAACCCTGTGATCATGTGCCAATGAGGCCCTTGGATAACCGGTGTAAGCCTGTGGATGAAAGGGGTGGTTATCCACAGTGGCAGTTATGTTCAGTTTTCAGGCCCTGTTATCAACTGGCCTTAGCCGCGGTTATTCACAGGGCTTAATCCACAGAAAAGCGACTGCAGGAACAAAATCCACACGTGAAAACGCCGCTCAAGCGGAAAAAATCCGCTCAGCACTGGCGTCAGGTTCAGAAAAAGGAAGATGCAGACAGGCACGAACGGCCTGTCTGAGGGAGCGAGGCTGTTACTTGCCGATGCAGAAGCTGGAAAAAATTCTTCCCAACAGATCATCCGAGCTGAATGCCCCGGTGATTTCTCCGAGGGAGTGCTGCGCCTGGCGTAAATCTTCGGCCAACAACTCCCCGGCGCCGGCCAGGGTCAATTGTGCCCGGCCATGCTCAAGGGCTGCGCTGGCATGACGAAGCGCCTCAAGGTGACGACGACGGGCACTGAAGCTGCTTTCCGACGTCTGTTCATAACCCATGCAGGCCTTGAGATGATCACGCAGCAATTCCAGGCCGACACCCCCGGACTTTGCACTCAGACTAATGGTTACGTGGCCATCCTCGCTGACTTCCAGGGCAATGGCTTCACCCGTCAGGTCAGCTTTGTTGCGGATCAACGTTACTTTCGCGGGATCCGGGCGGGTTTCGAGGAATTCCGGCCACAGGGCGAATGGATCGAGGGCTTCGGGGGCAGTGGCATCAACGACCAACAACACACGATCAGCCTCGCCAATGGCTTTCAAGGCGCGCTCGACACCGATCTTTTCCACATGATCATCGGTGTCTCGCAGTCCCGCAGTATCGACCACGTGCAGCGGCATGCCATCTATGTGGATATGTTCGCGAAGAACGTCCCGGGTCGTGCCGGCGATTTCTGTCACGATTGCTGCTTCGCGCCCTGCCAGTGCATTGAGCAGACTGGATTTGCCGGCATTCGGACGGCCGGCGATGACCACGGTCATGCCATCACGCAACAAGGCGCCCTGCCCGGCTTCGCGCAACACGGTGGATAACTCGTCGCGTACTTTGTCGAGCATGCTCAACACATGCCCATCGGCCAGAAAGTCGATTTCCTCTTCGGGGAAATCGATGGCTGCCTCGACATAAATACGCAGGCCGATCAATTGCTCGGTCAGGTTATGCACACGTATCGAGAATGCCCCCTGCAGGGACCGCAGGGCATTTCGAGCGGCCTGTGCAGAACTGGCTTCGATCAAGTCGGCAATGGCTTCGGCCTGGGCCAGGTCGAGTTTATCGTTGAGGAACGCGCGCTCGCTGAACTCTCCCGGCCGGGCGAGACGGCAACCCAGTTCCAGACAACGCTTGAGCAGCATATCCAGAACAATCGGACCTCCGTGGCCTTGCAGTTCCAGTACGTCTTCGCCGGTGAACGAGTTCGGTCCGGGGAAATACAGCGCGATACCCTGATCCAGTACCTCGTCGTTGTCACCGAGAAATTCACCGTAGTGGGCGAATCGCGGCTTGAGTTCTCGACCACTGAAAGCCTTGGCCGCAACGCTGGCCAACGGCCCGGAAATACGCACGATGCCTACCCCGCCGCGCCCTTGGGCTGTGGCAACGGCGGCGATGGTTTCACGCGGAGCGCTCATAAACCGGTATCCAGACAAAAGTGACAGATAGCAAAACGCCCCACTAGGGGGCGTCTTGAGTGGTTATCCACAGTGTAAATCAGGCAGCTGCTTTGGTAGCCGCTTCGATCTTACGTGTGATGTACCACTGTTGGGCGATCGACAGTACGTTGTTCACAACCCAGTACAGCACCAGACCAGCCGGGAACCACAGGAAGAAGAAGGTGAAGATGATTGGCATCATTTTCATGACCTTCGCTTGCATCGGATCCGGAGGAGTCGGGTTCAACTGCTGCTGGATGAACATGGTTGCACCCATGATGATCGGCAGGATGAAGAACGGATCCTTGATCGACAGGTCAGTAATCCACAGCATGAATGGCGCCTGGCGCATTTCCACGCTTTCCAGCAGAACCCAGTACAGCGAGAGGAAAACCGGCATCTGCACGAGGATTGGCAAGCAACCACCCAGCGGATTGATCTTCTCTTTCTTGTACAGCTCCATCATGGCCTGCGACATTTTCTGCCGGTCATCGCCATGTTGCTCTTTCAGTGCAGCCAGTTTTGGCGCCACTGCACGCATGCGCGCCATGGATTTGTAACTGGCAGCCGACAATGGGAAGAAGATCCCTTTGATCAGCATGGTCAGGAAGATGATCGACCAACCCCAGTTACCCACAAGGGCGTGGATATGTTGCAACAACCAGAAGATCGGTTGAGCGATGAACCACAGAATGCCGTAGTCGACAGTCAGTTCCAGACCTGGGGACAACTCTTTGAGCACAGCCTGGCTTTTCGGACCGGCATAAAGAACTGCGCTGGTTTCAGCCTTGGCACCTGGCGCGACAGTCACTGACGGGCCGGTGTAACCAATGATGTAGTTGCCTTTGCTGTCTTTACGGGTCTGGACGACGTTGTTTTCGCCCTTGGCCGGAATCCACGCAGTTACGAAGTAGTGCTGCAACCAGGCAACCCAACCACCGGTAACGGTTTCTTTCAGCTGTGCCTTGTCCATGTCCTTCATGGACACTTTCTTGTACGGCTCGGAACTTGTCCACAGGGCAGCGCCCAGGTAAGTCGCGGTACCGGTGGCGGTGCTGGAAGATGGATCGGAGCTGGCGTCACGCTTCAGTTGCGCGAACATCGCGCCGGACCATGGCTGAGCGCTCTGGTTGTCGATCAGGTAGGAAACGGTTACGTCGTACAGGCCGCGTTTCAAGGTGAAACGCTTGATGTAGTTGACGCCGTCCTTGCTGAACTTGAGGTCTACGACCAATTGGTCCTGACCGTCAGCCAGTTGATAAACCTTCTTCTCCGAGGAGTAAACCGGACGACCGGCAGGACTTGCGTCCGGACCGTTGCTGCCGATCAGGCCACTTTGAGCCAGATAAGTGCGTTCGTTGCCGTTATCGAACAACTGGAACGGAATTTCCGGATGGTCCTGGCGACGTGGATACAGCGGCAATTTCAGCTGGGCGACATCACCACCTTGTGGATCGATAGCCAGATCGAGCACATCCGTTTTGATCTGGATGAGGTCGGTGCTTACCGCTACCGGAGTTTCGGCAGGTGCACTGGTATCGTTTGCGGCGTGTGGAATGTCGTCACTGACGGACGCTTTATTGCCAGTTGCCGTATCCGGGAGGCCCGGTGCGGTCGTACTGGAAGCAACATTCTGAGTCGGCAGGGCAGCCTGGCCATAGTCCTGGTTCCATTTAAGAACCATAACGTAGGACACGATTGCCAGGGCGACGATCAGGATCGTGCGTTTGATATCCATGATTACTCGGCCATCGAAGAAGAGCGGGAGGTAGGGATAGGTGGAACCGGGTCATAACCACCGGGATTCCACGGATGACAGCGACCTAAACGACGAAAGGTCAGCCAGCCACCGCGAAGAAGGCCATGATTTTCGATGGCTTCTAACGCGTAGCAGGAACAACTGGGGTAGAAACGACAGTGACTGGCCATCAGGGGACTAATGGCATAGCGGTAAAACTGGATCGGAACGAGTGCCAGTTTACGCATCTGGACTGTCTACCCCTACAGTTTCGGTTTTGACTGCTGGTACTGGCGTGCTGCGAGCCAGACGCTTCCAGAGCTTGCCGAAATGCTGAATCAATTCGGGGTTTTCTACGTCCCCCAAACCTTTGCGCGCGACGATAACAATGTCCCAGCCGACCAGTGAATCCTGGTGCAGGCGAAACGATTCGCGCATCAGACGTTTGAGACGATTGCGCTCGACGGAGAGCTTTACGCTCTTTTTCCCGATAACCAGCCCGAGACGGGGGTGATCAAGATCGTTGTTGCGCGCAAGGAGCAGGAGATTTTTCCCCGGAACCTTGCCGGTAGGGGAGTCAAAGACTGCCTTGAAATGCCGGGGGGTAAGCAGACGCTTTTCCCGACTGAAGTCCTGACTCACCTCCAGTGCCGGATTATCAAACTGCCAGACGCGCACGACCTTTGGCGCGACGACGCGACAGGACGGCACGACCGTTCTTGGTAGCCATGCGAGCACGGAAACCGTGGGTACGAGCGCGTTTGATAGTGCTTGGTTGGAAAGTACGTTTCATTGTCGTGTTACCTGGTTCGTCCACAACGGGCCGGAATGGCCCCCGTTTTAAGAGACCGGGGATTCTAGAGAAAGCAAGCCTCTAGGTCAATTTCCAACCAGCGTTTCCTTATAAATAGATCGCCAGCGGTTTTCTGGTACGAAGACCTTGGCCAAATATAAAAATAAGAAAGGAAAGTATTTAAAGCTTTTCTGTAAAGCTTATAAAAGCTAGGCACGCCATCCTCTGTGGATAACTCTATTGAGCCCTTGTATCACGTGATGTACAGAGAATGACAACTACAGTGGAAAACAGTGTTCAGCCTGTGCTGCAGTGTCGGATAACCTGTGTGTGGAATGCATGGTTATCCACAGCCCGGTTATCCACCGAGTTTCGCCCCCAGTTGTGCAACGACCTTAAGCGTGGTTATCCACAGAGCTTATGCACAGACCGCTGGTCGACTTTTTAGGGTATGCAACCTTGCTTGTTCTTGGTTGATGACCCACCTACGTGTGGATAAGTCGGCGTCTGGTCGCTACAATGGCTGCTTGTTTTTGCCTCACCGGCTTTCAACTTAGGGGATATCCGTGTCAGTGGAACTTTGGCAGCAGTGCGTGGAGCTTTTGCGCGAAGAGCTGCCTGCCCAACAATTCAACACTTGGATCCGTCCACTACAGGTCGAAGCCGAAGGCGACGAGTTGCGTGTCTATGCACCCAATCGTTTCGTTCTGGACTGGGTCAACGAAAAGTACCTGGGGCGTGTGCTCGAGCTGCTCGATGAGCATGGCAATGGCTTGGCGCCGGCGCTTTCCTTATTAATAGGCAGCAAACGCAGCTCGGCTCCGCGTGCTGCGCCGAATGCGCCGTTGGCCGCTGCGGCCTCACAGGCCCAGGCTGCCCAGGCTCCTGCCAGCCCGACAGCGCAAGCTCCGGCAGCAACGACCAAACGTGCCGCGCAGAAAGTTGCCGAAGTCACCGAGGAAGAACCTTCCCGTGACAGCTTCGATCCGATGGCCGGCGCCAGTTCGCAACAGGCCCCGGTCCGTTCCGAACAACGTACCGTGCAGGTTGAAGGTGCGCTCAAGCACACCAGCTACCTGAACCGCACCTTTACCTTCGAGAATTTCGTGGAAGGTAAATCCAACCAGCTGGCGCGCGCTGCCGCCTGGCAGGTAGCAGACAATCCCAAGCACGGTTACAACCCGCTCTTCCTATATGGCGGCGTTGGTCTGGGTAAAACCCACTTGATGCATGCTGTGGGTAACCACCTTCTAAAGAAGAACCCGAATGCCAAGGTTGTGTACCTGCATTCCGAGCGCTTCGTGGCGGACATGGTCAAGGCCCTGCAACTGAACGCGATCAATGAGTTCAAGCGTTTCTACCGTTCGGTAGATGCGTTGCTCATCGATGACATTCAGTTCTTCGCCCGCAAAGAGCGTTCCCAGGAAGAGTTTTTCCACACCTTCAACGCCCTGCTTGAAGGTGGTCAGCAGGTCATTCTCACCAGTGACCGCTACCCGAAAGAAATTGAAGGCCTTGAAGAACGCTTGAAATCCCGCTTCGGCTGGGGCCTGACGGTTGCCGTCGAGCCGCCGGAGCTGGAAACCCGTGTGGCGATCTTGATGAAGAAGGCCGACCAGGCCAAAGTCGACCTGCCTCACGATGCGGCGTTCTTCATTGCCCAGCGCATTCGCTCCAACGTCCGTGAGCTGGAAGGCGCGCTCAAACGCGTTATCGCCCACTCGCACTTCATGGGCCGCGATATCACCATCGAGTTGATTCGCGAATCCCTGAAGGACCTGTTGGCATTACAGGATAAACTGGTCTCTGTGGATAACATTCAGCGCACCGTCGCCGAGTACTACAAGATCAAGATTTCCGACTTGCTGTCCAAACGTCGTTCGCGGTCGGTTGCCCGACCACGTCAGGTCGCCATGGCTTTGTCCAAGGAGTTGACCAACCACAGCCTGCCGGAAATCGGCGATGTGTTTGGTGGTCGCGACCACACGACCGTTTTGCACGCATGCCGCAAGATCAATGAACTTAAGGAATCCGACGCGGACATCCGCGAGGACTACAAGAACCTGCTGCGGACGCTGACCACTTGATGAACACCAGCGCAGCTTATTAAGGCAAGGGACTAGACCATGCATTTCACCATTCAACGCGAAGCCTTGTTGAAACCCCTGCAACTGGTCGCAGGTGTCGTTGAACGCCGACAGACCTTGCCGGTGCTTTCCAACGTGCTGCTGGTTGTCGAAGGCCAGCAACTGTCGCTGACCGGTACCGACCTGGAAGTCGAGCTGGTTGGTCGTGTTCAACTTGAAGAGCCGGCTGATCCGGGTTCTATCACTGTGCCCGCGCGCAAGCTGATGGATATCTGCAAAAGCCTGCCGAACGATGCCCTGATCGACATCAAGGTGGATGAGCAGAAGCTTGTGGTCAAAGCCGGCCGTAGCCGCTTCACCCTGTCGACACTGCCTGCCAACGATTTCCCGACTGTGGAAGAAGGCCCGGGTTCTCTGACCTGCAGCCTCGAGCAGAGCAAACTGCGTCGCCTGATCGAGCGCACCAGTTTCGCCATGGCCCAGCAAGACGTTCGCTACTACCTCAACGGTATGTTGCTGGAAGTCTCCGCTGGCGTGATCCGCGCCGTGGCCACCGACGGTCACCGCCTGGCGATGTGTTCGATGCAGGCCGATATCGGTCAGCCGGATCGTCACCAGGTCATCGTACCGCGCAAAGGCATTCTTGAATTGGCGCGCCTGCTCACTGAACCGGACGGTAACGTCAGCATCGTGCTGGGTCAGCATCACATCCGCGCAACCACCGGTGAGTTCACCTTCACCTCGAAACTGGTCGACGGTAAATTCCCGGACTACGAGCGTGTACTGCCAAAAGGTGGCGACAAACTGGTACTCGGTGACCGTCAGGCATTGCGCGAAGCCTTTAGCCGTACCGCGATTCTGTCCAACGAGAAGTACCGCGGCATCCGCCTGCAACTGGCAACGGGTCAACTGAAGATTCAGGCCAATAACCCGGAGCAGGAAGAAGCGGAAGAAGAAGTTGGCGTTGAATACAACGGTGGCTCGCTGGAAATCGGTTTCAACGTGAGTTATCTGCTCGACGTACTGGGGGTGATGACCACTGAGCAGGTTCGCCTGATCCTGTCCGACTCCAACAGCAGTGCGCTGGTGCAAGAGTCTGACAACGACGACTCGGCTTACGTTGTCATGCCGATGCGTCTGTAATCATGCTCAGCAGAAGCTAGATGTCCTTAAGTCGCGTCTCGGTCACCGCGGTGCGCAATCTGCACCCGGTGACCTTCTCCCCTTCCCCTCGCATCAACATCCTTTACGGCGCCAACGGCAGCGGCAAAACCAGTGTTCTGGAAGCCATTCACCTGCTGGGGCTTGCCCGTTCGTTTCGCAGCACCCGCTTGTTGCCGGTGATCCAGTACGAACAATTGGCGTGTACGGTGTTTGGCCAGGTTGAACTGGCCGAGGGTGGCCACAACGCTCTGGGTATTTCCCGCGATCGTCAGGGCGAATTTCAGATCCGTATCGACGGACAGAATGCCCGCAGTGCGGCGCAACTGGCCGAGATACTACCCCTGCAACTGATCAACCCGGACAGCTTCCGGCTGCTGGAAGGTGCACCGAAGATTCGCCGGCAGTTTCTGGACTGGGGTGTGTTCCACGTGGAACCACGCTTCATGTCAACCTGGCAGCGCTTGCAGAAGGCCCTGCGTCAGAGAAACTCTTGGCTGCGGCATGGTACACTTGACGCCGTTTCGCAAGCGGTTTGGGACAGGGAACTGTGCCAGGCCAGCGCTGAAATCGATGAATACCGCCGCGCTTATATCAAAGCCTTGAAACCAGTCTTTGAACAAACCCTGAGCGAACTGGTTGAGCTGGAAGGCTTGACGCTCAGTTATTACCGCGGGTGGGACAAAGACCGCGAACTGAGTGCAGTGCTCGCCGGTTCCCTGCAGCGGGACCAGCAGATGGGTCATACCCAGGCCGGTCCACAACGTGCTGATTTGCGTCTCCGGTTAGGTGCGCACAATGCGGCGGACATCTTGTCCCGCGGTCAGCAGAAGTTGGTGGTCTGTGCGTTGCGAATTGCCCAGGGGCATTTGGTTAGCCAGGCCCGACGCGGACAGTGTATTTATCTGGTGGATGACTTGCCGTCCGAATTGGACGAGCACCACCGTCGCGCGCTTTGCCGCTTGCTGGAAGACTTACGCTGCCAGGTGTTTATCACCTGTGTAGATCACGAATTATTGAGGGAAGGCTGGCAGACGGAAACGCCAGTCGCACTGTTCCACGTGGAACAGGGCCGTATCACCCAGACCCACGACCATCGGGAGTGAAGGCATTGAGCGAAGAAAATACGTACGACTCAACGAGCATTAAAGTGCTGAAAGGCCTGGATGCCGTACGCAAACGTCCCGGTATGTATATTGGCGACACCGACGATGGCAGCGGTCTGCACCACATGGTGTTCGAAGTGGTCGATAACTCGATCGACGAAGCGCTCGCCGGCCACTGTGACGACATCAGCATCATCATTCACCCGGATGAATCCATCACCGTTAAAGACAACGGCCGTGGCATCCCGGTAGACGTGCACAAAGAAGAAGGCGTTTCGGCAGCCGAGGTCATCATGACCGTGCTGCACGCCGGCGGTAAATTCGATGACAACTCCTACAAAGTATCCGGCGGCCTGCACGGTGTAGGCGTGTCGGTAGTGAACGCGCTGTCCGAAGAGCTGGTACTGACGGTTCGCCGTAGCGGCAAGATCTGGGAACAGACTTACGTTCACGGTGTTCCACAAGAACCGATGAAGATCGTTGGCGACAGTGAAACCACCGGTACTCAGATCCACTTCAAGGCCTCCAGCGAAACCTTCAAGAACATCCACTTCAGCTGGGACATCCTGGCCAAGCGGATTCGTGAACTGTCCTTCCTGAACTCCGGTGTCGGCATCGTCCTTAAGGATGAGCGCAGCGGCAAGGAAGAACTGTTCAAGTACGAAGGCGGCCTGCGTGCGTTCGTTGAATACCTGAACACCAACAAGACCCCGGTCAACCAGGTGTTCCATTTCAACATCCAGCGTGAAGACGGCATCGGCGTGGAAATCGCCCTGCAGTGGAACGACAGCTTCAACGAGAACCTGTTGTGCTTCACCAACAACATTCCGCAGCGCGATGGCGGTACTCACCTGGTGGGTTTCCGTTCTGCACTGACGCGTAACCTCAACACCTACATCGAAGCTGAAGGCCTGGCGAAGAAGCACAAAGTCGCCACCACCGGTGACGACGCGCGTGAAGGCCTGACCGCGATCATCTCGGTAAAAGTACCGGATCCGAAGTTCAGCTCCCAGACCAAAGACAAGCTGGTGTCTTCCGAAGTGAAGACCGCTGTTGAACAGGAAATGGGCAAGTACTTCTCCGACTTCCTGCTGGAGAACCCGAACGAAGCCAAGTTGGTCGTCGGCAAGATGATCGACGCGGCCCGTGCCCGTGAAGCGGCACGCAAGGCCCGTGAGATGACCCGCCGTAAAGGCGCGCTGGACATCGCCGGCCTGCCGGGCAAACTGGCTGACTGCCAGGAAAAGGACCCTGCCCTGTCCGAACTGTACCTCGTGGAAGGTGACTCTGCTGGCGGCTCCGCCAAGCAGGGACGCAACCGCAAGACCCAGGCGATTCTGCCCCTTAAGGGTAAAATCCTGAACGTCGAGAAGGCGCGTTTCGACAAGATGATCTCTTCCCAGGAAGTGGGCACCTTGATCACCGCCCTGGGCTGTGGCATCGGCCGCGAAGAGTACAACATCGACAAGTTGCGTTATCACAACATCATCATCATGACCGATGCTGACGTCGACGGTTCGCACATCCGTACCCTGCTGCTGACGTTCTTCTTCCGTCAGTTGCCGGAACTGATCGAGCGTGGCTACATCTACATCGCTCAGCCACCGCTGTACAAAGTGAAGAAAGGCAAGCAAGAGCAATACATCAAAGACGACGACGCCATGGAAGAGTACATGACGCAGTCGGCCCTGGAAGATGCGAGCCTGCACTTGAACGAGGAAGCACCGGGTATTTCCGGCGAAGCCCTCGAGCGCCTGGTGAATGACTTCCGCCTGGTGATGAAGACCCTCAAGCGTCTGTCGCGCCTGTATCCACAGGAACTGACCGAGCACTTCATCTACCTGCCGGCCGTGAGCCTGGAGCAGTTGTCCGATCACGCAGCAATGCAGGATTGGCTGGCCCAGTACGAAGTGCGCCTGCGCACCGTCGAGAAGTCGGGCCTGGTCTACAAGGCCAGCCTGCGTGAAGACCGTGAACGTGCCGTCTGGCTGCCAGAGGTTGAACTGATCTCCCACGGCCTGTCGAACTACGTCACGTTCAACCGCGACTTCTTCGGCAGCAACGACTACAAGACCGTGGTCTCCCTGGGCGCTCAACTGAGCACCCTGCTTGACGATGGCGCGTACATCCAGCGTGGTGAGCGCAAGAAAGCCGTGACCGAGTTCAAGGAAGCCCTTGAATGGCTGATGGCGGAAAGCACCAAGCGTCACACCATTCAGCGATACAAAGGGCTGGGTGAAATGAACCCGGATCAACTGTGGGAAACCACGATGGATCCGAGCTCGCGCCGGATGCTGAAAGTGACCATCGAAGACGCCATTGGCGCAGACCAGATCTTCAACACCCTGATGGGTGATGCGGTCGAACCTCGCCGTGACTTCATCGAAAGCAACGCCTTGGCGGTTTCCAACCTGGACTTCTGATCCCGGTTAACCCGCTACACGAAAAAAGGCCAACGTTATGCGTTGGCCTTTTTTTGTGTCTACAGGCGGTGAAACGGGCATAAAAAAACCGGCTATATCAGCCGGTCTTTTTGCGCCCGAAAAAAACTTATGCACGTTTTTCGGTGTTTTATCGTTTTATAAAATATGTATATAAATCATTATCTTATAGTTAGATAACAACATTTTTTGGTGAAACCGTACACAGGTTATCCACAGAATCTCAGACAGCCATCTGATCATTGGCTGCCGGGGCTTGTGGAGCGGGAGGCAGAGACCCCATATCCCGCTGCATTTGCTCATTCCAGGCCTGGACGCGGTCGTTCAATTCAGCAATGGCACGTGGGCCGCTGCCTTCGGCATACATCGGTGCGCCAATGATCACGGTGATGACACCCTGCTTCTTCTTCCAGCCTGTTTTTGGCCAGAACTTGCCAGCGTTGTGCGCAATCGGCAGTACCGGGAGCTCGGCATTCACGGCCAGTGCCGTGCCGCCGCGGGAGAATTTGCCGACGGTGCCGTAGGGAACGCGGGTGCCTTCGGGGAAGATCAGCACCCAGACGTTGTCCTTAAGCAACTCATCGCCTTTCTTGGCGACGTGCTTGAGTGCGGCTTTCGGGTTGTCGCGGTCGATGGCGATCGGTCGCAACATGGCCATGGCCCAGCCGAAAAACGGCACGAACAACAGTTCGCGTTTCAGCACCTGGCTCAGAGGTTCGAAATAGGCAGAGAGAAAGAACGTTTCCCAGGTGCTCTGGTGGTTCGATTGAATCACGCAGGGCCGCTCAGGTACGTTTTCGGCACCTTTCACTTCATAGCTGATGCCCAGAAACACTTTGCTCAGCCACAAGGCGCAACGGCACCAGTAGACGTTGATGAAACGATAGCGCGCCTTGAACGGCAGAAATGGCGCGATAAAAAAGCTCAGGCTGCACCAAAGCAAAGAGCTGGTGCCCAGCAGCAGGTAAAAGAGGAAGGTTCTGATGGCCTGCAATATCAACATGGTGACGTTTACCGTGCGGGCAATGCCCGTCTATATAAAGCGCACTCCCGATCAATCCTGGTCAGGAATCTCGAAAACGCTCTAATTGTGGATAAGTTCTGCGGCAATCGCCGCCAGATCGTCAAAAATCAAGGTGCCCACCGGCAGGGTCTTGCCCTGAGTCTTTTCGCCTTTCCCGGTCTTTACCAAAACTGGCTGAGAATCGACGGCTTTGGCGGCTTCCAGGTCACCAAGGCTGTCGCCAACGAACCAAAGATTGGTCAGCGACACGTTGTAATGTTCGGCGATGGTTTTCAACATCCCGGGTTTTGGCTTGCGGCATTCGCAGCCTTCGTCCGGCCCGTGCGGGCAGTAGACGATAAGCCCGACTTCACCGCCCTGCTCCGCCACCAGTGAGCGCAAGCGCTCATGCATGGCGTCCAGGGTGGCGAGGTCGTAATAGCCGCGAGCGATGCCCGACTGGTTGGTAGCGACCGCTACCGTCCAGCCGGCCTTGCTCAACTGCGCGATCGCTTCGATCGAACCGGGGAGCGGTATCCACTCCTCCACCGACTTTATATAAGCGTCGGAGTCGTAATTGATCACCCCGTCGCGATCGAGAATCAGCAGTTTCAACAGCAGCCCCTTAACCCAGCAGCGAAATGTCGGCGACGCCGAGGAACAGACCACGCAGGCGCGCCAGCAACGCATAACGGTTGGCGCGGACGTTGGCATCTTCAGCGTTGACCATCACAGCTTCGAAGAACGCATCCACCGGCTCGCGCAACGCCGCCAGGCGTGCCAGCGATTCGCTGTATTGACGAGCAGCAGCCATTGGCTGGACAGCCTGGTCAGCCTGCTGGATCGCCGAGTACAGGGAGAACTCGTTGGCGTTGTCGAAGTATTTGGCTTCCACCACGGTCGGCACCGAACCTTCAACCTTGCTCAGCAAGTTCGATACGCGCTTGTTCACCGCAGCCAGGGCCGCCGCTTCCGGCAGTTGGCGGAACGCCTGCACCGCCTGCACGCGCTGGTCGAAGTCCAGGGCGGAACCCGGCTTCAGGGCACGTACCGACAGATAGGTTGCAACGTCGACACCTTCGTCTTCGTAACGGGCACGCAGACGGTCGAAGATGAACTCCAGCACCAGGTCATTGAGGCCGGCAGCCTTGACCTTGGTACCGAATGCCTCCACGGCGAAGGCCACGGCGTCGTTCAGGTCCAGATCCAGTTGCTTCTCGATCAGGATGCGCAGCACGCCCAGTGCGGCGCGGCGCAGGGCATACGGGTCTTTGCTGCCGGTTGGCAGCATGCCGATACCGAAGATGCCGACCAGGGTGTCGAGCTTGTCCGCGATGGCCACGGCCGCACCGGTCAGGGTGGTTGGCAGCTCAGCACCGGCGCCGCGCGGCATGTACTGCTCGTTCAGCGCCAGGGCGACTTCTTGCGGCTCGCCGTCGTTGAGGGCGTAGTAGTAACCGGCGACACCTTGCATCTCCGGGAACTCACCGACCATCTCGGTCGACAGGTCGCACTTGGACAGCAGGCCGGCACGGGAAGCCCAAGCAGCGTTGCCGCCAATGCGTTGTGCGATGAACGCAGCGAGTTTGGAAACGCGCTCGGCCTTGTCGTAGACGCTGCCGAGTTTTTCCTGGAACACTACGTTTTGCAGGCGCAGGTTGAAGTCTTCGAGTTTCTGCTTCTTGTCTTGCTTGAAGAAGAACTCGGCGTCCGTCAGGCGTGGGCGAACCACTTTCTCGTTACCAGCGATGATCTGCTGCGGGTCTTTGCTTTCGATGTTGGCCACGGTAATGAAACGTGGCAGCAACTTGCCGTCGGCATCCAGCAGGCAGAAGTACTTCTGGTTATCCTGCATGGTGGTGATCAGTGCTTCTTGCGGCACGTCGAGGAAGCGTTCTTCGAACGAGCACACCAGCGGCACAGGCCATTCGACCAGTGCAGTCACTTCGTCGAGCAGGTCAGGCGGCACGATTGCGGTGCCTTCCTGGCGGGTCGCCAGTTCTTCGGTGCGCTTGCTGATGATGTCGCGACGCTCGTTGGCATCGGCCAACACATAAGCGGCGCGCAGGTCGGCCAGGTAGCTGGACGGCGAACCGATGCGCACGTTTTCCGGGTGATGGAAGCGGTGACCACGGGAGTCGCGGCCGGACTTCTGAGCGAGGATGGTGCAGTCGATGACCTGGTCACCAAACAGCATCACCAGCCATTGGGTCGGGCGAACGAATTCTTCCTTGCGAGCACCCCAGCGCATGCGCTTGGGGATCGGCAAGTCGTTCAGGGAATCTTCGACGATGGTCGGCAGCAGGCTCGTGGTCGGCTTGCCGGCGATGCTCTGGCTGTAGCGCAGTTTCGGGCCGCTCTGATCGATTTCGCTCAGGTCGACGCCGCACTTCTTGGCAAAGCCCAGTGCCGCTTGGGTCGGGTTGCCTTCGGCATCGAACGCGGCCTGACGTGGCGGGCCATCGAGGTTGATGCTGCGATCAGGCTGCTGGGTGGCCAGCGAGGTGATCAGCACCGCCAGACGGCGCGGGGCGGCATAAACGGTTTTGGTCTCGTAGTTCAGGCCGGCAGCTTGCAGGCCCTTGTCGATACCGGCAAGGAACGCCTCGGCCAGGGTGTTCAGGGCCTTGGGTGGCAGTTCTTCAGTGCCCAGTTCAACCAGAAAATCCAGAGCACTCATTGTGCAGCCTCCAGCTTGGCCAGTACTTCGTCACGCAGGTCCGGGGTCGCCATCGGGAAGCCCAGCTTGGCCCGAGCCAGCAGGTAGGCTTGCGCAACGGAACGCGCCAGAGTGCGTACACGCAGGATGTATTGCTGACGCGCGGTCACGGAAATCGCCCGGCGCGCATCCAGCAGGTTGAAGGTATGGGAAGCCTTCAACACCATTTCGTAGCTCGGCAACGGCAGCGGCTGGTCGAGTTCGATCAGGCGCTTGGCTTCGCTTTCGTAGAAATCGAACAGTTCGAACAGCTTCTCGACGTTGGCGTGCTCGAAGTTGTAGGTCGACTGTTCCACTTCGTTCTGGTGGAACACGTCGCCGTAGGTCACTTTGCCCATCGGACCGTCAGCCCAGACCAGGTCGTAGACCGAGTCCACGCCTTGCAGGTACATGGCCAGGCGCTCGAGACCGTAGGTGATCTCGCCGGTCACCGGGTAGCACTCGATGCCGCCCGCTTGCTGGAAGTATGTGAATTGGGTCACTTCCATGCCGTTGAGCCAGACTTCCCAGCCCAGACCCCAGGCGCCGAGGGTCGGCGATTCCCAGTTGTCTTCGACGAAACGGATGTCATGCACCAATGGGTCCAGGCCGACGTGCTTGAGCGAGCCCAGGTACAGTTCCTGGAAGTTGTCCGGGTTCGGCTTCAGGACTACCTGGAACTGGTAGTAGTGCTGCAGACGGTTCGGGTTTTCACCGTAGCGGCCGTCAGTCGGACGACGGCTTGGCTGCACGTAGGCGGCGTTCCAGGTTTCCGGGCCAATGGCGCGCAGGAATGTAGCGGTGTGGAAAGTGCCGGCGCCTACTTCCATATCGTAGGGCTGAAGTACCACACAACCTTGCTCGGCCCAGTATTGCTGGAGGGCGAGGATCAAGTCTTGGAAGGTACGCACGGCTGGCGTAGGCTGGCTCACGAAATTCACCTGTTTCTTGGGCTGCGATTTAAAGAGCGGGAGTATACCCGATTCATTGCTGCGCACGCCCCCTGGAGCCTTATGCCACGCTGCTTTTGGTGTTCCGAAGATCCGCTGTACATGGCTTATCACGATAAGGAGTGGGGCACGCCGCTACGCGATGCGCAGGGTTTGTTCGAGTTGCTTTTGCTCGAAGGGTTCCAGGCCGGGCTTTCCTGGATCACTGTGCTGCGCAAACGCGAGCATTATCGTCAGGTGATGTTTGGGTTTGATGTCCAGCGCGTGGCGCAGATGAGCGATGCCGAAATCAATCAATTGATGCTCGATCCAGGCATTATTCGCAACCGTCTCAAGCTCAACGCGGCCCGGCGTAATGCCCAAGCCTGGCTGGCGCTGGAAGATCCGGTGGCGTTTCTCTGGTCATTCGTCGGCGGCACGCCTGTGATCAATCATTTCAAGGACCGCAGCGAAGTGCCGGCCATTACGCCAAAAGCGGTGGAGATGAGCAAAGGTCTGAAAAAGGCCGGTTTTACCTTCGTCGGGCCGACCATTTGCTACGCCTTTATGCAGGCCTCGGGCATGGTCATGGACCACACTCAGGATTGCGACCGCTACTCGCTGCTGGTGAACGCCGGGTAGAATGACCGCCTCGCACACAGCACAAGATCAGGAGTGACCTGTGGATAAGTTTAAAGGCGCCTTGCTGGTAGGCGCTCTGCGGCTGTTTGCCCTGCTTCCGTGGTGGGCCGTGCAGGCCGCGGGCTCGGCGATTGGCTGGGTCATGTGGAAAACCCCGAACCGCTCCCGCGACGTGGTGCGGATCAATCTGTCCAAATGCTTTCCGGACATGGACCCTGGCGAGCGTGAGCGTCTGGTCGGGCAAAGCCTGAAAGACATCGGCAAGTCCCTGACCGAAAGTGCCTGTGCCTGGATCTGGCCGGCCCAGCGCTCCATCGATCTGGTGCGCGAGGTCGAAGGCCTCGACATCTTGAAAGACGCCCTCGCCTCCGGTAAAGGCGTGGTTGGCATCACCAGCCACCTGGGCAATTGGGAGGTGCTCAATCACTTCTATTGCAGCCAATGCAAACCGATCATTTTCTACCGTCCGCCAAAGCTGAAGGCGGTGGATGAATTGCTGCAAAAGCAGCGGGTACAGTTGGGTAACAAAGTCGCGGCGTCCACCAAGGAAGGCATCCTCAGCGTCATCAAGGAAGTGCGCAAAGGTGGTGCAGTGGGCATTCCCGCTGACCCGGAACCGTCCGAATCCGCCGGGATCTTCGTACCGTTCTTCGCCACTCAGGCACTGACCAGCAAGTTCGTGCCGAACATGCTGGCCGGCGGCAAAGCCGTTGGCGTGTTCCTGCATGCCCTGCGGCTGCCGGACGGTTCGGGCTACAAAGTGATTCTTGAAGCCGCACCAGAGGCCATGTACAGCACCGATACGGCGGAGTCATGTGCGGCCATGTCTAAAGTGATCGAGCGTTATGTCGGTGCCTACCCGAGCCAGTACATGTGGAGCATGAAGCGTTTCAAAAAGCGTCCGCCCGGCGAAGCGCGCTGGTACTAAAGCTTTGGCACGTTCTGTGGATAACCTGTAGGACCGAGCTTGCTCGAGTTGGACGTTAACGATGATGTGGGCTGCCAGGTTGAACGCGGCGCCTTTGCATGCATCGCGAGCATGCTCGCTCCTACACGTATCCTCAACCTGTTCTAAAGGGCGCAGAAGATGTCCGAACACCGCAAGTCATTCCGCATCAAGATCAGCCATGACAGCGTCGGCGACTGTCTGGGCCAGACGCGCAACCTGTCGACCACCGGCGTCTACGTCAAGCATCCGAAACTGTCGGCGCTACCCCGGGGTGCGGTGGTGTACGGTCAGGTGCAGGACTTACCCACAGGCGCCCCGCGAGTGCGCATGGAAGTGGTGTTGGTGGATGCCGAAGGCATTGGCTTGCGCTACCTCTGATCAGTGCGCCTGACGATCGAGCTTTTTCAGGAACACCGTCATTTCCTTTTCGGCCTGTTTGTCGCCATGGGCGCGAGCAGCTTCCAGGCCTTGTTCCCAGGCCTGCCGTGCAGCCCCATGGTCGGCCAGCGCCAGATAGGCCTTGCCGAGTAATTTCCAGGCCGCCGAATACTTCGGATCGATTTCTACACAGCGCTGGAAATGCTCCACCGCCTTGGCGTTCTCCCCCAGATCCAGATAACCCTTGCCCAGGCCGAAGCGCAGCAGCGAGTTATCCACACCCTTGGCGAGCATTTTTTCCAGGGATTCGAGCATGGTGGATTCCTTATCTTAGGGGTGTCAGGCGTTCATCCGGATTAGTGAGGCCGCCTTCGCGAGCAAGCCCGCTCCCACATTGGTTTTTTGTTCACCAAAGATCGAATGTGGGAGCGGGCTTGCTCGCGAAGAGGCCCTTGCTGGCAGCAAAAAACCCGGATCAGAAGAAGCTCAGCCCTACGTGGAACAGCTTCTCCACATCGCGAATATGCTTTTTATCCACAAGGAACAGGATCACATGGTCCCCCGCTGCGATCACGGTATCATCGTGCGCGATAATGACCTCTTCGTCGCGAATAATGGCGCCAATCGTAGTACCCGGCGGCAAACCTATATTTTCGATGGCCTTGCCGATCACCTTGCTCGATTTCGCATCACCGTGGGCAATGGCCTCGATGGCTTCGGCAGCGCCCCGGCGCAGTGAGTGCACGCTCACGATATCACCACGACGCACGTGGGCCAGCAAGGTACCGATAGTCGCCAATTGCGGGCTGATGGCGATGTCGATGTCGCCGCCCTGAATCAGATCCACGTAGGCCGGGTTGTTGATGATGGTCATTACCTTCTTTGCGCCCAGGCGCTTGGCCAGCAGCGATGACATGATGTTGGCTTCGTCATCGTTGGTCAGGGCCAGGAAGAGGTCTGCATCGGCGATGTTTTCCTCCATCAACAGATCGCGGTCGGAGGCACTGCCCTGCAACACCACGGTGCTGTCCAGGGTATCGGAGAGATGGCGGCAGCGGGCCGGGTTCATCTCGATGATCTTCACCTGGTAACGGCTTTCGATCGCCTCGGCCAAGCGTTCGCCGATCTGCCCACCACCGGCAATGACGATGCGCTTGTAGGTTTCGTCGAGACGGCGCATTTCGCTCATCACCGCGCGAATGTTGGCTTTGGCGGCGATGAAAAACACCTCATCGTCCGCTTCGATCACCGTATCGCCCTGGGGCAGGATCGGCCGGTCGCGACGGAAAATCGCAGCGACGCGGGTTTCGACATTCGGCATGTGCTCACGCAACTGTCGCAGTTGCTGGCCCACCAGCGGACCGCCGTAGTAGGCCCGCACTGCTACCAGTTGCGCCTTGCCTTCGGCAAAGTCGATCACCTGCAAGGCGCCGGGATGCTGGATCAGGCGCTTGATGTAGTTGGTGACCACTTGCTCCGGACTGATCAGTACGTCCACCGGAATCGCTTCGTTCTGGAACAGCTGCTCTTCGCGGGTCAGGTACGCGGCTTCGCGAACCCGGGCGATCTTGGTTGGCGTGTGGAACAAGGTGTGGGCGACCTGGCAGGCGACCATATTGGTTTCATCACTGTTGGTCACGGCCACCAGCATGTCGGCGTCGTCGGCCCCGGCCTGGCGCAACACGGTCGGAAACGAACCGCGACCCTGCACCGTGCGGATGTCCAGGCGGTCACCGAGGTCGCGCAGGCGTTCGCCATCGGTATCGACCACGGTGATGTCATTGGCTTCGCTTGCAAGGTGTTCCGCCAGCGAACCGCCGACCTGTCCCGCTCCGAGGATGATGATTTTCATCCAGTCACTCCATTGAATCCATTTAACCGCGCGCGGCGGCGATCTTGATCAGCTTGGCGTAGTAGAACCCGTCATGCCCGCCTTCCTGGGCCAGCAACTGACGTCCATGGGGCTGCTTGATCCCGGCCGCTGTCGCGAGGTCCAGCTCACGGGCGCCCGGCGTGCGGTCGAGAAAGGCTTCGATGACTTCGGTGTTCTCGGTCGGCAGCGTGGAGCAGGTGGCGTAAAGCAGAATGCCGCCCACTTCCAGAGTTATCCACATGGCGTCGAGCAGTTCGCCCTGCAGCACAGCCAGCGCAGCGATGTCGTCAGGTTGACGGGTCAGCTTGATGTCCGGATGACGACGAATCACCCCGGTAGCGGAACACGGAGCGTCCAGCAGTATGCGCTGGAACGGCTTGCCGTCCCACCAGGCCTGAGTGTCGCGACCGTCGGCAGCGATCAGTTCAGCGCTGAGTTTGAGGCGTTCGAGGTTTTCCCGCACCCGCACCAGGCGCTTGGCTTCCAGGTCGACCGCCACCACACCGGCCAGCGCCGGTTGTGCTTCAAGGATGTGGCAGGTTTTGCCGCCCGGCGCGCAGCAGGCGTCAAGCACCCGTTGACCCGGCGTCAGATCCAGCAGATCGGCGGCCAGTTGCGCGGCTTCGTCCTGCACGCTGATCCAGCCTTCGGCGAAACCCGGGAGGCTGCGCACGTCGGTAGCTGCTTCGAGGATGATGCCGTCTCGACTGTAAACGCACGCTGTCGCGGCAATGCCCGCTGCACTGAGCAACCCAAGATAAGCATCGCGGGTGTGATGTCTTCGGTTGACCCGCAGAATCATTGGCGGGTGCGCGTTGTTTGCCGCGCAAATGGCTTCCCACTGCTGGGGCCAGAACGCCTTGAGGGATTTTTGCAGCCAGCGCGGATGAGCAGTGCGCACCACCGGGTCGTGTTCCAGCTCGGCCAGCAGCGTCTCGCTTTCCCGTTGGGCGCGGCGCAGTACGGCGTTGAGCAAGGCCTTGGCCCAAGGCTTTTTCAGCTTGTCGGCACAGCCGACCGTTTCGCCAATGGCGGCATGGGCCGGCACGCGGGTGTAGAGCAATTGATAGAGGCCGACCAGCAACAACGCTTCGACATCGGCGTCAGCGGCCTTGAATGGCTTCTGCAGCAGTTTGGCCGCCAGCGCCGACAAGCGCGGCTGCCAGCGTGCGGTTCCGAACGCCAGGTCCTGGGTGAAGCCGCGATCACGGTCTTCGACCTTGTCCAGTTGCGTCGGCAGCGAACTGTTGAGCGAGGCTTTACCGCTCAGAACAGCGGCGAGTGCCTTGGCGGCGGCCAGACGCGGGTTCATTGAGCCTCCGCCGCTTGACCGAGGACAGTGCCGATGGCGAATTTCTCACGACGGCTGTTGAACAGGTCGCTGAAATTCAGCGCCTTGCCGCCCGGCAATTGCAGGCGGGTCAGACATAGGGCGTGCTCGCCGCAAGCGACAATTAGGCCTTCCTTGCTGGCGCCGAGGACTTCACCCGGCGCGCCTTTGCCTTCAGCGAGATTCGCCGCCAGCACTTTCAGCGCTTCGCCGTTCAGCGTGCTGTGGGTGATCGGCCATGGATTGAAGGCGCGAACCAGGCGCTCAAGTTCAACTGCCGGACGGGTCCAGTCGATGCGCGCTTCGTCTTTGTTCAGTTTGTGCGCGTAGGTGGCCAGGCTATCGTCCTGCACTTCGCCTTCCAGGGTACCGGCGGCGAGTCCGGCAATTGCCTGAACCACGGCCGGTGGGCCCATTTCGGCCAACCGATCGTGCAAGCTGCCGCCAGTGTCGTCGGCGCCGATCGGCGTGGTGACTTTGAGCAGCATCGGCCCGGTGTCGAGACCGGCTTCCATGCGCATCACGGTCACGCCACTTTCGGCGTCACCCGCTTGCACGGCGCGCTGGATCGGCGCGGCACCGCGCCAGCGTGGCAGCAACGAAGCATGGCTGTTGATGCAACCCAGACGCGGAATATCCAGCACCACTTGCGGCAGGATCAGGCCGTAGGCGACCACTACCATCAAATCCGGCTTCAAGGCGGCCAGTTCGGCCTGCGCCTCTTCGTTGCGCAACGTTGGCGGTTGCAGCACGGGGATGTTGTTTTCCAGCGCCAGTTGCTTGACCGGGCTCGGCATCAGTTTTTGCCCACGACCGGCCGGACGATCCGGTTGGGTGTAGACCGCGACGATCTCGTAAGGGCTGGCGAGCAGGGCCTTGAGGTGTTCGGCGGCGAATTCCGGGGTGCCGGCAAAGACGATGCGCAGTGGCTCAGTCATGGAAACTCTCGATTGCAAAGCATCTTGAAAAGAAAAAGGCTTGCCGCAGCAAGCCTTTGAAGGAGGGCATCAAGCGTTTTGGCGATGCTGTTTTTCCAGCTTCTTCTTGATGCGGTCGCGTTTGAGCGTTGACAGGTAATCGACGAACAATTTGCCGTTGAGGTGGTCGCATTCGTGCTGGATGCACACTGCGAGCAGGCCATCGGCGATCAGCTCGTAAGGCTTGCCGTCACGGTCCAGAGCCTTGACCTTGACCCTTTGCGGGCGATCGACGTTTTCATAGAAGCCCGGTACCGAAAGGCAGCCTTCCTGGTATTGCTCCATTTCGTCAGTCAGGGGTTCGAACTCGGGGTTGATGAACACTCGCGGTTCGGTGCGGTCTTCGGAGAGGTCCATCACGACGATACGTTTGTGCACGTTGACCTGGGTAGCGGCGAGGCCGATGCCTGGCGCTTCATACATTGTTTCAAACATATCGTCGACCAACTGACGCACTTCGTCGTCCACTACGGCCACAGGTTTGGCGATAGTGCGCAGGCGCGAGTCGGGGAATTCGAGGATGTCTAAAATGGCCATAAGCTTGATTGATGCACGTGTGAAGTAGGTCGGATCGATGGCCTGGCGGTCCGAAGATGCAGGCTACCTATGTAAAACGTAGCTCCCTTCTTTCCATTAGCAAGCCGGGAGCGAGCCGCCGAGGGCTCTGGCGTTTCACGCGAACGCACATAATAAAGGGATTCACCGCATGAGGAAATCACTACTCGCCCTGCTGCTTCTGGTCCCGGCCGGTTTGGCGTTCGGGCAGGTGCAAATCGGGGGAAGTTCTCCTGCGCCCCAAGGCACCATCAAGCTGTCGCCACAGGTGCGCAGCAGCCCGATGACCGAGGCCATTCCCGGCATTGCGCTGAAATCGATCAACAGTTTTTTACTGAACAACCATATCGTCGACAAGGCCGAGGATTTCGATAAGGCACCTTATATAGTTGCCGGCGATGCCGAGCGTGTGCTGGCCGGCACCGGTGACCGGGTTTTCGCCCGGGGCAAATTCGATCCGGCCAATCATCGATATGACGTCTTTCGCCAGGGCAAGGTCTACACCGATCCGCAGAGCAAGGAATTTTTGGGGATCAACGCCGATGACATTGGCGGCGGCGAAGTGGTGGCCACTGAAGGCGAAGTCGGCACGCTGCTGTTGCAACGCACGACACAGGAAGTGCGCCTGGGCGACCGTTTGTTTCGCAGCGAAGAGCGCTCGATCAACTCGACGTTCATACCCAGCGCGCCCGGTACCGAGGTCAATGGCCTGATCATCGATGTGCCGCGGGGTGTTACGCAGGTTGGTGCGCTGGACGTGGTCACGCTGAACAAGGGGCAACGTGACGGTCTGGTTGCCGGCAATGTGTTGGCGGTAATGAAAACCGGTGAAACCGTACGCGACCGGATCAGCGGCCAACCCCTGAAAATTCCTGATGAGCGTGCGGGACTGCTGATGGTTTTTCGCACCTACGACAAGCTCAGCTACGGGCTGGTACTGAACGCATCACGGTCGTTGGCGGTGATGGACAAGGTGCGAAATCCTTAGCTGGCTTCACAAGTTACCAACAGAGTTATCCACAGCTTGTTCCGCTCTGACTGAGCCCTCACAACGATCAAGGATGATCCATGCCGCCGTCTGCTGCCATACCCGTTTCGCCTGCGGAACTTGAAGCTCGTTTGCGCTTGCATCGTTTGCCGGAGCTAGGTCCGGCACGTTTCAGGAAATTGCTCGAGGCCTTCGGCTCTGCGTCCAAAGCCATCAGCGCACCGGCCAGTGCCTGGCGAGCGCTGGGGTTGCCACTGGCCTGTGCGCAGGCCAGACGCACAGCTGAAGTACGTGACGGTGCCAACTACGCATTGGCCTGGCTGGAGCGTCCGAACCAGCATTTACTGATGTGGGACCAACCTGATTACCCGGCGTTGCTCGCTCAAATCAGCGATGCACCGCCGTTATTGTTCGTTGCGGGCAATCCGGAAATTCTGGAAAAACCGCAACTGGCGATGGTCGGCAGCCGTCGGGCCTCTCGACCCGGCATGGACACCGCTGCTGCGTTTTCCCGCAGTCTGGCCGGTGCCGGTTTTGTCATTACCAGCGGTCTGGCCCTGGGCATTGATGCTGCCGCCCACCAGGCCGCTCTGGATGTTGGCGGGCAAACGGTCGGGGTACTTGGTACCGGTCTTGAAAAGTTTTATCCACAGCGCAATCGAAGGTTGGCGGACGCCATGATCGCGTCCGGCAGCGCGGTAGTTTCGGAGTTTCCGCTGGATGCAGCTCCCAGCGCCGCAAACTTTCCCCGACGCAACCGGATCATCAGCGGCATGTCCCTCGGCGTGCTGGTGGTCGAGGCCAGTGTTGCCAGCGGATCGTTGATCACCGCGAGGCTGGCGGCGGAGCAAGGCCGCGAGGTATTCGCGATTCCCGGATCGATCCATCATCCCGGAGCGCGCGGTTGTCATCAGTTGATCCGCGACGGCGCAGCCCTGGTGGAAACCATCGAACATATCCTTGAAGCCTTGCGCGGCTGGCAACAACTGCCCTTCCCCACGGAATCGAGCGTGGTAGCGACCACTCATCCACTTTTGCAGTTGCTGCTTGCCGCACCGCACACCAGTGAAGCGTTGGCCGGAGCGAGCGGCTGGACCCTGCCCAAAGTGCTGGTGGCATTGACTGAGCTGGAAATGGACGGCCGTGCGGTCTGTGAAAGTGGACGCTGGTTTGCACGGGTGAGCTAGGTTTTATAAACAAGATCGGTAAACTGCACAGAGCCTTATTCTGGAGAGTTTTTCATGGTCAACAGTTGGCGTGTGCAACAAGCCGCGCAAGCAATTCGTGCCGGAGCGGTGATTGCCTACCCAACCGAAGCAGTCTGGGGGCTGGGTTGCGACCCGTGGGACGAAGAAGCAGTGGATCGTCTGCTGCTGATCAAGGGCCGGTCTGTGGATAAAGGGCTGATTCTGGTTGCCGACAACATCCGCCAGTTCGACTTCCTGTTCGAGGATTTCCCCGAATTGTGGATGGACCGCATGGCCAGTACCTGGCCCGGTCCCAATACCTGGCTGGTGCCGCATCAGAATATGCTGCCGGAATGGATTACCGGGGTGCACGAAACGGTGGCGTTGCGAGTCAGTGATCACCCGCAAGTGAGGGAGTTGTGTGCGCTGGTTGGGCCGCTGGTGTCAACGTCGGCCAACCCACAGGGCCGTCCGGCAGCACGCACGCGGATTCGCGTGGAGCAGTATTTCCGTGGCCAGGTTGATCTGGTACTCGGCGGCAATCTGGGCGGGCGCAAGAATCCCAGCGTGATCCGCGATCTGGCGACAGGGCAGGTTGTGCGCCCGGATTGATGTGGCGAGGGGGCTTGCCCCCGTTGGACTACGGAGCAGGCCCCAGTTGAGGGCGGGTGCTGCGCACCCGAACGGGGGCGAGCCCCCTCGCCACAGGTTAAGGCAACAACACCACCGAACCAGTAGTACGCCGCGCTGACAACTCGGTCTGCGCCTTTGCCGCATCAGCCAGTGGATAACGCTGGCTGATGTCCACGTGCAGCTTGCCGCTGATAATCATCTCGAACAGTTCGTCGGCCATCCGCTGCAGGTTCTCGGCGTTGTTGGCATAGGTCGCCAGGGTCGGCCGTGTCACGTACAGCGAACCCTTCCCCGCCAGAATTCCCAGGTTGACCCCGTCTACCGCCCCGGATGCATTACCGAAGCTCACCACCAGACCACGCGGCGCAACGCTGTCGAGGGAGGTCAGCCAGGTGTCTTTGCCGACGCCGTCGTAAACTACCGGGACCTTTTGGCCGTCAGTCAACTCCAGCACGCGTTGTGCGACGTTTTCATGGCTGTAGTCGATGGTTGCCCAGGCGCCATTGGCTTTTGCCAGTGCGGCTTTCTCTGCCGAGCTCACCGTGCCGATCAACTTCACACCCAGGGCCTTGGCCCATTGGCACGCCAGCGAACCGACGCCACCGGCCGCGGCGTGGAACAGAATGGTTTCGCCACCCTTGAGTTCATAGGTCTGACGCAGCAGGTACTGCACGGTCAGGCCCTTGAGCATCACGCCAGCCGCCTGTTCGAAGCTGATGGCGTCCGGCAGGTGCACCAGATTGGCTTCGGGCAACACGTGAACCTCGCTGTACGCGCCCAGCGGGCCACTGCCATAGGCCACGCGATCACCAACCTTGAAACGGCTCACTTCACTGCCCACCGCCTCGACCACCCCCGCCCCTTCGGAACCAACGCCCGATGGCAGGGACGGCGGCGGATAGAGGCCGCTGCGGTAATAGGTATCAATGAAGTTCAGGCCGATGGCCTTGTTGCTCACGCGGACCTGCTGCGGGCCGGGTTCGGCGGGCTGGTAATCGACATATTCGAGCACTTCGGGGCCGCCATGGGCGCGGAACTGAATACGCTTTGCCATCTCACTCTCCTTGGGACTCAGCTACTTGAGTTGTAGCGCGAAGCGCCCTATCGAACTCCCAAGCTTGATCTTCGTCAACTGTGGCAGGTCCATCTGCAGTGTTATGCTACGCGCCCATTTGCGCAGGCTGAGCTCCAATGGAGCAGCGCGTAGTTTTGCCCGATACAAGGTGATGACATGACGACCCGCACCGAGGCCGTAAAAGCCTACCTGCTCGACCTGCAAGACCGTATCTGTGCTGCCCTGGAAGCCGAAGACGGCGGTACGCGCTTCGTTGAAGACGCCTGGACCCGGCCTGCCGGCGGTGGCGGGCGTACCCGGGTGATCGAAAACGGCACGGTGATTGAAAAGGGCGGCGTCAACTTTTCCCATGTGTTCGGCAGCGGTCTGCCACCGTCCGCCAGCGCGCACCGACCGGAACTGGCCGGCCGGGGCTTCGAAGCGCTGGGCGTGTCGCTGGTGATCCATCCGCATAACCCGCATGTGCCGACTTCCCACGCCAACGTACGCTTTTTCATCGCCGAAAAAGAAGGCGAGGAACCGGTCTGGTGGTTCGGCGGCGGCTTCGACCTGACCCCCTACTACGGTAACGTCGTTGACTGCGTGCACTGGCACCGCATCGCCGAGCAAGCCTGCGCACCGTTCGGACCGGAGGTTTACCCGCGCTACAAGGCCTGGTGCGACAGCTATTTCCACATCAAGCACCGTCACGAGCCACGAGGCATCGGCGGGTTGTTTTTCGACGACTTGAACGAGTGGGATTTCGACACCAGCTTCGCCTTCATGCGCGCCATTGGCGATGCCTACATCGACGCGTATCTGCCAATCGTGCAGCGCCGCAAGGACGATGCCTTTACTGCCGAGCAACGCGAGTTCCAGGAATTCCGTCGTGGGCGCTACGTTGAATTCAACCTGGTCTACGACCGTGGCACGCTGTTCGGCCTGCAATCGGGCGGGCGCACCGAGTCGATCCTGATGTCCCTGCCGCCGCAGGTGCGCTGGGGTTACGACTGGAAAGCCGAGCCCGGCAGCGAAGAAGCGCGCCTGACCGAGTACTTCCTGCAAGATCGCGATTGGTTGGCCGAGGCCTGAACGAGGATTCCTGATGGACCGTTACGTCGTATTCGGCAACCCGATTGGCCATAGCAAGTCGCCGCTGATCCATCGTCTGTTCGCTGAGCAGACGGCACAGAAGCTGGACTACAGCACTTTGCTGGCGCCCCTGGACGACTTTTCCACCTGTGCCCGGACGTTTTTCCTGGAAGGTCGCGGCGCGAATGTGACGGTGCCGTTCAAAGAGGAAGCCTATCGGCTGGCGAACAACCTGACGGCGCGGGCGCAGCGAGCCGGTGCGGTTAATACGTTGAGCAAGCTGGCGGATGGCAGCCTGCTGGGCGACAACACCGACGGTGCCGGACTGGTGCGGGACCTGACGGTCAACGCCGGTTTCAGCCTCAAGGGTAAACGCATCCTGCTGCTGGGTGCCGGTGGTGCGGTGCGTGGTGCGCTGGAGCCCTTGTTGGCCGAGCAACCGGCATCCCTGATCATCGCCAACCGTACCGTGGAAAAAGCCGAGCTGTTGGCCGAATTGTTCTGCGATCTGGGGCCCGTATCGGCCAGTGGGTATGACTGGTTGCAGGAGTCGGTGGACCTGATCATCAATGCGACGTCGGCGAGCCTCTCAGGTGATGTTCCGCCGATTGCCAGCAGCCTCATTGAACCGGGCAAGACGGTTTGCTACGACATGATGTATGGCAAGGAGCCGACCTCGTTCTGCCGCTGGGCCAGCGAACACGGCGCGGCGGTGGCGATGGATGGCTTGGGCATGCTCGCTGAACAGGCGGCGGAAGCGTTTTTCCTGTGGCGCGGTGTGCGGCCGGATACGGCTCCAGTGCTGGCCGAACTTCGCCGCCAACTGGCGCTGTAGTATTTTTTGTGGCGAGGGAGCTTGCTGAGGCGAGAAGGCTTGCTGTGGCGAGGGGGCTTGCCCCCGTCCCCCAAAAAATCCACGACCGCTTCGCGGCCGAACGGGGGCAAGCCCCCTCGCCACAGTTAATGCGTTCGTCATGCCGTGGTGTTTCAATCCTCAAACCGGATCGGGCATTTCTCCGCGCCTTCCAGCTTTCTCAACTCTTCCACCACCTGCGGCCGTGCCTGGCGCAAGGTCAGGCTGCGATCCTGGCGCAGCAGTCGCCGGGCTTCCTGGTGCAGCATTTCAACGCCGGAATAGTCGATGAAGTTGATCTGCTGTGCTTCGATCACCACGCGTACGCCGTGCATCCGTTGCAGGCGCGTTTGCAGGTAGTGGCTGGCGCCGAAGAAGATTGAGCCGCCGACCCGCAGAATGTCTTCCTCACCGTCCCGCCAATGCTGGACCCGCGGGCGCGAAGTACGTTTGAGATAGAAAAACAACGAGGCCAGCACTCCGGCGTAGATGGCAGTCTGCAGTTCCAGAAGTAACGTGGCGAGGCAGGTCAGCGCCATGACTGCGAACTCGGAGTGGCTGACTCGCCACAATGCGCGAACGCCGCGATGGTCTATCAACCCCCAGGCGATCAGGAGAATGCTGCCGGCCATGGCCGGGATCGGGATGTGGGCGATCAGCCCCGCAGCGAAAATGGCGAACAACGCCACCCACATCGCCGAAAAAACCCCCGCCAGAGGCGAACAGGCGCCGGCCTCATAGCTAAGACCCGAGCGGGTGAAGGAGCCGGCGGACAGTGAACCGGAAAAAAACGCACCTACCATGTTGGATAGACCCTGAGCGCGGACTTCCTGATTGGCGTCGAGCATCTGCTGGGAGCGCGCGGAAATCGAGCGGGCAATCGACAGGCTGGTGACCAGCCCGAGCATACCCACCGCCACCGCACTGGGCAGCAGCCGCAGAATAAGGTCCAGATCCAGCGGTAGTGCGCTGATAGGCGGCAACCGGCCGACAAATGCACTGACCAACTGTACGTGACCAAACATCGCTGGCCACAACCACACCAACAGGCCGCCCAGTACCAGGGTCATGAGCAGCGTCGGCCAGCGTGGCAACAGCTGTTTGAGCAGCATACCGACCAGTACGGTGGCCAAGCCCAGTACCAGCGAAGGTTTATCCACAGCCTCCAGATGCTGGAGCAAACTCATCAGGCTGGCCAACGCCGTCGCTTCGCCCGGCAGATCCAGCCCCAGCAGATTCGGCAGTTGGGCGATGGCGATCACCACTGCTGCGCCGAGGGTAAAACCGAGCACCACCGAATGCGAGACGAAGTTCACCAGCGCGCCAAAGCGCAACAGGCCCAAAAGCCATTGGAAAATTCCCGCGAGAAAGGTCAGCAACAGAATCAGGGTGACGTAGTCCTGTGAGGCAGGGACGGCCAGTGGACTGACACTGGCATACAGGACAATGGAGATGGCGGCCGTGGGACCGCAGATCAAATGCCACGACGAACCCCAGAGGCAGGCAATCAGCACCGGGATGATTGCCGCGTACAGGCCATATTCAGGTGGCAGGCCGGCAATCAGTGCGTAGGCAATGGATTGCGGCAACGCCAGAATCGCACCACTGAGGCCGACAATCAGGTCACGTCCGACACTTGCCCGGGTTTGCTTGGGCAACCAGGCGAGGAAGGGGAACAGTGAATGGCGACTGGGAAGGGCCATGGATCCTCTCGGGTGGGATTTTGTGCAAGGGTATCAGGGTGAGGTTTTGAAGTGGTGTGTCAGTTGGAACGCCCCCTCACCCTAACCCTCTCCCCAAAGGGGCGAGGGGACTGACCGAGTAGACTATGGAGCTACATCGACCTGAAATACCGAGTTGAACTCAGGACTGAGGCCCGTGAAAATCGGCGTCCATACCCTCTCCCGGCAGGGAGGGGGACTGACCGGGTTGCTTATGTAGCTACCTCGACCTGCAATACCGAGTTGAACTCAGGACTGAGGCCCGTGAAGATCGGCGTCCATACTCTCTCCCGGCAGGGATGGGGACTGACCGGGTTGCCTATGTAGCTACATCGACCTGAAATACCGAGTTGAACTCAGGACTGAGGCCCGTGAAGATCGGTGTCCATACTCTCTCCCGGCAGGGAGGGGGACTGACCGGGTTGCCTATTTAGCTACATCGACCTGAAATACCGAGTTGAACTCAGGACTGAGGCCCGTGAAGATCGGCGTCCATACCCTCTCCCGGCAGGGAGGGGGACTGACCGGGTTGCCTATTTAGCTACATCGACCTGAAATACCGAGTTGAACTCAGGACTGAGGCCCGTGAAGATCGGCGTCCATACCCTCTCCCGGCAGGGATGAGGGGACTGACGGAGTTCCATGGAGTTACATCACCCGGGAATCTCACGTGGAACTCAGGATTTGAAGGACACGAAGATCGGCTCCCTTTCCCCCCTCGCCCCCCCGAGGGGGGAGAGGGCTGGGGTGAGGGGGGAAATCTCAAGTCCGCCACTTTCCTCAAAATTCACCCGATCAAAGCTTCGCCTTCACCGCCGGCAACGCATCCTTGCCATCCGCAGTCTTCACGCCATCGAGCCACTTATCCAGCACCGCCGGGTTTGCCTTGATCCACGCCCTGGCCGCATCGGCGTTGCTGACTTTCTTGTTCGCCACCTCGGCCATGATGCTGTTCTCCATCTCCTGGGTGAAGCTCAGGTTCGTAAGCAGTTTGCCGACGTTCGGACAGGCCTGTGCATAACCTTTGCGGGTCAGGGTATGCACGCTGCCGGTGTCGCCGAAGTACTTCTCGCCGCCCTTGAGATAATGCATTTTCAGCTGCACGTTCATCGGGTGCGGCGTCCAGCCGAGGAAAGTCACGAATTTCTGTTTCTTCACTGCACGAGACACTTCCGCCAGCATCGCCTGCTCGCTGGACTCGACCAGTTTCCACTGGCCCATGTCGAAATCGTTTTTCTTGATGATCTCTTGCAGGGAGATATTCGCCGGTGCTCCGGAGCCGATGCCGTAGATTTTTTGGTCGAACTTGTCCGCGAATTTGTTCAGGTCGGCAAAATCATGCACACCCGCATCCCACACATAGTCGGGGACGGCGAGGGTGAACTCGGTGCCGTCGAGGTTTTTAGCCAATTGCGTGACATCGCCGGTGGCGACGAACTTGTCGTAGAAGCCTTGCTGCGCCGGCATCCAGTTACCCAGAAAAACATCGACCTGGCCATCCTTGAGCCCGCCAAAGGTAATTGGCACCGCGAGGGTATCGACCTTGGCCTTGTAGCCCATGCCATCGAGCAGGAAACCGGTGATGGCGTTGGTCGCAGCGATGTCGCTCCAGCCAGGGTCGGCCATCCTTACCGTTTCGCAACTCTGATCTGCAAACGCCGATGCACTTCCCAGTGCCATGAGCCCGACCGTCAGTACTGTGGATAACCTTTGCATGGACTTCCCCTTAACATTATTGGTTTTGGCAGGGTTGTGGATAACGTGCTTTGCGTTCCAGATCATCAAGGTCGATGTGGTTGCGCATGTACTGCTGACTGGCATCCACCAGCGGCTGGTGATCCCAGCTCTTCAGCTTGCCGAAGGTCAGGGCCTGGGCGACGAAACGCCGGCGCCGCTGGCTGGCGAGCACCTGTTGGTGAATCGCCGGGACATCCCACTTGGCTCGCGCTTCGGCGATAAAATCGTCGAACAGCTGGCGATGTTGCGGCGAATGGCTTAGATCTTCCAGTTCGAGGGGGTCATTGTGTACATCGAACAGCAGACAGGGGTCGTCTTCGCTGTAAATGAATTTATAAGCGCTGCGGCGAATCATCATCAGCGGGCCGACGGTACCTTCGGCCATGTATTCGCCGAACACCTCGTCGTGACCGGCCATCCCATGCAGGTGCGCAACCAGCGAGCGGCCATCCAGCGGCAACCCCGGTTCCAGCGAGCCACCGGCCAATTCAACGAAGGTCGGCAGCAGGTCGGCGGTGGAGACGCTGGCGCTGACCCGCCTGGCACCGAAATGCCCCGGGGCGCTGATCATCAGCGGCACCCGCGCCGCCATTTCATACCAATGCATTTTGTACCAGAGGCCACGCTCGCCCAGCATGTCGCCATGATCGCCGGAGAAAACGATGATGGTGTCATCGATGAGACCCGTATCCTCGAGTGTTTGCAGGAGTTTGCCGACGTTGCTGTCAATATAGCTGCAGGCTCCGAAATAGGCGCGACGCGCGTCACGGATCTTATCCACAGGCAGCGGCTTGTCCCACAGGTCATAGACCTTGAGCAAGCGTTGGGAGTGCGGATCGAGTTCGTGCTGACCTGGCGTTGCAGGCAGCGGGATGTCGGTATCGTCATACAGATTCCAGAATTGCTTGGGAATCGTGTACGGATCGTGTGGGTGAGTCATCGAAACGGTCAGGCAAAACGGCTGGTCGCCATCCTCACGGATGTGGTCGAACAGATACTGCTGGGCCTTGAACACTACCTCTTCGTCGAAATCCAGTTGATTGGTACGCACGCACGGCCCGGCCTGCAGTACGGACGACATGTTGTGATACCAGGTTGGCCGCACATCCGGCTCGTCCCAGTTCACCGCCCAGCCGTAGTCGGCCGGGTAAATATCGCTGGTCAAGCGTTCTTCGTAGCCGTGCAACTGGTCCGGGCCACAGAAGTGCATCTTGCCCGAGAGTGCGGTGCGGTAGCCGAGGCGACGCAGATAGTGGGCGTAAGTCGGAACATCGGCAGGGAAATCCGCAGCGTTGTCGTAGGCGCCGATCTTGCTCGGCAACTGACCACTGACCAGGGTAAAGCGCGACGGCGCGCACAGGGGACTGTTGCAATAAGCCGAGTCGAACACCACGCCTTGTGCGGCGAGGCGGCTGAGATGGGGCATCTTGATTGGCGAAGGACCGTAGAACGGCAACATTGGCGCGGCCATTTGATCGGCCATGATGAAAAGAATGTTCTTGCGCTTCATGTGATCGCGGCATTCCATAGTGGATATTTATGCGAGAGTGCTTGGGTCGAGGATGTAACCCATGAACTCTGCGGTAAAGCCCACGTGCGGCAATGACTAGGATAAGCACATCTTATGTATGAGTCTCTTGGTGACCTGTCTCTGGATTTACTCCGCACCTTCGAAACGGCAGCCCGTCAGCGCAGCTTCACCGCCGCTGCCGTGGAGCTTGGCACCACACAACCGGCCATCAGCCAGCAAATCAAGCGTTTAGAAGAGCAACTGGCGGTTCGACTGTTCGACCGTATTTATCGAGGCATCGAGCTGACGGAGGCGGGAACGCTGCTTTTTCAGCAAGTTCAGCTCGGTTTGCAGCATATCGACGCAGGATTGGGCGCAATCAGTGCGCAACAGCAGCATGAGGTGCTGCAAGTCGCTACGGATTTTGCCTTCGCCGCTTATTGGCTGATGCCGCGTCTGCACAGGTTTCATGCGGCCAATCCGCAGGTGGATGTCAGCCTTGTCACCAGTGAGCGCAGCCACAACATGCTGCGTACCGATATCGACGTGGCAGTGCTGTTCGGTGACGGGCGTTTCAAACAAGGTGAAAGCCATTGGCTGTTCAGCGAAGAAGTGTTCCCGGTGTGCAGCCCGCAGTTGCTCAACGACCGCCCACTGCCTTTACCGGCCAAGGCTCTCCTGGAGTTTCCGCTACTGCACCTGCGCGGCGAAAACAGTAGCAACTGGTTCGACTGGAGCGGTGTATTCCGTGAATTGGGGATTACATCACCTCCGGCGCCGGGTCAGTTGCGCTTCGACAATTACACTTTACTGATTCAGGCGGCGATTGGCGGTCAGGGCGTAGCCATCGGCTGGCGCCACCTTGTGGATAACTTGCTGGCGCAGGGTTTGTTGTGTCGACCGATCGCCGAAACAGTGATGTCCCGGCTCGGTTATTACGTGGTACTGCCCCAACGCAAACGACGCGGGGTGTTGATTGAGCAATTTGTCGACTGGTTGATGGCCGAGCAGTCCAGCAGCGCGCAATCATTGTCTGGCTTGGCGTTGCCTTCGATTGCGGTGTGAAGATCTTTTACGGGTTTGAAGCAGCAACGAAATTCACATGTTCACCCACATGCAAATTCAGCCGCATCTCATCGGCAATACCGGTTGCCACTCGGGTCAATCGTTCCAGGCTCTCACCCAGCCCGGGTTCCAGACTACTGCTGACCTGGCTGAAATGCTCGATGGTGAGCCCCGCCACCGCCCTTGGGGCATTCACCATCGTCCAGTGCAAGGGACTGCTTTGCAGCGCTTCGCGGATTTCTTCCGCGGCATGCAAATGCAGGCGGTCTTCCATGTCTGGTTCGTCCAGAACGTCAAAATCACCCACGAGAAACAAGCGGTTTATGCCTGCCCCTTGCAGGCCCTCGATCAGCGCATCCACCGCCAGCACCTGTTCGACCGGGCCAGGCAAGATGGTTTTTTCCACCTGTTCGCTATTGAATGGCAGCCCTGGTGCGTCCAGTAGACAGATGACGGTCGAGCCGCCCGCCACACTTTGCTTGACTCGTTCGGCTTTAAACAGGTCGCCGCTCTTGGTGCGCAACCCCGGGCGCGGCGCGAGCGCCGTAAGGTCATCCAGTATCGCGATCACTTCATGCTGACGCCGCAGCATTTCAGCCATCAGCGCACTGCCCAGGCTACTCATGGCACCATAAAGCACCACTTTCACGACGGGGGTTTCGGCATTTTTCATGGCTGGATTCTCTGTTTTCCTGTCTATATGGCGTGTGACCCGCAGGAAACGGTGAGGGTTCGAACAGCTTTCAGAGGGATTCAAATGCAGCAGATCAAGGGTTATCACGCCCACGTCTATTTCGATGCCACAACCATCGATCAGGCGCGGGCCCTGTGTGAGCACGCAGCACAGTTATTTCCACTGAAAATGGGTCGCGTGCATGAGCGCCCGGTCGGCCCGCACCCGGACTGGAGCTGCCAGCTGGCCTTCGGACCTGAATTGATCGGCGACCTGCTGCCGTGGCTGGCGCTCAATCGCAAGGGCTTGGTGGTATTCCTGCACCCGGACACGGGCAACGATTTATTGGACCACACCGACCATGCGATCTGGATGGGCGCAATCCGTCCGCTGGATCTGTCTAATTTTTGATCAGATGCTTTCTTCGGCCTCGCCGGGCAGCTGTTCGTCCAGGTGCAACCACGGTAAACGGCTGCTGGTCCAGATGTGACGCTCGGCGGGTGCCTGTTCGGGATGATCGAGGGTGGCAGTGGTCACATCGATGGTTTGCGGGCTCAGGTGCGTCACCAGCGCCAGGTGTGCACCACAGTGGCCGCAGAAATATCGTGCGCAGGTTGATGAGGAGTCGTACCGCGCCGGCGTTCCTGCCAGCCATCGAAACGCTGACGCGGGCACGGTGATCCAGGTGGTCACAATGCCACCGCTGACCTTTCGGCAAATCGAGCAGTGGCAGTGGGCAATATCGTGAAGCGGCCCGCTGAATTGGTAACGCAATTGCCCGCAGTGGCAGCCGCCGTTGTGAAATTCACTCATGACATTTCCTCTGTGTCCCGTCCGACGACCGGTTGCACAACCGCTCAATGCTTTCATTCTCGAAAGCTGGCTGAAAGCTTCCCCGATTAGGATCGCCGTCACTACCGGCAAAAGACCGGTTGGCCAATGCGAGTGTTCAAGTGCTCGCCAGGTCCATTTAACAACAACAATGGTGATTCTGATGCCCTCTCCTACCCGCCGCTTCGCTGTCACTCCGCCCATACGCTTCGTGCTTCCCGTTCTGCGCTGATCCCGCCCGATCCGCCCATTCACTAGCCGCGCTATGCCTGGAGTATTCCCATGCTGACTTTCCTTGGCTTCGCCATGGTCATCACGTTCATGTTCCTGATCATGACCAAGCGCCTGTCCGCGCTGATCGCCCTGATCATCATTCCGATCGTCTTCGCCCTGTTCGGCGGTTTTGCGCCGAAGATCGGCCCGATGATGCTCGAAGGCATCACCAAGCTTGCGCCGACCGGCGTGATGCTGATGTTTGCCATTTTGTACTTCGCCCTGATGATCGACTCCGGCCTGTTCGACCCGGCCGTGCGCAAGATCCTCAAACTGGTCAAGGGCGACCCGTTGAAGGTTTCAGTCGGCACCGCCGTCCTGGCGCTGGTCGTTTCCCTCGATGGTGACGGCGCGACCACCTACATGATCTGCGTGGCCGCCATGCTGCCGCTATACAGCCGTATCGGCATGAGCCCGCGGATCATGGCCGGCTTGATCATCCTTGCCGGTGGCGTGATGAACATGACCCCATGGGGTGGCCCGACCGCCCGTGCCGCCAGTGCGCTTCACGTCGACCCGTCCGACATCTTTGTGCCGATGATCCCGGCGATGGCGGCCGGTGTGGTGGCGATCCTGTTGATTGCCTACTTCTACGGCAAGCGTGAGCGTGCGCGTCTGGGTGAGTTGCACCTGGTGGGCGATGAAATCGACCACAGTGAAATCAGCGTTTCGCAGTTCCCGGATGCCCGTCGTCCCAAGCTGATCTGGTTCAACGGTGCCCTGACCCTGGGCCTGATGTGCACCCTGATTGCCGGTCTGCTGCCGTTGCCTGTGCTGTTCATGGTGGCGTTCAGTATTGCGATGATCGTCAACTACCCTTGTCTGCAAATGCAGAAGGATCGCGTCGCGGCCCACGCCGGCAGCGTGCTGGCGGTGGTCGGTTTGATCTTCGCGGCAGGTATTTTCACCGGTATCCTGTCGGGCACCGGTATGGTCGATGCCATGTCAAAAAGCCTGCTGGCGGTGATTCCGGACTTCCTCGGCCCGTATCTGGCGGTGATTACTGCGCTGGTGAGCATGCCGTTCACGTTTTTCATGTCGAACGATGCATTTTATTACGGCGTGTTACCGGTACTTGCCGAAGCCGCTAGTCATTACGGTATAACCGCGGTGGAAATGGCACGTGCCTCGATCGTAGGTCAGCCCGTCCACTTGTTGAGCCCGCTGGTGCCATCGACTTACTTGTTGGTAGCTCTGGCCGGTATCGACTTCGGTGATCATCAGCGTTTCACGCTGAAGTGGGCTGTATTGGTTTGTATCTGCATACTGGTTGCTGCACTGGTGCTGGGGACTTTTCCGATGTTCAGCACTCTATAAGCCCAAGACTCACCACTTCGGGTCCAGGGCTTCGTTGTTTGAAGCCCGGGCCCTTCGTGGTTTAACGCATCCTCAAAGGAATACACATGGAATGGCTGACCAACCCTGAAATCTGGGTTGCCTTCTTTACCCTGACCGCTCTGGAAATCGTCCTGGGCATCGATAACATCATCATGATCTCGATCCTGGTCAGCCGCATGCCCAAGCACTTGCAGGCGCGCACCCGGATTTTCGGTCTGGCACTGGCCATGATCACGCGAATCCTGTTGCTGCTGTCGATCACCTGGGTCATGCGTCTCACCACCGATCTGTTCGAAGTGTTTGGCCAAGGCATTTCCGGGCGCGATCTGATCCTGTTCTTCGGTGGTCTGTTCCTGCTGTGGAAGAGCTCGCAAGAGATGTACCACGCGCTGGAAGGCGAAGACGAAACCAACGAGGAACCCAAGGGCGCTGGCGGCAGTTTCATCTACACCATCATCCAGATCGCGATCATCGACATTGTGTTCTCGCTGGACTCGGTAATTACCGCTGTCGGCATGGTCTCCCACGTACCGGTCATGGTTGCGGCGATCATCGTTGCAGTGCTGGTGATGATGCTGGCCTCGGGCAAAATCAGCGAATTCATCGACAAGCACCCGTCGCTGAAGATGCTGGCGCTGTCGTTCCTGTTGATCGTCGGTACCGTGCTGATTGCCGAATCCCTGGACGTGCACGTACCAAAAGGCTACGTCTACTTCGCCATGGCCTTCTCGCTGGCGGTGGAAGCGATCAATATCAAGATGCGCACTGCTATTGCGAAGAAGCGCAAGCAGCAGGATCCGGTGAAGCTGCGCAAGGACATTCCGGGCCAGTAACCCGGATGTAGTGACAACGCAAAAACCTGTGGGAGCAAGCCTTTGTGGTGAGGGGGCTTGCCCCCGTTGGGTCGCGCAGCGGCCCCAAAACCCATTATCGCGCAGTACCAAGTACTTCCCAGTGCAATGGTTTTGCGACTGCTTCGCAGCCGAACGGGGGCAAGCCCCCTCGCCACAAAAGCCCGCTCCCACATTGTTTTTGTGGGATTGTCTGAATTTGTGTTCATGACAGTTTTGTTTCAATCACTTCTTTAGCTATGCGATGCTGGCGCTCAGACCGTTAGCCAACTACAGCTTAAGTATCAGAACGTAGAACGTCGCGCGGCACCGTCAACTTGCTCCTTTGGAGCGCTGCACCACAGGGGGTCTGTATGCTCACCCTGCTCAATTTGCTCTCCGCCGTGGCCCTGCTGATCTGGGGCACGCACATCGTCCGTACCGGCATCCTGCGGGTCTACGGCTCCAATCTGCGCCATGTCATCGGCCGGAACATGTCTAAGCGCGGGCTGGCTTTCGTCGCCGGGATCGTCGTGACGGCCATGGTCCAGAGCAGCAACGCCACCGCCATGCTCGTCACTTCCTTTGTCGGCCAGGGCCTGATGGCGCTGACCCCGGCGCTGTCGACCATGCTCGGTGCCGATGTCGGTACGGCGCTGATGGCGCGAGTGCTGACCCTCGATTTGTCGTGGTTGTCGCCGCTGCTGATCTTTATCGGGGTGATCTTCTTCCTGTCGCGCAAGCAGACAAGGGTGGGGCAGATGGGCCGCGTCGCTATCGGACTGGGGCTGATCATTCTGGCGTTGCAACTGATTGTCGAGGCGGCGGCGCCGATCACCCACGCCCAAGGGGTCAAGGTGATATTCGCCTCGCTGACCGGCGACATTCTCCTGGACGCCTTGATTGGCGCGCTGTTCGCGATGATTTCCTACTCCAGCCTGGCGGCTGTGCTGCTCACGGCAACCCTGGCCGGCGCCAATGTGATCAGCCTGCCGGTGGCCATCGGCCTGGTCATCGGCGCCAATATCGGCAGCGGCATTCTTGCGTTCCTCAGCACCAGTATGCAGAACGCCGCCGGACGGCAGGTGGCGTTGGGCAGCCTGTTGTACAAACTGATCGGCCTGATGCTGATGATTCCGGTGCTCGACCCGTTGGTGCACTGGCTAGACAGCCTGGATTTCAGCCCGCAGGAGATGGTCATCAGCTTCCACCTGCTCTACAACACCACGCGCTGCCTGATATTGCTGCCGAGCGTCGGGCCGATGGCGCGTTTTTGTGCCTGGGTACTGCCCGAACGCCTGCAAGCCAACGGTACAGCCAAACCCCGGCATCTGGACCTCACAGCATTGGCCACCCCCGGCCTGGCGCTGGCCAACGCAGCCCGGGAAACCCTGCGCATAGGCGATCTGATCGACAGCATGCTTGAAGCCATGCTCGACGTATTACGCGGCCAACATACCGCGGTGACTCAGGAAATGCGCCGCCTGACCGATGATGTGGAAGCCCTGTACAGCGCGATCAAGCTGTATCTGGCGCAGATGCCCCGCGAGGATCTCAGCGATCAGGACAGCCGGCGATGGGCGGAAATCATCGAGTTGGCGATCAACCTGAAACTTGCCAGCGACCTCATCGAACGCATGCTGCGCAAAGTGCAGCAGCAGAAAACCTCACAGCGTCGGTCATTTTCCGACGTGGGGCTGGATGAACTGGCCGGGCTTCACAGTCAGTTGATTTCCAACCTGCGCCTGGGGATGTCGGTGTTTCTCAGTGCCGACCCGGAAAGCGCCCGGCAACTGGTGCGTGAGAAACGTCGTTTTCGTGCACAGGAACGCCGCCTGGCCCATGCACATGTCAGCCGGCTACAACGTAAGATCGTGCAGAGTATCGAAACCAGTTCGTTGCACCTGGAGCTGATCGCCGACATGAAACGTTTGAACTCGCTGTTTTGCAGCAGTGCCTATGTGGTGCTGGAAACTTCCGACACAGGTGCTCTGGTGGTCGACGATTTGGCTGACACCACACATTCACCTTGAACGTATGGCATGGTGATCAGTCAGTAGTATTGATTCAGTCTTGAGGCCGCTTTCGCGGGCAAGTCGGCATGACTGACGACACGGATCTCCAATCAGCCGCCTGGAAGCTTTTTATGCGTTGTCTGCTACTCGCCTGCCTGTTGCTTGGCTCATTCCCCACGCTTGCCCTGGATCGTTTCCAGGTCGAGGGTTATACGCTGCGCAACGGTTTGCAGTTGCTGCTCAAGCCCGGCACCGAGCGCGGGCATGTGGCGATTCGCCTGGTGATCGGGGTTGGCCTGGATGATTTCAGCTGCGAAGAAAAAGAACTGCCGCATCTGCTCGAACACTTGCTGTTCAGCGGTATCGACGCCAGTGGCGAAGGCGGCCTGGAGGAGCGCATGCAGGCCTTGGGGGGTGAGTGGAATGCGTTCACCAGCAACGCCGATACCACGTTCGTCATCGAGGCCCCGGCGAAAAACCAGCGCAAGGTGCTCGACCTGCTGCTGGCGCTGCTGACCCAGACCCGGTTCGACGACAATGCCATCAACGCTGCCAAGCAAGTGGTCGAGCGCGAAGATGGCGGGCATTACTCACATCTGCAACGCTGGCTGGATCGCCAGGACCTGGGCCACACCGCCAGCAGTCAACTGGCGGTGGAATTAGGCCTCAAATGCCCCGAGCGGGCGCAAGTCGACAGTCTGACCCGCGAACAACTGGAGCGCGTGCGCAACGGCTGGTATGCGCCGAACAACATGACCCTGATCGTGGTCGGTGACCTGGACAAGTTGCTGCCGGCCTATCTGGAGCGGGCGTATGGCGCGCTTGAAGCGATCAACCCCAGCGAACATCCACCGCTGCCGCAAATTCAGGCCAGTGCCGCCCATGAGCGCAGCCTGATCCGCGGTTTTGTCGGCGACGGGGCCAAGCTGCACTGGCTGGTGCCAGAGCCGGTGCTGGAGGACCAGCACGACCAAACCTTCGACCTGCTCAAGGACTATCTGGACTGGGCGTTGTATCGCCAGCTGCGACTGGCCCACAGTTTGTCCTATGGCCCGTGGGCGGAGCGCGAGGTGTTCGGCGGTGTAGGTTTCATGAGCCTCAATGCCGACCTCGAGCGCGGCGATGTTGCCGAAGCTGAGCAGGTGCTGGAAGAGTTGAAGGCCGGGTTGCTCAAGGACGGCCTCAATGCCGACACCTTCAACCGCCTCAAACAGGCTGCCATCGCCCGCCAGGCCTGGGCCGTGCAAGGTAACAGTGCACTGGCCGATTACTACTGGAGCGCCATTGGCGATTACGAGGATGGCCGCTTCGTCAATCCGGCCCGGGAGCTGCAAGCGGTGTCTCTGGAAGAGGCGAACAAGGCCATGCGCGAGTTGCTTCTGCAGCCTGGTTATCTGCGGATCGAAAAGCCATTGGTGAGTGACGACCAATTGGTGTGGGGGATTGCCGGGATCATGGGGTTGATCGTGCTTGGGTTGTTGGGGTGGCGCATCAGCCGCAGAAATTAACCACGCGCTGTGGCACAGGCTTTTGTGGCGAGGGGGCTTGGCGGACCGCGGCACCGCCCCGTTGGGTCGCGAAGCGGCCCCAAATTAACGATCACGGTCAATTCAGATAATCGCTCTACGACTGCTTGGCAGCCGAACGGCGGTGCGGCGTTCCGACGAGCCCCCTCGCCACACCGCCGTCCCAGCGGTACCCTGTCGAGGATTTTTCCTACTACTACTGTGAAAAGCCCGAATGCCGAACCTGACCCTTTTCGTTCAGCGCATCCTTGAATTGATCAAGCGCTATCCCGGGGTCATCGCGGCTGGTGGTTTTATCTCCGGGGTGGGCAGTTTCATCCTGGTTGATCGTCAGCAAGGCCTGGCGAGCTGGATCACCACCATCATGCTGATCAGCTGGATCTGGCTGATGCTGGAAAACAGTCTGACCAAGCTGTTCGCGCGCATTTTCAAGCGCGAGATTCCGCAACCTTTGTTGCGTTACGCGACGCAGATGATTCACCAGGAAAGCCTTTTCTTCGTCCTGCCGTTCTTTTTCATCACCACGACCTGGAACAGCGGCCAGTTGTTTTTCACCGGGCTACTGAGCATCGCGGCGCTGATATCCATCGTCGATCCGCTCTACTACAAATGGCTGGCGCCACGGCGCTGGGCGTTTCTGGCGTTGCATACCCTGACGCTGTTCGCGGCCCTGCTCACGGCACTGCCGGTGATCATGCACCTCACCACTTCGCAGAGCTTCAAGTGGGCGCTGGGCATTGCGGTGCTGCTGTCGTTCCCGAGCCTGGCATCGATCTTCCCGATCCGCACCCTGCGCAACGCGCTGGCAATCCTGAGCATCACCTTGGGAATCGGCGCGGTCGGCTGGGAACTGCGCTCATGGGTACCGCCCGCGACACTGTGGATGACCGATGTGGCCATCAGCACGCAAATGCAGGACCGCACTCCGGGTGCCAGCCTCGACGAGGTCAGCACCGAGCAGATTCGCGGTGGCGGCCTCTATGCCTATACGGCGATCAACGCCCCGCGGGGTCTGGACGAGCGGATTTATCACGTCTGGCAGTTCAACGGCAAAGAGGTCGACCGCATCCCGCTGGATATTCACGGCGGCCGCAAGGAAGGCTATCGCGCCTGGACCCATAAACAGAATTTCCCCGGCAATCCGGCTGGCAAGTGGCAAGTCCGGGTGCTGACCGAAGACGGACAGCTCATCGGGGTGCTGCGCTTCGTCGTCAGGGACAGCACAGCGGTTCAAGAAAAGTAATCCGGTTCGTGCTATTACGAAGGATTGCGTAACCAGCAGACAAGCACGGAGCTTATGATCAGCAGCGCGATGGCCGGCAATGCCCAATTAGATACTTCGCTGACCCCCGCGCAGTTGCGGGTGACGGGCGACTGGACGCTTGCCCACTACGCCGACCTCAAGCTACTGAGTGAAACGCTCCTCGGTCAGTACGACGCTGATACCGCCATCGACCTCAATGGCCTCGGCGCACTCGACACCGCCGGTGCGTCGTTATTGGTCGAGCTGCTGGGCTCTGAACGTCTCGGCCAGTCCGCCGAGCACCCCGACTGCACCATCAGCGCCGCCGATCGCGCCTTGCTGCAAACGGTCTACCGCTCTTTGACCGATTTCTGTGTGCCGATCAAAGAGCCGGAGGTCAGCGTCAGCATTCAACTGCTGACCCGTATTGGCCGGGCGGTGGACACCGTCTGGCAGGATACCCTGCAATTGCTGGGCTTTGTCGGGCTGATCCTGGAAACCATCGCCCGTGGCATTTTCCGCCCAAAGCGCTGGCGCATCACGCCAATGGTGGCGCACATCGAACAGACTGGCCTTGATGCCGCCCCCATCGTCGCTCTGCTGACCTTTCTGGTGGGCGCGGTGGTGGCGTTTCTCGGGGCGACGGTGCTGGCCACTTTCGGCGCCAGTGTCTTCACTGTGGATCTGGTCGGGTTTGCCTTCCTGCGTGAGTTCGGTGTGTTGCTGACCGCGATCCTGATGGCCGGGCGCACGGCCAGCGCGTTCACCGCGCAGATCGGCTCGATGAAGGCCAATGAAGAAATCGATGCCATTCGCACCCTGGGCCTCGACCCCATGGAGCTGTTGGTAGTGCCACGGGTCCTTGCCCTGTTGATCGCATTGCCGATGCTGACCTTCCTGGCGATGCTGTCGGGGATTATCGGCGGTGCCGTGGTCTGTGCGGTGTCGCTGGATATCTCGCCGGCGATGTTCCTGTCGCTGCTGCAATCGGACATCGGCGTTCAGCATTTTCTGGTGGGCATCGTCAAAGCACCGATTTTCGCTTTCCTGATCGCCGCGATCGGTTGCCTCGAAGGCTTCAAGGTCAGCGGCAGTGCCGAGTCTGTCGGCGCTCATACTACGTCCAGTGTGGTGCAGTCGATTTTTGTAGTGATCGTGCTCGACGCGGTGGCCGCGCTGTTTTTCATGGAGATGGGCTGGTGAGTCGTTTACCCAGGGCGCCCGCCGAGGCGGTGATAGAGGTGCGTGGCCTGTGCAATCGCTTCGGTCGCCAGAGCGTGCACGAGAACCTTGACCTGGATTTGTATAAAGGCGAAATCCTTGCCGTGGTCGGTGGTTCTGGCAGTGGCAAGTCGGTATTGCTGCGCAGCATTATCGGGCTGCGCCAACCGAGCGAAGGCGTGGTGAAGGTTTTCGGCCAAAACCTGCCGACCCTGGCCGAGCACGAGCGCTCACTGATTGAACGGCGCTTTGGCGTGCTGTTCCAGAAAGGTGCGCTGTTCTCGTCGCTGACGGTGACCGAGAATGTCGCCCTACCGCTGATCGAGCACGCCGGCCTGAGCCGCAACGACGCCGAACACCTGGCGGCGGTGAAAATGGCCTTGGCCGGGTTGCCGTTGTCGGCGGCAGACAAATACCCAGCGTCACTGTCCGGTGGCATGATCAAGCGCGCCGCGCTGGCCCGGGCGCTGTCCCTGGACCCGGACATACTGTTTCTCGACGAGCCCACCGCCGGTCTCGATCCGATTGGCGCTGCCGCGTTTGATCAATTGATTCTGACCCTGCGTGACGCCTTGGGCCTGAGTGTTTTTCTGGTGACCCACGACCTCGACACGCTCTACACCATCACCGACCGGGTTGCGGTTCTGGCGCAGAAAAAAGTGCTGGTGGCGGACGCGATCGACAAGGTTTCGGAAACCGACGACCCATGGATTCACGAATACTTCCACGGCCCCCGCGGCCGCGCGGCGCTGACAGCCGCCCAACAGCTCAACGAGGTCTGACATGGAAACCCGAGCCCATCATGTGTTGATCGGCCTGTTCACCGTCATTGTGGTGACGGCCGCGCTGTTGTTCGGTCTCTGGCTGGCCAAGTCCAGCGTCGACACCGAGTTCAAGGATTACGAGGTGGTGTTCAACGAGGCGGTCAGTGGTTTGTCCAAGGGCAGTTCCGTGCAGTACAGCGGGATCAAGGTCGGCGATGTGGTGTCGCTACGCCTCGATCCGAAAGACCCGCGCCGGGTGCTGGCGCGGATTCGCCTGGGCGGTGAAACCCCGGTCAAGGAAGACACCGAGGCCAAACTGGCGCTGACCGGTGTCACCGGCACCTCGATCATCCAGCTCAGCGGCGGTACACCCCAGAGCCCGACGCTCAAGGGCAAGGATGGCAATCTACCGACCATCATTGCTGCGCCCTCGCCCATCGCCCGACTGCTCAATGACAGCAACGACCTGATGGCCGGGGTGAACGCGCTGATGCAAAACGCGAACTCGATGTTTTCAACGGCAAACATCGAGCGCATCAGCAAGATCCTGGAGCATCTGGAACAGACCACCGGGACCATTGCCGAGCAGCGTGACGATATCCGTCAGGCCATGCAGCAGTTGGCCTCGGTCGGCAAGCAGGCCAATAACATGCTGGAGCAGACCACGGCGTTGATGCGCAATGCCAACGGCCTGCTCAACGATCATGGCAAGCAGGCACTGGGCAGTGCCGAGCAGGCGATGAAATCCCTGGAACAGAGCACTGCCACCATCAACACGTTGCTGGTGAGCAATCAGGATTCGCTGAACAACGGTATGCAAGGCCTCAATGGCCTGGCCCCGGCGGTGCGGGAGCTGCGCGAAACCCTGACTTCGTTGCGGGCCATTTCTCAACGCCTGGAGGCCAACCCCAGCGGTTACCTGCTGGGCAGCGACAAGAACAAGGAGTTCACCCCATGAAGCTGATTCGTACTGCCCTGCTCGCCGGCTTCACGCTGATCAGTGCGTGCTCGATCTTGCCCAAGCCGGAACCTTTCGATGTCTATCGCCTGCCTTCGGCCCAAAGCGCTGGGCCTGCCAGCCGTGGCACAGCGCAGCACTGGTCGTTGCGCCTGACCAAACTGCAAACCAGCGAGGCGTTGAACAGCCCGAACATTGCGGTGGTTCCCCTGGGCGATGTGATCAGCAGCTACAAAGGTGCGCGCTGGAGCGACCCGGCACCGGTGTTGCTGCGCAATCGACTGCTGGACGGCTTTCAGCGTGACGGTCGGGTGTCGCTGTTGAGTACCGATGACAGTCTTTTCCAGACCGACCTGGAGCTGGGCGGCACGCTGCAGGCGTTCCAGACTGAATACCAAGGCGCCAGTGCGAGCGTTGTCGTGCGCCTGGATGCGTTGTTGGTGCGCAGTTATGACCAGCGCATCCTCGCGAGCCGGCGCTTTGAAGTGCGCCAGCCGTTGAGCGATGTGCAGGTGCCGGCGGTGGTCGCCGGGTTTGGCCGGGCGAATGACCAGTTGACGGTGCAGGTGGTGAATTGGGCGGTTGAGCAGGGGCAGAGGCTAGCGCCGTCGCCACGGCCTTGAGTCCGATCAGATTCCTTGCAGCCAACCGGGGCTCAAAGTGGGAGCGGGCTTGCTCGCGAAGGCAGTGTGTCACTCGACATCAATGGTGACTGACACACCGCCTTCGCGAGCAAGCCCGCTCCCACATTTTGATCGAGTTGATTCAATTAACGCTGCAAGAACGCCTGATGCATCTGCTCCAGCGTTTCAAAGTGATACGCCGGCGCTTCGGCACTCAGCTCTTCGTAACTGCCAAACCCGTAACCCACCGCTGCCGCGTCCAGCCCATTGCTGCGTGCGCCGATCAGGTCGTGCTTGCGGTCGCCGATCATCAAGGTGGTGGCCGGGTCCAGTTTCTCTTCAGCCACCAGATGGGCGATCAACTCGACCTTGTTGGTTCGGGTACCGTCCAGTTCGCTGCCGTAAATCACCTTGAAGTGTTTGGCGAAGTCGAAGTGCCGGGCGATTTCCCGGGCGAACACCCAGGGTTTCGACGTGGCGATGTACAGCTGTCGTCCTTGTCCGCCGAGGGTTTCCAGCAGTGGCGTGACGCCGTCGAACACGCGGTTTTCGTACAGGCCGGTGATCTTGAAACGTTCGCGGTAGAAATTCACCGCCTCCCAGGCCTTGGCCTCGTCGAAGTCGTAGAACTGCATGAACGCCTGGAGCAGCGGCGGGCCGATGAAGTGCTCGAGCTTGCTCAGGTCGGGCTCATCGATGCCCAGTTTGCTCAAGGCGAACTGGATCGATCGGGTGATGCCCTCGCGCGGGTCGGTCAGGGTGCCATCAAGGTCGAACAAAACGGTCTGGTAATGCATGAAATTTCCTGGGCTATAGCATGACGGTTTACAGCTGATCGTAGCCTTCGGCCAGATGCAGGTCCTTGAGCTTCACGTAGTTCGCCGCGCTGTAGGTGAAAAAGGCACGCTCCTTGTCGGTCAGAGGGCGGATCTGCTTCACCGGACTGCCGACGTACAGGAAACCGCTTTGCAGATGCTTGCCCGGTGGCACCAGGCTGCCGGCACCAATGATCACGTCATCGTCGATCACGGCACCGTCCATGACGATGCTGCCCATGCCGATCAGCACCCGGCTGCCTACCGAGCAGCCATGCAGCATGACTTTGTGGGCGATGGTCACGTCATCGCCGATCAGCAGCGCAAAACCATCGGGGTTGAACGGGCCGGCGTGGGTGATGTGCAGCACGCAGCCGTCTTGCACGCTGGTGCGCGCACCGATACGGATGCGGTGCATGTCGCCACGGATCACCGTCAACGGCCAGACGGAACTGTCCGGGCCGATTTCAACGTCGCCGATCACTACCGCCGAGCCGTCGACAAAAGCGCCTTTGTCGAGCAGCGGCGTATGGTTCTGATACTTGCGAAGGGACACGATAGGTTCTCTCTCTGTCGCTGATAGCTGCGGTGAGTGTCGATTGTAATTAAGATGGCTGCATGTTTCTTCCAGCCAAGGTGTCAAACCGTGAGCGTGAACCCTCTTTTACAGCCGTACGACCTGCCGCCGTTCTCCACAATCCGTGCCGAACACGTACAACCGGCCATTGAACAGATACTGGCTGACAACCGTGCCGCCATCGTCGAGATCCTCAAGACCCAGGGCACACAACCGACCTGGGCCGGTCTGGTGCTGGCGATGGACGAACTCAATGATCGTCTCGGCGCAGCCTGGAGCCCGGTCAGCCACCTGAATGCCGTGTGCAACAGCGCCGAACTGCGCGAAGCCTACGAGGCTTGTCTGCCTGCCCTGAGCGCCTATTCCACTGAATTGGGCCAGAACCGCGAACTGTTCCAGGCCTTCGAGGCCTTGGCCAACAGCCCGGAAGCGGCCGGCTTTGACGTGGCGCAGAAAACTATTCTGGAACACTCCCTGCGTGACTTCCGTCTGTCGGGTATCGACCTGCCGGAAGCCGAGCAGAAACGCTATGCCGAAGTGCAGAGCAAACTGTCCGAGCTGGGCAGTCGCTTTTCCAACCAGCTGCTCGACGCCACCCAGGCCTGGACCAAGCACATCACCGACGAGTCGGCGCTGGCCGGCCTGACCGATTCGGCCAAGGCACAAATGGCCGCCGCCGCTCAGGCTAAAGGCCTTGATGGCTGGCTGATTACTCTGGAATTCCCGAGCTACTACGCGGTGATGACCTACGCCCAGGACCGCGCCCTGCGCGAAGAAGTCTATGCGGCCTACTGCACCCGCGCGTCGGATCAGGGCCCGAACGCCGGTCAGAACGATAACGGACCGGTCATGGAAGAGATCCTCGACCTGCGCCAGGAGCTGGCCAGACTGTTGGGCTTCGCCAGTTTCTCCGAGCTGAGCCTGGCCACCAAGATGGCCGAGTCCAGCGATCAGGTGCTGGGTTTCCTGCGTGACCTGGCCAAGCGCAGCAAGCCATTCGCTGCCCAGGACCTTGAGCAGCTCAAGGCCTACGCCGCTGAACAAGGCTGCGCCGACCTGCAGAGCTGGGACAGTGGTTTCTACGGCGAAAAACTCCGTGAACAACGCTACAGCGTGGCCCAGGAAACCCTGCGCGCCTACTTCCCGATCGACAAGGTGCTGGGCGGCCTGTTCGCCATCGTCCAGCGCCTGTACGGCATCGAGATCGCCGAACTCAAAGGTTTCGATACCTGGCACCCGGACGTGCGCCTGTTTGAAATCAAGGAAAACGGCCAGCACGTCGGTCGCTTCTTCTTCGACCTGTATGCCCGCGCCAACAAGCGCGGCGGTGCCTGGATGGACGGTGCCCGTGACCGTCGACGTACTGCTGGCGACGTGTTGCAAAGCCCGGTGGCCAACCTGGTGTGCAACTTTACTCCGGCTGACAGCGGCAAGCCTGCGCTGTTGACCCATGATGAAGTCACCACCCTGTTCCACGAATTCGGTCACGGTTTGCATCACTTGCTGACCCGCGTGGAGCACGCTGGCGTATCCGGTATCAACGGCGTGGCTTGGGATGCGGTCGAACTGCCGAGTCAGTTCATGGAAAACTGGTGCTGGGAGCCGGAAGGCCTGGCATTGATCTCCGGTCACTATGAAACCGGCGAACCGCTGCCGCAGGACCTGCTCGAAAAAATGCTCGCGGCGAAGAACTTCCAGTCCGGCCTGATGATGGTCCGCCAACTGGAGTTCTCGCTGTTCGACTTCGAACTGCATGCCACCCATGGTGACGGTCGCAGCGTGGCGCAAGTGCTCGAAGGCGTGCGCGACGAGGTTTCGGTCATGCGTCCGCCAGCCTATAACCGTTTCCCCAACAGTTTTGCGCACATTTTTGCCGGCGGTTATGCGGCTGGTTACTACAGCTACAAATGGGCTGAAGTTCTCTCGGCCGATGCCTTCTCGAAATTCGAGGAAGAAGGCGTGCTGAATGCCGAAACCGGTCGCGCGTTCCGGGAAGCGATCCTGGCGCGCGGCGGATCCCAGGAGCCAATGGTGCTGTTCGTCGACTTCCGTGGTCGTGAGCCGTCGATTGACGCACTCTTGCGCCATAGCGGCCTGAGTGAGGGCGCGGCAGCATGAGTGAGGGACCTGTGATTACTAAAAAACGCTTTATCGCCGGGGCGGTCTGCCCGGCATGCAGCGAGCCGGACAAGTTGATGATGTGGAACGAGGACCAGGTCCCGCACCGTGAGTGCGTGGCCTGCGGTTACTCCGACACACTCAACGAACAAGGGCTGTCGGTGCCCAAGGAGTTGGGTACACGGGTCAACACCAGCGCACTCAAGCCTGCGCCGGACAAGACCGTGCAGGCGGTACAGTTTTTTCCGAATCCGAAACTGCAGAAAAAGCCTGACGAGCAACACTGATTCGGTGCCGATCTCTTTGTTGTAGCTCCAGTGACTGCCGTGGATTGACCAGGCGAGTCACTGGAGGTTACATGCCAGTCTTTATCAATCAGAGCTCAATAGGTGGTAATACGATTCGATCAAAACTTTTTATTGCTGCATAGGCTTTCGCTAAGGCCAAAAGTTGTGCGTTTTCTTCATCATTGGCGTATCCATCGACGAGTCCACCGGTTTTACTGAGGCTGTAAGTTTTACCGCCATCATAAGAAGATGCAGTCATGATCTTAGAGTCCAGCGCTACGCTTCCATCATCCTCTTTGGATGCAAAGCGTATCGAAACAATTACTTCGTTCGGCTTGACAGAGCCTGGTACGTGTTTATGCAAAAAAATGCCATGATCATTCAAAAGTGACATAGATAAATTCCTTTTTAGTATCAATAATTGAAGTTGCAGCGAGAAAAATATTAGTCGCATTTCCTGAGTGGTCGCCAGGCTTTGTTTGTTTCTCTTGGTTGCCTTGCGCGCACTTGAAATAATAAGCATAAAGGTGCCGAACGGCGCTGGCCGTTGACAGCAACAATATTCCAGCTTGAGCGCCAGTTATCCATTATGGGTTAACGATACTCGCATAGGCCTTGGCCAGCGCCAGTAATTTTTCTTTGTCAGCATGATCGATGTCGCCATCTCCATCCACGTCTCTGGCGTTGTTTAGTTTGAACGTCTGGCCGCCATCGTAAGACGACGCAATGAATACACTGGAATCCAAAAGCTTGTCGGTGGGTGCTCCATGTTCATCATGATCCGATTCTTTCAACGCGAACTGCATGGAAACAAGTACCTCGCGCGGATCAACAATGGTGGGGCCCAGTTTTTGAAGAAATATTCCACGACGATTGAAATACGACATTACAAAATCCTTTTTAAGTAAATTCGAAGTTGTATTTGCTGCGAACAAAATATACTGAGCGTTTTAGTTATTATTCCATTATTTTTGTGTGACATTCGATGATCCCTGCTACGCGCATCACTTCATTGTTTGTTCAACCAAGCGCACTCAGGTGGTCATGAAGATCAAGGCGCCAAACGGCACTGGGCAGTGAATCAATTCCCCTATACTGTATGCATATACAGCTTGGAGAGTTGATCATGAACACGCCCTTGCCACCCCGCGGTCGCGGCACCGCCACCAACCCGCATAACCGTTTTGCGCCAAATCGTTCGGTGGGCGAGGATGACGGCTGGTATCAGGAAGTGCCGGTAACCCAAGGTACCGAGGTGCGCATTGAAACCGCGAAAACCATCATCACCCGCAATACCTCGCCGGACCTGCCATTCGATCGCTCGATCAATCCCTATCGTGGCTGCGAGCACGGTTGCATCTATTGTTACGCAAGACCGAGCCACGCCTATTGGGACATGTCACCGGGGCTGGATTTCGAAACCCGGCTGATCGCAAAAACCAATGCAGCGGACGTCCTTGAGGAGCAGTTGTCCAAACGTGGCTATCAGTGCGCGCCGATCAACCTCGGCTCCAACACCGACCCTTACCAGCCGATCGAGCGCGAATACCAGATCACCCGCAAGACCCTCGAAGTGCTGCTGCGCTACCGGCATCCGGTGACCATTGTCACCAAGGGCTCGCTGATTCTGCGCGACCTGGACCTGCTGGCCGAACTTGCCCGGCAGCGGCTGGTAGCGGTGATGATCAGCCTGACCACCCTGGACGACGAACTCAAACGCATCCTCGAACCCCGCGCTGCGGCGCCGAAGGCGCGATTGCGGGCCATCCGGGTGATGCGTGAAGCAGGTATCCCGGTCGGCGTCCTGTGTTCACCGATGATTCCGATGATCAACGACAGCGAACTCGAAAGCTTGCTCACCGAGGCCCATGCGGCTGGGGCGCAGAGCGCGGCCTATATGATGTTGCGCCTGCCGCTGGAGGTGGCGCCGCTGTTCGAAGAATGGTTGGCTGCCCACTATCCGCAGCGCGCCGCGCATGTGTTGAGCCTGATTCGCCAGAGTCGAGGTGGCGAGTTGTACGACAGCCGTTTTGGCGCCCGTATGCGGGGTGAAGGTCCGTTTGCCGACCTGCTGGGGCAACGCTTTGCCAAGACCATCAAACGGTTAGGGCTCAATCACCGGGAGGGTTTTAACCTGGACTGCGAAGCCTTTTGTCCGCCGGGTCGCCAAATGTCATTGATTTGAGGACAATTGGCCTATGGTTGAGACTGGTAAACGCTCACGGACATTAGGCGGGTCACGTTTTTTGTGACCTGGAACACACGTTCTAGAGCGCTTGATTCAGTTTGAGTTAAGATTCGGCGGCTACCTTGTTCATCGAGTGACTGACCGGTCGACATTTTCGATCTGGATGTTTTTTAACCAGCCACTGGCTTCACGCCGGACAAAACGGGAAGATTCCCTGGCTCCGTCAAATGAGGATGAATTCATGAGTGACAAGGATAAACAGCCGTTGGCTGCGTCGGCTTCCGCCCAGCCCGAGGCCGAAACCGCCGATGCAGCGTTGCAGCATATCGTTGACGGCTTTTTGCATTTTCATCATGAGGTCTTTCCCCAGCAGGAAGAACTCTTCAAGAAACTCGCCACGGCCCAGCGGCCACGAGCGATGTTTATCGCCTGCGCCGATTCACGCATCGTTCCCGAACTGATCACCCAAAGCTCCCCCGGCGACCTCTTCGTAACCCGTAACGTCGGTAACGTCGTGCCGCCCTACGGACAAATGAACGGTGGTGTTTCCACTGCCATCGAGTACGCGGTGCTGGCCCTCGGCGTGCATCACATCATCATTTGCGGGCACTCCGATTGTGGCGCCATGCGCGCGGTACTCAACCCGCAAAGCCTGGAAAAAATGCCGACGGTCAAAGCCTGGTTGCGCCATGCCGAAGTGGCAAAAACCATGGTGCAGGAAAACTGCAACTGCTCCAATGAAAGCGAAAGCATGCACATCCTCACCGAGGAAAACGTGATTGCCCAGTTGCAGCATTTGCGCACCCATCCATCGGTGGCCTCGCGCATGGCCAACGGTCAGCTGTTTATCCACGGTTGGGTCTACAACATCGAGACCAGCCAGATCAAAGCCTACGATGCTGATCAAGGCTGTTTCCTGCCGCTCGATGGCAGCCATCCGATTCCGGTGGCAACGCCCAAAGCGCGCTTCTAAACACTCCTAAATCCCGGTGTGGTTCAGCCGAGGCTGCCGATCAGGCAGCTTGGCTTTGCCATGCCTGAAGAAAAGCTCGGGAGAGACCTCATGCGTGCTGCGCAACTCAAAACTGTTCTGCCACGGGAGCTGCTGGCTTCAGTGGTGGTGTTTCTGGTCGCCCTGCCCTTGTGCATGGGCATTGCCATCGCTTCAGGGCTGCCGCCCGCCAAAGGCTTGATCACCGGTATCATCGGCGGGCTGGTAGTCGGCTGGCTGGCCGGTTCGCCGCTGCAAGTCAGCGGTCCAGCGGCGGGGCTGGCTGTTCTGGTATTTGAATTGGTACGCCAACACGGCGTCGTCATGCTCGGGCCGATCCTGTTGCTGGCGGGATTTCTACAATTGCTGGCCGGGCGTTTGAAACTGGGCTGCTGGTTTCGGGTGACGGCACCGGCGGTGGTTTACGGCATGCTGGCCGGGATCGGTGTACTGATCGTGCTTTCCCAGGTGCATGTGATGCTCGATGCCGTGCCCAAGCCTTCGGGGCTGGATAATCTGGCAGCCTTCCCGGGCGCGTTGGTTCAAGCGATGCCGACCTTCGGCTGGCAGGCCGGTTTGCTCGGGCTGTCGACGATTGCCGTCATGTGGCTTTGGGAAAAATTGCGCCCGCAATCCCTGCGCTTTATTCCTGGTGCGTTGCTCGGAGTCGGGCTGGCCACCTTCGCCAGCCTGGCGCTGGCGTTGCAGGTCAAGCGGGTAGAGGTGCCAGCCAACCTGAGTGAGGCGATCGACTGGCTCAAGCCTGCGGACCTGCTCAACCTGGCTGATCCGGCACTGCTGATTGCCGCGTTTGCCGTGGCCTTTATCGCCAGCGCCGAAACCTTGCTCTCGGCCGCGGCGGTCGACCGCATGCACAGCGGTCAGCGTTCCGATTTCGACCGGGAATTGTCCGCCCAAGGGGTCGGTAACATGCTTTGTGGCCTGCTCGGAGCGCTGCCAATGACCGGGGTGATCGTGCGCAGTTCGGCCAACGTCCAGGCAGGCGCAACCACACGTTTCTCGAGCATTTTCCATGGCCTGTGGCTATTGGGTTTTGTCTTGCTGTTGTCCAGTGTCCTGCAAAGCATTCCGGTGGCGAGTCTGGCGGGTGTGCTGGTCTACACAGGTTTCAAACTGGTCGACCTCAAGGCTTTTCGCGGTTTGGGCCGATATGGCCGGATGCCGATGTTTACCTACGCGGCGACGGCCTTGGCCATTGTCTTCACGGACCTGCTGACCGGCGTGCTGATCGGTTTCGGCCTGACCCTGGTGAAGCTGGCGCTGAAAGCTTCGCGCCTGAAAATCAGCCTGATCGATTTACCGCAGGAAGGGGAAATGGAGTTGCGCCTGGTGGGCGCGGCGACGTTCCTCAAAGTGCCGGCACTGACCCGGGTACTGGGTAGCATTGCACCGGACACGACGCTGCATGTACCGCTCAATAATCTGACCTACATCGATCATTCGTGTCTGGAGTTGCTGGAAGAATGGGGCCGGGCGAACGCCACCAAGGGCGCGAAGCTGCTGATCGAGTCGCGCGGCTTGAAACGCAGGCTCGAAGGCAGGGTTCGTACCAACACGGGCATTGGTGCGGCTGGCTGAGTGTCCTTGTGCGAGCGGGCTTGCTCGCCAAAGCGGTGTATCAGTCGATATCAACGTTGAATGATTGACCGCATTCGCGAGCAAGCCCGATCCCACAGGTATTGAGATCAGGCTGCAGGCTGATCCAGCTCCAGGCCTACACCCAGACGGCGGGACATGCACGGCCAGCGTTTCCACGCGGCACCGGTGTCCGGGCTGTTGAGCTTGTCGCGGTAGGCTTCCACCGATTCCAGGGCGAAGCTTTCGTCGTTGAGCATCTCGTCGATGGCGTGATGCACCACTTCATCCAGTTGGTTGGCGAACGACTCACCGATCAATTGGTGAGCAATCAGGTTGGCAACAGTCATGTCCAAGGGGATCAGCGGCTGGCCAAAATGCTTGATGTACAGGTCATTGACCTCTTCTACGAAGCGGTGCGCCAGATAGGCTTCGTCCAGCAGGCTGTCGAGCCCGACGTGCCCGGCCATGATCGCCGGCGGCTGGAGGAAATACTGCTCGGCGATTTTCAGCACCGGTTTGATCTGCGACTCAATGCCCGCTTCCCTGGCGACTTCATTGGCTGCGTCCAGCAGGTCAGGCACTTCTTCGATGTAGGTGGTAACGAAACGCGCCAGCACGCCGTTGGCATCGGCCTCGGGTAGCTGGATGGCAGGGTGCAGGTGAGGCAGTTGGGTTTGCAGCTGACGTGTCAGCAGGCCGGTCTCTTTCTCGTGTTGTTGGGCTTTTTGGATCTGCTCGCGCAATGCGGCGGTGTTCATGAAAACTCCAGGAAACAAGGCAATGAAATAGGGAAGACATAACTTAGCTGGCTTACGAAAAATGCTAAGACGCATTTGTCATAATTATTTCATCCTTGAGACGCCTCCGTTATATCCATTTGCCACCACTCGTCCACATCCTTCTCCATTCGTGACCTGCAATGCAAGTGAATGCTGTTTCAGATCATTTACGCCTTCACATTGCGAGGTGAGAGTCGCTGTCTATACTCGGGGTGGAATGGAGTTAGCTGATGACGCCCGACTGCATATGCAGCAAGGCCCGGTGCTCAAGTTCGTAGTCTGATGCAGCCGCTCCCTTGCCGCAGGTGAAAGCCGGCGGGATAACAAGAACGATAAGGGGAACCCGCAATGATGCGACATCCACATGTCTGGATGGGCCTCCTGTTGTGGTCGATTTTCGGTCAGGCACAAGCAGCCTGGACTGTGAATATGGCGCCTGGAGCGACTGAGATCAGTCACGCAGTATTCGACCTGCACATGACCATTTTCTGGATATGTGTGGTGATAGGCATCATCGTCTTTGGTGCCATGTTCTGGTCGATGATTCTCCACCGCCGCTCGACCGGGCAGGTGGCTGCTAAATTTCATGAAAGCACCACCGTTGAAATCCTCTGGACCATCGTGCCCTTCCTGATCCTGGTGGCGATGGCGATTCCCGCTACCGCGACCCTGATCAAGATGTACGACGCCAGTGAGCCGGAGATCGATATCCAGGTCACCGGGTACCAGTGGAAGTGGCACTACAAATACCTGGGTCAGGATGTCGAGTTCTTCAGCAACCTGGCCACTCCCGCCGATCAGATCCACAACAAGGAAGCCAAGGGCGAGCATTATCTGCTCGAGGTCGACAAGCCATTGGTCTTGCCGGTCGGTGCCAAGGTGCGCTTCCTGGTGACCTCCGCCGACGTTATTCACTCCTGGTGGGTGCCGGCCTTCGCAGTCAAGCGCGATGCGATCCCGGGGTTCGTCAACGAAGCCTGGACCCGCGTCGACAAACCCGGCATCTACCGTGGCCAGTGCGCCGAACTGTGCGGCAAGGATCACGGCTTCATGCCGACCGTGGTCGAGGTCAAGGAGAAAGCCGACTACGAGAAGTGGCTGGCCGAGCGCAAGGCCGAGGCTGCGCAGCTCAAAGAATTGACCAGCAAGGAATGGACCCTCGACGAGCTCAAGGAGCGCGGCGACAAGGTCTATCATACCGCTTGCGTGGCCTGCCACCAGGCCGAAGGCCAGGGCTTGCCGCCGATGTTCCCGGCGCTCAAGGGCTCGAAAATTGCCACCGGACCGATCAAGGATCACTTGGGCATAGTCTTCCACGGCAAGCCCGGCACCGCCATGGCGGCGTTCGGCAAGCAACTGTCGGAAGTCGATATCGCAGCGGTCGTGACCTACGAACGTAATGCCTGGGGCAACAACAAAGGCGACATGGTCACGCCAAAAGAAGTGCTGGAGCTGAAACAGGCGGAAAGCAAATGACCCGGTCTATTGCGCATGTACGGAACCGGTCGGGGCAGCACGCCCCGGCCATCCCAGCCCATCTGCTTGCAGGAGACAAACCATGAGCGCCGTCATTGATGACCATGGTCACGCCGACCACGCCCACGGCCCCGCCAAAGGCCTGATGCGCTGGGTACTGACCACCAACCACAAGGATATCGGCACGCTGTACCTGTGGTTTGCATTCTCCATGTTCCTGCTTGGCGGTTCGTTCGCGATGGTGATTCGCGCCGAGCTGTTCCAGCCGGGCCTGCAAATCGTCCAGCCGGAATTCTTCAACCAGATGACCACCATGCATGGTCTGGTGATGGTCTTCGGCGCGGTGATGCCAGCCTTCGTCGGCCTCGCCAACTGGATGATCCCGCTGATGATCGGCGCGCCGGACATGGCGCTGCCGCGGATGAACAACTTCAGCTTCTGGCTGTTGCCGGCGGCGTTCATCCTGTTGGTGTCGACCCTGTTCACGCCCGGAGGCGGGCCGAACTTCGGCTGGACGTTCTACGCCCCGCTGTCGACGACCTATGCGCCGGAAAGCGTGACCTTCTTCATTTTCGCCATCCACCTGATGGGCATCAGTTCGATCATGGGCGCGATCAACGTGATCGCCACCATCCTTAACCTGCGTGCCCCCGGCATGACCTTGATGAAAATGCCGTTGTTCGTCTGGACCTGGCTGATCACCGCATTCCTGCTAATCGCGGTGATGCCGGTACTGGCCGGGTGCGTGACGATGATGCTGATGGATATCCACTTCGGCACCAGCTTCTTCAGTGCCGCCGGTGGCGGTGACCCTGTTCTGTTCCAGCATGTGTTCTGGTTCTTCGGTCACCCCGAGGTGTACATCATGATCCTGCCGGCCTTCGGTGCCGTCAGCTCGATCATCCCGACCTTCTCGCGCAAGCCGCTGTTCGGCTATACCTCGATGGTCTACGCCACGGCGAGCATCGCGTTCCTTTCATTCATCGTCTGGGCCCACCACATGTTCGTGGTCGGCATTCCGCTGGTGGGCGAATTGTTCTTCATGTACGCCACGCTGCTGATTGCCGTACCCACCGGAGTGAAAGTGTTCAACTGGGCCAGCACCATGTGGCAGGGCTCGCTGACCTTCGAGACGCCGATGCTGTTTGCCGTGGCCTTTGTGATCCTGTTTTCCATTGGCGGTTTCTCCGGGTTGATGCTGGCCATCGCCCCGGCGGACTTCCAGTACCAGGACACCTATTTCGTGGTCGCGCACTTCCACTATGTGCTGGTGCCGGGGGCGATCTTCGGGATCTTCGCTTCGGCCTATTACTGGTTGCCGAAATGGACCGGCCACATGTACGACGAGACCCTCGGCAAGCTGCATTTCTGGCTGTCGTTCATCGGCATGAACATGGCCTTCTTCCCCATGCACTTCGTAGGGCTGGCGGGCATGCCGCGGCGGATTCCGGACTACAACCTGCAATTCGCCGACTTCAACATGGTGTCGTCGATCGGCGCATTCATGTTTGGCGCCACGCAGATTTTCTTCCTGTTCATCGTGATCAAGACCATTCGCGGCGGTGCACCGGCACCGGCCAAGCCGTGGGATGGTGCTGAAGGCCTGGAGTGGAGCATTCCGTCACCGGCGCCGTATCACACCTTTACCACGCCGCCGGAAGTGAAATGAACACGCAACCCTATGTGGGAGCGGGCTTGCTCGCGAAGAACGATAACGCAGTTTATCTGACGGACTGCGGCGTCTGCTTCGCGAGCAAGCCCGCTCCCACAGGGTTCTCGGTGGGGGCTGGAAACCATGGCTGACTCGATTTCCATGAAGAAACTGGTCACCCGCCTGTTACTGGTGGTGGTAGCAATGTTTGTGTTCGGGTTCGCCCTGGTGCCGATCTACGACGTGATGTGCAAGGCCTTCGGCATCAACGGCAAGACCGCCGGGCAATACGAGGGAGAACAGACGGTCGACACCTCGCGGCAGGTCCGCGTGCAGTTCCTGTCGACCAACACCGCCGACATGCCTTGGGATTTCTATCCCAAGGGCGCAGAACTGGTAGCCAATCCGGGGGCTGTGAACGAGATGATCTTCATCGCCCACAACCCCACCGACCGGCCCATGAGCGCCCAGGCCGTGCCGAGCATTGCGCCGAGCACGGCGGCGGCCTATTTCCACAAGACCGAATGTTTCTGCTTTACCCAGCAAGTGCTGCAGCCCGGTCAGCGGATCGAGATGCCGGTACGTTTCATCGTTGACCGTGACATGCCCAAGGATGTGAAGCACCTGACGCTGTCCTACACGCTGTTCGATATCACCGCCCGACATCCACCGGTAGCTGTAAACACTGGCGGCTGAGCGTGCCCGATAAGGAGAACAATAAATGGCAACTCATGAACACTATTACGTACCGGCCCAGAGCAAGTGGCCGATCATTGCCACGGTCGGTATGTTCGTTACGGTATTGGGCCTGGCCACCTGGTTTAACGACCTGAAGGCCGCGCGCCCGGAATCCCACGGGCCGCTGATCTTCTTCGTCGGGGGCCTGCTGCTGGCCTACATGTTGTTCGGCTGGTTCGGCACGGTGATCAAGGAAAGCCGCGGCGGCCTGTACAGCGCGCAAATGGATCGTTCGTTTCGCTGGGGCATGAGTTGGTTCATTTTCTCGGAAGTGATGTTCTTCATCGCTTTTTTCGGCGCGCTGTTTTATGTGCGCCATGTGTCCGGCCCGGCGCTTGGCGGTGACGGTGCGAAAGGCATCGCGCACATGCTGTGGCCGAACTTCCAGTTCACCTGGCCGCTGCTGAACAATCCGGATTCTAAACTTTTCCCGCCACCCAAGGACGTCATCAGCCCCTGGGGCCTGCCGCTGCTCAACACCGTGCTGCTGGTGAGTTCCAGCGTCACCGTGACCATCGCCCACCATGCCCTGAAAAAAGGCCATCGCGGCGCGTTGAAACTCTGGCTGGCAATTACCGTGCTTCTCGGTTGCGCATTCCTCGGCTTTCAGGCTGAAGAGTACATACACGCCTATCGTGAACTGGGTCTGACCCTCGGTTCGGGCATTTATGGCGCCACGTTCTTCATGCTCACCGGTTTTCACGGTGCTCACGTGACCATCGGCACCATCATCCTGTTCGTGATGCTGATGCGGGTCATGCGTGGGCATTTCGACAACGAGCATCAGTTCGGCTTTGAAGCGGCGAGCTGGTACTGGCACTTCGTTGATGTGGTGTGGATCGGGTTGTTTGTTTTCGTCTATGTGCTGTAGGTGCGAGCCTGCTCGCGATGGTGTGTCAGGCAACGCTTGCCTCGCTGACACACCACCCAACTACCAGGGAGCATGAGACACCAACTGGCCGCTGAAAAAACCCCAAGCGATCAAAGCCACGGTAATGGCGGCCAGAGCAACACGAACACTCAAGGCAATGACGAGGCGGTTAGAGCTGCTGTCGTCCTTGACCAGAAAAAACAGGCCGCTGAACAGGCTGACAACCGTGGCAATCAGCATCAGGACGATGGCTGCTTTGAGCATGGTGAGACTCCGGGGGAACAAGCGATGCATTTGAGTATAGCTATCGCGATGACCGACTTTCTGGCGATGCCATGAAGCGTTTTCGGCCGGGTATCGTGCCAACACTGGTGGTCGCGCTGTTGCTGCCGCTGCTGGTATACCTGGGGTTCTGGCAATTGAGCCGGGGCGCGGAGAAAAGCGCGCTGCTGCAAAGCTACGCCGAGCGCCGGGCAGCCGAGCCGATGGCCAGTACCGAGCTGCCACATACCGAAGATCCAGCCTTTCGCCGGGTTCGTCTGCAGGGCGAGTTCGATGCCGAGCACAGCCTGCTGCTGGATAACCGACAGCATGACGGCAAGGTCGGGGTCGAGCTACTGCAGCCATTCCAGGACCGGGCCAGTGGACTCTGGCTGCTGGTCAATCGCGGCTGGTTGCCATGGCCGGACCGCCGTACTGCGCCGCAATTCACCACTCCCACTCAAACCTTGAGCTTCGATGCCTGGGTGTATGTCTCGCCCGGCGCCACTTTCCAGTTGCACGCCGACCCGGACAGCACCACCTGGCCGCAAGTGGTGACGGCGGTTGACCCGAACAAACTCTGGGCTGCGCTCAATCGTGAAGGGTTCGCCTACCAATTGCGCGCCGAAAACGGCCCGGCGATCTATCAGGCCGATTGGCCGGTGGTGGCCATGGGGCCGGAAAAACACATCGCTTATGCCGTTCAGTGGTTCGCCATGGCGCTCGCTCTGTTCGGTCTTTATCTCTACCTCGGTTGGCATAACGCAAAGGAGAAACACCATGGGAGCGGCCATGAATCCACCCAGCATGTCTGAAGCGAAACCGTCGGCAAGCCGGCGCAAGGGGCGTTTGCAGCTGCTGTTGATTCTGCTCGGGGTGATCGGTCCGATGATCCTCGCCACCGGCATGTACAAGCTGAATTTCTGGGTGCCCGAGGGCCGCAGTTATCACGGTGAACTGATAGGCAACGGCCAGACCCGCGCCGATATCGGCGTGCAGGCTCAGGAAGATCGCTGGCAACTGCTGGTGACGGCGCCCAGCGACTGCGCGGTGGACTGCCAGCAATTGGTGTACCTGGTGCGACAAATCCAGATCGGTCTGGGTCGTGATGCGTCCCGCGCCAGCCACGCCCTGGCCGCTGCGCAACCCTTGAACGCCGATTACGACGCCAAGCTGCAACGCGAATATCCGCAGTTGCAACGTTATCCCCTGGACCTGACCATCTTTAGCCGAACCACCGGCGACAAGACCGCACCGCAGCTGTGGATCATCGACCCCCACGGCAATCTGGTGCTGCGCTACGACCCGTCGGTGAAAGGCAAGGACCTGCTGAACGATCTGCGCCACCTGTTGAAACTGTCGAACATCGGATAAGGGCATCGTCATGGCCAAACCTGGATTTCGCCTCGCGCTGTTTGCCACCCTGCTGGCACTGATTGTGGTGTTGCTCGGGGCCTACACCCGCCTGACTCATGCCGGCCTCGGTTGCCCGGACTGGCCTGGCTGCTATGGGTTCATCAGCGTGCCGAAAAGCGAAGCCCAGCTGGCCCATGCCGAATTGCACTTTCCGGAAGCGCCGGTCGAGGCCCACAAGGGCTGGAACGAAATGAACCACCGTTACTTCGCCGGCACGTTGGGGATGTTGATTGCGGTGCTGGCCGGCCGTGCCTGGGTGCATCGTCGTCATCCCGGACAACCGGTGAAGCTGCCGTTGTTTTTGTTGGCGGTGGTCGTCGCCCAAGCCGCGTTCGGCATGTGGACGGTTACGCTCAAGCTCTGGCCCCAGGTGGTCACCGGGCATCTGCTCGGCGGTTTTGCGACGTTGAGCCTTCTTTTTCTGCTGACCTTGCGCCTGTCCGGCGTACTGCCGGCGCTGACGGTGCCACGACGTCTGCAGTATTGGGCGACTGCGGGGCTGTTGCTGGTGATCGGGCAAATCGCCCTTGGTGGCTGGGTCAGCTCCAACTATGCCGCTGTCGCCTGTATCGACTTCCCTACCTGCCACGGCCAGTGGTTGCCGGCGGCTGACTTCGCCAATGGCTTCCACCTGACCCAGCACATCGGCCCGAACTACCTCGGCGGACAACTGGACAGCGATGCCCGCACGGCGATTCACCTGACCCACCGTATCGGTGCCTTGCTGGTGACCCTGGTGCTGCTGGGCCTGGCCTGGCAATTGAAAAGAGTCGGCATGACACGTCTGGCAGGCCTGGTGCTGGTCGCCCTCGCCGCTCAAATCACCCTGGGCATCAGCAATGTGCTTTTTCACCTGCCGTTGCCGGTAGCCGTCGCCCATAACGCAGGGGGCGCGGCACTGTTGCTGACAATGGTGCTGGTCAATTACCACGCCCGGACCAGTCTGGTCCGGGTCAAGCAGCCGTCACGCTGGCGCTTCAGCCTGCGTAAACATTCAGCCGGACCCATAACAATAAAAGGAGAGATGCCATGGCGACTTTGATCGGCGCACATCCCGGACAGGCGCTTTGGCGTGACTACCTGGAGCTGACCAAGCCAAAAGTGGTGGTGCTGATGCTCATCACTTCACTGGTCGGGATGTTCCTCGCGACCCGCGCCGGGGTGCCATGGACCGTGCTGGTGTTCGGCAATTTGGGGATCGCCCTGTGCGCGGGTGGCGCGGCGGTGGTCAACCATGTGGTGGACCGGCGTATTGACGCGATCATGGCGCGCACCCGCAAGCGGCCATTGGCTGAAGGCCGGGTCTCACCGACCGCAGCGCTGACCTTCGCCCTGATCCTGGCGGCCCTCGGACAAGCCTTGCTGCTGGCCTTTACCAACCCGCTCACCGCTTGGCTGACCCTTGCCTCCCTGCTCGGCTACGCGGTGGTTTATACCGGCTTCCTCAAACGCGCGACGCCGCAGAACATTGTGATCGGTGGCCTGGCTGGTGCTGCGCCGCCACTGCTCGGCTGGACTGCGGCCACCGGTCACGTCAGCGCCGAACCATTGCTACTGGTGCTGATCATCTTCGCCTGGACCCCTCCGCATTTCTGGGCGCTGGCGATTCACCGCAAAGAGGAGTACGCCAAGGCCGACATCCCGATGCTGCCGGTGACCCACGGCGAGCATTACACCAAGATTCACATCCTGCTCTACACCTTCGCGTTGCTGGCCGTCAGCCTGTTGCCCTATGTGATCCACATGAGCGGCACGCTCTACCTGGTTTGCGCCCTCGGCCTGGGCGCGCGATTTCTGCAATGGGCCGTGGTGTTGTACCGTGGCACTCGACCGCACGCCGCGATCAACACCTTCAAGTACTCTATCTACTACTTGTTCCTGTTGTTTATCGCGCTCCTCGTTGACCATTACTTGTTGTTGAACCTATGACCCGAACCCAGAAAACCGTCTTCATCCTCGTCGCCCTGATAGCGCTGGTATTGGGCCTGACCATCAACAAAGTGCTCTCCGGCAAGGGCCAGGGCGATCCGACGGCACTGATCGACGCCGGTATCATTTTGCTGCCGCAAAGCCGCAACCTGCCGGACGTGACAATGACCAACCAGGATGGCCAGCCGGTCACGATCAACGAGTTGAAAGGCAAGTGGAGCCTGCTGTTCTTCGGCTACACCTTCTGCCCGGACATCTGCCCGACCACCCTCGCCCAACTGCGGCAGATCAAGAGCGAGTTGCCCAAGGATGTCGTGGACAAGCTGCAGATCGTTTTGGTCAGCGTCGACCCGCACCGAGACACCCCGCAGCAGCTGAAGCAGTACCTGGGTTACTTCGACCCGCAATTCATAGGCTTGACCCCGGCCTCGACAGACGAGCTGGAGAAAGTCGCCAACGCGGTGAGCATTCCGTTCATCCCGGCTGACACCAGCAAGCCCAACTACACCGTCGACCACAGCGGCAACCTCGCGGTGATCGGGCCGGACGGGACACAGCGTGGGTTTATCCGGGCGCCGTTGAACAATGTGAAGCTGGTGGCGCAGTTGCCGGTGATGCTCAAACGCAAATAACACCGTAAAACCCTTGTAGGAGCCGGCTTGCTGGCGATGGCGATCTCACGTACGCCATCGCCAGCAAGCCGGCTCCTACAAGGGGTGGTGTTTCAGGCATAAAAAATGGGGCGCATTCAATGCGCCCCATTTTTTGATCCTTCCCACACTCTGCGTGGGAATGCAGTCAGGGACGCTCTGCGTCCCCGTTAAATCAGAACGCCGGCACGACCGCGCCTTTGTACTTCTCGAGGATGAAGGCCTTCACTTCCGGGCTGTGCAATGCAGCAACCAGCTTCTGCATCGCGGCGCTGTCCTTGTCGTCTGGACGGGCGACCAAAATGTTCACGTATGGCGAGTCGCTGCCTTCGATGAACAGCGCGTCCTTGGCCGGATCGAGCTTGGCTTCCAGCGCGTAGTTGGTGTTGATCAACGCCAGGTCGACCTGGGTCAGCACGCGCGGGATGGTGGCGGCTTCCAGTTCGCGGATTTTCAGGTCTTTGGTGTTTTCGGTGATGTCCTTCACGGTCGACAGGATGTTGTTGGAATCCTTCAACTTGATCAGGCCTGCCTTGGCCATCAGCAACAGCGCGCGGCCACCGTTGGTGGCGTCGTTAGGGATTACCACGTTGGCGCCGCCCGGCAGTTCGGCGACGGTCTTGTACTTGCTGGAGTATGCGCCCAGGGGTTCCAGGTGCACGCCTGCCACGGACACCAGGTTGGTGCCTTTGGCCTTGTTGAATTCATTCAGGTACGGCTGGTGCTGGAAGAAGTTGGCGTCCAGACGTTTTTCCGCAACCTGTACGTTTGGCTGGATGTAGTCGGTGAAGACCTTGACCTTCAGGTCCACGCCTTCCTTGGCCAGGGCCGGTTTGACGAATTCGAGGATTTCCGCGTGCGGGACCGGGGTGGCCGCGACGGTCAGGGTATCGGCATGGGCGGAAAAGGCTGCAACGGCAGCGAAGGCGACGAGTAGTTTTTTCATTCAGCTAACTCCTTGTGGGTGCCCGCTTGCGGCGCCCGTTCGGCGCCTGCCAGCGAATGGCCTGCTCATGTCTTATTTACGGGAAAAGTGGACAACCAGTTTGTCGCCGACGGTCTGTAGCACCTGCACCAGCACCAGCAGCAACACCACCGTCACTACCATCACATCCGTCTGGAAGCGCTGGTAACCGAAACGGATCGCCAGGTCACCCAGGCCACCGGCGCCGACCACACCGGCCATCGCCGTGTAGGAAACCAGTGTAATAGCCGTCACGGTAATTGCCGCGAAGATGCCCGGGCGCGCTTCCGGCAGCAGCGCATTGGTGATGATCTGGCGCGTGGTTGCGCCCATGGCCTGGGTCGCTTCGATGATGCCGCGATCGACTTCGCGCAAGGCGGTTTCCACCAGTCGCGCGAAGAACGGCGTGGCACCTACCACCAGCGGCGGAATTGCACCGGCGACACCGAGGGAGGTACCGGTGATCAACACGGTGAACGGAATCATGACGATCAGCAGGATGATGAACGGCAGCGAACGCAGGATGTTCACCACCAGCGACAGCATCGCGTAGATGCCTTTGGCTTCCAGCAACTGGCGCGGGCTGCACAGGAACAGCAGTACACCCAGCGGCAGGCCGAGCAATACGGTGAACAGCAGCGAACCACCCAGCATCAGCAGGGTGTCGCCGGTGGCCAGCCAGATTTCGAACCAGTCGATATTGGCGAAGAAACTAGTCAGGGCTTCCATCAGCGCAGGACCTCCATGTGGACGTCGGCCGCGGTGAAGCGGGCGAAGGCTGCTTCCATGTCACCGCCGGTCACGGCCAGGGTCAGTTGCCCGTAGGGGATATCTTTGATGCGGTCGATACGACCGGCCAGGATGCTGTAGTCCACACCGGTTTCCCGGGCGACGGTGCCCAGCAACGGCGCGTAGGTCGCATCGCCCTGGAAGGTCAGACGCACGATGCGGCCTGGCACGTGGGCGAAATCGTCACGCTGCTCGCTTTCATCGATCTGCTCGTCTTCCTGCACGAAGCGCTTGGTGGTCGGATGTTTCGGATGCAGGAAGACTTCGGCCACCGAGCCTTGCTCGACGATCATGCCGGCGTCCATCACCGCCACCTGGTCGCAGACCCGACGGATCACATCCATCTCGTGGGTGATCAGGACGATGGTCAACTTCAACTCGCGATTGATCTCGGCCAGCAATTGCAGGACCGATGCAGTGGTCTGCGGGTCGAGGGCGCTGGTGGCTTCATCGCAAAGCAGGATTTTTGGCTTGGTCGCCAAGGCGCGGGCAATGCCCACACGCTGCTTTTGCCCGCCAGACAGTTGCGCCGGGTATTTTTTCGCATGGTCGGACAAGCCAACCCGGGCGAGCAACTCGGCTACGCGCGAGTCGATCTCGCTGCGCGACAGTTCGCCGGCCAGGGTCAGCGGCAGCGCGACGTTGTCGGCGACGGTCTTGGAGGCCAGCAGGTTGAAGTGCTGGAAGATCATCCCGACCTGCTGGCGGAAGCGCCGCAGGCCATTGGCGTCGAGGGCGGTGACTTCTTCACCGTCGACGGTGATCTTGCCGCCACTGGCGTTTTCCAGGCGATTGATCAGACGCAGCAGGGTACTTTTTCCTGCGCCGGAATGACCAATCAAGCCGAAAACCTGACCGTTCTCAATCGTCAGACTGGTCGGATGCAGGGCGGGGATTTCCTTACCGGCGACGCGGTAGGTTTTGTGGACGTTTTGAAACTCGATCACGTAGCGAACCTTGTGGGGCGCGTTGAAAAAGGATCAGCGGTTAGCCGGGCGCGCATTTTAGCCTGTCCGTATAGAGGTTCTTAGCATTTATTTCGCATTTGTCCTGTCTTTTGGCAATAACGCGATCAAAGGTTAGAAAAAAGGAACGGCCAAAGAGGCTCATCAGTCACTACTTAAGTAACTCGAAACCGCCCAAGGAGTTCATGCCTGATGAGTATCAAGAAGCCTAATACCACCAAGAGCGCGATGGCCGGGACCGATACCCCGGACCGCAGTAACACCAATGCCAAGCTCGACAGCCTGGAAACCTTCCGCTCCGACGCCACTGCACAGGCCTTGCGCACTAATCAGGGCGTGAAAGTGGCGGACAACCAGAACACCCTCAAAGCCGGGGCCCGCGGGCCTTCGCTGCTTGAAGATTTCATCATGCGCGAAAAAATCACGCATTTTGACCATGAGCGCATCCCCGAGCGCATCGTGCATGCTCGCGGGACGGGTGCCCACGGCTATTTCCAGAGCTACGAAAATCACTCGGTGCTGACCAAGGCCGGCTTCCTTCAGGACCCGGCGAAAAAAACCCCGGTCTTCGTGCGTTTTTCCACAGTGCAAGGGCCTCGCGGTTCTGGTGATACCGTGCGCGACGTCAGGGGTTTCGCCGTGAAGTTTTTCACCGACGAAGGCAATTTCGACCTGGTAGGCAACAACATGCCGGTGTTCTTCATCCAGGATGCGATCAAGTTCCCCGACTTTGTGCACGCGGTAAAACCCGAGCCGCACAATGAGATCCCAACGGGCGGTTCGGCCCACGACACCTTCTGGGACTTTGTCTCGCTGGTACCGGAGTCGGCGCACATGGTGATGTGGGCGATGTCCGACCGGGCGATCCCGAAAAGCCTGCGCAGCATGCAGGGTTTTGGCGTGCACACCTTTCGCCTGATCAATGCCGAGGGCAAATCGCGCTTCGTCAAATTCCACTGGCGCCCAACGGCAGGTACTTGCTCGCTGGTGTGGGATGAGGCACAGAAGCTTGCGGGAAAAGACACCGACTACCACCGCCGTGATCTTTGGGAGTCGATCGAGACAGGCGACTATCCTGAGTGGGAATTAGGCGTGCAGGTTGTGGAAGAAGAAAACGAACACGACTTCGAGTTCGACATTCTCGACCCGACCAAAATCATTCCCGAAGAAATCGTGCCCATCACGCCGTTGGGCAAAATGGTGCTGAACCGTAATCCGGACAACTTTTTCGCCGAAACCGAGCAGGTCGCTTTCTGCCCGGGGCATATCGTGCCGGGGATCGATTTTTCCAATGACCCCCTGCTCCAGGGGCGGTTGTTTTCTTACACCGATACACAAATCAGCCGACTCGGTGGGCCGAATTTTCACGAAATTCCGATCAATTGTCCGGTAGCGCCGTTCCACAACGGTCAACGGGACGCCCTGCACCGCACGACTATCGATAAGGGCCGGGCTTCCTACGAGCCCAATTCCATCGATGGCGGCTGGCCCAAAGAAACTCCGCCGGCAGCACAGGATGGTGGTTTCGAGAGCTACCCGGAGCGAATCGACGCCAACAAGATCCGCCAGCGCAGCGAGTCGTTCAGCGATCACTTCTCCCAGGCGCGCCTGTTTTTCCACAGCATGAGCAAGCACGAGCAGGAGCACATCATCTCGGCCTACAGCTTTGAGCTGGGTAAGGTCGAGCGTGAGGCCATACGCGCTCGTGAAGTGAATGAGATCCTCGCCAATATTGATCTGGAACTGGCCAAGCGTGTGGCGCAGAACCTCGGCTTGCCTGCGCCCAAGGCCGGGACGGTCGAAGTCCGTAAAACCTCACTGGATCGCTCGCCAGCCTTGAGCCAGGCCAATTTGCTGCCGGCCGATATCAAGACCCGCAAGGTGGCGATACTGGCAGCCAATGGTGTGGATGGCGCAGCGATTGATGCAATGAAGAAGGCGTTGGCGGCAGAAGGGGCGCATGCCAAGTTGCTGGGTCCGACTTCCGCTCCGGTGACGAGCGCCGATGGCAAGGCATTGCCCGTGGACGCATCGATGGAAGGGATGCCTTCGGTGGCGTTCGATGCGGTGTTCGTGCCTGGCGGGGCGGCTTCGATCAAGGCGCTGAGCGCTGACGGCGTGGCGTTGCATTACTTGCTGGAGGCCTACAAGCATCTGAAAGCCATTGCCTTGCACGGTGAGGCGAAGCAGTTGCTGGATGTATTGAAGCTGGAGGTAGATGCAGGGTTGGTCGTTGGGGTTGATACCAAACTGATCAAGCCGTTTTTTGCCGCGATCGGGCAGCATCGGGTTTGGGATAGGGAGGCCAAGGCCAAGGCGATTCCGGCCTGAGGATCTTGGTTGAGGGTAGGGCGCCTTCGCGGGCAAGCCCGCTCCCACACAGGTTCTGTGAACGATGCAGTTCCAATGCAGGAGCGGGCTTGCCCGCGATGCTTTTAAGGTTTGCGAGGGGTCAGAACCATCTGCGCGGGAACACTGCGCAGAATCTGTCGCTCCAGTTTCAGATCGAAATCAGGATCGAGTTTCGTCACCCGCTTGGTCAGCAGGTTCGCCAGCCACGGATAGTCATCGGTTCTCGGCGCCTGAATGCTCACGTCGCACTGATAATTCACCACATCGGCGGCAATGGCATCCAGTTGGCGACGCAGTTTGCCCATATCGCTGATATTCAGCGCCACTGTGGTGCTTTCAGCTGAGGGGTCGATAACTTTTGCCTTGGGCATGGCTTCCGCAGCCTTGAGGGCGGCCTCAGCCTTGTCCAGCTCGGCCTTGCGAGCCTCGGCAATGGCGCCATTGACGCCACCAGTCAGGGCCGGAGCCTTGGGCATCAGGACGCGGGCCCTGCTGAGGGCGGTAGCGGCGGCGTTGACGTCACCTTTTTGCAGCACGATCTGGCTGCGGCGCAGATAGGCTTCGGCCAGTTGACGCTGGTATTGCTCCAGGGACTGATCATTGGGCGATTCGGCTTGCAGTGCCGCCAATTGACCTTCGGCCGTAGCCAGTTCATCGCTGGCCAGGCTTTGTTCAAGCTGTGTGATGGCCGTGGCCCGCGCATCGATGGCCTGGGTGGCCGCCGGTGGCGTGCTTTGGCAGGCGCCCAGCAGCAAGGAAAATGCAACCAGGAGCAGATAACGGGAAGCGGACGACTTCATTCCTGCGACTCTCTATTTGCGCAAAAAACGAGCAAGTCTACACCCCTCGACGGGGCAGAACAAAACTCAGCAGAAACAGCGCAGCGGCCGCCACCACAATCGAGGGGCCGGCAGGGGTGTCCTTGAACCAGGACAACGCCAGCCCGCCACACACGGCGAGTATGCCCAGCAGGCTCGCGCCCAGTGCCATCTGCTCCGGTGAGCGAGCATGACGCTGTGCCGCAGCCGCCGGAATGATCAGCAACGAAGTGATCAGCAGCACACCGACGATTTTCATCGCCACTGCAATGACTACTGCAATCAACAGCATCAGGGCCAGGCGCAATGCCGCGACCGGCAAACCTTCGACCCTGGCCAGCTCTTCGTGCACCGTAATCGCCAGCAATGGCCGCCACAAGGTAACCAGCAACGCCAGAACGGCTGCGCTGCCGCCGAGAATCCAGGCCAGGTCAGTCGGACTGATCGCCAGCAAATCGCCGAACAGGTAGGCCATCAGGTCGATCCGCACTTCGTGCATGAAGCTTAGTACCACCAGGCCCAAAGAGAGCGTGCTGGGTGCGAGAATTCCCAAGAGCGTGTCGGACGCCAGCGGTTGACGCTGTTGCAGGGTCACCAGCAAGACGGCCAGCAGCAGGCAGCCTACGGTGACCGCGACGGTCGGGCTGACATCCAGCAGGAAACCCAGTGCCACACCGAGCAGCGCGGCATGGGACAGTGTATCGCCGAAATAGGCCATGCGTCGCCAGACCACAAAGGAACCCAGGGGACCTGCGACAACCGCCAGAGCCAGGCCTGCAAGCAGGGCGTACAGCAGAAAATCAGCCATGCTTGCAGCTATCTCCGTGAACATGGGTATGGCCCGACGCGGGCGCCTTGACCACCGAGCCGTGCAGGTCGTGGGCGTGGTCGTGGTGGTGGTGATAGATCGCCAGGCTTTGCGCGTTCTTGCCGAACAGCTCGACGAAAGCCGGGTCACCGCTGACTTGCTCGGGATGCCCGGAGCAGCAGACGTGACGATTCAGGCACACCACCTGGTCTGTGGTGCTCATGACCAGGTGCAGGTCATGGGAAACCATCAACACACCGCAACCGTGACGATCTCGAAGACGGGTGATCAGGCTGTACAGCTCGGCCTGCCCTGCAACGTCGACGCCTTGTACCGGCTCGTCGAGCACCAGCAGTTGCGGCTCGCGCAACAAGGCGCGGGCCAGCAACACCCGCTGCATTTCGCCACCGGAGACGCTCTGCACCGGGCTGTCGATGACCTGCTCGGCGCCGACCTCGTTGAGTGCCGCCAGGGCCATGGCTCGGTCCACGCCGGGTACCAGGCGCAGGAAGCGCAGTACAGACAGTGGCAGGGTCGGATCGACGTGGAGTTTTTGCGGCATGTAGCCAACCCGCAGTTTCGGCTTGCGCCAGACACTGCCACTGTCGGGCTTCAGCAGGCCGAGCACGGCGCGCACCAGGGTGGTCTTGCCGGCGCCATTGGGGCCGATCAGGGTCACGATCTGCCCTGGCTCGACACTCAGCTCGATGTTGTCCAGCACATTTTGCCCGGCGAACGTGACAGTAACCTCCTCAAGGCGGATCAAAGTGTTGCTCATCAAACCCCCTGGCAACCCGAGCAGAGCCCGACCACTTCGACGGTCTGGCCTTCGACGATGAACCCGACATCCTGGGCGCTGATGATGATCGTGTCGCTGATCGACTTCTGTTCGAGCTCGATAGCGGCATGGCATTCGCGGCAAATCAGAAACTGGCCCTGATGGGCGTGTCCCGGGTGATTGCAGCCGACGAAAGCGTTAAGTGAGGAAATCCGGTGCACAAGGCCGTTCTCCAGGAGGAAATCCAGAGCTCGATACACCGTCGGCGGCGCGGCGCGACGACCGTCTTGCTCGCTGAGGACTGCGAGAATGTCGTACGCCCCCAAGGGCTTGTGGCTCTGCCACACGAGCTCCAGCACCCGCCGACGCAAGGCAGTCAGACGCAACCCTTGCCGTAAGCACAGGGCATCGGCCTCGGACAAAGCGCTGTGAACGCAATGAGAGTGGTCGTGGGGACGGCTGGCAATCGGTGTTTTAGGCATGAGCGGCGACGGGATTTGTGAGAGACGTTATTATGTTACTCGTTCTCGCCTCATCGAGTGGTCATCGTGTCCCGACTTTTTTCAGTTTTTGTCGCATTTATCGCCAGTTTTCTGTTGATCGGCACGGTCCAGGCCGAAGTCAAAGTGCTCACCAGCATCAAACCCCTGCAATTGATTGCAGCAGCGGTGCAGGACGGAGTGGTCACTCCCGAAGTATTGCTGCCGCCCGGTGCTTCGCCGCATAACTATGCCTTGCGCCCTTCCGACGTACGCAAAGTGCAGTCGGTGGATCTGTTGTACTGGATCGGTCCGGACATGGAAGGTTTCCTGCCCCGTGTACTTAATGGTCGAACCTTGCCCAGCGTCGCCGTGCAGGACCTGCCGGGCCTGCAATTGCGCCATTTCACCGAAGATAACCACTCCCATGCCGAAGAAGCCGATGAACATGATCACGATCATCGCCCGGGCAGTCTGGATGCGCATTTGTGGTTGTCACCAACCAACGCCAGGGTCATCGCTGCCAAAATGGCTGCGGACCTGAGTGCCGCCGATCCTGACAACGCCGGGCGTTATCAAAGCAACCTGAAGGCATTCGACGAGCGCCTCGATGCCCTGGATCAGCGCTTGAAGAAGCGTCTGGCACGTATTCAAGGCAAGCCCTACTTCGTCTTCCACGAAGCCTTCGATTACTTCGAAGATGCCTATGGCCTCAAGCACGCGGGCGTATTCAGCGTTGCAGCGGAAGTGCAGCCCGGCGCCCAACATGTCGCGGCGATGCGTACGCGATTGCAGGAAGTCGGCAAAACCTGCGTGTTCAGCGAACCGCCGCTGCGCCCACGCCTGGCGCAAACCCTGGTGGCGGGGTTGCCGGTAAAACTGGCGGAACTGGATGCGCTGGGTGGGTACACACCGGCGACTGCTCAGGGCTATGAGCAGTTACTTGAGAAGCTTGGGAGCGATTTGGCTGGGTGTCTGGAGTCGTTGTAACTGGCTCAATACCTGTGGCAAGGGGGTTGCCTGTGGTGAGGGGAGTTGCCTGTGGCGAGGGGGCTTGCCCCCGCTGGGCTGCGCAGCAGCCCCAATCAGCTCATCAGCTACATCGCATGGGAGCGCTTCGCACTCCAGCGGGGGCAAGCCCCCTCGCCACAGGCGAACCTGGCCCAGGCACGCCCCCATCGCCTCGATTTAAAGGGCGAACGGCAGTGGCGTACTGACTGTCTGCCGTTGCGCCAGGCGCAACTGGAATTCCATCGGATCGTGAATCAGCACGTCCTGGCCGGCAAAAGACTCCGCTGCGATCAGCCGTGACAACCAGAACCGCACGCAAGCCACCCGCAACATCGTCGGCCACAACTCGGCTTCAGCAGCGGTAAACGGGCGCAATGCCGCATAGGTGCCCAGCAAGGCCCGCGCTCGTGGTCCGTCGATCAACCCGTCGTCGTCCGAGCACCAGTCGTTCAAGGCAATTGCCACGTCGTAGAGCATCGGTCCTGAACAGGCGTTGTAGAAGTCGATCAACCCGGTCAGGTGGGTGCCTTCGAACATGGCGTTGTCGCGGAACAGGTCTGCGTGGATATTGGCTCGCGGCAGTGCCAGAATTTTTTCCTTCTGCTGTGCGATCTCGTCCAGTGCCCGTTTCAGCAAATCACTTTGCCCGGCCTCCAGATGCGACAAGAACTGCGTGCCCTCTTCGAGCATCCAGTCCAGGCCGCGATCGGTCTTGCGCTTGATCATGTTCGCCCGGGTTGCCAGGTGCAGGTGAGCAAGCAGTTCACCGACCTGGACACAATGTTGCGCGTTCGCTTGCTTGATGTGCTTGCCGGCCAGGCGCGGCTGCAATAGCGCAGGCTTGCCGGCCAGTTCGCGCAAGGCCACGCCGTCTGTAGTGCGCAAGGCATAAGGCACCGGCAGGTCGGCGTCGTGCAGCACATCGAGCAGTTCGATGAAGAACGGCATTTCCTGGACCGGGCCACGCTCGACCAGGGTCAGGACGAATTCGCCCTGCTCCAGGCTGATGAAGAAATTGGTGTTTTCGCTACCGGCGGCAATCCCCTGGAAATCAAGCAGGCGGCCGAGGCCATAAGGGGCGAGAAAAGCTTCCAGCTCGGGCCGAGCCAGGGGGGTGAACACAGACATGTTTTAACTGCCAGTACGGGCGCCGCTCTTGAGCAGGCGCCAATTGAAATTAAGAAACTACTTCCACTCAAAGATTTTCCACGACGGAATCAGCATATCCGGCTGATCCGAGCGGATGAAGTTACCGTCCGATCCATCGGCGCGCACCAGAAAGTACGGCTTGCCGCCCTTCGGTGTGACCTGAATGGCATACAGGAAGCCATTCTGGCGGTATTCCTTGATCGTTTTGTCGCCTTCGGTGCGAATGGTTACATCCGGCTCCGGTGACGGCGCGTCATCCGCCGCGATCGCCGCCAATGGTGCAACCGCAATCAAACTGACCAGCAGGAAGCGATTTAGTGTACGCATGATAACCTTGTCCCTTTGTCGTCAACGGTCCCGCTATTCTAGCGCCGGACCCGCCGAAAAGGTTGATCCTGCTCATGAGCCAAGCCCCCCTCGTCCTGGTGGACGGTTCGTCTTACCTGTACCGCGCCTTTCACGCGCTGCCACCGCTGACCACCTCCAAAGGCCTGCCGACCGGTGCGGTCAAGGGCGTACTGAACATGCTCAAGAGTCTGCGCAAGCAGTACCCGGACAGTCCGTTCGCCGTGGTGTTCGACGCCAAGGGCGGGACTTTCCGCGACGAGATGTTCGCCGAATACAAAGCCAACCGCCCGAGCATGCCGGACGACATGCGTGTGCAGATCGAGCCGTTGCACCAGAGCGTGATCGCCTTGGGTTTCCCGCTGCTGTGCGTCGAAGGCGTGGAGGCTGATGACGTGATCGGCACCCTGGCCCGCAGCAGCGCCGCGGCCGATCGCCCTGTAATCATCTCCACCGGCGACAAGGACATGGCGCAACTGGTCGATCGCCACATTACCTTGGTCAATACCATGACCGGTAGCAGCATGGACGTAGAGGGCGTGAAGGAGAAATTCGGCGTCGCTCCCGAGCAGATCATCGATTATCTGGCACTCATGGGCGACTCTTCCGACAACATTCCGGGCGTTCCGGGTATCGGCCCGAAAACCGCTTCCGGCCTGCTGGTTGGCGTGAACGGCGGTCTGACCGAGCTTTACGCGCAGCTCGACATCGTGCCGACCCTGCCTATTCGCGGTGCCAAGACCCTGCCGGCCAAGCTCGAAGAGCACAGAGAGATGGCGTTTCTCTCCTATCAGCTGGCGACCATCAAGGTCGACGTGCCGCTGGAAATCGGCCTCGACGACCTGCAAATGGGCAAGCCAGACCACGACAAGCTGGCCGAGCTGTATACCCTGCTGGAGTTCAAGAGCTGGTTCGACGAGAACCAGCGCGATGCCAAGCGCTCCGGCCAGGAGGTCATTGCACCCGTGGTCGAAGAAACAGTCGCCGGGACCGAGCTCAAATACAGCACCATCCTGACCCAGGCGGATTTCGACCTGTGGCTGAAGAAACTCAACGACGCCAAGCTGTTTGCCTTTGATACCGAGACCACCGGCATCGACGCACAGCAGGCGCAACTGGTCGGGCTGTCCTTTGCGGTACAGGCCAATGAAGCGGCCTATATCCCGTTGACCCATTCCTACATGGGAGTACCGGAGCAACTGGATCGCGACACTGTGCTGCGTGCACTCAAACCGATCCTGGAAGACCCGAACAAGCTAAAGGTCGGCCAGCACGCCAAGTTCGACATGAACATCCTGGCCAACTGCGCCATTGGTGGCGACCAGAGCTGCGGGATCACGGTGCAAGGCATCGCCTTCGACACCATGCTTGAATCCTATGTGCTGGATTCCACGGCGACCCGCCATGACATGGACAGCCTGGCGCTCAAGTACCTGAATCACACCACCACCAGCTTTCAGGACATCGCCGGTAAAGGCGCCAAGCAGTTGACCTTCGACCAGATCTCTCTGGAACTGGCCGGACCCTACGCTGCCGAAGACGCTGATGTGACGCTGCGTCTGCATCAGACCCTGCAGGAGAAGCTCAACGCCATCCCGAGCCTGAGCAAGGTATTGAACGAAATCGAAATGCCACTGGTACCGGTGCTGGCGCGCATCGAACGCCAGGGTGCGCTGGTCGACGCCAACCTGCTGGGCATTCAAAGCGTTGAGCTGGGCGACAAGTTGGTCGCACTGGAGCGTGAGGCGTTCGCCATTGCCGGCGAGGAGTTCAACCTCGGTTCACCGAAGCAATTGGGTGTGATCCTGTACGAAAAGCTCGGCATGCCGATCCTCAGCAAAACCGCCAAGGGCCAGGCCTCCACTGCCGAAGCCGTGCTGGCGGAGCTGGCCGAGCAGGACTTTCCGCTGCCCAAGGTGCTGATGCAGTACCGCTCGATGAGCAAGCTGAAAAGCACCTACACAGATCGTTTGCCGGAGCAGATCAACCCGCGAACCGGGCGCATCCACACTTCGTATCACCAGGCCGTGGCAGCGACCGGGCGCCTGTCGTCCAGCGATCCGAACCTGCAGAACATTCCGATCCGCACCGCCGAAGGCCGCCGGATCCGTCAGGCGTTCGTCGCGCCCAAGGGCTACAAGCTACTGGCGGCGGATTACTCGCAAATTGAACTGCGGATCATGGCGCATCTGGCCAAGGACGAGGGTTTGCTGCACGCCTTCCGCAACGACCTGGACGTGCACAAGGCCACCGCTGCCGAAGTCTTCGGCGTCGAGCTGGCTGATGTCACTACCGACCAGCGCCGCAGCGCCAAGGCGATCAACTTCGGTTTGATCTACGGCATGAGCGCATTCGGCCTGGCCAAGCAGATCGGTGTCGACCGCAAGCAGTCCCAGGCCTACATTGACCGCTACTTCGCCCGCTACCCGGGCGTTCTGGCGTATATGGAGCGCACGCGGACGCAGGCGGCCGAGCAAGGCTTTGTAGAAACCATCTTCGGCCGTCGCCTGTACCTGCCCGAGATCAACGCGAAAAACCCGGCCCTGCGCAAAGGTGCCGAACGTACGGCGATCAACGCGCCGATGCAGGGCACTGCCGCCGACATCATCAAGAAAGCCATGGTTGCGGTGGATAACTGGCTGACAACCTCAGGCCTCGATGCCAAAGTCATCCTCCAGGTGCACGACGAACTGGTGCTTGAAGTCCGTGAAGATCTGGTCGATCAGGTTCGGGAAGAAATTCGCCTGCACATGAGCGAAGCGGTGAAGCTGGATGTTCCGCTGCTGGTGGAAGTGGGCGTCGGCAACAACTGGGACGAGGCTCACTAAACCTGTTGCCCCCCCTGAAGGAGCGAGCACGCTCGCGAAGAACCCGAGAGCGCCGATGGAAGTCAGAGGCCCCGCGTTATCGTAAACGACTTTCGTCGGAACCCCGCCCGGAGGCTCGCTCCTACAGGGGAATGCTGTTCACTTAAGCTGGGCACACACATGTGGCGAGGGGGCTTGTCGGAGCGCCGCATCGCCCCGTTCGGCTGCGAAGCAGTCGTAAAACCATTGCACACTGTGTATCTGGTACGCCTCGGTGGCAGGTTTTGGGGCCGCTTCGCGGCCCAACGGGGCGATGCGGCGTTCCGACAAGCCCCCTCGCCACAAGGTGTATTGCCCCGCTTAAGTGAACAGCATTACGCTCCTGCAGGGGGCATATCAGCATCGTTTTGGCTGCGGCATAGTGCCGCGGCAGCGGGGTTTGGAGCATTTAGTCCCGATCGTTTTTCAGGTTATTCCAAACCCATTGGAAAAAAATCTGAACTAATCTGGCAATTCACCAGTCAGATTTACTGAATGGCTGGTGAAGCCCTTCAATGCTCCTATGTTGTGTTAAGTGTTGGCAGATATCTGGACCCCGCCCTAACGGTCTAGAGCTTGAACCCCGGAACTTCTCCCTCCCCATATGAAGTCCGGGGTTTTTTTTGCCCGCAGAAAACTGCCCGAGCGCATCTCAGGCAGTTTTTGCAGCTTACTGAGGCTCTACCTCGGCACCCTTGTCCGCCAGTTCCATCCAGCCCGCCAATACCGTGTAGGCATCTTCCAGGCCCAGGCGTTTGGGCGCCGAAAACAGCTGAATCGTCACGCTGTCGCCCCAGCCCTTGCGGATCTCGGACTGAACCTTGAGCAGCGTATTCTTGGCTGCGCCGTAGGTCAGTTTGTCCGCTTTGGTCAGCAGAATGTGCATCGGCATGCCTGCGGCCACGGCCCAGTCGAGCATCAGCAGGTCGAAGTCGGTCATTGGATGACGGATGTCCATCATCAGAATCAGACCCTTCAAACTCTCGCGGCCACCCAGATAAGCTTCGAGGTGACGCTGCCAATGTTGCTTGAGCGGAATCGGAACTTTTGCATAACCGTAGCCCGGAAGGTCGACCAGACGGCGTTCATCGTCTAGCTTGAAGAAATTCAACAGTTGCGTGCGCCCCGGGGTTTTCGAGGTTCGCGCCAGGCTGGCGTGGGTCAGGGTGTTCAAGGCACTCGACTTGCCAGCGTTGGAACGCCCGGCGAAGGCGACTTCAAAGCCCTCGTCATCCGGACATTGGTCGACTTTGGCGGCGCTGAGCATGAAGGTGGACTGTTGGCACAGACCGAGGATGGGATTCTTGAGTTGCATGGGATTTCCGATGTGGGCGGCGCCAGGAATAGGTGCGGCAAGCGGTGTCGCTTCCGTTTCAGTGACGCCAGTATATAATGCCGCAGATTTTGTGTGCGCTTTGTCCCAGCGTAGGATGAAGTTCACGAGAGCGACAGACCTTGATTGCGCACCAGAACGCAGCACGCTCTCTACCCTGAAAAGGTCGTTTTATGACGAAATGGCTGCTAGCTGCCGGTGTCTTGATGCCGCTTTACAGCGCTCAGGCTACACAGGATCCGGAAGCTGTGTACAACCGTGTTTGTGGAGCCTGTCATTCCGGCCAACTACCCATGGCGCCGAAAAAAGGCGATCAGGAAGCTTGGACGCCGAGGTTGGCGAAAGGTATGGAGACGCTGGTGCAACACGTGACCCAGGGTTTCAAGGCGATGCCGCCGCGTGGTTTGTGCATGGACTGCAGTGCCGAGGATTACCAAGCCATCATCCACTGGATGAGCGAGTAAGCCCGGCCCATAACTCTTAACCCTTAGCCGTAGTTGGATTAGCTGATGAAGAAATTGATCGTGAGTCTGCTGTTGACCGTGGGCATCTCCGGCATGGCCCATGCTGCAGGTGAGCCAGTAAAACCTGGTGACAAAGCCGCCGGCCAGGCAAAAGCCGCCGTATGTGGCGCCTGCCACGGCCCGGATGGCAACAGCATGGCGCCAAACTTTCCGAAGCTGGCGGGTCAGGGTGAACGCTACCTGACCAAGCAATTGCACGACATCAAGTCGGGCAAGCGCACCGTTCTGGAAATGACCGGCCTGCTGACCAACCTGAGCGATCAGGACCTGGCGGATATCTCCGCCTACTTCGCCAGCCAGAATGGCAGCGTGGGTGCAGCCGATCCGAAAGTGGTGTCTCGCGGTGAAGCCCTGTTCCGTGGTGGTGACCTGGCCAAGGGCCTGCCAGCCTGCACCGGCTGCCACTCGCCTAATGGCGCGGGTAACGCTGCCGCCGGCTTCCCGCATTTGGGTGGCCAGCACGCTCAATACATCGCCAAGCAACTGACCGACTTCCGCAAGGAAGAAGGTGGTCGCACCAACGATGGCGACGCCAAAACCATGCAGACCATCGCCAAGCGACTGAGCGACGAAGATATCGCGGCGGTATCGAGCTACATTCAAGGCCTGCACTGAGGCCGGCGGATCGGGCGTTGAACGGGGCGGATATTTCTTGCAACGTTAACGCTCGATTAATCCGTCACAGCAAGTATAAAAAGGGTGGCTTTGGCCGCCCTTTTTTGTGGCCGCTACCGTTACACTACAGAACTCAGCCCGCCCCGGCCTGTCTGAAAACAGGCCGCGCGAGGCCATAAAATTTGTCCAGGAGTAAAGCATGCGTAATCTGATCATCAGCGCCGCATTTGTCGCTGCCAGCCTGTTCGGCATGACTGCCCAGGCCGCTGAAACCCCCGCTGCACCTTATGTCGAACTGAGCAATCCGGTTCCGGTGGCAGTACCTGGCAAGATCGAGGTGGTAGAGCTGTTCTGGTACGGTTGCCCGCACTGCTACTCCTTTGAGCCGGTGATCAACCCATGGGTCGAGAAACTGCCTTCGGACGTGAACTTCGTGCGTATTCCGGCCATGTTCGGCGGTCCGTGGAACGCGCACGGCCAGATGTTCCTGACCCTGGAGGCCATGGGCGTTGAGCACAAGGTTCACACTGCGGTATTCGAAGCGATCCAGAAAGAACACAAAAAGCTGACCGACAAAAATGACATGGCAGACTTCCTGGCTACCCAGGGCGTCGACAAGGAAAAGTTCCTGGCGACCTTTGACTCTTTCGCCATCAAGGGCCAGATCGTCAAGGCCACTGACCTTGCCAAAAAGTACGAAATCACTGGTGTGCCAACCTTGATCGTCAACGGCAAGTACCGCTTTGACGTGGGTTCTGCCGGGGGCGCCGAACAAGCTCTGCAACTGGCCGATAAACTGATCGACAAAGAGCGAGCGGCTGCCAAGGCTGCTGCCAACTAAGCGAACTGCTGCCATGCGCCGCTGGGGCACTGAACGCGTTGTAGGCCTGCATGATCCGCGGGTCAACGAGCATCACCTGGAGTCGACAGGTTTGCCGGCTGATAGCCGGCTGCGCCTGCTCAGCTTCAATATTCAGGTAGGCATCAGCACAGAGCGGTATCGGCATTACCTGACCCGGGGCTGGCAGCATCTGCTGCCGCACACCGGGCGTTCCGACAACTTGCAGAAAATCGGCAGTCTGCTGGGCGACTTCGACCTGGTTGCCTTGCAGGAAGCCGACGGCGGCAGCCTGCGTTCCGGCTACGTCAATCAAGTCGAGCACCTGGCTCAGCTCGGGGCCTTTCCTTACTGGTATCAGCAGCTCAATCGCAATCTCGGCCGTCTTGGCCAGCACAGCAATGGCGTGCTCAGCCGTCTGCGCCCCTGGGCGATCGAGGACCATCCGTTGCCCGGTCCAAAAGGTCGCGGGGCCATTCTGGTGCGCTTTGGCGAGGGCCCTGAAGCGCTGGTGGTAGTCATGATGCACCTTGCGCTCGGAGCCCGTGCCCGCAGCCTGCAACTGGCGTACATCCGCGAGTTGATTGGCGGCTACAAGCATCAGGTGCTCATGGGCGACATGAACACCCACGCCAGCGATCTGCTGCAACATTCACCTCTACGCGACCTTGGACTGCTCGCCCCGCAACTGGAAGCGACGTTCCCAAGCTGGCGGCCCCAGCGATGCCTTGACCATATCCTGTTGAGCCCGAGCCTGACCCTGGAGAAGGTCGAGGTGCTGGCCCAGCCCATTTCCGATCACCTGCCGGTCGCGGTAGAGATTCGTCTGCCGGGTTCCCTCACGGCCGATGCATTGCCCGCGTTGAGCCCTGCCCTTCGCGGATCCGATGAATGAGTGACGACGCACAGCGCTGGAAAGAGAAATACCTCAAAAGCATTGAACAACAGGAAAAGCTCGAGCGTCGATGGGACGCACGGCTCGACTTGTTGCGTCGTGGCCTGGTGCGCAGCACCCTGGCGGCGGAGGGTACCGATCGTGCCGTTGATCTATGCATGAAGGAAATGCGTGAAGTCGTGCGCACCGATGACATGGACGCCGGTCTTGCCGCCCTTATCCCGCGTCTGGAAAAAGCCGTACTCGATTCCGAGCAGCGTCGCGAAACCCGGATCAATCAGACCAGCGCCGCCCTGACAGCACTGGTCACACAGCTGCAGAAATTGCCCCTGCCACGGGAAGTGAGTCGACCGCTCAAGGGTTTCGCCAAACAACTGGGCGCCAGGGTCGGCCACGCGCGTGAGATCCCGTTACTGTTAAGTGAGCTGAGCGGCTTGCAGGGCAAGGCCTTGAGTCAACTGGAAACCCCGACAGAACCCGGTCGGCCTGGTTTATTGCAACGGTTGTTCGGCCACCAGCAACTGGAGGAAGCCACCGAAACGGTCGCGGCCAAGGCCCCACAAACCGTTGCAACTGCGGCTGGCGCGCTAACCGACGCAGCGGTGGACCATGTCGCTCCACCACCTGCGCGCGTTGAGTCGGCAATGGCCGCTTTGGCGGTGGCCGAGGCCACCGGGTTGCAGGCCTCCAGTATCGACGCGCCCACTGTTCGCGAGCAGGAAATCAATCCTGACGAATTGATGCCGGCAGTTCTCCCGTCAAGCTTGCTGATGCCAGCGCCGGTCCTGGAGAAGATAACCGCCGTCGATCCGGAGCATCCAGACCCCGATTTTCATTATTCCCTCCCGGATTCCCCCGAGCCTTCCTACAGCTCGGTAGCACTTCACATCGAAGAAACATTGCTGGGACTGCTCGACGACCTGACGCTACCCGAGCGCCATCGTCCGCAAGCCGAGGCGATGCGTTATCGCTTGAAAAACGGGATGAACTGGTACGAATTACTACCCATACTCGACGATTTCGCCACCCTGATGCTGGCCATCACTGACAGTGGCCAACATGAGTTCGAAGCCTATCTGCAGCGGCTGAACGAGCGCCTGGAGTCGTTCCAGAGCAATTTGCAGGCAGCCACAGCCGGCCACGCCGAGAACCATTCGGCCGCGCGCGCGATGGACACGCAGATCCGCGAGCAGGTCGACGGTTTGCAGAGCAGCATGCAGGAGGCGGCCGACCTGGATGATCTCAAGCGTGTGCTTGAGAACCATCTCGAAGGCCTGCTTGGAACCATGGACCAACATCAGAAGCAGCGTGACGAGCGCGAGCAGGAAGTTGCGGCGCGTCTGCACGGCCTGGCGGAGCGTGTCGCTCACATGGAGCAGGAGGCTCAGGGTTACCGCGAGCACCTTGAAGAACAGCGCCAGAAGGCCTTGGTGGACCCCTTGACCGGCTTGCCCAACCGGGCCGCCTGGAGTGAGCGACTGGATCATGACATCAGCCAATGGCAGCAACAGGGCGATACGCTGCTGCTGGCCATGCTCGACCTCGATCATTTCAAACGCATCAACGACAACTATGGGCACCTGGCCGGCGACAAAGTGTTGAAAATTATCGCCAGTGTGTTGCGCAAGCGCCTGCGCAGAACAGATTTCATTGCCCGGTTCGGCGGAGAGGAGTTTGTACTGCTGATGCCGTCCACCGCGCCGGCGGCTGGCCTGAAGTTGCTGGAAAGTCTGCGTGCCGCGATAGAAGCCTGCCCGTTTCATTTCAAGGGCGAACCGGTGACCGTCACCATTTCCAGCGGAATGACCGCATTCAGATCCGGTGAGCACAGCGATCAAGTGCTTAAAAGAGCCGATCAGGCACTGTACCGTGCAAAATATGCCGGTCGTAACCGGGTGGAGCCGGGCTGATCGCCAATCGTTTCATTTGGTTTAATTCAAGGCGATTGCCATCCGCAACCAAGGCAGTACGTTACACTGTTGCATTATTGACTTGCGTGCATCACCTTCAGCCATGAAATATTTCGCTCTAATCCTATCGCTGATACTTCTCGCCGGCTGTGCCAGTGGCCCCCGGTTCGACACCAGTCATGCTTCGGCCAATCACGACAGCCGCATTCAGTTTGTGGTGGTCCACTACACCAGCGCCTCACTGGAGCGCTCGCTGCAGTTGTTGACCCATGGTGAAGTCAGCAGCCACTACCTGATCGGTGACGACAAGGGGGCAACCATCTACAAGCTGATGGACGAAAACCTGCGGTCGTGGCACGCGGGGGAAAGTGAATGGGATGGGCGTACCTGGCTGAACTCCAGCTCCATCGGCATCGAAATCGTCAATCCGGGCTTCACCGACACTCCGACGGGGCGCGTTTGGTATCCGTACACCGACGATCAGGTGCAGTCCTTGATCGTACTGCTCAAAGACATCAGCAAGCGCTACAACATCAGCCCTCGCAATATTATCGGTCACAGCGATATCGCGCCGCTGCGCAAGCTTGACCCGGGACCCTTGTTCCCCTGGAAGCGTCTGGCTGCCGAAGGCATGGGCATCTGGCCGAATGAACAGGCGGTTGCACGTCAGCAGATGCAGTTCGCCGACCGATTGCCGAGCGTCAGCTGGTTTCAGGCGCAATTGGCACGGTTGGGTTATGCCACGCCGCAAACCGGTGAGCTGGATGTAGCAACGCGTCATGTGATCGCGGCATTCCAGATGCATTTCCGCCCTTCCCGCTTCGACGGTACTCCGGATGCGCAAACCGCGGCCTTGTTACTGGTGTTGAACCAGACAAAATAATGACGCCCGCCGGACGGTTCGGGCGTTTTCTCCATCAGCAGCTATAACTCATTGGTAATCCATCGGATATTCCATGATGACTGCTGCTCGAGAAACCTTCCGTAGCTGGTTCTATCGCCCCTGGTTTCTGGGGCTGCTGGCTGCTGCCGTGAGCGCAACGTTATTGATGACCGGCAGCCTGTTCGTCGCCATGCATCAGGTGGAACAGAATGAAAGCCTGGAAATGAATGCCCAGGGCGAGCGATTCCTCGCCCGCCTGGAGCAGCTTTTCGGACAACTGCGTGAAAGCCTCGATGATCTTGAGGCACAGCCGCTGCGAGCCTGCGACTATGAAATGATCGCGACGTTGCAGCAGGTCAGTTTCAATTACCGCTTCGTCTACGAAGCTGCGTACATGGACGATTCGCGGATCTGTTCCAATCGGCCCCGACAGGAAGGGCTGTCGCTGATACGCGCGCCGGATATTCAGGGCCCCACCTACAGCTATTGGCTCAATACCACCACCGAACCTGATGAAAACCGCGCGGCGCTGATGCTCGGGCGGGGCAATTTCAGGGTAGCAACATCGCGCGGGCATCTGACCGATATGGTCGATCTGTCGCCGGGTAGCAGCCTTTTGGTGGTGCTCGACCATGGCAAACGGGCGATTCCGGTCCTGGGTGTCTCACAGGTCTGGCCGCCGACCGAAGCATGGCCACCGAAAAAACGTGATGCGCTGCAAGTTACTCAGACTCGTCTGATTTACCGTATGCCCACGGACAACCCGGAATATCAATTGGTGTTGATCACCCCGCGCACCGGCCTGCATATTCCAGCGGTCTGGTGGTGGCTGGTGCCGGCGAGCCTGACGCTGGGTATTTTTGTGGGTTTCCTGGTGTATCTGCTGGCCTGTCAGCGGCAATCGCTGGACGCCGAGTTGACGGGTGCCATTCGTCGAGGCGAATTGCAGGTGCTGTACCAACCTATCTTCGACCTCGACAGCCGCAACTGCGTGGGAGCCGAAGCCTTGCTGCGCTGGCGGCGGCCGGACGGTAGCCTGACCAGTCCTGATCTGTTTATCCCGATGGCGGAAAATTCCGGGCAGATTCGCCAGATGACAGACTTCGTTCTGCAGCGCCTGCTGGAGCAACTCGGGCAGTTACTGCGCGCCAACCCTCAACTGTACATCTCGGTGAATCTTGCCGCGTGTGATGTGATGGTGCCGCGGATCGGCCAGGTAATGGCGCGTCTTCTGACCCTGCACCGGGTTGCGGCGAGGCAAATTGCTTTTGAAGTGACCGAACGCGGTTTGATTGATGTGGTGGTGGCCCGGGAAAACCTGCAGGCCTTGCGGGACGTCGGGCACCAGGTGCTGATCGATGACTTTGGCACCGGCTATTGCAGTCTTGCCTACCTGCAAACGCTACCGGTGGATTGCCTGAAAATCGACAAGGCGTTTATCGATGCTCTGGGTCATGATGCTGCCAGCAGCGGTGTGGCTCCCCATATCATTCACATGGCGCAGTCATTGCACCTGAAGGTGATTGCCGAAGGTATCGAGCTTGAGTCCCAGGCCGCACTCCTGAGCAGCGAAGGGGTGAAATTCGGTCAAGGCTGGCTGTTCGCCCATGCGCTGAGTGCGGTGCAGTTTATCGAACTGATCACGCGGGGGCGCCGACGGGCCGGTCGACGCGTAGAGGATGAGGCGTGAAATCGCTTTACACCGTCAGCGCCATGTAGAACTGGGTACCTTGCCCCGGACGTGAATACACGCCCATGCGTCCGCCGTGCAATTGCACGATTTCCTTGCACAATGCCAGGCCGAGTCCGGCCCCGCCCTTCTTGCGCCCGACCTGAACGAACGGTTCAAAGATGCGGCCTTGCTGACCGTAGGCAATACCTTCGCCGTTGTCCTCGACGCTGATGATTACCCGGTCACCATGGCGCCGGGCGTGCAGTCGGATTCGCCCGCCTGGGCCCGTATGGCGCAACGCATTGTCGATCAGGTTGTCGAGCACTCGTTCAAGTTGCGGCTGATCGGCCTGCAATCGCGGCAATGGCTCCAGCAGTTCGAGCAATAGATCGATTTCTTTCTGCTCGGCCACCTCGGTAAAGCGTGCGCGGGCCTGTTCCAGCAAATCCTCGATGGAACAGGGTGCCAGGGTGAGCTTCTGCAATCCATTCTGGTAGCGGGAGAAGTTCAGCAGGTCATTGATCAGTTGCATCAGACGCTGCATTTCTTCATTCACCGTGTCCAGCAGGTCGGCTTCCCGGGAATCCTGGGGAAAGTGCGCGCGTTCGCGGAACAGACCAAAGGCCATGTGCATGCCGGTGACTGGCGTGCGCAATTCATGGGACGCGCGCAATACAAACTCGCTGCGAACCCGTTCAAAGGCACGTTGCTCGGTTACATCATGCAGCACCATCACCGCGCCGAGAATATGGCCCTGGGTATGGCTGACCGGGGTCAGGCTGAATGTCAGCAGTCGCGACTCGCCGTCGACTTCGATGCTCAAGTCTTCCGGTGCCCGTTCCAGGGTACCGCCACGCAACACCAGTTGCAGTTGTTCATCGAGCTCGGGACGTCCCAGCGCGGACCCCAGTCCTTGACCCAGTCGATCGGTGTCCCAGCCCAATTGGCGCTGGGCCACGGGATTAAGGTGTTCCAGCTGGCCCTGACGGTCGATCATCAGAAGGCCGTCGTCGATACTGTCGAGCACGGACTGCAAGCGTTGCTGACCCGCCAACAGCTCATCGACGTTGGTAGCCTGATGTTCTCGCAATGCCTCGGCCATGATCCCGAACCGCCGGGTCAACTGGTTCAGCTCCACCGCCGACGAGATCGGCAGCGTGACATCGAAGTTACCCTGTCCGATGTTATCCGCAGCCTGGGCCAGTGCCTCGATGGGCGCACCAAATCGCCGGGAGATGGCGTGAGCCGTGACGAAACCGATGATCAGTACCGCCAGCCCCACCAGTCCCAACAGGCCGGCAATCAGCAGTGCGCGTTCGCGGGCCAGGCGCTCCGTTTCGTTGATGGTAGCGAGTGCGCGCTTGTGTTCAGCGATCAGGCCGTTGCGCAGCGCATTGAATTTGTTGGTCAGATCATCGTTGCGGTTGAGCGCATTCGAGGGGTCGGGGGACATTTCGTAGGCTTGTATGAAACTCAGGTAGTCCGCCTTGGCTTTTCGGAAACCGAATTCGCTATCCTCGTGCGCAGGGTCCTGGGCGATGCCTTCTTCCAGCAGCTCGAAGTAATGCTGCTTCGAGGCCGCGAAGGCGGCGGAATCCGGTTGCTCGCGAAGCATGATGATCAGTTGATCGCCCAGGGTCTGACGCAGCTTGAGACCTATGTCCAGGGTGGTGAAGTTATTACGCAGCAGCGCTTCCTGGTTGCTGGCCATCTGTATCACGCTGACCAGTCCGAGCAACAGCCCGAGCAACGCTACCGTGATCAGTGCGGAGAAACTCAGGAAAAGCCGGGTCCGCAACTTCATCGCCAGTTTCATCGGATGTAGCTCACAAATTGTACTGCTTGCGTTTTCGATACAGCGTCGAGGCATCGATTCCGAGGGTTTTCGCCGCTTGATCGAGGGTGTCGGCCGTGGCAAGCACTGCGCCGATGTGGGCTTTTTCCAGTTCGTCCAGGCTCAGTGCCGCGCCAATGCGCGGTGCGTTGTTGGCGGGTGTCTCGGCCATGCCCAAGTGGCTGATCTCGACCCGCTCCTGTGGACAAATGATGCTCGCCCGTTCGATCACGTTGCGCAGTTCGCGGATATTACCCGGCCAGCGATAGCTCAGCAGTGCTTCCCGTGCCTCATCACTGAAGGCCCGAGCCGGGCGCGCGTATTCCTTGACGAACCGTGCCAGAAAGCGGTCAGCCAGAGTGAGGATATCCTCGCGGCGTTCGCGCAACGGCGGCAGGTGCAGGGTGATGACGTTCAGGCGATAAAGAAGGTCCTCGCGGAAGCGACCGTCGCGAACCATGTCTTCAAGGTTCTGGTTGGTGGCGGCGAGGATTCGAACATCGGCGCGACGGGTGACCGGGTCGCCGACTCGCTCATATTCCTTGTCTTGAATGAAGCGCAGCAACTTGGGTTGCAAAATCAGCGGGAAGTCACCGATCTCGTCAAGAAACAGCGTTCCGCCGTCCGCCTGATTAACTCGCCCGAGCGTGCTTTCACTGGCACCGGTGAAGGCGCCACGGCTGTGGCCGAACAATTCGCTCTCCATGAGTTCGGCGGTAAGAGAGGGGCAGTTGATCGTTGTGCAGGATTTTTTCGCGCGCTTGCTCCAGCCGTGAATAGCTTGGGATAGCTCGCCCTTACCGGTGCCGGACTCACCGAGAATCAAAATATTGGCGTCGGTAGTAGCGACCTGGCGTGCGGTTTCGAGTACCACTTTCATCGCAGGGCTGTGAGAGTCGAGGCCGTCTTTGGGTTTGCGAATTTCACCTTCCAGGGCTTCCAGTCGCGCAGACAGCTGTCGCACCTCCAGCTGCTTGGCCGTGGCCAGCCGCAGTTGATCGGGGCTGCACGGTTTGACCAGATAATCAGCCGCGCCAGCCTGAATGGCGTCTACGGCGGTGTCGACAGCCGAATGCGCGGTGACTATTACCACGCGCATCCAGGGTGCCTGAACGCGCATTTGTGCCAGCACATCCAGACCATTGTCTTCGCCCAGACGCAGGTCGAGAAAGCACAAATCGAAGACCTGCCGTTGCAGCAACGCCTCCGCCTGCGTAGCACTGGTGGCGGTGGCTACGCTGTAGCCTTCATCTTCGAGGCAATAACGAAAAGTACGCAGGATGGCGGATTCGTCGTCCACCAGAAGAATGCGGCCTTGATGCTCAGTGGCGGATTCCATTTTCCTACGCTCCTTTAAGAATGTTCTTGGTTTAGTCCCGGAGAAGTCGGGCAAGTTGCATGGTCGATTCTGAGCCATTACTGCCTTGGCAGGGTAGCTCTGATCATGGGTAGCGGTCAGCTGCCTGATTTTACGTGGCTTTTAAAGCACATCCGGATTTCAGACAAGCACCTGCGTCCATTTCTGACAGCTGCCGCCCACGCTCAATTCCATAAATTTTACGTCAGCGATCAAAGCGATCGTGCAATACGCACGACCGCACGGACGCCATCGTGCAGGTTGCGTCCGGAATGAAATTCATTAAGTCATTAAGTTATTGATTTATAAGGAAATTAAATCATATAAAAAATTGGCACGCAGGCTGCAATTGTCTGGTTAACCAGGGCATTCAATAACAACGCCCGTCACCAAATCCCGCGATTGGGAGGAGCTCCAGGATGAACCGTCAACGTGCCGCTCGCTTGAGCCTCTCACCTCTGCACATTCAGCAAGGCTTGTTTGCTGTTTTGGCACTGTTGATCACGTTAATCGGCGGCCAGCAGTTTCAGCTCTGGCAGTTGAGCCAGCAGCAAGAGGCGCCACTGCAGCCGATTCAGCATCCGACCCAGACACATTTCAGCGCTGTGGGGATCAATCAGCCCGACAGCACCCCAATGCGCATGATGGATGTCGATCAGGCATTACCTGTGGGTGAAGTACGCCATCAGGAGCGTTGGGTGTTCTAGGCATTACACCGGCGCAATTGATGCGTCGGGAACCGCAGCACCACTTAATAGATGCGTAAGGAGAATCACCATGTTGAGCTGGGCAATCACATTCTTGATCATAGCCATCATCGCCGCCGTATTGGGCTTCGGTGGTATCGCGGGCACCGCCACGGGTATCGCCAAGATTCTCTTTGTCGTGTTCCTGGTGATGTTCATTGTTTCGTTCTTCTTTGGCCGTCGCGGTCGAGGTTGACATGAGTGCTTTGAAGACAGTGGCAGCCGCCCTGCTGTTGGGCGGCAGTGCCATGGCGATAGCGGCCAGTGACGGCCAGGCGCGGGTCAACGAGCTGTTGGATTCAGACCCGCAATACCGCGATACTTGGCAAGGGGTCGTGCAGAAAGAAGAACGCCTGCCGGAATGGGTGCTGAACCTGACCGGAGACGCCGAACAAATGAATGCCGTTGAAGAGGATGGCGACAAGTATCTGGTGGGACCGCTGTGTGAATCCTCGGCGACGTGCCTGAACCAACGCTTGATCGTAGCCGTCAGCTTTGACAAGAAGGACGCCTACGCCATGCTGGTAGACGTGCCTGCCGGATTGCCGGCTGACAAATCGCCTACGCGGCATGCCGGCTACCGTTTTCTCGGCAAGCCAGACGAAGGCATGCAGGGTCTGCTGATGGAGCAACTGAAAAAAGACCCGAAGTGGTATTGAGTCCGTACACGAAGGAGGCCTCACCGCTTCTTTGCGCCTGCACCACCTGAGGAAGGCTGGTGCATGACCAAGGGGTCGGGATGCTTTGCCTGTTGCAGGGGCGGAGTGACCTACGGGTACAGGGAGTACCTGCGCAAGGGCCAGGTCAGGAAAAAGCTGCGTCGCAGGTTCGCCGACCCCATGGCTCGACGGACTTGCGAAGGGCTTGACCCGCGACAGCGCGACTCAATTAGTTACCCTTTTCGTCCTACTCCCCGCAAGTGCCCTCTAAAATCTCTCCTCCGGTATCGAATCCGCGACCGTATATCGCGAAAAATCTCCCTTTTTTAACCGCAACTGCGCCCAGCCTGACTCCTGTTTTTGTAAAAAATCCCTCTTTCTTGAGCTGTTCAAAAAACAACCAAACTCCCCTGTGATGGCCGGTTCACGGCACTTATGCCTGCCGAAATGTCGCATTCGAACCAGTTGGGACGCGCGTTTCGCAAATAAAACCTCATGCCGATTCGGCATGGGGTAGGCGTTTACGGCATTAGACGTCGCTTCCTTGCATCGGAATAGTTGCGCCTTTTTTCGCCTGCCAGAGAGCCGTAAATACGCGTTCCGGGGGCACCTTATACGGGGGGCAGATGCACAGACTTTTGCGCCACAAGCGTTCCAGTTCGCGCATCTCCCTGAGTCAAACGCAAGTAAGGGTAAAGATATGAAGAAGGCAAAGCTTAGCCTCGCCTGGCAGATCCTCATCGGTCTGGTATTGGGGATTGCAATCGGTGCGCTGCTCAACCATTTCAGTGCCGAAAAAGCCTGGTGGATCAGCAACGTGCTGCAACCAGCGGGCGATATCTTTATCCGTCTGATCAAGATGATCGTGATTCCAATCGTGATCTCTTCTCTGATTGTCGGCATCGCGGGTGTTGGTGACGCCAAGAAATTGGGGCGCATCGGCCTCAAGACCATCATTTACTTCGAGATCGTCACCACTATCGCCATCGTGGTGGGTCTGCTTCTGGCTAACCTGTTCCACCCAGGTGCCGGCATCGACATGAGCACCCTGGGTACTGTGGACATCTCCAAGTACCAGGCTACAGCTGCCGAAGTCCAGCATGAACATGCGTTCATCCAGACCATCCTCAACCTGATTCCGTCGAACATCTTCGCGGCCATGGTTCGGGGTGAAATGCTGCCGATCATCTTCTTCTCCGTGCTGTTCGGTCTCGGTCTGTCGAGCCTGCAGTCGGATCTGCGCGAGCCGCTGGTGAAGATGTTCCAGGGCGTGTCGGAAAGCATGTTCAAGGTCACTCACATGATCATGAACTACGCCCCGATCGGCGTTTTCGCACTGATCGCGGTGACCGTGGCCAACTTCGGTTTCGCTTCCCTGCTGCCGCTGGCCAAATTGGTGATTCTGGTTTATGTCGCCATCGCCTTCTTCGCTTTCGTAGTCCTGGGCTTGATCGCTCGCCTGTTCGGCTTCTCGGTGATCAAGCTGATGCGCATCTTCAAGGATGAGCTGGTGCTGGCTTACTCCACCGCCAGCTCCGAAACCGTGCTGCCACGGGTGATCGAGAAGATGGAAGCCTACGGTGCACCGAAGGCCATCTGCAGCTTTGTCGTGCCGACCGGTTACTCGTTCAACCTAGACGGTTCGACCCTGTACCAAAGCATCGCGGCGATCTTCATTGCCCAGCTGTATGGCATTGACCTGTCGGTCGGCCAGCAATTGCTGCTGGTACTGACCCTGATGGTCACCTCAAAAGGCATCGCTGGCGTTCCGGGTGTGTCCTTCGTGGTGCTGCTGGCGACGCTTGGCAGTGTCGGCATTCCATTGGAAGGCTTGGCGTTCATTGCCGGTGTCGACCGCATCATGGACATGGCCCGTACCGCGCTGAACGTGATCGGCAACGCCCTGGCCGTGCTGGTTATCGCCCGTTGGGAAGGCATGTACGACGATGCCAAGGGCCAGCGCTACTGGAACTCCCTGCCGCACTGGCGCAGCAAAGAGAAGCTGCCAGCTGGTGAGACTACCAGCAGCTAATGCACAGCCATGTGGAACTTGGCTTTCCTGGGGGAGCGAGCCTGCTCGCGATAGCGGTAGATCAGTCGATATCAATGTTGCCTGTGAGTACGTCATCGCGAGCAGGCTCGCTCCTACAGTGACCCGAGCCAGCCGTTACAAACAAACCCCGGAGAAATCCGGGGTTTGTCGTTTCTGGCCACCCCGCTATCATTCGCCCATCTTTTGGGGGATTTGACTGATGCTTAATGGCCTGTGGCTTGGGTTCTTCATCGTGGCCGCCGTTTCGGCGCTGGCGCAGTGGCTGGTGGGTGGTAACGCCGGGATTTTCGCCGCTATGGTCGAAAGCATTTTCGCCATGGCCAAGCTGTCGGTCGAAGTTATGGTGCTGCTGTTCGGCACCCTTACCCTCTGGCTCGGGTTTCTGCGTATCGCCGAGAAAGCCGGAATTGTCGAGTGGCTGGCCAAGGCGTTGGGGCCGCTGTTTTTACGCCTGATGCCGGAAGTTCCGCCCGGTCACCCGGCGATCGGCTTGATCACCCTGAACTTCGCCGCCAACGGCCTGGGGCTGGACAATGCCGCCACACCGATCGGCCTCAAGGCGATGAAAGCCCTGCAGGAGCTGAACCCCAGCGCCACCATCGCCAGTAACGCGCAGATTCTGTTCCTGGTGCTCAACGCGTCTTCCCTGACCCTGCTGCCGGTGACCATTTTCATGTACCGCGCCCAGCAAGGCGCGCCGGATCCGACGCTGGTGTTCCTGCCGATTCTGCTGGCCACCAGTTGCTCGACCATCGTCGGCTTCTTGTCGGTGGCGTTCATGCAACGTCTGCGCATCTGGGACCCGGTGGTGCTGGCTTATCTGATTCCAGGCGCCCTCGTCCTCGGCGGCTTCATGGCGTTACTGGCGACCCTATCGGCAACTGCCCTGGCCGGCCTGTCCTCAATCCTCGGCAATCTGACGCTGTTTGGCTTGATCATGCTGTTTTTGCTGATCGGCGCGCTGCGCAAGGTGAAGGTTTACGAGGCCTTCGTCGAAGGCGCCAAAGAAGGCTTCGACGTGGCGAAGAACCTGCTGCCCTATTTGGTGGCGATGCTTTGTGCGGTGGGTGTGCTGCGTGCGTCCGGGGCACTGGACTTCGGTCTGGACGGGATTCGCCACTTGGTGGAGTGGGCCGGTTGGGATACGCGCTTCGTCGATGCGTTGCCGACGGCTATGGTCAAACCCTTTTCAGGCAGCGCCGCCCGGGCGATGCTGATTGAAACCATGAAGACGTCCGGTGTGGACAGCTTCCCGGCGTTGGTTGCGGCAACGGTTCAGGGCAGTACTGAAACGACCTTCTATGTGTTGGCGGTGTATTTTGGCGCAGTGGGAATCCAGCGGGCGCGGCATGCGGTCGGCTGTGCATTGCTGGCGGAACTGGCCGGGGTGCTGGGTGCGATCTGGGTGTGTTACTGGTTCTTCGGCTAACCGCCAACTCCCGCAGCAGTGAGGTTGCTGCCGGTGGCGCTGGCAATGAGGCTAGTTTGGGGGATTCGCCAGCGCCTGCAGCGCAGCCTTGCGTTCACCCGCCGGCAATTTGCCAAGCTTCGCCACTGCCGCATAAAACTTCAGCCAATCCCCCTGCTCCTGCCGGAACAATGCCGCAAATGCCGGCACCCACTGGTCATACAGGCCAAACGGCAGTAGCCGGGCATTGTTCATAGGCGCATTGATCCAGGCGTCATAACGCTTGTCTCCTGCCCATTGGCTGTCACGCAACTGTCGGTATTCGCTGCGCAGGCGCTCGAACTGCGCAGCTTTGCGTTGACGCATTTGCTCCGGTGGCAGCGCCATGGCGTAGAGCTTTTCAAGTCGTATGCGGGTATCAAGAACCAACTCGATGAACCGGGCGCGCTGACGTGCCTGAGCATTGTCGTCGGGTGGCAGATGGCGTGAAGCGCGCCATTGGCGAGTGCCCTCCTGCTCGACGAAGGTGGCAAAAGATTCGTTGATCTCAGTGTCGTCCTGCACATAAAAGCGCTGATGTGCCAGCTCATGAAAAATCAGAGTGGCCAGTCGCTCATCGCCCCAGCCTATCATCGAACTCATGATCGGGTCATTGAACCAGCCAAGCGTCGAATAAGCCTCGACGCCACCAATCGATACGTCCATGCCTTGCAGGCGCTGCAACGCCGCCTCACCCCGGGCCGCGCTCTGGCTGTAGTAGCCGCGATAGGCCACGCAACCGGCAATGGGGAAGCAATGGTTCACCGGTGTCAGGGAAAACTCCGGGGTGACGAAGACATTCCACACCACATAGGGCCGACCTATATCGGCATACAGTCGATAGCTCTGGTTATCCGGCAGGTGCAGGTGCTGGCTGGCAAAGGTCCGGGCTTTTTGCGATTGGGTCAGATGTGCACGCAGTTTCTGATCGCGGGCGGGATCGGCGATCACACTGGAGACCGGCTCCCTCGCCCGCAGCAATTGCAGCTGACCGCTGGCCAACTGGCTGTAATAGCTGATGCTGGAGCAACCGTTGAGCAAGAAAAACAACACACCCGGAAACAAAACGCGAAAAACGCGATCAAGTAACCCAAGGCTTGGAGGCGGCCTGATCAAAATAAAATCTTCCCTGGAGAGTCTGCCCCGCAAGACTATCCCGCCTGACTGGAGCTCCGCTATGCGCATGTTGATAATGGCAGGAAGCCTGCTGATGCTGGCCGGCTGTGCTGGATTTGGAATACCCCGCCATGACCCGGCGCAAGCGTGGATCGACCTTGATTCGCATCAAGAGGATACGGCGTTGCAAGCGCTGGAGGTTGATGACAAAGCCACCGAGGACAAGCGCTACTTCGAGGTTCAGCCCGGTAGTCATGAGTTGACGGTTAGGTACCAGTTCGAGGTGCAGCCGACCAACATCGGCCCTGACGCCGAGCCGCTACGGCGCGATTGCCAGCTTAATTTGAAATTCAAGGAATTCAATGCCGGAGAGCGTTATCAGCTGCAAGCGGGAAACATTGGTTTTCGGCCTTGGGCAAAACTCTACGATCAGCAGCGAAAAGTGATTGGGCAGGCCACACCGGCGGGCTGCCAACGCACCTGATCGGCGTTATGCTGAACGCATAATCCTTTTGGACGTTCATCATGCGCAGGTTAATGCTGTTGCTCGCCGTAAGCGTTGTCACCGGCTGCCAGAGCCCGTTGCCGGCGCATAATCCGCAAATGGCCTGGGTCGAGTTCTCGACGCCCTTCCCCAACGATAAATTGCTGATGGCCGAGCGTCTGGACAAACAGCGATTACGTGACGGGCGCTTTTTTGAGGTCACTCCCGGCAGCCATGAGCTGGTCGTAAGATTTGACTTCGAAGTGCCCGGTGGGGGTGGCCTGGGCATGATGAACGGCCCTTCGGAGCGGCTTTGCTATCTGACCATCAACTACGATCACTTTGAGGCAGGCCAGCGTTATGTGCTCGAAGGCCGTTCGATCGCCTTCACGCCCGGTGCCCGGTTGTATAACGCCAAGCGCGAGATCGTTGCCGAGGATCGGGAGTCGTATTGCCTGATGTGAGCGAGTCAGCGGTCATTTTTCTGGTAAATGATCTTTTTGGTGCCGTTTTCGCATGAGCCGACGACCATGTTCTGATCGTGCACTTCGTCATTCTTCACGATTTCAAGCGTGTAAGACGGAACACCGCTGGCCTGGATCTTGGCTTCAATCTCAGCCTTGAGTTCTTCACAAGGCTTCGGCGCGGCCAAAGCCGAAGTGGCCAGCATGCAACCGATAATCGCCAGGGCAAAACGTTTCATGGTTCAAACTCCATTTGAGGCAGCGCGAACGGTCTGCTGTCATTTATTCGACCACATTTTGACCGGCAAATCTTGCGGGCCATAAAAAAGATCGCGGTTTGCGATCTTTTTTATGGCAGCCACCTATCAACTCACTAGAGTTGCATCCAGGCTGATTTTCGCATTCAGCACTTTAGACACAGGGCAGCCTTCCTTGGCCTTGTTGCTGAGTTCTTCGAACTGCGCCTGAGTCGCCCCGGGAATTTTCGCCTTGAGGATCAGTTTTACTGCGGTGATCGCAAAACCACCCTCCACCTGATCGAGGGTGACTTCGGCATTGGTGTCGATGGATTCGGCCTTGAGGCCGGCGTCGCCCAGAATCATTGAGAATGCCATGGAGAAACAGCCCGCGTGGGCTGCGCCGATCAGTTCTTCGGGGTTGGTGCCCTTGCCCCCTTCGAAGCGTGCCTTGAAGCCGTAGGGCGCGTCTCTGAGTACGCCGGTTTCGGTGGATATCGAGCCTAAGCCGGTTTTCAGATCACCTTCCCAATGAGCCGATGCTTTCTTTGTGATAGCCATGCCTGTCTCCTCAAGAGTGGCGCGAAGATCGCGCCTTTGTGGTTTTCGATTACCAGGGTTGTGAGGATAGACGGTGCCTCAAAGTTCATCTGGTCTGATCAGGCAGTTTTTTTGCGACGAATTTTTACTCGGCTATTGAAACTCGGGTATATGCCCACATTGCATTAACCACGCTTTTGAATTCGCCAGGTTTCCGTTCGCAAGGACCAACCTGCGCCCCGCCATTGGAGAAGCAGGTTCATGAAACGACTGTCCGATATCAAGTTCTCGACCCTCGACCTGGTACCCGTGCGCGAAAATGGCAGCCCGGCCCAGTCGCTACGCAACTCCCTGGACCTGGCGCAACACGTCGAGAAATTCGGCTACAACCGCTTCTGGGTCGCTGAACACCACAACATGGACGGTATCGCCAGTTCCGCGACGTCAGTGCTCCTTGGGTATCTGGCCGGTGGCACGTCAACCATTCGTGTCGGTTCGGGTGGGGTTATGTTGCCCAACCATGCACCCCTGGTGATCGCCGAGCAGTTCGGCACGCTGGAAAGTCTCTATCCGGGCCGAATCGACCTGGGGCTTGGTCGTGCCCCCGGCTCCGATCAGATGACTGCCCGCGCATTACGCCGCGAACGCTCCGGCAGTGCCGACGACTTTCCGGACGATGTGGCTGAACTGATTCGCTACCTCGGCCCGCGCACTGCCGACCAACGGATTATCGCAATGCCAGGCACCGGTACCAATGTGCCTGTCTGGCTGTTGGGTTCGAGCCTGTTCAGCGCGCAACTGGCGGGCGAACGCGGTTTGCCCTACGCCTTCGCGTCCCATTTCGCTCCGCGTTACATGCATGAAGCTATTCGCGTCTACCGCAACCACTTCAAGCCATCAGCGGTGCTGGATAAACCCTACGTCATGCTCGGTGTGCCGCTGGTGGCTGCCGACACCGACGAGCAGGCCGACTACCTGGCGACTTCGGTGTACCAGCGGATTCTCGCGTTGATGCGAGGCCAGAGCCTGGTGCAACGCCCGCCGGTGGAGTCCATGGACGGCCTGTGGCTGCCCCATGAAAGAGATGCCGTGCGCGATTTCCTTGGCTTGGCCATGGTCGGCAGCCCGCAGAAAATTCGCGCCAAGCTGGAGGTGCTGATCGAGCAAGCCCAGGCTGATGAACTGATTTTCACCTGCGACTTGTACGAACACTCGGATCGAGTGCACTCCTACGAGTTGCTGGCGCAGGTCATGCAAGGCTGACCGTCCCAACGGCAGCGGCAAAAAAGCCGACGCTTTGGGCGTCGGCTTTTTCTTTCATATCTGCCTACTTCTTATAAACGATCACTTTGGCACCGGCCTCGCAGGTGCCGACTACTTTTCCGTTGACTGCGGGGCTTTTATCGACGATTTCCAGTGAATAACCGGATACGCCTTTGGCATCGAGTTTCGCTGCGATTTCGGCTTTCAGCTCTTCGCATGGTTTGCCGCCCGCAAGCGCACCACCTGCAAGGCTCAACAAACCTACCGCCAAAATAAACTTCTTCATCGGTTGCCTTCTCTGGTCGGATCAACTGGGTCCAGCGGTCAGCCGGACGCTATCAAATAGCGCTTTGCCAATCCCTACGGCACTCGGCCAGTGCGCAAGTTCAGAAGACTAGACCAACGTCAGCTGCTGGCAATCCGGAATCCGACCTTGAGGGTGACTTGAAAGTGCGCCGCCTTGCCATCCTTGATATGGCCTCGGGTTTCAATCACTTCAAACCATTCCATGTGCTTGAGGCTTTTACTGGCTTCGGCCAATGCGTTGTTGATCGCATCTTCAATGCTGCTGGTGGACGAGCCAACCAGTTCGACTTTCTTGTAGGTGTGGTGGTCAGACATGGCGTACTCCTCGGGCGTGTGAATTACAGCCTAGCAGTGATTTTTCGTATTTCTTGTGTTGGTTGATCCTGGGTGCAGTTCAGATTTACTGCACTTTCTCGGCGCCCTGAAGTCCCAACCAACACACGCCACTGATCATCAATGCAGGAGAGCCACCATGGCCAACACCTCGTTACGTAAAGCCTCATTGCAAAGCATGGAAGCGGAGATCGAGAGTCTGCTCAAGTCATTGGAAAGTCTGAAGGACGACGCCTCGGACGAGTCGCGCAAGACCCTGAAAAACCTGAAAAGCAATGCCGAAAATGCCCTCAAGCATTCTCGTCATCTGCTTAGCGATGCCTATGAAGAGGTCAAGGTCAAAACCCGCGAAACCGGAATTGCGACCCGGGACTACGCCCAGGACCACCCTTGGACTACAGCGGGTGTCGCCGTGGGCGCGCTGGGCCTGCTGGCCGCTTATCTGTTATGCAAGCGTGACTAATCCCGCCGAAACAATTCGTTCTTGAGCCACTGCGCCAATTGCCGGGCGCGCCCATCCGCTGCGCGCTTGGGTAACCACAATGCCAGTTGCGCCGGGGTTTCGCTGAAACCCCATGGCGCAACCAGGCGACCGGCCTTCAAGTCTTCCGCCACCAGGGGCTCTGGAGCGATCGCAATACCCAAGCCTGCGACAGCAGCCTCCAGCAAGTAATACAAATGCTCGAAACCCTGGCCGTAATTCAACGCCTTGGCGTCGAGGCCGCGCTGTTGTGCCCAACTGGGCCAGGCTTGTGGGCGGGAGGTCGTGTGCAGTAGCTGTTGCGTCACCAGCACGGTGTCAGGCGCTCCTTTGAGCCTGTCATAGCCTTCGAAGCGGGGGCTCATGACTGGCCCTATGCGTTCGCTGATCAGTTCGAAGACGTGCATGTCTGCTGGCCACGGTGGTTCGGCAAACACCAGCAAGGCATCCAGGCCGGGTCTGCGCGGGTCCAGATCACCTTCTCCGGCAGACAAGTGCAGTCGCAAGTCCGGCAGATCGGCATTCAGCCGCCCCAATCGCGGAATAAACCAGCGAGCCAGCAAGCTTCCAGAGCAGCCCAGCACGAATGGCGCATCTGCAGTGCTTTGTGTGAGCTCGGCGCAGACGCTGCGCAAGCGTTCGAACGCTTCGCTGCTGGCGTCACGCAGGCGCATACCTGCATCTGTGAGTTTCAAGCCGCGGCCTTCCTTGATGAACAGGCTCACACCCAAGTGTTCTTCCAGTAATTTCAGTTGTCGACTAACCGCGCCGTGGGTGACGTGCAATTGGTCGGCGGCTTGGCTGACACTGTTCAATCGGGCAGTGGCCTCGAAGGCGCGCAGGGCATTGAGCGGGGGAAGATCGTGGCTCATTATCTGTGAGTTTTCCTGACAGGTTGTGGCGATCTTATCGGTTTTCAGTCCGGGGCGGCAGGGGTACAGTGAAGCCCATTGTCTCTTTACGTATCACTTATCGCATTCAACTGGAGCGCCCCATGACCCAGACTAATCTGCGCAACGGCCCTGACACCAACGGCCTGTTTGGCTCGTTCGGTGGCCGCTATGTCGCTGAAACCCTGATGCCGTTGATCCTCGATCTGGCCCGTGAATACGAAGTGGCCAAGGAAGATCCTGCATTCAAGGAAGAATTGGCCTACTTCCAGCGCGATTACGTAGGTCGTCCAAGCCCGCTTTATTTCGCCGAGCGTCTGACCGAGTTCTGCGGGGGCGCGAAGATCTACCTCAAGCGCGAAGAGCTGAACCACACCGGCGCGCACAAGATCAACAACTGCATCGGCCAGATCCTCCTGGCGCGGCGCATGGGCAAGAAGCGCATCATCGCCGAAACCGGCGCCGGCATGCATGGGGTGGCGACAGCTACCGTGGCTGCGCGTTTCGGCCTGGATTGTGTGATCTACATGGGTACCACTGACATCGAGCGTCAGCAGGCCAACGTGTTCCGCATGAAGCTGCTGGGCGCTGAAGTGATCCCGGTGGTGGCCGGCACCGGCACCCTCAAGGATGCGATGAACGAAGCACTGCGCGACTGGGTTACCAACGTCGACAGCACTTTCTACCTGATTGGCACCGTGGCCGGTCCGCACCCGTACCCGGCAATGGTTCGCGACTTCCAGGCGGTGATCGGCAAGGAAACCCGTGATCAGCTGCAAGCCCAGGAAGGTCGCCTGCCAGACAGCCTGGTGGCGTGCATCGGCGGTGGTTCCAACGCAATGGGCCTGTTCCATCCGTTCCTCGACGACAAGAGCGTCGAGATCATTGGTGTTGAAGCGGCTGGCTACGGCATCGAGACCGGCAAGCACGCAGCCAGCCTGAACGGCGGCGTACCGGGCGTGCTGCACGGTAACCGCACTTTCCTGCTGCAGGACGACGATGGCCAGATCATCGACGCCCACTCGATCTCCGCTGGTCTCGACTATCCGGGTATCGGCCCGGAACACGCCTGGTTGCATGATATCGGCCGCGTGCAGTACACCTCGGTAACCGACGACGAAGCCCTCGCCGCGTTCCATCAATGCTGCCGCCTGGAAGGGATCATTCCAGCCCTGGAAAGCGCCCACGCCCTGGCTGAAGTGTTTAAACGCGCACCGTCCCTGCCGAAGGATCACCTGATGGTGGTCAACCTGTCCGGCCGTGGCGACAAAGACATGCAGACCGTGATGCACCACATGGAACACTCTCAACAAGAGCAGTCGAAGCAGGAGAAACACTGATGAGCCGCCTGCAAACCCGTTTTGCCGAACTCAAGGAACAGAATCGCGCCGCCCTGGTGACCTTCGTCACTGCAGGCGACCCGAGCTACGACACGTCCCTGGCGATTCTCAAAGGCTTGCCTGCCGCTGGCGCCGACGTGATCGAACTGGGCATGCCCTTCACCGACCCGATGGCTGACGGCCCGGCAATCCAGCTCGCCAACATTCGCGCCCTGGGTGCCAAACAGAACCTGGCGAAAACCCTGCAAATGGTCCGCGAGTTCCGCCAGGGCAATACCGAGACGCCGCTGGTGTTGATGGGTTATTTCAATCCGATCCATATGTACGGTGTGCCGCGCTTCATTGCCGAGGCCAAAGAGGCCGGCGTTGACGGGCTGATCGTGGTCGACCTGCCGCCCGAGCATAACGCCGAACTGTGCGACCCGGCCCAGGCTGCGGGACTGGATTTCATCCGTCTGACCACGCCGACCACCGATGATGTGCGCCTGCCAACCGTGCTCAATGGCAGCTCCGGCTTCGTTTATTACGTGTCGGTGGCCGGTGTGACCGGTGCTGGCGCCGCCACTCTGGAGCACGTTGAAGAGGCCGTCGCCCGTCTGCGTCGTCATACCGACCTGCCGATCAGCATCGGTTTCGGCATCCGCACGCCAGAGCAGGCAGCATCCATCGCCCGCCTGGCCGATGGTGTGGTGGTTGGATCGGCGTTGATTGATCACATTGCCAATGCCACCACAGCGGAGCAGGCCGTGGATGGCGTGCTGAGCCTGTGCTCGGCATTGGCTGAAGGCGTGCGCAAGGCTCGCGTCAGCTGAGGGTGAAGTTCCTGCTACAGGGAATCAGAGCCTTGCGACAAGACTGAAAAGCAAAAAAGGGCTTCAAGACTACGTTTTGAGGCCCTTTTCGCTGTCTGTGTCGTGAGGTCTCAGGGCAGCTCCAGCCCACCCGCTGCCTTATGTAACTTGCGCAGATGTCCGCCAATCTGTTTCACGTTGGCTTCGTTGGCGGCGATCTCGGCTGCGCGGCTCGGTTCCAGCAGCGCCCTCACCTCTTTGTCGAGATCTCCGGACAGCGCCAGCAGCTGCTTCTGTCGCTCGCTGCTTTCTGATTCCAGATGCTGCCACTCGCCCGGTTGCGGCAAACCATAACCGCCGCTGCCGAGCAGTTCCGCGGGACGACTGAGGAAGCCGCTATTGGCGAGTATCTGCTTGAGTGTTTCATTGGCCTTGTCCATGCCGCCGTTTTTCAGTTCGCGGGCACCCAGATAACGCTGTTTCACTTCATCCTGGGCCAGCAGCAACTGCTGACGGTAGCTTGCCTGCTCCAGCAGTAGCAACGCCGCACTGGTACGCAAATCAGCCTGCTCGAACCATTTGCGCCGCTCCTCGGCTTTGAGGTCCAGCCAGCCTTCGACGGTTTCCTGTTTGATCGGCAACTGCTTTTTCAGAACCTCGAACATGGCTTGGTAGCGATCGCGAAAGGAGTCGAAGCGATAACCCAGGCGCAGGGCTTCCCGGGGGTCGTCCAGCACGCTGGTATCCGCCAGTCCGCGTCCTTTGAGCACTTCGAGCAGACCATTTGGCATGATGTTGTCGAGTGCTACCAGACGCGCATTGTCAGTGCCGCTGCGCAGTAGTTTCAGCTCTTCCACCGCACAGTTGTTGGACAGGAAGAAGTAGTTGCCGTCGTAACTCCAGTGCATTTCGGCGGCACGTGCCACGACGTTTTCAATCTCGCTGCGCGACAGGTTCAGCGGCACCGAGGCCAGGCTGCGCAGTTCGGTCTTGGTGTATTCGTCGATCACTTGGGCCAGCGGTAGAACAAAGAGGCGCGACGGGTATTTACCCACAAGCCCGTCCCAGCTCGACAGCTGTACATCGCCGACGAAGGCGCGATAAGACAATACCAGGTGCTGGTCCAGATCCAGTCGGCAGTCTGGCCCCCGGGGGCGGCCCGGTGCACAGATCACCAGCCGCAACATGCTATGGCCCCAGCGGCTGACCCAGTTCTGGTTGGCCTCGGCCAGAAGATAATCGACGGCATAGACCCGTTCCGGATCTACCTGCCCAAGAGGTGTTTTGGCGAAGTCGCTGCCGGCATTGAGGAAGGCGAAGGTTTTGCCGCAGTTATCCTTGGCGGCGGGCGCCCAGCCGAAGTGCTCTTTGTAGTAGCGGTACAGTGCAGGACGCCGGCAGGCATAGCTTGGGTCAAGGAGGAAATACTCCATGTTGACCGCGACAAACTCCTTCGGGCTGCTGATCTCATAGATGTCCGGGCTGCGGGCGATCTGGCGGTTGTGCTGTTCGCGTTCACCGCGACGACCGACGTATTGCTGCCAACCCGCGAGGTCGAGCAAGCGCGGATCGTCGCTGAGCGTAAAGCGCCGGTCGGCCTGGCTGCGGCATTGGTCCGGGAGGCCGACCAAGCCTGAGGTGCTGCTGCGCTGGGTGCAACGCTGGATGAGCCTGCGTTCTTCATCCGGCCACAGGCGCGAGCGATCGTAGATGTGCGTCAATTCGTGCAGCACGGTCGCCAGCATTTCCCGGCGGACGGTGCCATGGGGGCGATAGGTTTTTTTGCTTGCCGCGCTGCCGTCGGTGAGGCTGGCCAACAGGTTGTGGTTCAGATCGAGCTCGGATACCAGCGACGCCTGGCCGTAGGCGTTGGCGGGCATGTCATCGGTCCAGCCGACGTCGATGCGCCGGTCCAATTGCTCGATGAAGCGCGGCGGTAGCGCCTGCATGGCTTCATCGAGCAATGCCTGGCTGGCATGCTGTTGTGCGGGGCTCAGGCCTTCGGTCTTGAGCTTGAGTTGAAGTCCGGCGTGGGCCATGTTGCCGATCAGCAACAAGGCCCCGGCCAGCAGCCAGGTGCGTGGGCGCCTCACAGTGCGAGGATGGCTTCGGCGAGATCCTGATCACTGGCGTCGCGTGCTTCTGGTACCCGAGTGCGCAACAAGTCGAAAGCGGATTCCAGGTGGGCGCCACGTATGTCGCCATTGCTGGCTACGAAGCTGGCGGCATCGTCCTGGGCTTCGTGGACAATTTTCGAATCGCGGATGGAAGTGGTGGTGTCGGAGGTGAAATCCAGTGTGCGCTGGGTGGCGCGGATCAATATGTTACTGGTAGCAACCAGGGTCTGTGCCTGGGCCATGTCGGCTAACAACAACAGGCCAAGGGTGGCAGCAATCAGCGGGTTACGCATGGAACGACTCCGGAGAAAAAAAGGATATCTATTGGACGAGATTAGCCTGCGCCAGTTCAAGATTGCCGGCACGAAGTTTCGGTTGGTCCGGGGCAGGCACTGCTGGGCCGATTCCAGTTTGCGTCTGTGCGTTGGTCGTCACAGGTATTAGCGCCGTGACGACATCCTGGGCGGCAAGCAGCTTTTTATGGTCGAGGGTGCGCAGATCACCAGGCATGGGACACGACCAGCGTGTCCCATGTCGCTGTTTGGCTTAAAGGGTCAGGATCGCCTGCGCCAACTGAGCGTCCGTCGCATTCAGTTGAGGTGCCTGCTGGCGGATATGTTCGAAAGCACTTTCCAGTTTGACGCCACGAATGTCTCCTTCGCTGGCGACATAGCTGGCAGCGTCATCGCGGGCAGCAAGGACAATTTTGTCATCCTTGAAGGAAGATGTGACGTTAGATGTCGCATCGGAGGTTGCTTTAAGTGCGTTGACGACAGCGTCGGTGGTCACGACGAAACTGGTGGCGTGGGAATTGGCAGCCACGGCAAGCAGGGCTGCAGCGCTGAGCAGACGAAGACGGGACATGGTGTAACTCCTTTGGAAGGCTTGATAGAGATATAGCAAATTGGGGTCAGCCCGAACGCTCTTCCCCGCGGTCTACGGTGATATTAGGCCCGTGTGAACCGGTTACGACAGTCTAGTCGTGAATTAAATACAACGAACCGGTCGTTTTCTGAGTCTACAACGAAACTGTATTGGTCGATATATGGTCCTGTGAAAACTGTACTATCCGCCAGTTATAGATCCCATAACGACAAAACCCGTCGTGGTTTCCCACGACGGGTCTTGTTTGTTCAATTCGGGCTGCTGGCGAGGGACCCTGAGGTCAGAGCCAGCGACGCTTACTTAGCGCCAGAACGGCTTGCTCAGCTCTTCGTAGCGTTGTGCTTCGCTGATCCCGGCATCAGCCAGCAGACGCGAATCCAGACGAGCCAATTGATGGCGGCTGGAGATACGGCGCTGCCACAGCATCAGGCTGGCAATTACGCGAAGAGGCATCGAAGCCTGGGATTTTGCAGCGGTGTCTTCGAAGAACAGTTCGGAACTGAGTGTACGTTCCATGGTGGGCATCCTTCCGCTTGTGGCGGGATCAGGTAGTGGTTAACTGGTGCCCATGATCCTCTTGTTTGCCTAGTCTCTGTAGATACAGTTCATTTGTATTGTGAGAGCTCAGTTAACTGTTTATGAGGGGTGTGCTGGTCAAAATTGAGGCAACTGTACCTGTCTGCACTTATATGGTGCATTTTTGATGTTTTTAGCTCAGGTGGTAGGTATTTACTGTAGGAAAAGACCAGTACAGAAGTACAGTTTTTTGCGAGTTTCGAGCTAGTAACAGTCAGCTGACGAAACTGTGTTTGTGCCAGCTGCTATCTGTACCAATTACTTCTTGAGCATGTGCCCGGTTTCTTCCAGGTTGATGTGCCAGCTCAGGGCGTCGCGCAGAATGTGCGGGGTATGCCCGCCGATAGCGCAGGCGGCGGTGAAGTAGTCGTTCAATGCCTGGCGATAGTCCGGGTGTACGCAGTTATCGATGATCACCCGCGCGCGCTCCCTTGGGGCCAGGCCGCGCAAGTCCGCCAGGCCGATTTCGGTCACCAGGATGTCGACGTCATGTTCGGTGTGGTCGACATGACTGACCATCGGCACCACGCTGGAAATTGCCCCACCCTTGGCAATCGACTTGGTCACGAACACCGACAGATGTGCATTTCGTGCGAAGTCGCCCGAGCCACCGATGCCGTTCATCATCCGCGTGCCACAGACATGGGTGGAGTTGACGTTGCCGTAGATATCGAACTCCAGCGCCGTGTTGACGCCAATGATGCCAAGGCGGCGCACGACTTCAGGATGGTTGGAGATCTCCTGTGGGCGCAGCACCAGTTTGTCCTTGTAGCGCTCCAGGTTGCCGAACACGTCGGCATTGCGCCGGCTTGACAAGGTGATCGAGCTGCCCGAGGCGAAGCTCAGCTTGCCGGCGTCGATCAGGTCGAACGTCGAGTCCTGCAGCACCTCGGAGTACATGGTCAGGTCTTCGAATGGCGAATCGATCAGGCCGCACATCACCGCGTTGGCAATATTACCGATACCCGCTTGCAGCGGACCGAGCTTGTTGGTCATGCGCCCGGCGGCCACTTCCTGCTTGAGGAAGCCGATCAGGTGTTCGGCGATCCCCTGGGTCTCGGCATCCGGCGCCAGCACGGTGGAAGCCGAGTCCGGCTGATTGGTCACCACGATGGCAACGATCTTCTCCGGTGGAATCGGAATGGCGGTGCTGCCGATGCGATCATCGACCTTGACCAATGGAATCGGCGTGCGGCTCGGACGATAGGTCGGAATGTAAATGTCGTGCAGACCTTCCAGGTTGGGGTTGTGGGCAAGGTTGATCTCGACGATCACGTGTTTGGCGAAGATCGCAAAACTGGCCGAGTTGCCCACCGAGGTGGTCGGCACAATGTGCCCTTGCTCGGTGATCGCCACGGCTTCAATGACGGCGATGTCGGGCAGTTTCAGCTGTTGGTTGCGCAGTTGCTCTACGGTTTCCGACAAATGCTGGTCGATGAACATGACTTCGCCGGCATTGATTGCCTTGCGCAGGGTGCTGTCGACCTGGAACGGCATGCGTCGCGACAGTACGCCGGCTTCGGTGAGTTGCTTGTCCAGATCGTTGCCCAGGCTGGCGCCGGTCATCAGGCTGATCTTCAGCGGTGTGACCTTGGCGCGCTCGGCCAGTGCTTGAGGTACAGCCTTGGCTTCGCCCGCGCGGGTGAAACCGCTCATGCCGACAGTCATGCCGTCTTCAATCAGGGCGGCAGCGTCGGCAGCGCTCATCACTTTGTCCAACAAGGAAGGCAGGCGAATTCGGTCACGGTACATGGATGGTTATCTCGGGAAACAGGTAGCAGGGCGTGCAGTCTAGTGAATTACGCCGGCTTCTGTCCCGCTACCAAGGTCGCAATAGAGGTGTCTATTCCGGGCCTTTAGAGCAAAACACCGTTACCGGATCGGTAACAAAAGCGTAGTTTTGTCCGACGATTTACGCAAACAAAAACGCCCCGACGAGTCGGGGCGTTCTGTATGCCGCTGAGGTTTAGTCGACGGCTTTGACCATGTCTTCGATGACTTTCTTCGCGTCGCCGAACACCATCATGGTTTTGTCCAGGTAGAACAGTTCGTTGTCCAGGCCGGCATAGCCGCTGGCCATCGAGCGTTTGTTGACGATGATGGTCTTGGCCTTGAACGCTTCGAGAATCGGCATGCCGGCAATCGGCGATTTCGGATCGTTCTTGGCGGCCGGGTTGACCACGTCGTTGGCGCCGAGCACCAGCACCACGTCGGCCTGGCCGAACTCGGAGTTGATGTCTTCCATCTCGAACACCTGGTCATAAGGCACTTCAGCCTCGGCCAGCAATACGTTCATGTGGCCAGGCATACGACCGGCAACCGGGTGGATGGCGTACTTCACGGTCACGCCGCGATGGGTCAGCTTCTCGGTCAGCTCTTTGAGCGCGTGCTGCGCCCGTGCTACCGCCAGGCCGTAGCCCGGAACGATGATCACGGTGTCGGCGTTGGTCAGCAGGAAGGTGGCGTCGTCGGCCGAGCCGGATTTCACCGGGCGGGCCTCCTGGGCACCTGCAGGACCTGCTTCGGCTGTATTGCCGAAACCGCCTAGCAGTACGTTAAAGAAGGAACGGTTCATCGCCTTGCACATGATGTACGAGAGGATCGCACCGGAGGAGCCTACCAACGAGCCAGCGATGATCAGCATCGAGTTGTTCAGCGAGAAGCCGATACCCGCCGCAGCCCAACCGGAGTAGCTGTTGAGCATCGACACGACGACCGGCATGTCCGCGCCACCGATCGGGATGATGATCAGCACGCCCATGACGAAGGCCAGGGCCAGCATCAGGGCAAAGGCGTTGAGGTCGCCGGTCAGCATGAAGGTGATGCCCAGGGCCAGTGTGGCCATGCCCAGCAACAGGTTCAGTTTGTGTTGGCCGCGGAACTGCACCGGTGCGCCCTGGAACAGGCGGAACTTGTACTTGCCCGACAGCTTGCCGAAAGCGATCACGGAGCCTGAGAAGGTGATTGCACCAATGGCGGCGCCAAGGAACAGTTCCAGACGGTTGCCCGCCGGAATCGGATCACCCAGCTGTTGAACGATGCCCAGGGACTGCGGTTCAACCACTGCGGCAATGGCGATGAACACGGCAGCCAGGCCGATCATGCTGTGCATGAAGGCGACCAGTTCCGGCATTTTGGTCATTTCAACGCGCTTGGCCATGATCGAACCGGCGGTACCACCGATCAGCAGGCCGACGATCACGTAGACGATGCCGTCCTGGGCCAGTTCGGAGCCCAGTTTATAGATCAGGCCGACCGTGGTCAGGATCGCCAGGCCCATGCCGAGCATGCCGAACAGGTTGCCACGACGCGACGTGGTTGGGTGCGAGAGTCCCTTGAGCGCCTGGATGAAGCAGACCGAGGCGATCAAATACAGGGAGGTAACCAGATTCATGCTCATGCTTGCTGCACCTCAGCCTTGACTGCGTCGGCCTTGGCTGCCGGAGCTTTTGCCGCAGCTTTCTTCTTGAACATTTCCAGCATGCGCCGGGTAACCAGGAAGCCACCAAACACGTTGACCGCGGCCAGGGCCACGGCCAGGGTGCCCATGGTCTTGCCCAGCGGCGTCACAGTAAGGGCGGCAGCCAGCATGGCGCCGACGATGACGATGGCCGAGATGGCGTTGGTCACGGCCATCAGTGGTGTGTGCAGTGCAGGTGTCACGTTCCAGACCACGTGGTAGCCCACATAGATAGCCAGCACGAAGATGATCAGGTTGTAGATACCGTGAGAGATCAGCATGTCTTCCATTGTTTTTATCCTCAGCCGTTCTTGCGCACGATCTGGCCGTCGCGGCACATCAGGCACGCGGCGACGATATCGTCTTCAAGGTTGATCACCAGTTGTCCTTCTTTATCGAACAACAGTTTCATGAAGTCCAGCAGGTTGCGTGCGTACAGTGCCGAGGCATCGGCGCCAACCGCGGCCGCCAGGTTGGTCGGGCCGACGATGGTCACGCCGTTTTCGACGACCACCTGATCGGCCACGGTCAGCGGGCAGTTACCGCCCTGTGCCGCCGCGAGGTCGATGACCACCGAGCCGGGTTTCATCTGTGCCACGGTTTCCGCGCTCAATAGCGTCGGTGCCTTACGGCCCGGGATCAGGGCGGTGGTGATGACGATGTCGGCCTGCTTGGCGCGTTCGTGCACGGCCACGGCCTGGCGCTGCATCCAGCTGGCCGGCATTGGTCGCGCGTAACCGCCGACACCGACAGCGCACTCACGCTCTTCATCGGTCTCGTAAGGCACGTCGACGAACTTGGCGCCGAGGGATTCGATCTGCTCTTTTACTGCAGGGCGTACGTCCGAGGCTTCGATCACCGCACCCAGGCGCTTGGCCGTGGCAATGGCTTGCAAGCCGGCGACACCGGCGCCAAGGATCAGTACGCGCGCCGCTTTTACGGTGCCCGCAGCTGTCATCAGCATCGGCATGAAACGAGGGTAGTAATGAGCGGCCAGCAATACGGACTTGTAGCCGGCGATGTTGGCTTGCGAGGACAGCACATCCAGGCTCTGAGCGCGGGAAGTGCGTGGCGCAGCCTCCAGGGCAAAGGCGGTGATGCCGCATTCGGCCATCTTGGCGATGGTTTCATTGTTGAAAGGATTGAGCATCCCCACCACAACGGTGCCGCTTTTGATCAGCGCCAGTTCGCTGTCGCTGGGAGCGACTACTTTCAAGATCAGCTCTGCACCAAACGCATCACTGGCGCTGCCAATGGTTGCGCCTGCCGCTTCATAGGCACTGTCTACAACACTGGCATTAACGCCGGCGCCGCTTTGGACTGTGACCTTATGACCCTGGCTGATCAGCTTCTTGATGGTTTCCGGGGTTGCAGCAACCCGAGTTTCACCGGTCTGGGTTTCGAGAGGAACACCAATGTGCACGTCAAATCTCCTGCGTGATCTTATTGAGTAAACCCAGGCACTACGGATGGCGCAGCTGGGGCGGCCGATCAGCACGATCCCGCACAAATAAAGGGCGGGGCGCGGCATTTTGCAGGCGAACTTTGCACCCTTCAAGGAATTATGATGGGTGACGGAAAATTAACTACAAGTCACCCCGTGACCGAATGTCGCAACTACCCGGGTCAATCCCTTGCAGATCAAGGGCTACAGGGAATATTGGGTGATTTGTGGATTTTACGCATCGGCCATATGAATGATGCGGCATTGCTGCGTAATAGTGGCTCAAAGCCGTGCCTACCGTAGCTTCCAGGAGATTTTCAGGATGATTTCGCACAGTTAGGTTTATGCGACATATACGTACATCTGTAGGTGTCATTTTTTACTGACTACGAGGTCAAGTAACTGTTGCGCGCCTTTATCCTTCTAGGCTGTAGCTGTGTGCCTGATGCACCAGCCAGTCACGGAAAGCCCTCAATGATGCTGATTCGACCTTTCTTTCGGGAATCATCAGGTAATACGCCTTGATGCTCGACAGGGCTTGGGGGTTGGCGATCACCAGTCGTTTCTCGGTCAGTTCTCTCTGAATCAGGAAGGGCGGGATCAGGGCGATGCCCATGTCGTGCATGGCTGCCTGGGCCAGCATTGAGAATAACTCGTAACGGGGGCCTGTCATGTCGCGGGGGACGTTTAGATGTTGGGAGTCGAACCACTGGCGCCAGGCGTAGGGGCGGGTGGTTTGTTGCAGCAGAGGCAGATCGGCGATTTCACCGGGCGTCAGGGCTGCTTTGTTCCCCAGCAGGTTGGGGCTGCACACGGGCATCGGATTTTCGCCCATCAGCCTGTGGGATTCGGTACCTGACCAGTCTGCGTCCCCGAAATATATCGCGGCGTCGAAATCGGTATCGGCAAACAGAAAGGGGCGGGTGCGGTTGGTCAGGTTGACCGTCACTTCCGGATGCTTGTGCTGGAAGTCCTTGAGGCGGGGCAGTAGCCATTGAGTACCGAAGGTCGGCACCACCGCGAGTTCGATCACGTTGGTCCCCTGTTGGCCCATCACCGAGAGGGTGTCTCGCTCCACGGCATCGAGTTGCGTGGCTACGCGGCGGCTATAGGAAAGTCCTGCTTCCGTCAGCTTGACTCCGCGTCGTGAGCGTCGAAACAGTTCCACGCCGAGAAATTCCTCCAGGCTGGCGATCTGCCGGCAAATCGCTCCCTGGGTCAACGAAAGTTCCTGGGCAGCCTTTGTGAAGCTCTCGTGTCGAGCCGCAGCTTCGAAGCTGATAAGGGCGGTAGTGCTGGGTATCTTCCTGCGCATGTACTCCTGCCTCACTAATACAGCGCACAAACGCGCATTTACGATGTTACGGAGTGAGAAATTAGCACAACAGTATGCAAAATCCTCGTTTGCGGTAACGGTTTGCCAGGCCTAGGATCAGTCCACGTTATTTGACCCGATTCGAGAGGACACACTCATGGGCGGTAAAGCTAGCTTCAACTGGATCGATCCCCTTCTGCTGGATCAACAGCTCACCGAAGAAGAGCGGATGATTCGCGACACTGCCGCGCAATTCGCTCAGCACAAGCTCGCACCGCGTGTCCTCGAAGCTTTTCGTCATGAGAAGACCGATCCGGCGATCTTTCGGGAAATGGGCGAAGTGGGCCTGTTGGGTGCAACTATCCCCGAGCAGTACGGCGGCAGCGGCCTGAACTACGTCAGCTACGGTCTGATTGCCCGTGAAGTCGAACGTATCGACTCCGGCTATCGTTCGATGATGAGTGTGCAGTCCTCGCTGGTGATGGTTCCGATCAATGAGTTCGGTACCGAAGCACAGAAGCAGAAATATCTGCCGAAACTGGCCTCGGGCGAATGGATTGGTTGCTTCGGCCTGACCGAACCCGACCATGGCTCCGACCCGGGCGCGATGATCACTCGTGCACGCAAAGTGGAAGGCGGCTACAGCCTGACCGGCAGCAAGATGTGGATCACCAACAGCCCGATCGCCGACGTGTTCGTGGTCTGGGGCAAGGATGACGCCGGCGATATCCGTGGCTTCGTGCTGGAGAAGGGCTGGAAAGGCCTGAGCGCTCCAGCGATCCACGGCAAGGTCGGCCTGCGGGCATCGATCACCGGTGAGATCGTCATGGACAACGTATTTGTGCCGGAAGAAAACATCTTCCCGGATGTCCGTGGCCTGAAAGGTCCGTTCACCTGCCTCAACTCGGCGCGTTATGGCATTTCCTGGGGTGCGCTGGGTGCGGCCGAGTTCTGCTGGCACACCGCTCGCCAATACACCCTGGATCGTCAACAGTTCGGCCGCCCGCTGGCCGCCACTCAGTTGATCCAGAAGAAACTGGCGGACATGCAGACCGAAATCACCATGGCGCTGCAAGGCTGCCTGCGTCTGGGTCGCATGAAGGATGAAGGCACCGCGGCCGTCGAAATCACTTCGATGATGAAGCGCAACTCCTGCGGCAAGTCCCTGGACATCGCGCGCATGGCCCGCGACATGCTGGGCGGCAACGGCATCTCCGACGAATACGGCGTCGCCCGCCACCTGGTCAACCTGGAAGTGGTGAATACCTATGAAGGTACTCATGACGTCCATGCGCTGATTCTGGGGCGTGCGCAAACCGGCATCCAGGCGTTCTATTAAGGAGAACGGGCATGGGCGCGCTTTCGCATCTACGGGTACTGGATTTGTCGAGGGTGCTGGCCGGGCCATGGGCGGGACAGATCCTGGCCGACCTTGGCGCCGAGGTGATCAAGGTCGAGCGCCCGGGCAATGGCGATGACACGCGCGCCTGGGGCCCGCCTTTCCTTAAAGACGCTTATGGCGAGAACACCAGCGAGGCTGCTTATTACTTGTCGGCCAATCGCAACAAGCAATCGGTCACCATCGACTTCACTCGCCCCGAGGGGCAGAAGTTAGTGCGTGAGCTGGCGGCCAAGTCGGACATCCTGATTGAAAACTTCAAGGTCGGAGGTCTGGCGGCCTATGGTCTGGACTATGAATCACTGAAGGCGATCAACCCGGACCTGATTTATTGCTCGATCACCGGGTTTGGCCAGACCGGCCCTTATGCCAGGCGCGCGGGTTATGACTTCATGATCCAGGGGCTGGGCGGGCTCATGAGCCTGACGGGGCGACCTGAGGGCGAAGACGGCGCGGGGCCGGTGAAAGTTGGCGTGGCGCTGACGGATATCCTGACCGGGCTCTATTCGACCGTGGCAATCCTCGCGGCGCTCGCGCACCGGGATCACGATGGTGGCGGTCAGCATATTGATATGGCGCTGCTGGATGTTCAGGTGGCGTGCCTGGCTAACCAGGCCATGAACTACCTGACGACGGGCAATGCCCCAAAGCGACTGGGCAATGCACATCCGAATATCGTGCCTTATCAGGACTTTCCTACAGCGGATGGTGATTTCATCCTTACGGTCGGGAATGACGGCCAGTTCCGCAAGTTCGCTGAAGTGGCCGGCCAGCCGCAATGGGCTGACGATCCGCGTTTCGCTACTAATAAGCTGCGGGTGGCGAACCGGGCGGTGCTGATACCTCTGATCCGCCAGGCAACGGTATTCAAGACTACGACAGAATGGGTGGCGCAGCTGGAGCAGGCCGGGGTGCCGTGCGGGCCAATCAATGACCTGGCGCAGATGTTTGCCGACCCTCAGGTCAAGGCGCGCGGGTTGGCGATCGAGCTGCCCCATGCACTGGCTGGAATGGTGCCCCAGGTGGCTAGCCCGATTCGACTGTCCGAGACGCCGGTGGAATACCGACATGCGCCTCCTTTGCTGGGTGAGCATACGCTGGAGGTTTTGCAGCGAGTCCTGGGAGTGGGAGTTGCCGAAGTGGCTGCATTAAGGGAGTCGGGGGTACTTTGATTGGCTCCTTCTATATAGAGAGGTGTTTTTGGCATCCTTCTACGAGGGAAACCGGCCGTTTCGCCCCTTTTCACAAGTTATTGATAGAAAAGCAATATCAGCGCTTGACGGCAGATTCTGGAAGCCTATAATTCGCCCCACTTCCGGCGCAGTCGAAACGGAAAACTCCTTGGTAAACAATGAGTTACGCAGTTTTCGACAGCAAGTTGCTTCAGTTCATCGAAGCCGAAAGGGAGTTGAAAAAGAGGTGTTGACAGCAGCGTGTAACGCTGTAGAATTCGCCTCCCGCTGACGAGAGATCGAAAGCGCAAGTGGTTGAAGTTGTTAAGGATTCCTTGAAA
>NZ_JAHUWS010000029.1:0-919 GCF_019218965.1 Pseudomonas sp. PDM31 | reverse complement strand
CGTTCCGCTAATCTCAAAGCCACTTAAGGGCTAGTCCCCGTTCGCTCGCCACTACTAAGGGAATCTCGGTTGATTTCTTTTCCTCAGGGTACTTAGATGTTTCAGTTCCCCTGGTTCGCCTCTTGCACCTATGTATTCAGTACAAGATAACCATCTTATGATGGCTGGGTTCCCCCATTCAGACATCTCCGGATCAAAGTCTGTTTGCCGACTCCCCGAAGCTTTTCGCAGGCTACCACGTCTTTCATCGCCTCTGACTGCCAAGGCATCCACCGTATGCGCTTCTTCACTTGACCATATAACCCCAAGCAATCTGGTTATACTATGAAGACGACATTCGCCGAAAATTCGAATTTCTCAACTAAGAGAACTCACAAATTTTACCTTAGCCTGATCCGTTACCAGTGAAAGTAACGTTCAGTCTATCTTTCTATCACATACCCAAATTTTTAAAGAACGAACTAGTCAAAGACTAGAAATCAACATTCACCATCGTCTTGATGGAATGCTCATTTCTAAGCTTTATACAATCAGAAGCAGTTTATGGTGGAGCCAAACGGGATCGAACCGTTGACCTCCTGCGTGCAAGGCAGGCGCTCTCCCAGCTGAGCTATGGCCCCGTATTTCTACAGGTTCCCACACAACAAAATTGGTGGGTCTGGGCAGATTCGAACTGCCGACCTCACCCTTATCAGGGGTGCGCTCTAACCAACTGAGCTACAGACCCAATTTCGGGCTGCTTCTATCGTCTTCTTCAATGAATCAAGCAATTCGTGTGGGAACTTATGGAGCAGCTGAGTCGTCGATTAAGGAGGTGATCCAGCCGCAGGTTCCCCTACGGCTACCTTGTTACGACTTCACCCCAGTCATGAATCACACCGTGGTAACCGTCCTCCCGAAGGTTAGACTAGCTACTTCT
>NZ_JAHUWS010000028.1:0-1313 GCF_019218965.1 Pseudomonas sp. PDM31 | reverse complement strand
TGTCTAGTCCTGAAATAGGTTTACACCTGTTTCAGTCTCAAAACGCCCGATGCACCGCATCGGGCGTTTTGTATTTCAAGGCCAGATGTGGCCGCTCCGCGTTGTAGATCAGCACTGATTCATCAACCATTCTCACCGCGTCGGCCAGGTTCTTGGGGCGATGCAGCAAAAACTCCGTCTTCAAAATCCCGTTTATTCGCTCCGCCATCGCGTTCTGATAGCAGTCATAGCCATCGGTCATCGAACAAATGACCCCGTGTTTGGTGTGAAAACGCTGATAAAGGTCGGAGCAATACTGGGCCCCACGGTCTGAGTGATGAACCAGCGGCTGCTTGGTTTTCCTTCCTCCCACAGCCTTCTTCAGCGCTTTGAGCACCGACTCTGTATGCAAGCTCTCATGCACATGATGTCCCACTATTTTACGCGAGTATGCGTCGGTGATCAGGCTCAGATAAGCAACGCTCTCCTGGGTAGGCAGATAGGTTATATCCGCAACCCAAACTTGCTCAGGAGCACAGGCAATGATTTGCTGCGGGCCTGCCTTGAGTAGGTTTGGATGGCGGCGAAATCGATGATGGCTGTGGGTAGTCTTGTGGTATGCCCGCTTGCGAGGGACCAATTCTCGCGCTTCTCGCAGGATGCTGAACAGGCGATCGCGCCCCACCCGCAGCCTCGTTTCTGCTTCGGCATGCAGCATATAATGCAGCTTGCGTGTTCCCAGCCTTGGCTGGCGCCGCCGCTTTTCCAAGACGAAATCCACGACCTTTTGATCGTCGCTAGCCTTCGCATCAAACGCTCGGTTGCGCTTGTAGTAAGCCTGACGTGAAATGCCCATGAACAGGCAAGCCCTGCTGATACTCAGGTCTTTGACTTGCCCTTGCGCGAGGACTTGCCGGGTCGCTTTTTTACGATGGATACACCGTAGTCGTTCTTCAAGACGTTTACGACAGCCTCGAAAAACTGAGCCTTTTGATTGCTCAGTTCAAGCTGCTCTTCAAGCTCTTTGATCCGCTGCTCGGGTGACAGCGGTACCGTGGACTCGGCCATGGAACTCTTCCTCAGCACTCGAATAGACGCGCCTTGGCTCCAATCCTGCCGACCATGCTTGCGTAACCACACCAACACCGTTGACCGACCCTGGATGCCATAGCGCCGTTGAGCCTCTTTATAACTCAACTCGCCCTTTTCGACCTGATCGACCACCGACAATTTAAAAGCCAGCGTGTAATCGCGCTGACTGCGCCTTTTCCCCGAATCCATTGCTCCCTCCTGAAAATAGGTCAGAAGGTGTAAACCTTATTCAGGACGGGACA
>NZ_JAHUWS010000027.1:0-1324 GCF_019218965.1 Pseudomonas sp. PDM31 | reverse complement strand
TGCCGTCGCTGAGGTTTTTCTCGTAGACGGTCAGCTCTCCACCGTAGACGTTCAGGCCGTCGAGGGTCACGGTGTCGTCGTTGTTGTGGATCTGCAGCACCAGGTTGGCGGTGCTGGTGTCGCCGTCCGCGTCGGTGATGGTGTACTGGAAGCTTTCGCTGCCGTCACCGCCGCCGTGCAGGGCTTTGAAGTCGGCGTCCGTGGTGTTCAGGGTGTAGGTGTAGGTGCCGTTGGCATTCAACACCAGGGTGCCATAAGTGCCGTTAAAGGTGCCGGGGGTGATCGGGCCGGCATTTTCGCCGGTCGGTACACGGTCGGCGCCCTGTACGTCGTTGGTCAGCACATTGCCGTTGAGGGTCAGCAAGGATTCCGAGGCGGTGCCGTTGCTGTCGTTTACACCCTTCGGCAGGTCGTCGACGATGTTGACGTTGATCTGCCCGGTTGCACTGTCGCCATCGGTGTCGGTAGCGACGACGCTGAAGTTCTCGACGACGCTGTTGGCGCCGTTGGCGTTCGGGTGGGTTTCGTTATCGACCAGGGTGTAGCTGTAGCTGATCACGCCCGTGGCCGGGTTGTAACCGGTGATGGTCAGGGTGCTGCCCAACGGGGTAGGTGCCGATTGCGGGAAGCCCGCCGCCACGCCGTTGGTGACCACGGCGATGCCGCCGACGGTCAGGGTTTGCAGGCCGTCCAGCGCCGTCACGGTGAAGGTGCCGCTCTGGGTCAGCGCCGAGGTGGCTGGGTTGCTGCCGTCGCTGAGGTTTTTCTCGTAGACGGTCAGCTCTCCACCGTAGACGTTCAGGCCGTCGAGGGTCACGGTGTCGTCGTTGTTGTGGATCTGCAGCACCAGGTTGGCGGTGCTGGTGTCGCCGTCCGCGTCGGTGATGGTGTACTGGAAGCTTTCGCTGCCGTCACCGCCGCCGTGCAGGGCTTTGAAGTCGGCGTCGGTGGTGTTGAGGGTGTAGGTGTAAGTACCGTTGGCATTCAACACCAGGGTGCCGTAAGTGCCGTTGAAGGTGCCGGGGGTGATCGGGCCGACGTTTTCGCCAGTCGGTACGCGGTCGGCGCCCTGTACGTCGTTGGTCAGCACATTGCCGTTGAGGGTCAGCAGGGATTCCGAGGCAGTACTCGCATTGCTGTCGTTCACCCCGGCAGGCAGGTCGTCCACAACGTTGACGTCGAGACTGGCATTGGCGGTGGTGCCGTTGTCATCGACCACGGTCACGGCGAACTGCTCGGACAGCGTGTTGGCGCCGTTGGCGGTTGGGTGCGCTTCGTTATCGGTGAGGGTGTAGCTGTAGCTGACCACGCCGGTAGTGGCATT
>NZ_JAHUWS010000026.1:0-1459 GCF_019218965.1 Pseudomonas sp. PDM31 | reverse complement strand
GCAGATAGGGGTTTCGGAATTTAATCTTGACGATGACCTACTCTCACATGGGGAAACCCCACACTACCATCGGCGATGCATCGTTTCACTGCTGAGTTCGGGATGGGATCAGGTGGTTCCAATGCTCTATGGTCGTCAAGAAATTCGGGTACCGAGTCGTGGCCAGTCGGCCTCGCTTCAGCAAATTGGGTATGTGATAGCTTTCGGTGTTTGTAAGATTCGAACTTTCGGTTCTTTCGTCTTCACACACCGCAATCTGGCTCTTAAGCGCAAATTGCTTGGGTGTTATATGGTCAAGCCTCACGGGCAATTAGTATTGGTTAGCTCAACGCCTCACAGCGCTTACACACCCAACCTATCAACGTCGTAGTCTTCGACGGCCCTTCAGGGGACTCAAGGTCCCAGTGAGATCTCATCTTGAGGCTAGTTTCCCGCTTAGATGCTTTCAGCGGTTATCTATTCCGAACATAGCTACCCGGCAATGCCACTGGCGTGACAACCGGAACACCAGAGGTTCGTCCACTCCGGTCCTCTCGTACTAGGAGCAGCCCCTCTCAAATCTCAAACGTCCACGGCAGATAGGGACCGAACTGTCTCACGACGTTCTAAACCCAGCTCGCGTACCACTTTAAATGGCGAACAGCCATACCCTTGGGACCGGCTTCAGCCCCAGGATGTGATGAGCCGACATCGAGGTGCCAAACACCGCCGTCGATATGAACTCTTGGGCGGTATCAGCCTGTTATCCCCGGAGTACCTTTTATCCGTTGAGCGATGGCCCTTCCATACAGAACCACCGGATCACTAAGACCTACTTTCGTACCTGCTCGACGTGTCTGTCTCGCAGTCAAGCGCGCTTTTGCCTTTATACTCTACGACCGATTTCCGACCGGTCTGAGCGCACCTTCGTACTCCTCCGTTACTCTTTAGGAGGAGACCGCCCCAGTCAAACTACCCACCATACACTGTCCTCGATCCGGATAACGGACCTGAGTTAGAACCTCAAAGTTGCCAGGGTGGTATTTCAAGGATGGCTCCACGCAGACTGGCGTCCACGCTTCAAAGCCTCCCACCTATCCTACACAAGCAAATTCAAAGTCCAGTGCAAAGCTATAGTAAAGGTTCACGGGGTCTTTCCGTCTAGCCGCGGATACACTGCATCTTCACAGCGATTTCAATTTCACTGAGTCTCGGGTGGAGACAGCGCCGCCATCGTTACGCCATTCGTGCAGGTCGGAACTTACCCGACAAGGAATTTCGCTACCTTAGGACCGTTATAGTTACGGCCGCCGTTTACCGGGGCTTCGATCAAGAGCTTCGCGTTAGCTAACCCCATCAATTAACCTTCCGGCACCGGGCAGGCGTCACACCCTATACGTCCACTTTCGTGTTTGCAGAGTGCTGTGTTTTTAATAAACAGTCGCAGCGGCCTGGTATCTTCGACCGGCGTGGGCTTACG
>NZ_JAHUWS010000025.1:0-1541 GCF_019218965.1 Pseudomonas sp. PDM31 | reverse complement strand
CCATCAATTAACCTTCCGGCACCGGGCAGGCGTCACACCCTATACGTCCACTTTCGTGTTTGCAGAGTGCTGTGTTTTTAATAAACAGTCGCAGCGGCCTGGTATCTTCGACCGGCGTGGGCTTACGCAGCAAGTACTTCACCCTCACCGGCGCACCTTCTCCCGAAGTTACGGTGCCATTTTGCCTAGTTCCTTCACCCGAGTTCTCTCAAGCGCCTTGGTATTCTCTACCCAACCACCTGTGTCGGTTTGGGGTACGGTTCCTGGTTACCTGAAGCTTAGAAGCTTTTCTTGGAAGCATGGCATCAACCACTTCGTGTTCTAAAAGAACACTCGTCATCAGCTCTCGGCCTTAGAATCCCGGATTTACCTAAGATTCCAGCCTACCACCTTAAACTTGGACAACCAACGCCAAGCTGGCCTAGCCTTCTCCGTCCCTCCATCGCAATAACCAGAAGTACAGGAATATTAACCTGTTTTCCATCGACTACGCTTTTCAGCCTCGCCTTAGGGACCGACTAACCCTGCGTCGATTAACGTTGCGCAGGAAACCTTGGTCTTTCGGCGTGGGTGTTTTTCACACCCATTGTCGTTACTCATGTCAGCATTCGCACTTCTGATACCTCCAGCAAGCTTCTCAACTCACCTTCACAGGCTTACAGAACGCTCCTCTACCGCATCACCTAAGTGATACCCGTAGCTTCGGTGTATGGTTTGAGCCCCGTTACATCTTCCGCGCAGGCCGACTCGACTAGTGAGCTATTACGCTTTCTTTAAAGGGTGGCTGCTTCTAAGCCAACCTCCTAGCTGTCTAAGCCTTCCCACATCGTTTCCCACTTAACCATAACTTTGGGACCTTAGCTGACGGTCTGGGTTGTTTCCCTTTTCACGACGGACGTTAGCACCCGCCGTGTGTCTCCCATGCTCGGCACTTGTAGGTATTCGGAGTTTGCATCGGTTTGGTAAGTCGGGATGACCCCCTAGCCGAAACAGTGCTCTACCCCCTACAGTGATACATGAGGCGCTACCTAAATAGCTTTCGAGGAGAACCAGCTATCTCCGAGCTTGATTAGCCTTTCACTCCGATCCACAGGTCATCCGCTAACTTTTCAACGGTAGTCGGTTCGGTCCTCCAGTTAGTGTTACCCAACCTTCAACCTGCCCATGGATAGATCGCCCGGTTTCGGGTCTATTCCCAGCGACTAGACGCCCTATTAAGACTCGCTTTCGCTACGCCTCCCCTATTCGGTTAAGCTCGCCACTGAAAATAAGTCGCTGACCCATTATACAAAAGGTACGCAGTCACCCAACAAAGTGGGCTCCCACTGCTTGTACGCATACGGTTTCAGGATCTATTTCACTCCCCTCTCCGGGGTTCTTTTCGCCTTTCCCTCACGGTACTAGTTCACTATCGGTCAGTCAGTAGTATTTAGCCTTGGAGGATGGTCCCCCCATATTCAGACAAAGTTTCTCGTGCTCCGTCCTACTCGATTTCATGACTAAGAGATTTTCGCGTACAGGGCTATCACCCACTATGGCCG
>NZ_JAHUWS010000023.1:0-2580 GCF_019218965.1 Pseudomonas sp. PDM31 | reverse complement strand
TGTTGCCGCTGACCGAAAACTGACCCAGTAAAGGCTGTTCTGCCGACTGAAAACTGACCCAGGTGTTCAACTGCTTCTGCTCAATTTTTGAGCAGGAGAACACAGGGTGATCAGCATGGAAATGATGGGCAAAATTCGGCGCATGTATTTTCGCGACAAGCTGTCGCTGCATCAGATAGCCAAGCGTACCGGGCTGTCGAGAAACACCATCCGAAAATGGGTCAGAGCACCCGAAGCCACTCAACCGGCGTACCTGCGGTGCGCAGCCTCCAACAAACTCAGTCCGTTTCACCAGACGCTGGAGCAAGCGCTCAAAGCCGATTCATTTCGGGCAAAGCACAACCGCAGGAGCGCCAAAGCGCTCTTCGAGCAGATCAAGGCAGAGGGTTACGACGGCGGCTACAGCCAGCTCACCGCCTTCATACGTTCGTGGCGCGGTGAGCAAGGCAAATCCTTACGGGCCTTTGTACCGTTGACGTTCGCACTCGGCGAGGCCTTTCAGTTCGACTGGAGCGAAGAAGGTCTGCTGATCGGCGGCCTGTTTCGACGCATCCAGGTCTCCCACATGAAGCTGTGCGCCAGTCGCGCATTTTGGTTGGTTGCGTATCCCAGCCAAGGCCACGAGATGTTGTTCGATGCCCATACCCGCTCGTTTGGCGCGTTAGGTGGGGTGCCGCGTCGCGGCATCTACGACAACATGAAGACCGCTGTCGACAAGGTCAACAAGGGTAAGGGCCGCACGGTCAATGCCCGGTTTGCCGTTATGTGCGCACACTACCTGTTCGACTCAGACTTCTGCAACGTGGCCTCCGGCTGGGAAAAAGGCATCGTCGAAAAGAACGTCCAGGACAGCCGGAGACGCATCTGGCTCGATGCTCAAGATTGTATGTTCCACACCTTTGAAGAACTGAATGTCTGGCTCGGCCAACGCTGTCGTGCGCTCTGGAACGAGTTGCTGCACCCACAGTACAACGGGCTGACGGTGGCGGACGTCCTGGAACTGGAACGGGTGGAAATGATGCCAATGCCCACGGCCTTTGACGGTTATGTCGAACGCACTGTGCGGGTCTCCAGCACCTGTCTGGTCAGCGTGACGCGAAATCGCTACTCGGTGCCGTGTGAACGGGTCGGTCAGTGGGTCAGCAGCCGCCTGTATCCCTCTCGGGTAGTGGTCATCGCCGATGAAACGATGATTGCCAGTCACGAGCGCCTCTTTGATCGAGACCAGGTCAGTTTTGACTGGCAGCATTACATCCCACTCATCGAACGCAAACCTGGTGCGCTACGCAATGGCGCTCCGTTTGCCGATCTGCCGAAGCCATTGCTGCTTCTCAAGCGTGGTCTGAGACGTCACACCAATGGTGATCGAGTCATGACGCAGGTACTGGCGGCAGTTCCCATCGCCGGGCTCGATGCCGTGTTGGTGGCTGTGGAGTTGGTACTTGAATCAGGCAGCTTGAGCGCTGACCACATCCTGAATGTCCTGGCTCGACTGACATCTACAGCAGCCCCTCCATCTGCCGAAACCAGTCTTCAACTCAAGGTCGCGCCTGTCGCCAATACGGCGCGCTACGACCGGCTGCGTACCACCGATGAGGAGACTCGCAATGCGTGATCTTATGGCGGAACTCAAAGAACTTCGGCTGCATGGCATGGCCAGCGCCTGGGAAGAACTGGTCTCCCAAGGCGAAGCCTCGACGGCGTCGTCGAAATGGCTGCTCGAACATCTGCTTCAGCAGGAACATGCAGATCGCGCCGTACGCTCTGTGAATCATCAGATGAACATGGCCAAACTCCCCATCCATCGTGATTTGGCAGGCTTCGATTTCAGCGCTTCCAGCGCAGACGCCCGCTTGGTCAGGGATCTGTCCAGCCTGGAGTTCACCGATACTGCACAGAATGTCGTGTTCATCGGTGGGCCTGGAACAGGCAAAACCCACCTGGCCACCGCCTTGGCCGTGTCCGGGATCACGACGCATAACAAGCGCGTGCGCTTCTACTCCACGGTGGATCTGGTCAATTTGCTGGAGCGCGAAAAATACGAGGGCAAGGCAGGCCGAATCGCTCAAGGACTGCTTCGCATAGACCTGGTGATACTCGATGAGCTGGGGTATTTGCCCTTCAGTCAGAGCGGTGGTGCCCTGTTATTTCACCTGCTATCCAAGCTATACGAGCACACCAGCGTGATCATCACCACCAACCTCAGCTTCTCGGAATGGTCGAGTGTGTTCGGTGACGCCAAGATGACCACTGCGTTGCTGGATCGGCTGACACACCACTGCCACATCGTCGAAACGGGCAACGAGTCCTACCGCCTGCAACACAGCAGCTTGGTCGACCAGACAAAGATCAAATCACGTGAGCGAAAGCGCAAGAACGATGACGGTACAGAGGACGATGAACCGTTTTGATCAACACCGGGAATTCCCTGCCGCATGCCTGTATGCGGTGGGGCTTAGTGCCTATGTCAGCAGGACACTGCTGCTAAGCTTATCCACAGTTGCTGATGCAAAAATCAGCAAACGGCCCTGGGTCAATTTTCAATCGGCAGGGTGGGTCAGTTTTCAATCAGCGCCAACA